>DASZOV010000097.1:0-49070 GCA_035550595.1 Vicinamibacterales bacterium
CCATATTCGTTGCAGTTTCAGCACAATTTGATAGATAATGCAGCCTTACGCAACCCGCGCTATCATTCGCGCTTCCGCACGCAAGTCAGAAGTCGGCGCGACGGTCGGCGCAGCGCCAAAACGTCGGACGACCACCGCGCAGACACGTAGTCCGGCACAACAGAAGAAAAGAGGGGCAACGATGGGTTCGGCAGTTTTGGGCGAGGCGATTGGCGCCATTCGCGACTGGTCGGTGACGACCAAGGACAAGGCCACGATGAGCGCGGCCGACGCGTTTGGCAGTTTGGTGTTCAACGATTCGGTCCAGGAGAAGCGCCTGCCCAAGGCGGTCTACCAGGCCCTCCGTCGGACGATCACGCACGGCGAGTCGCTCGACCCCTCCGACGCCGATGCGGTCGCGTCGGCGCTGAAAGACTGGGCGGTCGAGCACGGGGCCACGCACTACACGCACTGGTTCCAGCCGCTCACCGGTATCACGGCCGAGAAGCACGACTCGTTTCTCTCGCCGGCCGTCGACGGCCGCGCCGTGGCGGAGTTCCGCGGCAAGGAATTGATCCAGGGCGAGCCCGACGCGTCCAGCTTTCCGTCGGGTGGCATGCGCTCCACGTTCGAGGCGCGCGGCTACACGGCGTGGGATCCGACGAGCGCGCCCTGGCTGCTCGTGACGCAGAACGGCACGACGCTCGTCATCCCGACGGCGTTCGTGAGCTGGACGGGAGAGTCGCTCGACAAGAAGACGCCGCTCCTCCGCTCGATGGAAGCGCTCTCGAAGCAGGCCGTCCGCATCCTGAAGCTCTTCGGCTCGGACGCCGATCGCGTCTACACGACGTGCGGACCCGAGCAGGAGTATTTCCTGATCGATCGGCACTTCTACTTCTCGCGGCCGGATCTCATCAACGCGGGTCGAACGCTGTTCGGCGCGCGCCCACCGAAGGGCCAGGAGCTCGAGGATCAGTACTTCGGCTCGATCCCCGATCGCGTCCTCGCGTTCATGCACGACGTCGAGGCGGAGCTCTACAAGGTCGGCGTGCCGGTCAAGACGCGGCACAACGAAGTCGCGCCGAGCCAGTACGAAGTGGCGCCGATCTTCGAGAACGCCAACGTCGCCACCGATCACCAGATGATGACGATGGAGACGCTGCGGCGGCTCGCGCCGAAGTACGGCCTGGCGTGCCTGCTCCACGAGAAGCCGTTCGCTGGCGTCAATGGCAGCGGCAAGCACCTCAACTGGAGCATGAGCGACAGCCTCGGCAACAACCTGTTGAACCCGGGCGACACGCCGCACGACAACATCCAGTTCCTCGTGTTCTGCGCCGCCGTCCTCCGGGCCGTCAACAAGTGGCAGGGCCTGCTCCGCATGTCGATCGCGAGCGCGGGCAACGACCATCGGCTCGGCGCGAACGAAGCGCCGCCGGCGATCATCTCGGTGTTCCTCGGCGACATGCTCACCGACATCTTCGAGCAGATCGAAAAGGGCGGCGCGCGGAGCACGAAGTCGGGCGGCATCCTCGACACCGGCGTCTCGGTGCTGCCGAAGCTGCCGCGTGACGCGGGCGATCGCAATCGCACGAGCCCGTTCGCCTTCACCGGCAACAAGTTCGAGTTCCGCGCGGTCTCGTCCAACCAGAGCATCGCGATGCCGAACATCGCGCTGAACGTGGCCGTGACCGAGTCGCTCGACTACATCGCGACCGAGCTCGAGCAGGCCGTGGCCAAGGGCAAGACGATCGAGGCGGCCGTCAAGGCGCTCTTGCCGAAGGTGATCGCGGAGAACAAGCGGATCGTCTTCAACGGCAACAACTACGCCGAGGAGTGGCGGAAGGAAGCCGCCAAGCGCGGGCTGTTGAACCTCACGAACACGGTCGACGCATTGCCGCAGCTCGTCAAGCCCGAGACGGTCAAGCTGTTCGAGACCTACAAGGTGCTCAACACGCGCGAACTGCACGCCCGCACGGAGATCAACTACGAGATCTACGTGAAGACGCTGAACGTCGAGGGGCAGCTCATGGTGCTCCTGGCGAATCGCTACATCCTGCCGGCCGCGCTGCGCTACCAGACGGTGGTCGGGCAGTCGGTCGCGGCCCTGAAGGCGGGCGGCGGCACTCCGCGTGAGTCGAAGAAGCTCCTGGCCGAGCTCTCGCGCCTCATCGACGACCTGCGGACGCGCACCGACAAGCTCACCAAGGCGCTCGACGACCACGCGTCGTCGGCGGAGAAGCACGCGAAGCACATGCGCGATGCCGTCGTGCCGGCCATGAACGCGCTCCGCGACGCGGGCGACGCCATCGAGTCGCTCGTGCCGCACGAGCTGTGGCCGCTGCCGACCTATCGCGAGATGTTGTTCGTCAAGTAGTCGTCCCACCCACGGCCGTGGACCGGCGGGGATCGTCCGATGACGATCTCCGCCGGCCACGCGCCGGTCAGTTCAACGCGGCCAGCCGGCGCTGGATCGCGGCCACGCGCGCCTGCACGGCATCCCGCTCCTCCCGGTCCTCGTCGGTCCACGTCTTCACGCGCAGATAGTCCTCGAGGTCGCGCAGCGCGGCCGGCAGGTCGTCCAGTTGATAGGCTGCGAGTCCCCGATCGCGTCGGGCCGCGAGCGCCGTCGGTTTCACCGCCAGGATGAGATCGGAGGCGGCCCGCGCCTGCGGGATCGATCGGTGATCGAGATACGCCTGTTGCAGGTTGACGAGCATGCGCAGGACGATGTCCGGCGTCGTGCACGGTTCGAGCAAGCGCCGGTCGAACGTGACCGTGTCACCGACGTGGCGCGCGAGCAGGGCCCGGCACGCGCGTTCGTCGAGTACCTGTCCGCCGGAAAATGGATCGACCACGATCGCCGGCTGCCGGTCCTCACCGGCGTCTGCGGGCACGTGGACGAGGAAGTGGCTGGGGAACGAGATCCCGAACATCTCGATCCCGGCCCGTCGTCCGACGTGCAGATACACGGCGGCCAGCGAGATCGGGATGCCGAGCCGCCGTGCGACGACGACGTTCAGGAGACTGTTGCGGAAGTCGCCATAGGCCGCGCGATTGCCCACGAATCGCGCCTCGCCGAAGACGACGTCGTTGAGGGCGGCGAGCCGCACGCGGACCGGCGCGTCGGCGAGACGGCCGAGCCGATCGGCGGCGCGATCGCCCAGCGCGTCGAGCGCGCGCCGTGTCGGATCGGGATCGAGATCGGGTGACTCGATGCGCGCGATCGTGAGCGCGGCGCGCGTGAGATCCGAGGGCGCCGTGGCCAATGTCTCGCGAAGCGCTTGGGCGAGCGGAGTCACGTGGGACGTCCCGTCAGGGACGCAGGCGTTCGCCCGCGTCGATCGCGATGGGCAGCCGGTTCTCGCGCGGCGGGTACGGGCAGACGTAGTCGTGGTTGTACACGCAGGACGGCTGATAGGCCCGGTTGAAATCGAGATCGTAGACGCCGATGGCCGAGCGGTCGAGGTTGAGATAGCGCCCGCCGCCGTACGTCTCGTGGCCGTTCGTCAGGTCGTTGAACGGCACGAACAGCCGGCTCAGATCGCCCTCGGAGGCGAACGCCGTGAGCGTGTACGCCGTGCCGTCGAGCGTGAACTCGAGTCGGCCGACGCGCTCTTCGGGCTGCGTCTCGGTGCTCGACGTGGGCAGATTGATGACGACCGGCGGATCGCTCCGTTCCTCGTGCAGGGCCGCGGGCACGCGATAGCGATGATCGATGGGGAAGTAGACCAGTCCTGGAAAGGTCGCGCGTTCCTCGGCCGGAATCGGCGACACGGACGCGTCGGTCCGGAAGATGCGATCTTTTTCGGCGCGTGACGCCTGGATCTGTTGTTCGTAGGGACGCTCGTCGACCGGCGGCGGCGGACCGGACGAGCACGCGCCAGCAACGAGCACGCCGGCGAGCACGCCGGCGACGCGCACGGTCCATCCCGATCGGCCCATGCGTCTATTCTCGCATCGAACCCCGCGCCGACGGCCAGTCGCCGAGCAGGTCCTCGAGCGCTTCGCCGACTTCCGGCGTCCGTCCTTCGAACAGATGATTCGCGCCGTCGATGATCGCGATCTCCTTCGGCTCGTGGAGCTTCGCGTAGAACGCCCATAGATCCTTCACCGGACAGATCTCGTCGAGGCTGCCCTGCACGAAGAACTTCGGCTTCGTGGACGCGAGCGTGTGGTCGAAGCGATAGCCCATCTTCGTGAGCGGCGGCGCGACGGCAATGAGCGCGCTGACGCGCGGATCGACCGCGCCGGTCTCGAGCGCGACCCACGCGCCGAACGAGAACCCGGCCGCCCAGAGCGGCACGCCCGGATAGCGCTCGGCCATGACGTCGAGTGCCGCGCGGAAGTCGTCGCGCTCACCGCGGCCTTCGTCGTACGATCCGGCGCTCGCGCCGACGCCGCGGAAGTTGAAGCGCAGGACGGCGCAGCCGATGCGCACGAGGCCTTTCGTGCCTTGGAACACGGCCTTCGTGTGCATGGTGCCGCCCTGCTGCGGATGCGGATGGGCGAAGACGACGGCCGCCCGAATCGGGGCGTTGCCGGACGGTTCTTCGAGCAGAGCTTCGAGCGGACCCGACGGTCCGGACAACGTCAATCGCACGTCGCCAGTCTCTCACGAGGCCAGGAAGCGACCAATGAGACCGGCCGCGACGTCCGGCTTCGTGATGACGCCGAGATGACCGGTGTCGGCGATGACCGCGTGCTCCGCACCCGTGATGAGCGACAGATACTCGAGTGAGCTCTCGACCGGCACGACGCGATCGAGTGCCGGCTCGCCGGTGACGACGAGCGTGGGGGCGGTGACACGCGCGCTGTCGGGCGTGAGATCTTCCGCCATCCACGCGTGGATCCAGTCGGCCATTCGCGCGGGCGACTGCGGCGCGCGTAGAAGCCGGCCCGTCTGGCTGACGGAAAACGCGGTGCGATCGGCGCGTTGAGGGAAGGCCGCTGCCAGTTCCGGCGCGAGACGCGTCCGCGTACGCCGGAGAAAGGCCGGAAGCGATCGCCACGGCCGGTCGGCGTAGCCGAGCGAGGCTGCGTCCGGGCGCCAGCGCGGCGACGGCGTGGAGATGAGCACGAGGTGCGAGGTTCGGTTCGGCCGGCTCGCGGCGTAGCGCAGGGCGATGAGGCCGCCGAACGACAGGCCCGCGATGGCCACGGGCCCGCGGCTGGCCGCCGCGGCCGACCGGTCCACGAGGTCGCACCAGCGATCGAAGAGTCGATCGCCGCGGGCCTCGTTCAGCGAGAAGGTCACGACGCGGTGCCGGCGCGCGAGCGC
Source organism: Vicinamibacterales bacterium (assembly GCA_035550595.1). Taxonomy (GTDB): domain Bacteria; phylum Acidobacteriota; class Vicinamibacteria; order Vicinamibacterales; family SCN-69-37; genus CALFMR01. The sequence continues at coordinate 5,258 of DASZOV010000097.1, forward strand.
GTCGACGAGCGGCGCCATCCACCGCCATCGCCCCTGGATGCCGGGAATCACCACGATCGGCGGGCCCTCGCCTCCGACGACGACCATGACGCGTCCGGACACTGTACTCCGGGTTGCGGCCATCCAGAGCGTCGTCGGGCCTAACGCAACTATTTGATGCAACAAGGGCGCGAAAGTGTCGTATTGTCGAAAGGGCCTTGGGGCCTTCGCCGATCGACTGCTGCCAGTGCGAGCCGGTCGCCGCGCCGGGGGGTGAGACGTATGCTGGGAGTGGCCGATCAGCAAGGGCTCGTCACGCGCCTGAACCGTATCGAAGGGCAGGTGCGCGGCATTCGGAGGATGGTGCAGGAGCCGCGAGCCTGCATCGAGATTCTCCAGCAGCTCGCGGCCGCCGAGGCGGCATTGAACCGCATCAGCCTCGCCATCTTCAAACACCACGTCGATACGTGCGTCACGACCGCGATCGTCAACGGCGATCCCGATCGGCACGCGCAGCTCAACGAGCTCGTCGATATCTTCGATCGCTTCGCCAAGTAGCCAGCCGACGGCTATCGCGGCGGCACGTCGCCGGCCGTCCCCGGCGGCGTGAGGTCGTCCTTGAAGACGACCGCATGTTCGCGGAACTTGTAGTCGCTGCGGCGCGATCGTCCGTGCGACCAGGTCACGCGCGACTGGAATTCACGCGTGCGGGCAATGTGCTCGCCGAGGACGCCCACGGCCTTCGTGATGCGTCCGGCCGCCAGGAGATCGAGCATCTCCCGATGTTCGGTCGCCGCCTTGCGCCGGTAGACGGCCGTGTCCATGAACCGGTACCGGAGCGCTTCGACGCGGTGCGCGATCGTCTCGTAGGCGTCGGTGAGATACCGGTTGCCACAGTACTTGATGAACAGGTGATGGTATTCGCTGTCGAGCAGCTTGCCGCTGGCGGCTGACGCCGAGGTCGTGTCCTCCATGGCCGCGACCACGCGCGAGAGCTCGGCGACGAGGTCCTCAGCGCTTTTGGCCATTGACGACTGCACGGCCTGGCCTTCGAGCAGGAAGCGGAAGTCGCAGAGCTCCTCGATTTCCTCGCGCGTCGGGCTGAAGACGTACGTGCCCGACTGCGGCACGACGTGGACGAGACCCTTCAGCCGCAGTTCGCCCATCGCCGCGCGGATCGGCGCCTTGCTCATGCCGAGCGCGCGCGCGAGCGCGTTCTCCGACAACGGCTCGCCGAGATCGAGCGCGCCATAGACGATGGCCGCGCGGATCTTGTCGTACGCGATGCGCGTCAGGTTGGCTTCGGCCCCGGTGCTCATGCGTGCCCGTCCTGGCCGCGGCGGCATGCCGCCGCGCTATACGCAGCGACCGCCGTCGACCTCGAGGCAGACGCCCGTGATGAAATCGGCGTCGTCGCTCGCGAGGAACGCGCACGCCCGTGCGATGTCCATCGGCTGGCTGAGCCGGCCGAGCGGGATCGTGCTGATGATCCGCGCCCGGACTTCCGCGCTGTCCTCGCCAGGCAGGAAGTCCTTCAAGAGTCCGGTCTCGCCCATGACCGGGTTGATCGCGTTCACGCGGATGTGATCGGGCGCCAGCTCGGCCGCCATCGACTTCGTGAGAATGATCGCCGCGCCCTTCGAGCCGTTGTACCATGTCAGGCCCGGCCGCGGACGCACGCCGGCCGTCGACGCGATGTTGATGATGACGCCGTGGCCCGCTTTGCGGAAGACCGGGACGCTGTGCTTCGCGCTGAGATAGAGGCTCTTGACGTTCGTGTCGTACACGCGATCGAACGTCGCTTCGTCGACGTCGAGCATCGGCCGGTTCTTGTGCGTCGTGCCGGCGTTGTTCACCATGATGTCGAGCCGGCCGAACGACTTCAGCGCCAGGTCGACCATCGCGCGGACGTCCGCGTCTTTCGTCACGTCCGTCGTCGTTGGCACCGCGCGTCCGCCGGCTTTCGTGATCTCAGCCGCGACGCGCGCGGCCTCATCGCCGCGAATGTCGGCGACGACCACCGCCGCCCCGAGCGCGGCGAAATGCTTGGCGATGCCTTCCCCGAAGCCGCCGCCAGCCCCGGTCACAATGGCAGTGCGATCCTGAAACGTCATGTGTTGTCCTCAGTCTTCTTCTTTGGCAGTGCGGCGGGGCGCTCGTTCAGCGCCGTGTCATCTTTTTGCAGTGCGCTGGGGCCCCACCCCCAGCGCTACGCGCTTCGCCGCCCTCACTTCGTTCGGGGGCTCGCGGTGTCATCTTTTTTGATGCCCCTCTTCTTACTGCCCTTCTTCGCGAGCTTCGCGTGAAACCGATCAGCCATCTTCTTTGCAATGCGGCGGGGCCCCACCCCCGCCGCTACGCGCTTCGGCGCCCTCACTTCGTTCGGGGCCTTGCGGTATCAACTTTTTTAAATGCCCTTCTTCGCGATCTTCGCGCCTTCGCGTGAGACCCTGCTGGCTTCTGGCTTCACACTTCTAACTTGATCCGCAAAGCCCTCTACAGTCCGCCCATACACAAGTACTTCACCTCGAGATATTCCTCGATGCCGTACTTCGAACCTTCGCGGCCGAGGCCGGATTCCTTCACGCCGCCGAAGGGTGCGACCGGCGTCGAGATGATTCCCTCGTTGATGCCGACGATGCCCGTCTCGATGGCTTCGGCGACGCGCCAGGCGCGCGCGAGGTCTCGCGTGTAGAAGTAGGCGGCCAGGCCGAATGGCGTGTCGTTCGCCATGCGGATGACTTCGTCTTCCGACGTGAACCTCGTGAGCGGCGCGACGGGGCCGAACGTCTCCTCGCGCATGAGCTTCGTGCCGAGCGGCACGTCGGTGAGGATGGTCGGCTGGAAGAACGTGCCGCCGAGCGTGTGGCGGCGGCCACCGACGAGAATCTTCGCGCCGTGCGCGAGCGCGTCCTCGATGTGTTCTTCGACCTTTGCCACGGCGGCGTCGTCGATGAGCGGACCGAGCGTGACGCCCGAGTCGAGCCCGTTGCCGACGGTCTGCGCACTGACGGCCTCGCGCAGCTTCGCGGCGAACGCGTCGTACACGCGCGCGTCGACGAAGATGCGATTCGCACAGACGCACGTCTGGCCCGTGTTGCGGAACTTCGACGCCATGACGCCGGCCACGGCTTTGTCGAGATCCGCGTCCTCGAACACGATGAACGGCGCGTTGCCGCCGAGCTCCAGCGACACCTTCTTGATCGTGCCCGCGCACTGCGCGAGCAGCGTGCGGCCGACCTCGGTCGATCCCGTGAACGACAACTTGCGGACGACGGGATTCGACGTGAGCTCCGCGCCGATGACGGCCGCGGGTCCCGTGACGACGTTGAACACGCCCTTCGGGATGCCGGCGCGCGCGCCGAGCTCGGCGAGCGCGAGGGCCGAAAACGGCGTGCTGCCCGCCGGCTTGCTGACGACCGTGCATCCCGCCGCGAGCGCGGCGCCGACCTTGCGCGTGATCATCGCGTTCGGAAAGTTCCACGGCGTGATCGTCGCCGTCACGCCGATCGGCTGTTTGATGACGACGATGCGGCGGCCCGGCGCGTTGGCGGGGATCACATCGCCGTAGACGCGGCGCGCTTCCTCGGCGAACCACTCGATGAAGCCGGCGCCGTACGCGATCTCGCCTCGGGCTTCGGCAAGCGGCTTGCCTTGTTCCATCGTGAGGATCGTCGCGAGATCCTGTTGATGTTCGAGGCAGAGATCGAACCAGCGCCGGAGGATGGTCGCGCGCGTGCCGGCAGTTTCATTGCGCCAGGCAGGCAGGGCAGCGTCGGCTGCGGCGATGGCGCGCCGTACTTCGGCCGTGCCCATGCGGGGCACCGTGCCGAGCACGCGGCCGTCGGCTGGATTCGCCACGTTCGTGATGCCGCCGTCATCGGCGTCCACCCACTGGCCGCCGATGTAGGCCTGCTGGCGGAAGAGCGCACGCTCGTTGAGCGGCAGATCGTGGGCCTTGCGATGGTTCTTGGTGGTCGTCGACATGGGCGTGACAGGCGCCTGACTCGAATTCCACTCGACGGACGCCAGGCCGATCCGCCGATGGAATCGTACACAGATCACGCGATCGTGGCAAATAGTGACATGTCAGTTTTGACGCGTGGCAGACAGTCATCTTTTGCGAGGCGCTGAGACCAGCTTTATTTGCTTGCTCGCGGGGCCCCGCCCCCGCTCGCCCGCTCAGCGCCGCTCCTGCGTCGCGGGCTTCGTGGACTTTTCTTGATGCGCTTCGGCGCCCTCGCTACGTTCGCGAGTCATCTTTCTTTGCAAGGCGTTGGGGCCCCACCCCCAACGCGACGCGCTTTGCCACCCTCGCTCCGCTCGGGGGCTCGCGGTGTCATCTTTTTAGTGGTGCCCTTCTTCGCGATCTTCGCGGCTTCGCGTGAGGCCTTGTCAGTACATCCGATAGAGCATCACGTACACGACGATCCCCGTCACCGAGACGAAGAGCCACACGGGCAGCGTGATGCGCGCGATGCGCCGGTGCGCGGCGTGGCGGCGCGCGAGGCCGCGACGGAGCGTCACGATGGCCAGCGGCAACACGACGGCGGCGAGCGTGACGTGCGGGATGAGGATCGAGAAGTAGATCGTGCGCGCGATCCCGGTGCCCGGAAAGTGCGTCGTGCCGACGATCGCGTGGTGCACGAGGTAGGAGATGAGGAACAGCGACGAGACGACGAACGCCGAGATCATGCAGCGGCGGTGCGCGCGGACGCGTCCGCTGCGGATGAACCGCCAGCCGGCCACGAGCAGCACGGCAGAGGTGGCGTTCAGCGTGGCGTTCAGCGCCGGCAGGTCGTCGACTGACATCGATTAGCGCTTGCCGATGGCCATGAGCGCCCAGAGCAGCGGCAGATAGACGATCGATCCGTAGAACAGCCCGCGTGCGGCCGCGAGCGAGCGCCGGCGCGCGAATTGGAGCGCCAGCAGGAACTGCGCGACACCGAGCGCGAGTGATCCGATCGCGTAGGTGGTGTCGGCCAGTCCGAACATGAGCGGCAAAAGGCCCAGCGGAATGAGCGTCGCGGCCCAGAGCGCCGTCTGTCGGCCGGTGACGCCGCCGTCCGGACCTTCGACGACCGGCAGCATCTTCAGGCCAGCCCGCCCGTAGTCATCGCGGAAGATCCAGGCGATGGCCAGGAAGTGCGGAAGCTGCCAGACGAACATGATGACGAAGAGCACCCACGGCTGGGGACCCGCGACCGACCCGCGCACGGCCGCCCAGCCGATGAGTGGCGGCAATGCGCCCGGTACCGCGCCGATGATCGTCGCGAGCGACGTGCGCCGCTTGAGCGGCGTGTAGATCAGCGCGTAGAAGACGAGCGTCGCCAGCGCGACGAGCGTGGCGACCGCGTTCGACGACAGCCAGAGGATGAGGAGGCCCGCCGCGGAGAAGATCGCGGCAATCGTGCGGCCTTCGGCAACGCTCATGCGGCCGTCGGCCATCGGCCGCGTTCGCGTGCGGTTCATCAACCGATCGGTGTCGCGCTCGTCCACCTGATTGATCGCGGCCGCACCGCTCGCGACGAGCGCCGTGCCGATCGAGACGAGCAGCAGCACGCTCCAGTCGATGCCGTCGCGCGTCGCCATGTAGTACCCGCCGGCCGTCGTCGCGACGACGAGCGAGTTGACGCGCACCTTTGCGAGCACGAGCACGTCGAGCCACTTGGGGCGCGACACGCCGTGCGCATCGGATTTCGGGTAGGCGAGGGCGTCGGGTTTCATGAGGCAGGCACCGCCTGAATGAAGCGTACTCGAAATGTCCGAAGCGTGAGCACGAGCGAGGTGACGAGCACCAGGGCGCCGGTTGCGACGTGAAGAGTGTTGATGATCGGCTGCCTGGCCGTCAGGACCACGAGGGCACCGAGCGTGATCTGGGTCGCGATTTCGAGCAGCAACAGCAGCGCCGGCCGCGTGAGCTCTGGATGACCGCGGTGCCGGCTCCAGACGGTCGCGATGTTCGCAAGGGCGAGAATCGTCACCACGAGCGCGCCGACGCGGTGCGAGAAATGGATGGCGATCGGCGTCGTCCATACCGGCGGCAGCAGGTGGCCGAAGGCGAGCGGGAACGTGGGAATCGCCAATCCCGCGCCCGTATGGCGCATCGTCGCGCCGAGGAGTACCTGGACGTAGACGAGCGCCGTGAGCCAGACCATGCGCGTGCGCAGCGACGCGTCGTCGACGGACGGCCGCGTGGGCCGCAGCCACGTCCGCGAGGTGACGAGCGCGAGCGTGACGGTCAGACAGAAGAAGATCTGTGCGAGGCCCGCGTGGCTGATCGAGATCGGATCGGGCAGCAGGAAGAGCACGGTCAGGCCGCCGAGCACGCCCTGCGCGATCACCGCGGCGAGCGCGAGCCAGCCGAGTCGTCGAACCCATCGTCGCGGCTCGACGCGCCACAGAAAGACGACGAGGCCAATCGTGAGGAAGCCGACCGCCGAGGCAATCAGCCGGTGGCCGTGTTCGTAGAAGATGCCTCCCACCATGCGGTTGAGCGGGAACGCGAACATCTGGTAGCCGTAGGTCGTCGGCCAGTCCGGCACCGAGAGTCCGGAGCTCGTGCTCGTGACCATGCCGCCGGCCGTGATGAGCAGCAGCGTGGCGGCGGCGAGCAAACAGGTGTAGCGATGGAGCCAGCGCACGTCGTGGTTACTTTCCGGTCTTGGCGGCGGTGAAGGTGAAGGACGTCAACTGCGCCTGGCTGGGACCGACCGTCACGGTTGCCGTCTTCGTCCCGAACGTCTCGTGCCACGCTTCGATCGTGTAGGTGCCGGGCGGCAGGCCGTCGAGCCGGAACGATCCGTCCGCGCCCGTCACGGCGAAGAACGGATGCGCGACGACGCCGATCCACGCGGTCATCCAGCGGTGGACGTCGCACTTGAACTCGACCATCACTTCGGGCGCGGTGAACACGTGCCGCTCGCGGCTGCCCTGCATGGGCTGGCCGCGGTTGAACGGCTGGTTGATCGTGCTGACGGCGTGCACGTTGTGGAACGTCGGGTCGTCGTTGGTCACCTCGATGGGTTGACCGACACGGACGCCGATGACGCGCGGTACGTACTCGCAGCCTTTCTGCTCGAGCGAGACGACCGTGGTCGGCGTGTCGAACGTGTAGTCGGGATCCAGGCCGGCTTTCACGTAGACGAAGACGTTGGCGAGCGCGCCATTGTTCGCGATGACGACGGCCTGGTCGCGCGGGCGCGCGCCGACGGCCTCGACGCAGGCCGGGTCGCTGCCCATGTTGAGGTAGCGGGGCGCGGGCTTGCGGCCGGCGAAGGTCACCGTGCCGGAAATCGATCCGGCCGTCGCCGGATCGACGCGTTTGCCCTTCGGCGCGGGCGCGGGTGGAGGCGCGGGCGAGGCACAGGCGGCGAACGTGGCGAGCGTACCGAGCAGGAGCGAAGGAGCGAGAAGGCGAGTGCGCATCGGGAGAGGGATCACATCGCGGGACCGAACGTCCGCGGGCACGTGGACGCTCGATCCGTGATTATCCCTGACTTGACCGTGTGCGCGCCACGACGCTAGGATGGGAAGTTCCTGTCGACGACGCCGGTATCGTCTAGGGGTCAGGACACGTGGTTCTCAGCCACGGGACCGGGGTTCGAATCCCCGTACCGGTACCATCGCTTTTATTACGGGAACGTCCGCCAGGAACTTCGCCAGCGTTCCCTCTCCGGCGAACTCGTACCAGCGATCACCCGCCTTCCCCTTCGGGGAGAACACGAGCCGGCCGTCCAGCAGCTTCCGCAGGATCTGCCGCGCCAGCGTCGTGTCCTGCCCGAGCAGGCCCCGCCACTCGTCGAGATGCCGCAGAGCTTCGACGGTGATCCGGTCGGCCGCTAGCTTCACCGAGAGCGCCTCCGTCGCCCGTAGCTCTGCCTGTAGCCGCTGACGCTGCGTCTCCCGGTCCCGGATGCCGGCCGCGAGCGTCGTTGATCCGCCGGCCGCGATGGCGTCGGCGAGCCGGGCCAGTTCCGCGTCGAGCTTCGCGATCGCCGTCTCCAGTCGGCGACGTTTGGCCTTGGCCGTCTCGCGTGGTTCGGCTTCTACTTCCGTCAGCTTGGCGATGGCCGCCGTAATGACGTCCGGCGTGAGCAAGTCGTGTTCGAGCAGATCGAGCACGGCCTTATCGGCCATCTCGCGCGGGATCTCCAGATCGTTCGTGCACGAGCCTCGTACCCAAAACGAACTGCACGTGTAGAAGTACCCGCGCTCCGCTCCGTACCGACGACCGCGCGCGAGCAGCCCACCACCGCAGACGCCGCAGACGGCCATGCCGGTGAGCAGGTGCTTGCTCTCGGCGCCGTTGGTCGGACGGCCCCAGAGCTTGCCGTCCGTGTACCGGAGATAGTTCTGCCGCGAGGTCGTTAAGCGTTCGTGCGTCGCGGCCCACAGTGCGTCATCAACGATCCGTAGCTCCGGCGCGGGCACGCGCACCCATTGCGACTCATCGCGCACCTGTGGGCGCTGCTGGCCCCACTGGTTCCGTTTCTGCCGCCGGTTCCAGACGTAGACACCCCGGTAGAGGTCGCGCTTGAGAATCTCGCCGATGCTGCTCGGCGACCATGAGCGCGGCCGGCGCTGCTTCGGCTTCGGGGCGATCACTCCTTCCGCGTTCAACTGCTTGGCGAGTCGGCGACGTCCGACGCCGAGCGCCGACAACTCAAACACGCGGCGAATCGCGGCGGCTTCCGTCTCGTTGACCGTGAGCCGCACACAGCGCCGACGTCTACGGCCCGCGTCATCCGTTCGCTCGTCGAACTCTTCCACCCGGTCGTACCCGAACACGTACCCGCCGAGCCAATGCGCCTTGTGGGCGCGGTGTGTCATCGCGTCCGTGACACGCTGGCGGGCTTTCTCGCGCTCCATCTCGTCGGCCATCGTCTGAAGCGCCAGCATCGCCTTTTCTAGCGGCGAGTCGAGCGTGCGCTCCGCATCGGCCAGATAGCAGAAGACGCGGACGCCGGACGTCACCAACTGTTTCATCGCATAGCTGACTTCGATCTGTTCGCGGCCGAGTCGCGATTCTTCCGACATGATCAGCACGTCGAACGACGGGCGTGGCTTCAGGGAGGCCATCAACCGCACGAATCCCGGACGCTTCGCGAACTCGGCGCCGCTGATGCCGTCATCGACGTAGATGTGCTCGTCGGCGACCTGCCATCCCTTGCGCTCGGCATACGCGCGCGCGTTCTCGATCTGACGGGTGACGGATTTCGACTCGTCGGCCGTGTGCGTCTGTTCGTTGCTCTTGCGGGCGTAGATCGCGGCGATGAGCGGCGCAGCTTCTGGCGAGGAGACGCCCGTCATGATTTAAACCCCTGCGAGCCGCGAAGGACGGCCGCCCATGTCACGCGCACCGCTGACGGCGCTTGGCGAGCGCTAACGCTTCGGCGACGGCGGTCATCGTATCGCCTTCCACCGGTCGCAGCGGCAGTGAACCGACACACCGCACGGCGAGGGCTTGCGGGCGCTTCGGCGTCCGGTGCCGCACGGGGGGCACTGGCGCGAGCGACGGCACGAGTGCGAGGCGAGTCGGCTTCGATGCGTGCCGTTCGGGCTCGGTGTCCCATTCCCAGAGCCGGACCTGACGAAGCTGCGGCGTCGATGTCAGTGAGCCTTGCATCACCGCTCGTCTCCGCCGTCTGTCCCGTGGTTGCAGGAGTACTGGTACACAACGCGCACGGGTCGCGTGTCGTCCTCGACCTTGATGGACTCCTGCACCTTGCCGAGCGCGCGTTCCCAGACTTCTTTCTGCGCTCGCTGATCGGGCGGCTTGCACTCGATGCGCACGGCATCCCCGCTATTGAGCGCGGCGACGATGGCAGCTGGCTCTGTGATCTGCGTCCATCCAATGCCCGTCTGCTGCACCACGATGCTCGCGCCCTTCGCCGACTCGATGAGCGCGGTCAGCAGCGGCTCGAACTCCTCCCGCACGCGGTCACGGAACTCCTGCAGCATGACCTGCTGCCGGTAGAACTCCGGCCGATGGCTGCCCTTCTTGGGGCCCGATCCGGGACGTGCACCACCACGAGGCATTGATTGATATTTCAGGAATTCACTGCCGGCTGACCGTGTCATCTGGGCTGTGACGGCTGAAGTGCTCCGTTGCCGCCTCCAGATAACTCGCCGCCGCCGTGGGGCTGACGGTCCGTTCGATGTCCGCCGCGATGGCCGTGTGATCGAGTGGAACCCGGATGAAGACCAGGAGCGCCCAGAGCGGATCGAGACACAGGCTCAGGCCGCAGCCGGCGAAGTACCGCATGATGACGAGCGTCTGATCCCGCACGAACTCACGCGCGTAGCGTGCACCGACGGCGTGCCCTGCGTCGAAGGACTCCTGAATGACGGCGCCAAAGCGGCGCAAGTCCTCGGGCGTCATGGCGCAGTGGCGGTCGAACGCCTCCACAGCCGGCATGACGGATATTGGTGGAATGACGGCGGCCTGTCGGCGCGCGGCAGCGAGCAGGCGCGCGAACGTCCGCCGGCGAGGCCGCGACACGGCGTGTCGGCGACGGTTCGGTCGAGTCACGCGGCGCTGGTTCATGGCCGTACTCCGACCGCCGTGGGTGTGGCTACTGCGTGAGAGGCCATCGGCTCGTCGGGTATTCCGGCGATCGCCAAGACGGCCGCGCGAATCAACTGCGGATTCGCCTTCGCCATCCGCCCCGCCTGCCCGTAGAGCCCGCGCGCGAGAAGGGACTTCACGCCGGAGTTCCGGTCGATGAGTGAGGCCAGGAAGGTGAGCGGATGCGACGTGACCCAGGCGAAGCCGATCGGGTTGGCGTTCTTGGATACCGCGACGCGATGCGCCACGGCCTCCTTGGCATCGAGCAGCGCGCCTTCGCGGGCGTTCAGCGTGTTGATGTCGTATCCGGCCTTCGCCGTCTCGGCGGCGATTTCTTCCTTGAGGCCACGCGCCAGGGCCTTCTGCGCCTCGATGTCCGCGGGCGCGAGCATGCCGTACTTATTGCCGATCTGCCGATAGGTGCCCTGTTTGAGCGACTGCGCGTCTTGAACGCTCAGGGTCCGCTCCGGCAAGAGACGCCCGCTCGCGTCGCGCTGGCCGGCGCCAGCATGGGCCTCCAAGAACTCTTGCCGTGCGCCCTGAATGCGATCGAGGTCGGCGCGTGGATTCACCTGCTGGCCGAATTCATCGGCAACCGCGTCGACACGAGTGGCCACGGCGCGTGGCTTGATGCGCACCCGCGATGGCACGGCGTTGAGCGCGTCCGTGATGTCCTGATTCGTGGCGGTCAGCAGACGGTTCAACTTCTGGACACCGCTCTCCGACACGTTCACGCCTTCCTTGAGCAACGTCTCGACGACAGTCGGCACGGGAAGACCGGCGTGCACATCGGCCGCGATGGCGCGCACGCCTGGCTTGAGCGCGCTCTGCATGAGACGCGGCGCGATGGCGCGGCCTACTGCCGCAAGCGGCGCACCGGCGACTTCGATTCCAGCGTTCATGGCGCCCTGTCCAGCGATGGCCTTCGCGCGGTCGATCGCCGTCTCGGGGACTGGCTGTCCGCGCAGCCACTGAATCAGTTCACGCGACGATTCGCCTGTCGCGCCGCCGAGTCCGGCACCGACGACGGCACCCGGCACGGCACCGATTCCGCCCGCCGCGGCGCCCGCGGACCCGCCGATGAGCCCGCCCGCCATGCCGCCCACCATCGGCAGCGAGTCGATCGCGCGATCCGCCCAGCTCTGGGCGGTCGCTGTGGCATCAGGCGTTGGAGCCGGTGCGGCACCGTGCGAGGATTGCGCTCCGCCGACCTCCTTGAAAATGGCCTGCTGGTCGGCGTCGCTTGGCGGCTGCTCGCCGGTGATCCGGACGAAGCGCCCATTGGGCATCTTGAAGCGATAGGTCTGCTGTGTGGGTGATGTCGTCTGATCGGCCATGATGCGGCGAGCCTCCGACTCGTGCAGTGCCTCTCCATAGGCGTCCGCCGATGGAATGTCCTTGAATGTCCCGAGGTTCCGGCCCGTGCGCTGGTATTCCTCGATCGCCTGCGGCGTCGTGAGATGGCGGCCATCGGGCGTCACGCGCGGAATCAGCACCTCGTGGCCGCCGACGTCGATCGAGATGGAATCGACGGTCGAGATCGTGCCGTCGGAATTCCGCACCTGTGGCTGCTGCGTGACGTCGATGTTGCCCGGCACGATGAGGCCAGTGATGGACTGCGGCATCGCTACTGTTCCACCTGCACGGTGTAGCCTCTGATTTGGCGCGGGGGCGAGAGTGTCGGCGCTTGCGTCGCTGACCCGCTGGGTTGGGGCGCATACATTGCTTCGGGCGATCCCACTGGGACCAAGCTGTCACGTTTGCGCTGAATGAACGGCAGCACGACATCGCGGATATCGTGCGAGAACTGGTCCTGGGACAGCGACCAATCGGTCATCTTGAGCCCCATCTGGCGGCTCATGTCTGTCGCATTGCCGAATCCGAGTGCGCCGGACAGCTCGTCGGCGAAGGCGGTGGCAGCCCCGAGAAAGTTCGAGTACTTCGTGTCGCCCGCGAGCAGGCCGCCGCGAATGATCACCTTGTTGAGGGTTGGCCATCGCGATCGGGAGGCTCCCTCCGAGAACTTCAAGAGATCATTGGCGGCGGCGGTCACGTTGTCGAGCGCGGCGAGTTGTTTGCGCACGCCGGGGTTTGTCGCGAACTTGAATCCCGCGTCGAGCTTCGCGGGACTGAAGTGCGGATTGAGCTGCATGGCGGTGTTGTAGATCGCCTTCTTTTCCGTGCTAGACGCGTGCTGGTAGGCAAAGAGGCGGGTGAATTGCGACCACGTGAGATCACCGTACGCGAGTTGTTGAGCAATCTTGTAGTCGGACACATGCGGCGACAGCACGGGCACGTCGTCCAGCGATTGACCTGAAGCCCCGGCGGCGTTCGATTGCCGCGCGCGTGCTGAATCTTGCTCAGCCTGCAAGATGATCCGCGACCGCTCATCATCCGTCGCGGGTCGGCCCTGCTGCTTCTGGAACGTTCGCAGGCGGATGTTGATGAGGGCGTTCGACGCCGTGTTGTTAGGGAGGACGTCCGCCTGCGGAAGCGTCATTGGCTTCCCGGTTGTGGGGTCAATGACGTCCCATCCACTGAGCGCCCAGATGTCTTGAGCGCGCGCCGACCTCCCATCCCCGTAGTAGTTCTGGATGATCGAATCGTTGGCCACGAGATCGTTGAAGCCCTTGACCCCGTGCAATTTGATCATCTGGGTGATGAAGTCTTGCGCGTGTTTCTGATCCTGCGCGTGCGTGTCGAGCGGCGGTAGACCACTGAGCCATCCCGGAGGAATGCCGAACGCCGTCTGTGCATCCTGCTCGCGCGACTGAATAAAGGCGGCGCGGTCGGCTGGGTGCGTGTAGGTCGGCAACTGCGCGATGGCGTCTTGCTTGAACTTCATCGCGCGCTCGATCGCGGCCTGCCTCACCGCCGCGGCCTTGATGTTCTGTTCGTCCTGATATTTGGCATTCGCCGCGTCAAGCGCGGCCTGTTGCTCCGCTTGCTCGCGCTTCTGTTGCTGCGCCTGCGAATAGCCCTTGAGCACTCCGGCGGCGGCGAGTGGTCCGCCTTGCACGGCCGCGACGTTCGCGAAGATGGCCGGCGCGAGCGCTTTCAAAATCTCGCCGAACCGTGAGCCGCTAGATGGTGCAGGCGGTGGCGGCGCGGGCGCCTGTGCCAGTGGCGTCGCTGCGGCTAGCGGTGGCGGCGTAGTCGGGTTTTGGCCCGCAACGGCCGGCCCTGAGGCGCTGGCGCGTTGCAGAAGGGTCTGCAGCAATTCGGCTGGGCTCATCGTCTGCATGGCGACCTACACGCGACGGAACTGCGGCACGATGGGTGAGGTCGAGCCGCCCATCAGGGCTTGTTGAATCGTTTGGGCCAGCGCCGATGTCGCCGGCGTTGGCGGCGTACCTGCCACTGGCATCGGCGTCGTCACACCTGGGGATTCGAGGCCAGTGACAATGCGCGGCAATGGCGCGCCGCCGCTGTATCCACCGTTTTGCGGCGACGTCGAGAGCGCCTGCAGGATGGCGCGGAAGATATCGTTCGTTGCGTTCGTGGATGTGGACGGCGCGCCGGTTTGCACGCCAGGCTGTGCCGGCGGCAGGGCAGCGCCGGCACGTGGTGTCGCGGTCGGCTGCGGCAGGGTCACGGGCAAGAGCGGAGAACTCGCCATTCCCGACGCGTCGCGATTGGCTTGGAGGGCCGACTGCAACACAGCGGCATCTGGCGAGATGGGGGAGGCCGCACCGGGTTGCGGTGCAAGCAGCGACGACGGCGACACCGCCCTGGCCCCAAGGATGCGCGGCAGGTGCAGCGAGAGCACCTGCAGTGCCTGTGTCATCGGGCCAAGAGCCGCGGCGTTCTGTCGCTGAGCGCGACGGTCAGGGGAAGCGGAGGGAGCGAAGGACAATCCAGCCATCAGTGAACCTCGTTTCGTGGAGCGCCGCTCGAGACACGGGTCTCGACATCCTCAGCGGCGGTGAGTGTGGCGTTCAGGCCCTCGACGAGCCGACCCGCGAAGGCGAGTTCGGACACCGTGACGGCCCGGTGCTGTCCGAAGCGGTGCGCGGCGATGAGTAGCGCGCGGAGTCGGCGCACGAGTGAGGCGCGGCCCTTGATGCGGCTCGGCGCCGATGGAAGTGCCGTGCCTCTCATCGCCGACCTTGCGTCTGAGGTGGGATAGGCTGTCCCGCTCTCCGGACTGAGACTGGGATTGGGACAGGACAGGGTGTATAGCACCCTGTTGTCCTGTCCCGTTGTCCCAGACAGGTTGTCCCGGTTGTCCCGGACAACTTGTCCCGGCTTGGGACACGCTGTCCCACTGTCCCGGACAGGCTGTCCCACGTCATGACGCCCTCCGCGCGGCGAGCCCGATCTGTTCGACGCCACCAGGGCCGGGGAAGCGGACAAGCCGCCCCTTCTCGATCTCGCGGTTGATCGTTCGACGCAGCGTCTCGGGGCGTTCGTCTGGCCACTCCGCGGCAATTGCCTCACGTGTGAGCGCGCCGCTCTTGAGCACCGACTTGAGACGCTGCGCCAACGGCACCTTGGACGCGAGCTCCGGCGAGGCGGCGGCGATGTCGACGAGCCGAAACGCCGTCCGGTCGCCATCGACCTGGACCTCGTAGCCGAAGGGCGCTTGGAGCCACTTGGCGACGTTGTGCTTGCGGTTGAACACGCCGACCGTGTGACTGTCGGTCTGGTCGGTCGCCTTGAGGAACCAGGTCGCTCGGGCGCTGTTGTGCCAGAAGGCCGACCCGAACGGCTGGCGGTCGCCGGTCTCGGACTTATTCACGTGGGCGATGTGCAGCGAGCCGACGCCGATGGCGCGCGCCGCGTTCATGTAGCCAAGGGCCGCCACGGCGTCTTCGGGCTTACCCTCGCAGGCGAAGCCGATGCTGTCGTAGATCGCGAAGTCGATGCCTTGTTCGCGCACGACGCGCTTGAGCCGTTCCGCCTCATTCCTGAGCGGCCGGCTGCACCGCGTGTAATAGACCGTCGCCGGCATCGCATTGCCGAAGAGTGTCGCGTAGCGCTCGCGATGGTCGGCGGCATCGAGCTCCCAGTCGAAGAACGCCACACGGTAGCCGTCCTTCGCGAGGCAGCCGGCGAGGTAGAGCGCCAGGAGGCTCTTGGTGGCCCCACCGTCGCCAAAGATGATGCTGGGATGCCGGCGCGGCAGTTTGAAGCCGAAGACGTCGATGAGCGGGTTCGTGTCCGTGTCGACGGGCACGTCGGCGAGCGCGACAGCCGGTTCGCCGCAGCGCTCCGCCGTCAGCACGCGCTGGCACAGTTCTTCGAGGAGCGCTTCCCACGGCACGGCGCTGGCGCGCGACTGGCGTTTGAGCTGGCCAGCCCGTTCGGCCCGTGCCCGGGCCGATGACACATTGAATGTCGCGACCGACAGCACGCCGTCGATCGCGTCGGTGCCTTTGAGGTCGCAGCGGACGAGGAGTTCGCCGGAGAGTTCCTGATAGCGCCAAGCGAGTCGGTCGACCTCGAGCACGACATCCGCACCGGGCACCCTCAGCCGGTAGCAGACGCCGGGCTCGATGACTTCGAAGTCGCGCCGGCCCACTTCGGCCAGCGTGAGACGGTGAATGGGCTCGACGGTGGTGATCACGCCGCCCTCTGATCGGCATGGGCGGTATGGGCGGCGTCCATGAGGTATGTGATCGTCTCGCGCTGCCGCGCGATTATGCGCAATGCGGCGCGCTCACGCGCGACCGCACTCGACAGCCCCGCCCGGTAGGAGTCGCGCATGTCGATCGCGTCGACGGCGGCCAGCGCGAGATCCTCGGTCAACGTGGCCGGGTCGCCCGCAAGCACGAGGTCACGCACGTAGCGCGCGCTGGCTCGATAGTCGCAGCCGTCGTCATGGCTCGCGAAGTTGATGTCGGGCGACAGGTCTTTCGCGCCACTGGATGAGGATCGGGATGGGACACTCTGCTGTAGACTCATGACTGGCGCCTCCCTCGCGCCATCTGAGCCCGCCCGCCCTAGCAGGGGCGACGGGCTCTCGTCGTCTTCCGTGGTCGTGCCGTCCTGGCCGATGACCGCGTGGCCGCGTCGCGGTTGTTGCGAGAGCGCCGCCCGCTGGACGTCAGCGCGAGCGCGCGCCAGCAGTCGCGGTCCTTGATGAGCTCAAGGGCCAGCTTCGCGAGTTCGTCCGCTGCGTCATCCGTCGGGGCACCGAGCCATATGAGATGGACGATCCGCGCCGTCACGCGCGGAGGCGTGAGGATGAACAGACGCGGCGCGGACTTCACGCGGCATCTCCAGAATGATGCGTGAGGTGCCCGTGGCGTTGGGCCGCCATGGCTTCGACATCGGCGCGGTGAAACAGTCGTTGGCCGCGTGCCGTGCGGATTGCGCTGAGCCATCCGCGTCGTTCGTAGCCGCGGACCGTCTCTGCCGCGATGCCGAGTATCAGGCCGACTTCGCCCGTCGTTAGAAGATGAAGTGAAGACTGCTCGCTACCCATATCTCCATGGTGCGAGCGATGCGCGCGATTGTCGATAGCGTCAGCGTTGAAAGCGGGGATGATCCCGGGATGATCCCGGGATCATCCCTGATTCCTTGGGGGCTATGGCCTGGCGGACTAGTTATCGGGAATCTCTGAGCGGTCTACGCTGAGCACCTTGGCGATGGCTTCCACAGAGGTTTCTCGTATCGGCAGCCCATCAAGAGCACGCCGGAGCGTCTTGCGGTCAACTGCATTTCCACGGCGCAGACGTTTCTCAAATCGCGCCAGCCAGGCGGCCCGCCGGCTGAAACCAGCGGCCACCGCTTTGGTAGCCTGGTCCGTCCGCTCGTTGCCGAGATGGGCACCTTCTTCTGCGGCCTTGCGCTCGCGTGCAACCCCAAGAGCCTCAGCGCCCCAGTAGTGAACACGCGAGGACAGGGCGAGTCGCAGGTCCACGAAGAAATCTGGCCTCATCCCTTGAAGTTCAGTTCGCCAATGCGTCACGATGGCGACGGCGGCTTCTGAAATCGCTACCCGACATTGGTCGGCCGCTTCGTCGGCGTGAACGGTTCGCACGGCCATGGACGCAACTGTGTCGAAGGCCGTGACCGCGATTGCGATCAGCGCCCGCTCGCGTTCTTGTGGACTTGCGCCGGCTTCGAGCAGTCGCCACTGCGCGGCCGAGATGAATCGGTCGTTGAGTTCGGCGAAGAGGCGGTCAATGTTCGACGACGTCGGCTCTGACTGGTCGTCGGCACGAACCTGCGGTTGGTCGATGTCAGCCATCGCGTCCCTCACACGAATCCCTGGAGGAAAAACCGAGCCGCCGGCTGGTAGGGTGCCAGCGTTCGCCCCGTCGGGCTAGGCGGCTCGGGGTGATTTTAGCCGCGTCGGGCGGGTGTTGACCGTCAGCGGCGCGGGCCGAGGGGCAGAATCGAACTGCCGCTACAGACGCTGCACGGCCTCCAGAGCGGCCCGAATGCGCGGATCGACCGACTGCTCTGTGTAGCGGCGCGCCTGGCGGATATCCGCGTGCATCCCCAACTCGGCGACGACGCGATCGTCCCGTGACGCCAGCGCGAGCCGCGTCAGAAAGAGATGGCGCAACGCGTAGGGATGGAACGTCGGCACCCCGGCGGTTTTGCAGGCGCGCGCGAGCGCCGAGTGCATCGAGGACGTCGAGAACGGACCCCATGCCTCAGCGTCTTGCAATTCGCGCAATGCGTCGACGGCTTCAGGTAGGAGCGGCAACGTGCGGACCCGAGTGCCCTTCCCCTTCCGACGCGCGGTGAGTGTCGCGGTGTCGTGCGTCCAGTCGATGTCGACTGACGTCAGGCGCATGAGTTGGGCCGCTGGCCAGCCGGTCCAGAGCAGGACGCGGAGCCGCGCGCGGGTGGCACAGTGCGTCAGGTGCGAGCCAACAGCGGCGACGGCGCGCTGGGCCTGCGCCAGCGAGGGCAACCGAAGCGGTTCCGGCGTCTCGTCGTAGCGCGGAACGTCCCGAACCGGATTGGGGACACTTCGGCCGTCGAGCACGGTCCATAGGTGCATCAGAGCCGTCCGGCGCAGATTCAGCGAGCCATGCGCGAGGCCCTTCGGCTTTGCGGTGCGCCACAACTCGAGTTGCTGCCGGATCTCCACGCTCGTAATGCTCGCCCGTGCGCGCCTCGCCCCCAGCGCGTCGCGCCACTGCCCGATGCGGTACGCCCGGTCTGAGAACGTCGGCATGCCCGCCACGGCCTGCAGGTAGATCTCGCAGTCCTCGCCGAACGTCGGGCCCTCATGGGGCTCGGGCTCGCGCAGGATGGCCCTGGCGCGCAGCTCTTCCCGCCGGCGCTTGAGTGTCGTCAACGGCGTATCCGGCGGGAAATGCTTCGAGCGGAACTCGCCATACACACGCGCGAAGACCTGCCAGCCTGAGGACGTGCGGCGGATGCCCTTCATCGCGCGCCTCCCCGCTGCTGCCGCGCCTTGGCGTGCTCGTCGGCGGCCTCGCGGAGCTCGTTGAGCAGGGAGGTGCGGGACACGAGAATCCGGCCGCCGCGCCGGTAGACGGGCACGTCGTACTTCATGAGGTAGCGCCAGCAGTTGCGGGCCGGGAATTTCGTGCGGCCGAGATCGAGCAGGTCGGCCGCCTCGCGCGTGCTGATGAGGTCGTCGGGGAACAGTGTCATCGTGTGGCTCCTTTCGATGCGCGCGTCCGCCGTGCGGCGCCGCTCGCCTCAACGAGCGTCGTCACCAGGCGACGCAGACGCCGCATTGTCGCCGCGTCGGTGGCAAACGCCCTCACCGCGCAACGATCCGCGCACCAAGCGCCATCCCGAGACGAAACGCTGCGTCGATGCGACGCGTCGTCCACCAGTTCAGATCGGCCTCTCTGCCGCTCACCTCGACGAATGCCTCCGTCGCCTGACGTTTGGGTTCCCACTTGGGATCGAGCGTGGCGGTGAGTCGGTCGATGGCCTCGTACGGGATCGGCCGGTCATCAACGTTGATGTCCAGGACGCTCAGCAGAAGATAGCGGGAAGCCTCCCGTTCCGCCGCGATCAGTTCGTCCTCGTGGTGGATTGTGGAGTCCCCCCGCTGCTCGGCGCGCGCGAGTTGATAGAGCGTCATCGCACACCGCCGATCTGGCCCTTCGCGAGCTGGAGGCCGACCGCGAGCCCGAGGGCGTAGCCGACCTCGCGCGCCTCACACGCAACGTCGCTGATGGCGTCCCTGACCTGCGCGTCGTGCTTGTCGTAGAGAGCGTAGAAGCGGTCCTCAACTGGCGATCCCAAAGCGGTGAGTGCCGTAAACCACTCCTCCGACGACGCATTGAAGATGCCGGAGTGTTCGATGATCGATGGCGCGAGTGCGCGACTGCGCGCGAAGAGTTGATCGATGTCGCGTGCAGCGGCATCGACTGGGCGGCGTGACGGTTTGGCGGACTTCGACATGCTGACCTCCAACTGCATGAGCGCCGAGGGGCGGCGATGACTCCCTGAACATCGCCGAACTCGGCCGTGTGGACGACGGACAGATCAGGCGACGGCTGAGGCCGCGCGTTCAGGGGCCGCGAGCACGGCGGCGACGTACTGGAACCGCCAGGCCGATCCGCGCCGGGTGCGCAGCCCGCGATGGTTGAGCGTGGCGGCGATGGCGCGCAGGCTGGCCCCTCTGGCGCGTTGAGCCCGCGCGAGTTCGGCGATGGCCTGCTCGTCGGCTTCCGGCGCGAGCGTTCGACCATCCGCCGCACAGCGCCAGCCGTAGGGCACCGTGCCGACCCGCTGGCCGACGGCCTGCTTGTGGTGGAGGGCGTCTCGCGTCCGCTCGCCGATGGCCTCGCGTTCCCACTGGCTGACGCTGACCATGATGTTCAGGACGAGCCGCCCGGCGGCCGTCCGCGTGTCGAGCGCGTCGGCGACCGAGACGAGCGACACGCCCCGGCGCTCGAACCGCTTCAGCAGTTCGGCGAGGTCCGCCACAGACCGCGTGAGACGGTCGAGCTTGGCGATGATGACGGTCTCGACGGTGCCGGCGTCGACGGCGGCGAGCAGCCGTAGCATGCCGGGACGCTTCAGGGACTTGGCGGATTCGCCCGCATCGACGATGACATCGAGCAGGGTGACACCCTGGACGACCGCCATCGCGCGGATCTTCTCGGTCTGCGCATCGAGCGAGACGCCACGGTCGGCCTGCTTGTCGGTGGAAACGCGAACGTAACCGTAGGCAGTGGCTGCCACGGACACCCTCCGGTCCAAATAGGGCCGGCGGGCTGCTATTCTCGGGGGCAGCCGGTCGGCACGCTCACTCGTGCTTGCTGGTTAGGACCGCGTGCGGGTTGCAGCCCGCGTGCGGTCCGTCTTCACCGTGACGCCCTTCTCCTTCAGCCAGGCGCGAATCGCTCGCCGGACCTGTTCGGTCACGGGAATGCCGTCGCGCGCCTTGACCTGCTGAAGACCGGCCATCAGATCCACATCGAGGCGGAACGTGGTCGGTCGGAGTTCGGGGGCCACTGCGGGGAGTCTACAGCGACATGTCTTTACATGTCAATCCACCGGTGCCGGAGGACATTCATCCAGTCCCGGACCGCATAGAATGACCGCGCGGCGACGGGCAGCATGCCATCGGGGCACCGTTTGCGATCACTGGGGACACTAGACATGACCGAACGGGCCGATCGAACAATTGGCCAGCCGTCACCTTCTCCCGCCGATCCTCGCGAGCGCGCCGCTGGCGCTGCAGGCCCAATGGCCCAGGGGAATTGGAGGAGATTCGAGCCGATCGGCTACACGATCAACTGGCCGCTCGTCTACAACATGGCCGCGACCGAAGTTGATCAAGGCGGCGGCCAGGCCCCGACCTCAGTCGGGACTATCCTGAGCGAGGCTCTACCGCATCTCTTCGTATCTCTTAACGAGGACGGTTCACTTGGCGCGAGAACCGCCAAACGTCACGCGTGCGACATCAAGCAAAGCACTGGACGCATTACGGTCCTGACGCCAAACCGTCAGATCGAGCTCAACACCTTTGGGCATGGCTGGTTCGCTGCACAGGTCATCGCGCTCTGCGTCCAAATCGACCGTCAATGCGGATCGGCAACGTTCGATCCGATCTTCTTCTATTACGACGAAGACCACGTCGTTGACGACTTCCATGAGGCGTTCAGCTTCTTCGTCGTCAACAATGACCGCATCGTTCTTGATCGCGTGAGCGTTACGCGCACCCGTGACAACGGCTTCGATCCAAGGGTGTTCGAGCCCGCCTATGGCCGCGGCCCGAAGATTTGGTGCAATACGCCCGCTGTGGAACGGGCACAAGTGCGGTGGTGGTATCGGCGGTTCTATGAAGAAACGGATGCCGGCCGGCTGACGCTACTGCGCGACGACGTCGACATCTACGGCTACACGCCAGAGTCGCGACAGCTCGAACAGATTGCGAGTCGCGTTGAGATCCTCGCGCGCGACACGGCACGGTTGCGCCAGTTTGCCGCCGGCGTCCTCGCTCTGCTGGTTCTGATCGCGATCCTATTGTGGCGCTAGCTCTGGCGATCGCTTAGGACTGTCGCGCGGAGGTGTCGGAGAGTCATGCTCAGATTGCGCGATCCGTCATGTCACCGACCGGTCACATGACAACCGACCCCGCGCCGGACCTCTATTGGCCGCCGAGCGGCGGCAGCGTCGGGAGGGCTGGGAGACTCGGCAGTGCGGGCAGGGCAGGGATCGCCGGAATGGTCGGCGTCGAGATGATCGACGGCGCGGTCGTCGTGTATGGGTTGTTCGGGCTGAGCGGACTGTAGCGGCTGCCGTACTGGCCGTAGGGGTTGTTGATCGACGTCGGCGAGTACCGGCTGCCGTAGCGGCCGTAAGGATTCGACACGGAGTCCGGGTCGTACGGGTTCGCGCTCAGCTTGCCGAGATACGTGCCGTCGTGGCCGACGATCGACGGCGCGGCCGTCGCGTAGGGATTCGTGGCGCTCTGTGGGCTCACGCGGCTGCCGTAGGCGCTCATCGGATTGCGGATACTCGTCGGCGACGAGACGCTGCCGTAGGGCCCGGAGGCGTTGCTCGTCGAGTTCACTGCAAACGGGCTGCCACCCAACTGCCCGAGGTAGGTCCCGGTCGGCTGCGCCGCTGGCTGCTGCGACTCTGCCGCGACAGCGTGGACGGCCGCGTTGTACTGGGCCAGGGTCAGCCCGGGCATCTCCTGCAGCATCCGCGTGTAGGGAACTGCGGCGCGGACCTGAGCCTCCGTCATGGTCTGCGCGCCAGCGGTGGACGCGAACAGGCCGACGACGGCGATGGCCATGACGCCGTGGCAGAACCGCTTCAACATCTCGGAGCCTCCAAGGATGCCCACACGCTACGTCTGGCGTGCCGGAGCGGTCAAGTTCACAGCGTTGCAAGCCCCTAAAGGGGGCGGGCGGCGTCCACCGCCTGGATGCCGAACATCGGCGCGCAGCCGGAGTCGGCGATGGTCGGTGCGTCCATGTTGTCCTTCAACCAATGGACGACGTCACACCGGTCGCTTTTCTGCCCGCTTCTTGCGACGGACCGGCGGCGCAGCTATCGACAGTTCGTTTTCACTGACGAGAAGAACGCCGTTGGGAGTGATGACGAGGCCTAGTCTGGCTAGCCGCAGAAAGTCCATGCCAATAATCAAGTCCAGACAGTCTGGTTCGATTAGCGCGAGAACCAAGAGTTCGCGATCGCCAACGCGAACGACGACGTGCGTCGTCCACGCGTTCTTTGAGGTGTCGTCAGCCAGGCTGACCGTCGTGGTGCTCTCTACAAATACCCGTAGACGCTTAGCGAGCGCCACGGGCAGCATGAGCGTTCCATTGAAGCCCGTATCAATCATCGCTCGCGCGGGAACGACGCTCGTGCTTTCGACTGCCGACAGGTGTAGCGCGACGCACGGACTTCCGCGCCTAAAGTGCCCGGACGCGACGAGCATGGAACATGAAATTTCGGAACGCGGCGTCCGCTCCGATCTTCACCAGGTGAAAGACGCCATCGGGATTCTTGGCCCGGGCCGCCTCCAGCGCCTTTTCGGGGAATCGGTCTGTTGAAATCGTGCCGCTGACAATGTCGATCGCAGCAAACTGGCCGCTGTGAGTCCTCTGCAGTTGCGGACGTACAGCCTCGTAGATTTCGTTCGCGAGGCGTGCAATACGTTTGATGTCCGCGCGCAGAAGCGGATCGCGAGAGTCGAGCGGCCCTTCGTCGTTGTTGATCTTCGCCATTGTTCTCAGCGGCGCTTGCCGCGAGACGCAGTCTGGCCTTGGCTTGACGATCGCGCGGGTGCTAGCGCAGCCGAGTCGCCGACTTCGCGACTCGTCTTCCCTCGCTCGTAGCTGCTTCCGATCGCTTTTCGGAGGTCGGGAGAAATCGTGATCCGATTCAGGCGAATTCCGCGGCGGATGTCGTCTTCGTTCGCCATTTTCCCCATCCTGACGCTAAGCGTAACGCTGCCCCACAAAATACGCAATTCCGACGCATGCGAATTGGATCGCTGCCAGACGTTCATCTGTGAAGAAGTTGACGTCGGCCGCATCGGCGTATAGGACGCCTTGGACGCGTTCGTGGCCGTCAAAAATTGGCATCGCCGCCCACGAGCGCGTCTCTGGACTCAGGGCCGCCGCCTCTTCGCGCGTGTAGCCGTAGGCCTTCGTCAGCGTGTAAATAAATTCTTCTTGGTTTGCCGTCTCTCGGCGGCCGGTCGACAACGCCTTGTTCCTGAAGGCATCGCCAATTGCGCCGGCCCGGCTAGAGAAGCGGCGACGCACGCCATGCCCAGCCCTGGCATTTCCCACGTAGTTGAGAGCCTGTTCCAACTTTTCGCCGTCGGCCACGGGGACATAAATCGTCATGCGAAGCCCGCTCTCGTCTTGGCCGCCCACCACAACGGCGCGCAGCGTGTGAAGGCAACCGGCGAGGTCATGCACGCTCTCCTTGCGACCAGCCTTACGGGCAACTACGACCGCCTTAGCGACTTGTGCGGCGCACGATAAAAGTCCGATCGTCAAAATGCTGACGCCAGCGACATGCGACGCAGCAACCACGGCTCCAAGACACACGACCGCCAGTGATAAAGCGGCCTGGCTAATGTCATACGGCAGAGGGCTTCCCAAAAACTGCGTCCAGCGGGACGGCTGTCTCGGAATCGGCATGCGGAACTGCGTCGCAGATTGTATGGCAGGTCCACCTCATAGCGCCTACGGCGTCGCGCCGGCCGGCAGTCGCTTGTTTGCAGTCTTGAGGTCTGCGCCTCACGGTCGAGCATAGCGAGCCTACGCGGCCGCCGGCTTGAGCGAGCCACGCAGCGGATAGCAAAACGCGTCGAATCCCCGTACCGGTACCACCGCTTTTATTACAGGAACGTCCGCCAGGAACTTCGCCAGCGTCCCTTCTCCAGCGAACTCGTACCAGCGATCGCCCACCTTCCCATTCGGGGAGAACACGAGCCGGCCGTCGAGCAGCTTCCGCAGGATCTGCCGCGCCAGCGTCGTGTCCTGTCCCACCTGAAGGCCCACCCACACTCATTCACGAGTACCGACTCGCTGTTGCTGCGATGCGCGCTTCGAGGACCGACCTTGGTGCTCTACCGAGACCGACCCAAGCCGTGCATCAGACGCTGGAGGATGGGACTGCCAGCACCTGATGCGCGATGGAACCCAGCCGCGCGCGGGTCTCCGATGACATGCGACGGCAGAAGTCGGTCATTGCGCGGCCACCTCGCGGAATGAACGCGCCCTGCAACGACCGGCGTGACCGGTTGGAGCCGTTGATACCCTGGCCGTGCCACGTGGATCCATTGAACACGAGCAGCGATCCTGCTGGCCCGCAGGCCGACACCAGTCGCGCCGTGTACTCCTGCATACGACCATCCCTTGGTGGGTCGCCCCAGTGGTGCGAGCCGGGGACGAAGCGCGTGGCGCCGTTGTCCGGTGTGAACGCGTCGATCATGAGGATGAAGCCGAGTAGTGGCCAGTCGGTTGAGTCGCGTTTCACGTCGACGTGGATGTCCAGCACTTCCGATCCTGGCCGAAGGGTTCGTGCGTTCAACGAACTGAGCTTGAACGGCCCACCGACGATCTGAGCCGCCGCGTCGAGCAGTGGCGGATAGATGTACAGCGGATCGAACAGCGGGCCACGGTTGACGAAGTCCACCACCCGAGTCGACGTGGATCCTATTCGGATGTCATCTCCAACGGCGGCTCCGACTTCCGCATCGTAGGCGTCCGCGACCAAGCCGAATTGCTCGACAGGATAGGGCCCCTCAAGCACGACGAAGCCGGACTCTTGCAGAGTGGCCATCGCAGCAGGAGGCAGCGTACCGGATACCGTCTGCATGCAAGCTTTTCCTCCGGATGCTGCTGAGCTGTGGAGCGATCCCTCGCTTGGCCGTTCAGTGAAACCAACGATCGCTATGAGCCTCGCGTTCCCGACGAGCGTCGCGCGATTGCGCTCGAACGCTATCTGACGTCCGGCTCCGGCATCGAGTTCGCCAGGCGGCACCTGCGCGAGTAGAAGCGCGGTCCGTCGAGGTTACGGCTGCCCCACGCGCCGTTGCGCGCGTTTCTGACCGATAGCCGCGACGACCGCCACTACGCCCGAGACGAACGTGAGCAGCAAAGCCGGCGCGACAACGCCGGCAATGTCCCCGTCGTCTCCTGTTCTGCCACGGGCGAGCACCATCAGGGTCAGAATTCCAGATACCAGCAGGACGCTGCTGGCGGCAGCGGCGTATTTGACGGTCTTCAGGAAACGGATGTCGTCGCTCATGGCGTTCCTCATGTGTCAGGCGCGAGCACGCCTCCGGCCTCGTGCCTCGCGTACCCGCACTCAGCGTCGATGCGTCTTCGACGAGCGCCGCTGTGATGGTTGACGGCGTTCCCTTGGTGTCGCGTGTGCGGTTTCCACGGAAACGACCGGACTGCGGGGAATTGGCACCGCGACGACGTCGAGGCCGTCGATACCGGAAAAGTCATCGGGATTGCACGTGTACACGGGCAGATGGTTGGCGAGCGCCGTCGCGGCAATCAGGACGTCGTACGCACGCGCGCGCGTCTTGCGGCCGGCGCGACGCAGCGAAGCTGCGACACGGCCAAAGGCCCGCGCTGCCTGTGCATCGAATGGGAGCGGCTCGAAGTCGGCTTCGGCCTGTTGCAGATGCGCCTGGCGAGCCGCGCGTTCGGCTTCGGTGGATGCGACCAACGGCCCGACCGACAGCTCGGCCAGTGTCACGGCGGTAGTCAGCGGCTCGGCAGGTAGCAGCGCCGCGTCCGTCATCCGCGGCAGCAGGATGACCGTGCTCGTATCCAGGACGCCGCGTGCGTGCTGGACGGCCGGCGCTGTCATAAGGTCCCGTCCAGCACGTCATCGATATCAGACTTCAGACGCGTCGCATCAATCGGTGGCAGTCCGCGCCAGCGCTGCAACAAGGTGGCCGCAGGAAGAGACCGTCGGTGCAACGGACGCAGCTCAGCCACCGCGTCACCGTCGCGCGTGACCGTCAGCGCTTCGCCTCGCGCGACTCGTCGAAGAACCCTCCCGCCGTGGTTCCGCAATTCCCGGATCGTCACTTCACTCACGCTCCGAGTGTATCGCCGGTGATACATGCGATCGAGGGGTTAGCCTCGTCACTGTTCCCTTGACCGTCTAAGGAAGATCGTGCTCTACTGCACTCACTCAGACGGTCTTGGGAAGAAGCACTCGACGGAGGCGCGTGATGGCGGTGCGGAAAGGCGATCTGCTGCAGGGGACGCTGGATCTCCTCGTCCTGAAAGTGCTCGGGGCGGGGCCGAACCATGGCTACGGCATCGCGATCCGGCTGCACCAGCTCTCCGATGACGAGCTGCGCGTGGAAGAGGGCTCGCTCTACCCGGCGCTCTATCGCATGGAAGAGCAGGGGCTGATCGACTCGGAGTGGCGGCCGACGGAGAACAACCGCAGGGCCAAGTTCTACAAGCTGACGCGGAAAGGCCAGCGAACGGCGCAGGCCGAGCTCGACGGCTGGCTGCGGCTGTCGGGTGCCGTCACACGTGTGCTGCGCGCGCTCGAGCAGGAGGCGTGACATGGCTCCGCGCCCGCCACGCTTCGTTCGTCGTTTGCTCGCGCTGTTCCGATGGCGCTCGCGCGATCGCGACATGGATCGCGAGATGGCCTTCCACGTCGAGTCGCTGGCGCGCGACTACGCGCGCGGCGGCCTGAGCGACGCCGACGCACGGCGCGCGGCGCGACGGCAGTTCGGTAATGTCACGCGACTCAAGGAACGCGGACATGACGAGCGGACGCTTCGCGTGGCGGAAGACCTGGCGCGCAACGTCAGACATGCGGCCCGCGGCTTCCGGCGAAACCCTGGATTCGCGATCACGGTGATCCTGACGCTGGCGCTCGGCATCGGCGGCAGCACGGCCATCTTCTCGATCGTCGATCAGGCGCTGCTCCGTCCACTGCCGTACCCGAACGGCGACGAGCTCGTGACGATCTACGAGACGGCGCCAGCGTTCGGATTTGGTTCGGACCAGATCGTCTTCGGGCAGACGCGCAACATCGTGTCGCCTGCCAACTGGCTCGACTGGCAGCGCGACAGTCACACCCTGCAGCAGCTCGCGGCGTGGCGAAGCGAGTCGTGGACGCTGACGAACGACGGCGCTCCCATCCGCCTCGACGTACAGCTCGTCTCGTCGGAATTCTTCCCGCTGCTCGGCGTCCCGCCGCTGCTCGGCCGCTCGATCACGCCCGAGGACGATCGACCGAACGCGCCGCGTGTCGTCGTGCTGAGCCATCGATTGTGGCAGCAGCGGTTCGGCGGCAATCCCGACGTCGTTGGACGCACCATCCAGTTGAACGACAGCCCCACACGAGTGATTGGTGTGATGCCGCCAGAGTTCGGGTTCCTGGATCAGGACGTCGCGCTCTGGAGCGCGTTCCAGCTCGATCGCCGTGAGGATTGGCGGGCGACCGCCGGTCGCTTCATGAACGTCGTCGCACGTCTCCGATCCGGCACGACGATGAGCGCGGCGCGGGCCGAGATGAGCGGTATCGCGGCCCGTCTGGCCGCCACCTATCCATTCAACAAGCACACGTCGCTGCTCATCGTGCCGCTGCGCGAGGAACTGACCGGACAGGTGAGGACCTCGTTGCTGATGTTGTACGGCACCGTCAGCGTGCTGCTCGTGATCGCCTGCCTGAACGTCGCGAATCTGCTCGTGGCGCGCGCGGCGTCGCGCCGGCGTGAACTGGCGATCAGGCGGTCCATCGGTGCCGGGCACGCCGCGATCGTGCGGCAGTTGCTCGTCGAGAGTGTGCTGCTCGCGGCCGCGGGAGGCCTGCTCGGCGTCTTGCTCGCACGTGAAATCGTGCACGCGCTCGTCGTCATGGCTCCGCCGGAATTGCTGCG
Organism: Vicinamibacterales bacterium; assembly: GCA_035550595.1. Classification (GTDB taxonomy): domain Bacteria; phylum Acidobacteriota; class Vicinamibacteria; order Vicinamibacterales; family SCN-69-37; genus CALFMR01. Next base: position 34,108 of record DASZOV010000097.1, read on the forward strand.
CGTTCCGTCAATCTCGGTCGACGGACGTGTCCTGTGCTATTCGTTCGGACTCTCGCTGGCAACTGGCGTGATCGTCGGCGTCGCCCCGGCCCTTCTGGCCATCAGGGAATCGATCGTGACGTCGATCAAGGCAACCGGGCCATCCGTCGCTCGAGTGTCGCGCCTGCGACAAGGCCTCGTCGTCGGTCAGGTCGCGATGGCCGTCGTCCTGCTCTGCGGCGCGGGCCTGCTCGTGCGGACGCTCGTCGCGCTCGACACGACGCCGACCGGTGCGGGCACGCAGGACCTGCTCACGTTGGAGGTCGCCTTGCCCGGCGCGCGCTATGCACCGGAACGGAGAGTTGAGTTCTTCCGCGAGGCGATCGACGCGTTGCGCGCACTGCCAGGCGCCGAGAGCGCCGCGGCTGCGGACAGTCTGCCTATCATCGGCGATCCGAGGGGCGGCACCGCGTTCCATCGCCAGGGCATGCCGGAGCGCCCGCTCATGGAGATGCCATCCGCGGTCATCCGCGTCGTGACGCCCGGCTACTTCCGCACGCTCGGCATTCCGATCCTGCGCGGGCGGGAATTCAGCGATACCGATGACCGTAGTCCCACGCCAGGATTCGTCGTCAACGAAGCCTTCGCGCGGAAGTATCTCTCCGACGTCGATCCGTTGTCAGTGTCGCTGTCCGTGTGGATGCAGCCCGAGAATCCGCACGAGCCGGTGCTCGGCGTGGTGGGCGACGTGAACGAAGGCTCGCTGCGGGACGTGCCCAAACCGACGATCTTCTACAGCGAGCGACAGATGACCGAGACGAACCTGACGCTGTTCGTTCGCGCCCCGCATGCGGCGACGCTCGCGCTGGCGGCTATTGGCGCGATCCATCGTCTCGATCCCAACCTGGCCGTGACGCAGGTGCGTACGTTCGAGAGCGCGCTCGCGGAGAGCATCGCGCGCGAATGGCTCAATGCCATGGTGTCCGGCGCCGTCGCCATGATCGGCCTGCTGTTGGCGTCGCTCGGTCTCTACGGCCTCCTGTCGTTCCTCGTGATCGAGCGCACGAAAGAGATCGGCATCCGCATCGCGCTCGGCGCACGGTTGGCGCGCCTCAAGGGATCGATCGTCAGTGGTGGTCTCGGGCTCGTCGCCGTCGGCGCCGCGATAGGCGTTGGGGCATCGCTCCTGCTTCTTCGCTCACTCGGCGCGTTGCTCTTCGACGTCGCGCCGTACGACGTCCCGACGTACGCGATCGTCATCGCATCGCTCGTCGTCATCGCCGCGATCGCGTCCTATCTCCCCGCGCGTCGCGCTGCGCGTATCGAGCCACTCGTCGCGCTGCGGCAGGATTAGGACAGACAGTCGAACGCAGGGTCATCCACACACCACTCCCCACATGCGCTCAACGCATCGTTGAAATTGAACGAGCGGCCTGACGCCGCGGCGCCTACAGCACCGGCCGCGGCGCCGGCGGCGGCTCGGTCGCCTTCGGCACGCCGCACCCCGGATGATGGCAGTAGCACCGCAGGGCGGTCTCACCGGCCTCGCGGCAGTGTTCACTGCAGAATCGGCCGAACGGTCCGCCCTTGGTCACGAGACAATCGCAGGCTGGATGCGCGCACTTGGTTTCGGTCGCCATCAGGCACCTCCTCGTACGAGTCGCTTCGCCGCCGACGGCGTCCGCTGAAGAAGGCCCGACCCGGACCCGTGAGCGGCCCGCCACCATCCCTGCTTGGAGAGGCCTCAAGCATACGCCCCTTTCTCCCCGGCAGTACCTACGATTTGCACACGGCGCCGGCGCCGTCTCAACGGGCTTTCGGGCCACGGATCGCGCGCGAAGTTACGTCTTACGAGTCGATGGCCGATCCCAGCAGTTGCTTCAGCGCACGAACGTAATTCCTTAGGGCTTGGCGGCCGCGGTCGGTCAGGCGGTATCGCGTCTGCGGCTTGCGCCGCACGAACATCTTTGCGACCGCCACGTAGCCCGCCTCCTCGAGCTTGAGTAGTTGCGCGCCGAGATTGCCGTCCGTGGCGGACGTCTTCGCGCGCAGCCACGCGAACTCGGCGTCCTCGACGCCGCTGAGCAGTGAGAGGAGCGCAAGGCGCAGCCGGCCGTGAATCACCGGATCGAGCTCGGGCAGGTCAGGCATGGGCGGGATCGTCGTGCGCGCGATGGCGCTTGCGCGCCTGATTGTCGGCGATCATGCCGTAGACGCCGAACGCGATCTGACCGATGAAGATCGCGGCGAGAAAAACGACGAGACTCTGCGTCTCCGTGCCGAAGCAGGACGCCGCGGCGGCAATCCACCAGACGGCGGCGCACGCGCCTTGCAGCTTCCATCGCAGCAGCAGACCCGACGCGCCGTTGGCCATGCCAAGGATGGCGGACGCCACCGCGATGAAGAGATGTGGATCCGTCAGCCGGCCGCTCAGACCGAGAGCCAGAAAGAGCACGAACATCGACATGCCGAGCGCGACCCAGATTGAGCCGATCGCCCGGCCAACGGTCGTCCGGGGATGCTCGCCAGCCTTGCGCGACGCGACGGCCGCCGTGACGAGGCTCGCGGCGATGATGGTCACCGGCCACGCCCAAGCACTTTGCCCGACGGTGCTCCAGGCGAGGGCGATGTAATAGGCCGCGCCCCATAAGACGAAGGCCCATCCCCAGTGCTCGGTCGCACGTCGCCCTTCGGTGATCATGTCTTCGATGAGCCTCAACCGGTCTCGTACTTCACGTTCGCTGAGGCGATCTGTCATAGCCGTTCTCCATTCGAGCTCGTGGCCGCGTTCCCTGCCGAACGAGGCGCCACGTGAAACGTCAAACGTCCGCCTTCAAGGTTCTGGCGTGACGAGCGCCCAGGACCGTGACGATGACTGGACTCATGGCTGACGGTGGAGCAGCATCTCGACGCTGCGCCGCGGCGGATTGCCGGCAACCGCCACGGCGGTGACTTCGTTCCAGTCGCCGTTGCCGCTCAGATGCATCGTGTTCACGATGTGCGCCGGACCGGCGTCATAGCTCCACGAAAAGCCATCGGCTGGCACGGTCAGCTCCGTATCGACGTACTGACCGTCGTTGTACGCACGGAAGCGATAGACGCGCGCCGCATCGTCATAGGCGATCGTGGCCAGCGCACTGAACAGCACCTTCCCGTCCGCGCTCGTGCTCCGGCCTTCGACGAGCAGTACGAGCCCGTCGAGTTCGTAGCGGACGTCCTCGGTCTGCGTGAGGCGCAGCGGCTCGCCGGGGCCGCGCACGATCGTGACCGGGCCTGACCAGCGGCCGGCGAGAAACGACAGCCTGCGCATGGCCGTGCGCTGGACGTCGACGCTCGACGAGGCTGGCTGCTGTGCGGCGAGGAGCGCCGTGCCGAGCGAAACGCCAATCGTCGCAGCGAGCGCGCTGCCAAGCAGGAACCGCCGGGCAGCGAGAGCCGAGCAGATGGTGAGCATGAACATCTCCTTGCAGGCCCCAGTCGACGTCGCACCGAGCCGCGGACGGTGTCGCGTACGACCCCACCGCTCAGTGTTGAAGGCTTATTGTAGAGTACTCTAAATAATAGAGAACTGATTGTCAATCGCATACCGAATGGAAGACTCGCGATACGCTGTGAAGCCGTCCCATGGCCCTCAAACGTCCCACCTGGAAGTCCGGCACCGTTGTCGTCCTCGAACACGTCTCGCGCCTGCTCCGCGGAAACCCGTTGGGCGATCCGCACGTGCGGCAAGTGGCCGCCTGGCTGCCACCTCAATACGACCAGGGCGCGAGCCACGGCCGCGGCCGCAGGTTTCCGGTGCTCGTCGACATGGTGGGCTTCACGGGAGCCGGCATGGCGCACGTCGGCTGGAAGGCGTTCAGTGAGAACGTGCCGGAGCGCGCCGCACGCCTCGTGTACGAACGGCGGATAGCACCGGCCATCATCGTGTTCCCCGATTGCTTCACGGCGCTCGGCGGCAACCAGTACGTGAACTCGACGGCCATCGGCCCGTACGCGGATTACCTCATTCAGGAGATCGTGCCGTTCATCGATCGCGAGTTGCGCACGCTCGCCTCGCGTGATCATCGCGGCTGCTTCGGAAAGTCATCGGGCGGCTACGGCGCGATCCTCCACGGCATGAAATATCCGTCGACGTGGGGCGCGGTCGCCGACCACTCGGGCGATGCGTACTTCGAGTGGGTCTACGGCTGCGACTGGCCGAACACGCTGAACGAGCTCGCCACCTACCGCCCGCGGCAGTTCAAGCCCGGACGCTACGACGTCTCGAAGATGGAACGCGGCGCCGATCGCGGGCGAGATGACGGGCGCGTGCGGCGATTCCTGGAAGCGGTATGGAAGAAGCCGAAGCTCTCGACGGGCGAAGGCCACGCGATCATGAACCTGTGTATGGCGGCGACCTACGATCCCGATCCGCGCGCACCGAACGGCTTCCGTCTGCCGTTCAACCTCGAGACCGGCGAGCTCTTGCCGGAACGCTGGAAGGCGTGGCAGCAGCACGATCCGGTGCGGCTCGTCGATCGCTATCGCCGAAATTTGCGCTCATTGCGTGGCATCTACATCGACTGCGGTTCGCGCGACCAGTACCACATCCAGTACGGTTCGCGCATCCTGTCGAAGCGCCTGCACGCGGCCCGCATCCCGCACCGGTACGAAGAGTTCGACGACAACCACTCGGACATCGACTACCGGATGGACGTGTCGCTGCCGTTCCTCGCGCGCGCGCTGCGCTAGACTCTGCCGTGACGCCTGACGGCCTGTGTCCGGTGCGCGCCAGGCGCGGCCAGGACTCGCACGCGTGACGAATCTTTCTTCGCCCCCGTCTTCCACGAGACGTCGCTCGCGCGCCGTGCTCATCGGCGTCGTCCTGGGCCTCGTCGCTGCCGCCATCGCGACGGGGCTTTCGCGCCTGAGCTTCTTCGATCGCGCCGAGAGCAGTAGCTACGATCTGCGCGTCGCGTATTTCGCTCCACCACTCCGCGCCTCTTCGCCCGTTGTCATCGTGACGATCGACGAGCAGTCGCTCCGTACGCTCGAGCCCGTCGTCGGCCGCTGGCCGTGGCCTCGGCTCGTGCACGGGAGCGCCGTGGATTACCTCGCGCGATCGGGCGCGAAGGTCATCGCATTCGACGTGCTCTTCGGTGAGCACGAGGGCCGATCCGAATCGGTGATCAACGGCCGCATGATCACCGGTGACGAGTCAGATGGCGCGTTCGTCGACTCAGTCGGCCGCGCGGGGAACGTCATCCTTCTCGCCGATGCGACGTTCGAAGGCACCACCTCGGACGCCGCGACGCCTGCCGGTGGCGCGCCGCCGCCGGTCCTGCCCGGACCGGCGTATCACCCGGGGCCGGGTTTCGAATCACGGCCGACGCTGCAGCCGCCGTTCCTCGAGCTCGCGCGTGTCGCCGCGGGCCTTGGCCACAACTATCTGGCGAAGGATTCCGGGTCGGACGCGGCGCGGCGCTTCCTGCCGTTCATCGTGCACGACGGCGCCGCCGTGCCGTCGCTCGGTCTGGCGGCCGCGCTCGCCTTCCTCGGCGCGAAGTCAGACGACGTGCGAGTCGAGGGCAACGTACTTCACGTCGGCGACCGCGCGATGCCGCTCCTCGACGAGCCCGTGCGCGACGCGGCCGGGCACTGGCAACCGTCGCGTCAGGTGCTCACGCGTCTCCCGCGTCCGACGACGGGCGCTGATGGCGTGCGGTCGATGTTCCCGACGTACCCGTTCTTCAACGTCGTGCTATCGGCCGATCAGTCGGCGAGCGGACAGACGCCAGCCATTCCGCCATCGGCGTTCAAGGACAAGCTCGTCTTCATCGGCACGACGGCCGCGGGCCTCTTCGATCGCTACGCGACGCCGTTTCCCGGCGGCGCGCCGGGCGTGGCGCTGCACGCGGCACTCGCCGACAACGTCATCTCGGGTCAGTTCATGCGCCGCGCGTCTCCGATCGTCGACGCGACCGTCACGCTGGCGCTTGGGATCGCCGCCGGCGTGTCGGCCACGCTTCTGCCGGTCGTCGCCGCGGCCGCGGCGACCATCGCGGTTCTCGTCGTCCTGGCCGTGTGGCTCGGTCGCGAAGTGGCAAACGGCGTGTGGATCGCGGAAGTCGCGCCCGCGACCGCCGCCGCCCTCGCGCTGTTTGCGGGCGTTGCCTGGCGGTATTTCGTCGAAGATCGCGAGAAGCGTCACGTCCGTCGTCTCTTCGGGCGTTACGTCTCGAAGGACGTCGTCGATCAGTTGATGTCCGACCCGAGCCTGGTCAAGCTCGGCGGTCAGCGCCGGACGATGACGGTGCTGTTTTCGGACATTCGGGGCTTCACTTCGGCATCCGAGCGGGGGGAGCCGGAGGCCGTCGTCGCGCAGCTCAACGAGTATTTCGGAGCGATGGTCGACGTCCTGTTCCGGCACCAGGGAACGCTCGATAAGTTCGTCGGCGACATGGTCATGGGGCTGTTCGGGGCGCCGCTGGCCGATCCGGCGCACGCCGACCATGCCGTGGCCACGGCGCTCGAGATGAGCGCGACGCTCGATGCGCTGAACGCGCGCTGGACGGCCGAGGGCCGGCCGACGCTCGACATCGGCATCGGCATCAACACCGGCGAAATGATTGCGGGTAACATCGGGTCGGAAGCCATCATGAGTTACACGGTCATCGGCGACGCCGTGAACCTCGGAGCGCGGCTCGAGTCGCTGAACAAGGAACACGGCACGCGGATCCTCATCAGCGAGAGCACGCGTGCCGCGCTGACGCGGCCGGTTGCGACGCGCGCGATCGGCGAGGTCACCGTCAAGGGCCGAACGCGGCCCGTGCTCGTCTACGAGGTCCTCCGCGGAGCGTCAAACGCGGCCGCGGCTCGACCGTCTTCGTCCCAGGAGCTGGAGCAGCCATCATGAAACGTCTCGTTGTCATCGCCACGCTCACCGCGCCGCTCGTGCTGGTGTCGCCCGCGTCGGCGCAGTTCGGATCGCTCGGCAAGGCGCTCGGCAAGGCACAGCAGCTCCACGACGAGCTGACGTTCACCGAGGCCGAGGAGATTCAGCTCGGTCGCGACATCAGCGCGAAGCTGCGCGACAAGTACGGCGTCGTGCAGGATCCGGCGGTGCACAAGTACGTGACGCTCGTCGGGACCGTCCTCGCTCAGGCGAGCAGCCGGCCGAAGCTGCCGTGGACGTTCATCGTGCTCGACACGGACGGCATCAACGCGTTCGCCGCACCGGGCGGCTTCGTCCACATCACGCGTGGCGCGCTGGCGCTCATCCAGAACGAAGCGGAGCTGGCCGACGTGCTCGGCCACGAGATTTCGCACGTCACCGAGAAGCACACGCTGAACGCGATCACGAAGTCAAAAGCGATCAGCCTCGGCGCGCAGGCCACGCGCAGCGAGATCCTGACTCAGGCGACCGACCGCGGTTACGAGATCCTGCTCGAGAACAAGTACGACCGAGGCGACGAGCTGGATGCCGACAAAGTCGGCGTGACGCTCGCCAATCGCGTCGGCTATGCGCCGACCGGACTGGCCGCGTTTCTCACGCGCCTCAACGATCGCAACAAGGGACTGAAGGAGCCGAGCGGACTCTTCGCGTCGCATCCAGAGACCGAGGCGCGCGTGACCGCGCTCAGCAAGGTGATTGCGTCGGGCCATCTGACGTCCACGGCGACGGTCGCCGCTCGTTATCACGCGGCCGTCAACTATCCGCTCGTCGCCGTTGCGGGCGTACCGCAGTCGGGCGCGGCCTCGTCGGCGTCGTCGGGCGCGTCGAGTGGGCTCGGGCTCTCGGCGTTCTCGGCGGTCGGCCGTGAACGGTCGAGCAACCAGACCGTCTCGTCGGCCGGATCGCGCGGCGTCAATCCCGATCGCGACGCGAAGGGCGGGCCGAACAAATCGCTCGTACCGGTCACGGTCACGGCTGCGGAAGTCGCGGAGTTCCGCAAGGGCATCACGGGGTAGCGTGCCGTCCTTCCGGCCGCCGGCACGGTCACGGCTTCCTTCCCGCACATGAGCGAGTACCTGATCGAGGGCGCCGCGATTGGCGTCGTCTCGCTCCTCGCGCTGATCGTCGCGAAGAACCGCGTCATCCGGCGTCGGATGATGTTCACGCTGGCCGTGCTGGGCGGCGCGCTCGTCCTCGACGTCGCCCACGTTCTGGCGGGCGCCCGGCTGCCCATCTTCAACGCGCCGTTCGTCTCGACGGCGGCCGGCATGCTGATCGTGTTCTGCGCGATCAACACCGGCGTCGCGCTCGCGTTCAATCCGTGGTTCTCCAATCGGGTCCGCGACCACGCGCCGGCCATCGTGCAGGACGCGCTCGTCATCGGCTTGTCCTTCGCCGCCGTGCTCCTCTCGCTGAGCGGCAACGAGACGAAGACGCTCGCCGGTTCCGCCATTGCGGCCGCCGTGCTCGGCTTCGCCCTGCAGGAAACGCTCGGCAACGCGTTCGCCGGCCTCGCCATCCAGACGGAGAAGCCGTTCCGCGTCGGCCACTGGGTCTCGGTGGGCGAGTACGAAGGGCGCGTGATCGAGGTCACGTGGCGCGCCACGAAAATCCGCACCGACGAGGGCAACCTCGTCGTCCTGCCCAACAACGTCGTCGCCCGCGATCCGATCGTCAACTTCACCGAGCCAACGGCACCGACGCGACTCTCGGTCGACGTGGGCGCCGCCTATGCCGCGCCCCCCAACGCCGTCCGCGAGGCGATGCTCACCGCCGCCCGTCATTCGACGAAATACGTCCTCGCGTCGCCCGAGCCCGACGTGCTGGTCGTCGACTTCGCCGCGTCGGCGATTACTTACCGCGTGCGCTTCTGGCTGAACGACAAGCAGGACGACGACGAGGCACAGGACGAAGTCCGGACGGCGATCTACTACGAGTTCGCCCGTCGCGGCATCGAGATCCCGTATCCGACCCATGTCGAGTACGCGCGCGAGGAAGAACACGAAGCGGCCGACACGCGCATCGGGCGTTACGCGCAGATCATCAGCCAGGTGCCAGTGCTCGCCCCCCTCTTCCGCGAGGGCCACGAGGCGCTGGCGCGATCGGCTCGCGAGCACGTGTACGGCGACGGCGAAGTGATCGTTCGCGAGGGCGATCCAGGTGCGTCGATGTTCGTGATTGCCGCCGGCGACGTGGCGGTGACGATTGGCGCCGGCCATGAAGTCGCGCGCATCGCGGCTGGTGGGTTCTTCGGAGAGATGTCGCTGCTCACCGGCGATCCGCGGTCAGCGACCGTGACGGCGCGGGGCGACTGTCGCGTGCTCGAGATTGGCGCCGCGGCCTTCAAGGATTACGTCACGACGCATCAGGGAGCCATCGAGACGATTGCGGCGGCTGCGGCTGATCGCCGGCGCGAACTGGACACCTCACGCGCCGCTGCGGCCGCCAGCACGGCTGAAGCGCGTGCCACGCTGGCGGACCGTATGCGGCGTTTCTTCGGGCTGAAGCCGTCAGCGTCGCGCGTCAGCGATAGCGGCGGCCATCCTGGTAGCCCTGCGCGTAGCCGGCCTTGAACGCGTCGCGGTAGTGAAGCTTGTAGATCTCTTTCGGACCGTCGCTCCGGTCGTAGCCGTGGTCGCCGTCGCGATAGCGGCCTTCGGATACCGGATCGAAGCGATGATTCTTCTGCGCGTCCTTCAGCCCCGCTTCGTAGCCGTCGTTGAACCCCGTGGCTGACGCCGGATCGCCGAGCGCGAGGCCGCGTCCGCCGTACCGCTGCATGGCCGGCGTGCGGCTGTAACCCGCGCGATACCCCGACTCGAAGCCGAGGCGGAACTCGTCGCGATACCGATCGCGGCTGCCGTAGATCGCGCGATACCCGATGTCGCCGCGGCGGTAGTCGGATTCGTCGGTGAAGCGGTAGGCGTCGTGATGCTGCGCATCCTGCAACCCTGCGCGTACGCCACGGTCGTAGCCCTGTTGGAACGCCGGTGACGAGCGTGGTTGCGCTCGTCGGATCGGCGGCTGTGCGCCCCACGCAACGGCCGGCACGGCAAGCGTCAGCGCAGAGACGAGCGCAAGGGAGCGGAGTGTGGGCATGGCAACCTCCTGCGCGCCGTTTGTGCAAGAGGCAGGCCAGCCGGCGTGACGCCTATCGGAGTTTTGTGCGACGTGGGGCGCGCGCTCATTGCGTCCACAAGAGGACACGCACGCCGTCGTGGTTGCGGAAGTCGAAGACGACCGCCGGGCCGATGCGCTGGAGCTCGTCGATGTCCAGATCGAGCCGGTTGAGATCGAAGCCGCGATCGCGGCCGACCAGGTCGATGTGCTGCCGGCGGAAGTGCAGGAGCCACAGCGGCAGCGACACGCGCACGAGTCGTTCTTCGTCCGGATCCCACGCGAGCACGTGAAGCGCGGTCGGCGTCGCCGTGCCCGACGGTCGATCGGCGAGTGGCACGACCGGCCGCGGACGTTCCGCACTGTCGAGCTCGTACAGCGGACGCTGGCCGGCGAACGGCGCGCGCGCCGCGTCGAACGCACGGATGGCGTCGCTGCTCGTCGTCCGTTCGGCCTTGAAGTGGTGCGCGACGAAGTAGACGCCGGCGCCCGCAGCGGCGATGAGCGCGAGCACGACCAGGCCGAGCGCGCCGGCGATGATCCAGATCCAGGTCCGGGCTCTCGACGACGCCATCTATCTGCCGCCGTCCGTGAACGGCGCCTTCAGGCCGCGTGCGGCCGCGGCTTCGGCGAGAGGATCGTTGGCCGCACGGCTCGTGTCGGCTGCACGCTGGTACCAGTCGAGCGCACGGTCGCGCGCGCCCGCGAGATCGGCGGCCTGGCCGAGCGCCACTTCGATGCGCCCGCGGATCCAGCCGACCGGTCCACTCGCCAACGCGTGCTCGAGATCGGCGACGGCGTCGGCCCGCCGGTGCATCGCGAGCCGCGCCTCGCCCCGCTTGTAGAGCCACATGGCCTGCTCGCCGGGAATCTTCGGGCGATCGTCGCGCGACAACGCCTCGAGGCCGCGCGTGAGGATGTCGTTGGCGCGCGCCGACTGGCCGGCCCGCAGCGCGGCGGCCCCTTGTTCGAAGACGAAGAGCCGATTGCGCGGGAACTCCGCCGCGAGCTCGTTGAGCAACCGCAACGCGTCGGGGTTCCGGTGCTCGCGCGTGTAGATCAGCACGAGCGCGGTTTCGGCTTCGACGCGCGTCTCCGGATCACGCTCGGCCGCCTCGACGAGCTCGATGCCACGCTCCTTGCCGCCGCCGAAGCCGGCGAGATACGCGAACATGCGCGCCGGCAGCGCCATGATCGACACGAGATATCGATACGTGCCGACGACGAGTCCGGCGCCGACGCGGTCGGGATCCTCGTCGAGGACGGTCTCCTGTGCATCGAACGCATGACGCGCGGCGGAAAAAGCGGAGGACGTGCTGCCCTTGATCGACGCCCGGTAGGACGCTTCGAGGCCGTACGCCGCTCCCAGGTCGTACCGCGCCTGGACGTCGTCCTTGTTCTTGTCGAGGGCCGCGGATGCCAGGTCGATCGCGCGCGTGATCTCGCGGGTGAAGGCCGCATCGCGATCCGGATCGGGTGGCGGCAACCCGAGCAGGCCCTTCGTGAGGCCGCCGAGATAGGCGTCGACCGTGAGCGCGCCGCGCTCGTAGAGCATGTCGAGCCAGAGGACCGCGGCCAGCGTGCGATGCGCGCGCGACTCGGACGGGGCCATCGCGACGGCGCGCCGCGCCGTGGCCAGCGCGGCAGGTCGGTCGAGGTTGTAGGCCGCCTGAAACGCCGAGGCGATGACCGCATCGACGGGCGCTGGCGCGGCGTGGACGCACGGCACGAACGTTCCGGCGACCAGCGCCAGCATTGTCAACCATGCTCCCACGCGTGCTCGCGACATCGATCCTTGCGCCCGCGCCGTTCCGCGCCTGACCGGCCCTTCTTACTTCGTCTGCTTCAAGGCTACCAGCTTCGTCATGTCGACCGACTCGACGAGCTGGCGCACGGGATCCACGCTCGCGACGTTGTCGCCCGTGGCTCGGACGATGAAGCGTCCACCGGCCACGGCCGTGACCTCGGCGTGATGCGACGCCGCGTTCCACTCCTCGAAGCCCGGCTGATTCGCGATGGTCGCCGCGCGCGTGAATCCGTCGTCGGATCGCTCGGAATAGCCCGACTGCAGGAACATCGAGACCGGCGCGAGCAGCAGTTGACTGAGCGCCGTGTCGGAAATCTCGAGCTCGATCTCGCTGTTGTCCTTGCGATAGTGCGCTTCGGCGCGCGAATGCGAGACGGGCATCGACACTTGTTCGCCCTTCGGATCGGTACGCGTCCAGCCATCCATCTCCGGCAGGAGCGCCTTCAGCGACTCGTAGTCGACGGCTTTCGTCGATCCCTGGGCCATCTGCTCGAGGCCGTGCGCCATCTGCGCGACGCCCGAGGCCATCTGCTCGGAGCCGCTTTTGGCGGCCTTGGCCATTTCTTGAGCGCCGTCCTGCACGGCCTGCGCGCCCTCGTGGACGGTCTTGGCCGCGTCGGATGACTGCGCGGGCGTGGACGATTGACCGCAGCCGACGGCCGCCGCGGCGACGAATCCCGCGATGAGAAGGTGAGTCCGCATCACGCGTGCCTCCTGAAGGTGTCGAGAATACCAGTATCGCCGCAGGGGCCCAGCCCGGCGGACGCGCGACGTGTGGCGCGCCACGCGGCGTCAGCCGCGTCCCAGCCAGGCGAGCAGGCCCATGGTCAACCAGGGCACGTAGGTGATGAGCAGCACGCCGCCGGCCAGGATGCCGAGCATCGGCAGCGTCGCCCACGTCACTTCGAGCACGGGCTTCTTGAAACGATAGGACGCGAGCAGCAGATTCAATCCGAGCGGCGGATGGAGATAGCCGAGCTCCAGGTTCGCGATGAAGATGACGCCCAGGTGTACGAGATTGATGTCGAACACCTGCGCGAGCGGAATGATGAGCGGCACGACGACGACGATCGCGGAGAAGATGTCCATGACCGTGCCGACGAGCAGCAGGAAAACGTTCAAGCAGAGTAGGAACACCCATCGCGACTGGACGTGCGACTGCGTCCAGTCGATGAGCTGCATCGGCACCTGTGCGTTGACGAGATAGTTGGTGAGGCCGACGGCAACGGCGAGGATGATGAGCACGCCGCCGACGAGTGCCACGCAGTCGCTCGAGACCTTCAGCACGTCGCGCCACGTCGGCAGGTCGCGGTGGATGAACCGCTGCACGATGAGCGCGTAGAGCGCGGCGAGCGCGGCCGACTCCGACGTCGTCGCGTATCCGCCGAGGAGCGCGACCAGCACGACGACGGGCAGCAGGAATTCCCACTTCGCTTCCCAGACGCCGGCCACGGCTTCCCGCACGCGGAACGGCGAACGCGCCGCTTTCGATCGCACGGCCTCACGCACGCCGAGCGCCGCGATGAGCCCGAGGAGCAGCAATCCCGGCAGCAGGCCGCCGATGAAGAGATCCTCGATCGCGACGTTCTGCGCGACGATGCCGTACAGGATGAGCGGCACGGACAGCGGGAAGAGCAGGCCGAGCGATCCCGACGCGGTCAAGAGGCCGATCGAGAAGCGCTCGCGGTAGCCCTCTTTGAGGAGCGCCGGGAGCAGCAGGCCGCCGAGCGCGAGGATCGTGACGCCCGATCCGCCGGTGAAGAGCGTGAAGAACGCGCAGAGCGTGGCCGCGGCGACCGCCGTGCCGCCGGGAATCCAGCCAACGAGCCCGCGCAGCGCGCGTAGCAGGCGTTCGGACGACTTGCCTTCGGCGAGCAGAAAACCCGTCAACGTGAAAAGCGGGATGGCCGCGAGGTTGGCCGACGGCGACGTCAGTTCTTCGTACGCCTTGATGAGCGGCACGATCGGGCTGCTCGCGTCGATGAAAAACGCCACCATCGCGATACCGCCGAGCAGCGCGAAGATCGGCATGCCGACGACGCCCGCCGCGATGATGGCCACGAGCCACGGCCAGAGCGCCTGACCCTCGAGCAGTTCCTGATGGCCGGTGAGCCAGACGCCGAGCACGATGCCGAGTACCGCGATCGCACGGCCGATCCAGCCGGGCGACGCGCGCCACACGAGCCGCAACGCGATGAGCCCGAACGCGACGGGAAAGACGACGGCCGAGATCCAGACGGGAACGTTGACCGCGATGATGTCGCCGGCCGCGCGCTCGGTCGTGACGAGATCCCATCCGCCGATGGCGAAGATCGTCGACACGGCCGCGCCGGCGAAGGCCGCGATGACGTGCGTGGCCTTGCCGATCGACGCAGGCAGGAACTCGCCCGTCGCGAGCGTGAGCAGCTTGCCCTCGCGCGCCGCGATGGCCGCGCCGAGCAATCCGACCCAGAGCGTGAGGTTCTGCGCGAACGGCGCCGCGCCGGGGATGCCGGTGCCGAACGCGCGACGAACGGCGATCTCGGCCAGCGGCAGCAGCATGATGCCGCCGAGGGCGAGCGTGGCGACGACGTTTTCGACGCGGTTCGCGAGCGCGCGCATTACTTCGCGTGCGCTTTGCGGAACGCGTCTCGCTCCTGGACCGCGAGGTCGTAGACGTCGGCCGGCACCATGTTGCCGCGCATCGTCGCGACCATCTTCTCAGCCGCCGTGTGGAACTCGGCGGCCGCCTGCGGCGAGAGCGTCGTGACCTGGAGTCCTCGCGCCTTCATCGTCGTCACCGACTCGGCGTCCTGTTTGGGCGCGTCGGTCAGGATGCGCGTCTGGAACGCCTTGGCCGCGTCGAGCACGACCTTCTGATCCGCGGCGTCGATCTTGTTCCACGCCGTGTTGGTCATGACGAGCGCGCCGACGAGCGGTGCCACGCGAACGTCGAGCATGTACTTCGCGTCGCGGAAGATCTGCAGCACGAGCGCGGGATAGGGGGGGCTCGGCGCCGTGTCGATCATGCCGGTCGTGAGCTTGAGCTGCGCCGGGATGTCATTGGCCGAGAGCGCGACGGGATGGAAGCCGTTGTTCTTGTACCACTCCACCATGCGGTCGTCGCCCTGGCTCGTGTAGAGCTTG
>DASZOV010000098.1:0-28857 GCA_035550595.1 Vicinamibacterales bacterium
GGCCCGCGTCGCCGAGCGTCTCGCGCGCGGCGCGCGCGGCCTCGGCCTGCGCGCGGCGCGTCTCGGCTGCCGGCTCGCGCCGCGCCGAGAGCGCGTCGACCTCGGCGGCCATGGCCTCGGCCTGACGCGCGAGGTCCTGCATCTGCTGCCGGTCGAACTGGATCTGCTGCTGGCCGCGGCCAATCTCGAGATCGAGCGCGTGCGCGCGCTCGCGCGACGCCGTCGACGCGGCTTCTGCCTCGGCGAGCCCGAGACGCATGGCCTCGATCGCCGTCTCGAGCTCAGCCACGTGCGCGGCCGCCGCGGCTTCGCGCGCGCGGCCGTCGGCCAGCCGCGACTCGACGCTCGCGAGCTCGCGCGAGAGCGCGTCGTGACGCCGCGCAATCTGCACGCGCTCCCACGCGCGCAGTTCCTCGCGCAGCCGCTTGTAGCGCTGCGCGCGCGCCGCCTGCCGTCGCAGGGCGCCGCGCTGCTTCTCCACTTCGAAGATGATGTCGTCGACGCGCGTGAGGTTCTGCTGCGCGGCCTCGAGCTTCAGCTCGGCCGATCGCCGACGCGACTTGTACTTCGTCACGCCAGCCGCTTCCTCGATCAGCATCCGCCGCTCGGCGGGACGCGACGACAGAATCTGGCCGATCTTCCCCTGCTCGATGACGGCGTACGCCTTGACGCCGAGTCCCGAGTCCATCAGGAGATCGGTCACGTCACGGAGGCGGCACACTTCGCCGTCGATGAGGTACTCGCTCTCGCCCGATCGATACAGCCGGCGGCCGATCTCGACGTTGCGCGTGATGAGCGGTCCGGGCGGCGCTTCGGGACCGTCGCCGCCGTGCAACACGGCCTGCGCGACGTCGGCGAGCTTCAGGCGCACCTCGGCGGTCGCCGTCGGCTTGCGCGCGTCGCTGCCGTTGAAGATCACGTCCTCCATGCGCTCGCCGCGGAGGCTCTTGGCGCTCTGCTCGCCGAGCACCCACGTGATCGCGTCGACGACGTTGCTCTTGCCGCAGCCGTTCGGCCCGACAATGGCCGTCACGCCGTCGTCGAAGCCCAGCTCGGCGCGGTCAGGAAAGCTCTTGAATCCAGCGATGTGCAGCCTGGAAAGTCGCATGAATGGCGTTGATGGGACGCGGCTTGGCGGCCTCGGCCTCGCCGGGCGGGCGTCCCCAGCCGCTGGCGCCGCCCGGGAGGGCGAATGACGGCGCCAGTCTAACAAGCACCATTTGGCGGGGCAAGCGAAAACCCCGCCCCAAGATGTTGGGCGTGCGCTATCCCTGCGGCGGAAGCGCGAGCAACTGCTTGGCCTGGCCGAAGTCGTGGAGCGCGGCCTGGATCTGCGGGTCGACGGCCGAGATGTAATGCCAGGCTTCCTCGACCCCGAACAGGTCGACGTCGACCTCGAAGTGGATCATCGCCTTGATGAACGTCCGGTCCGCCTGGAACGCCGCTTCATCGATACGGACGCCGGAACTCTGGAGGTACTGATGGAACTCGTCGACCATGGCATCGGTGAGCGTCCATCCCGCCGCGACCTTGTGCGTGGCGGCCGAGCGCGAGCCGGGCCGCTCGTCGCCTTCCTTCGTGAACCGCTCCGCGAAGCCGACGAACATGCCGCGGCTCGCCATCAGGCGCGAGAACCGCGACGGATCGAAGCCCTGCATGTCGCCCGGCACGAAGTGATCCGGCTCGATGCCGCCCCCGCCGTAGACCTTGCGTCCGCCGTCGGTGTACTTGAGCTCGGACGCCTCGTGCGGGTGCTCGCCGGTCTGGTCGCGCAGCACGTAGGTCTGGTAGTCGTCGAAGGTCGCATCCCACGGCCGCTGAATCATGCGGCCGCTCGGCGTGTAGTACCGGCCCGTCGTGAGCGCGAGGCCGGCGCCGTCGGTGATCGGGTACACCGACTGCACGAGCGCTTTACCGAACGTCGTCTCGCCGACGATGAAGCCGCGATCGTGATCCTGCATGGCGCCGGTGACGATTTCCGATGCGCTCGCGCTGCGCCGGTTGACGAGCACGATGAGCGGCACGTCGGTGACCGGCCCGGTCTGGCGCACGCGGTAGTCTTCGTCTGAGTTGGGAATCCGGCCGCGCGTGTAGACGACCATCTGCCCGCGCTTGAGGAAATGGCTGGCCACGGCAATGGCCTGGTCGAGCGGCCCGCCGGGGTTCTCGCGCAGATCCAGGACGAGCCGCTGCAAGCCCGCTTTCTGCAGCTTCGCGATGGCCACGTCCAGCTCGTCGCTCGTCGTCTCGGAGAACTCCTGGATGCGGACGTAGCCGGTGCCGGGCTCGATCATGAACGAGGTCGGCACGCTCGGCATCGTGATCTCGTCGCGCGCGACCGTGAGCGGAATGAGCTGTTCGAGACCGGGGCGCCGGATGCTGATGTTGACCGTCGTGCCCTTCGGCCCTTTCACCTTCTTGACGACGTCCTCGGTCGTCCAGCCGCGGGCGTCTTCGTCTTCGACCTTCGCGATGATGTCGCCGCGCCGGATGCCGGCCTTGTAGGCGGGCGATCCCTCGAACAGCGACTCGACCGTGACGTCGTCGCCGACGCGCATGATGCGGATGCCGATGCCGTAGTACCGGCCTTCCTGCCGCTCCTGCATCGCCGCGAATTCCTGCGGCGTGAAGAAGCTCGAGTGCGGGTCGAGCGTACGCAGCATGCCGTCGATCGAGTCGTAGACGAGCGCTTCGGTGCCGCAGACGCCGGGCGTCGCGCATCGCTTGTCGAGCGGCTCGACGTACTGCTGCTCGATGGCGGCGAGCGCCGCCGTGTAGATGCGATAGCGCGCGTCGGCGCGGTCCTGCATGCGCGCGGTCGCCGTGCCGCAGACGATGCCGATCGCCGTGGCGAGCACGGCCGCGACGGCGGCCGACGGCACGCGCGAAGTCCCCGTCCTCTTCATCGATGCCTCACGCTTCTTTCGGTTCTTTCGGCGTTTTCTTGCCGAACAGCCAGGCCACGCCGATGCTGATGACGTAGAGCACGAGCATGGGCGCGGCGAAGACGGTCTGCGTCACGACGTCCTGCGACGGCGTGACGACGGCCGCGATGATGAAGATCGCGAGCACGGCGTACTTGATGTGCCGCACGAGGAACCGCGCGTTGACGATGCCGAACCGGGCCAGGAAGAAGACGACCATCGGCATCTGGAACACGAGGCCCGTGCCGAGCACCGTGTAGACGTAGAAGGCGAACGTGTCGTCGAGCGTGGCCAGGAACTTGACGTTCTCGATCTGGTAGCTGGCGAAGAACTGCCACATCATCGGGAACGCCACGAAGTGCGCGAAGGCGGCGCCCGCGAAGAACAAGAGCGACGAGCAGATCACGAACGGGACGACGACGCGCTTCTCGTTCTTGTAGAGGCCCGGCGCGACGAACAGCCAGAGCTGGCAGAAGATGAACGGCGCGGCCACGATGAGCGCGGCCACGCCGGACACCTTCAGGCTGAACATGAAGCCGGAGGTCGGCGCGCTGTAGATGAGCGACCCGCCGTTCGACTGGAAGTACGACGTCAGGTACCGGAACATCGGTTCCCAGAACCAGAACGTCACCGCGAAGCACCCGGCGAGCGCCCACAACGAATAGATCAACCGGCGGCGCAGTTCGTCCAGGTGCTCGAGGAAGCTCATCCTCGCCTGGCCTTCGACCTCGCTGTCGGTGGCGTCGAATTCGTCGTCGGCCGCGAACTCAGGAGAACGTGTCGTCATGGCGGCCCGATCGGAAGGGCGTCGAACACACGCTAGGCGTGGTCGGCGTTGCGCGCGACCGTGTCATCGGCGAGCGACGGGGCGGCAGGTGCAGGTGCCGCGGCCTCGGCCGCGGCGGTGGTCGTCGCGACGGCCGGCGGGGTGAGGACGGCCGCCTTCCGTTCTTCGTTCCTGATTTCGTCGTCGAGCGTGCTCCGCAGCTCGTTCGACGCACGTTTGAATTCCGCCAGACTCTTGCCCAGCGACCGCCCCAATTCGGGCAGCTTGCGGGGACCAAACACGATCAAGGCGACGATGAAGATGACAATGAGTTCGGGAACGCCAAGAGGACCCATGAGCCGCTCCTTACACGCTGACTGGAAAACCAGTATACCGTGTCCCGCCGGCGGTCGTGCCGCGGATCACTGTGGGAAAAAGACGCCAACTCCTCTGTTTGCGTTGACTTGACCTGGATCGATTACTACCATGGCTGACAGGGCCCGTTGTGGGGCCCGGATGTTGCATCCACCGGCCGCGGTGGGTTGCACCACCTCTCAAGGATTGGATACCTACATGAAGAGACTGGTTGGAGTTGGCGTTTTGGGCGCAGTCGCCCTCACCCTTTCGACGACGGTCTTCGCACAAGAGACAGGGACGCCCCCCCAGCCGTCCTCCACTCCGGCCGCGACCGACGAAGCGGCTACGCGCTCGGCGACGACCACCGTCTCGGGCACGACCGGCATCTGGTTCGTGCCGACCGCCGAAGTGCTACCGGCCAACAAATGGTCGGTGTCCTTCTATCGCACCAACATCGACGACGGGCAGGGATTCACCGACATCTCGACGTTTCCCGCGACCTTCGCCGTAGGCATCGCCAACCGCGCGGAGATCTTCGGGAGTTGGGCGCTCGTCACGCGCATCGACCGCGACACGCGTCCGCTCTTCTTCGAGCCGGCCGATGACGCCGGCGGCGTGGGCGGCGGCCTCGTCGTCGACTATCCGCTCGTGCGTGGGCCGTGGACCGGCAACAAGCTCGGCGACCTGACGGTCGGCGGCAAGGTCAACGTCTACGGCGTGGGTGGCCCGGTGGGTGTGGCCGTGCGGGCCATGGCCAAGTTGCCCACGGGCGACGACGACGCGGGCGTCTCGACCGGCAAGACGGACTTCCAGGTCGACGGCATCGTGTCCGGCTACACGCCGTTCGCCGAGCTGTCCGGCTACGGCGGCGTGATCGTCCGCGGCAATCCCGAGGGGTACGACCTGACGAACGGCCTGCGGTGGGGCGTCGGCGCCGCGTTCCCGCAGCGTTACAGCCTCGGCCTGCACATCACGGCCGAACTGTTCGGCGAGCAGTACTTCGACAACGAGATCACGGCGCCCGCCGGTCTGGTCGGCGACGACGGCTCGCTCGTGCCCGTGACGACGCGCATCAGGAATCCGGTGGTCGCCTCGCTCGGCCTGACGTGGACGGCACCCAACGGGTTCTTCATCGGCGGCGCGGGAAGCTGGAACGTCCACATGGACAACCGCGAGACGGTCGGGTTCCCCAACACGCCGAAGGACGACAAGGGCCTGCAGATCCGCATCGGCTTCCATCCGGGTGTCCGCCGCGGTCCGGCGCGTGAAGAGATGGCGCAAACGCCGCCTCCGCCCGCTCCAGCGCCCGCTCCCGAGCCGGCGAACCGTCCGCCGACCGTTCGCGCGACGTGCGATCCCTGCACGGTCGAAATCGGCAAGACGGCCACCGTCACCGCCGACGCGCAGGATCCGGATGGCGATCCGCTGACCTATCAGTGGACCGCACCGGCCGGCACACTGACGAGCCCGACGAGCCGGCAGACGCCGTGGACCGCACCGCAGCAGGAAGGGCCGGTGCCCTTCACCGTGACCGTCAACGACGGCAAGGGCGGCACGGCCAGCGCCAACGTCACGATCCAGGTGACGCGCCCGGTGCAGAAGCAGTACACCTTCGAGGACGTGCACTTCGAGTTCGACCGCTACACGCTGCGGCCCGATGCGCTGCAGATCCTCGACGGCGCCGTGACGGCGATGCAGGAAGACGCCACGCTGCGGCTGACGATCGAAGGCCACACCTGCAACATCGGCACGGCCGAGTACAACCTGGCGCTCGGCGAACGCCGCGCCACGGCCGTCCGCGACTACCTGGTGAGCCGCGGCATCGCCGCCGACCGCCTGACGACGGTCAGCTACGGCGAGGAACGGCCGAAGTACGACAACTCGCGTGAAGAAACGCGCCGGCTGAACCGCCGGGCGGCGTTGGTCGTGACGCTGCAGTAGAAAGCTGCAACTCGAAAGAAACGGGCCCGGGCGTTCTCACAGAACGCCCGGGCCCGTTTTCTTTTTGCTGTGAGACCTTGCTCAGTCCTTCGCGATCTTCGCGTCTTCGCGCGAGGCATTCCCCACCGAGGCCTTCTCCGCGAACGCCCGCACCGCGTCGACCAGCTCTGATGGCGGCACCTTCCAGACGTCCTTCGTGCGCCGGTCGCGCAGTTCGACGACGCCTTCCTTCAATCCCTTCGCGCCGACGACGACACGTAGGGGCATGCCGAGCAGATCGGCGTCCTTGAACTTCACACCGGGGCTGAGGCCGGGGCGATCGTCGCGCAGCACGTCGAAGCCCGCGGCCTCGAGTGCGCGTTCGGCTTCGGCCGCGGCGTCCGCGATCTCCGCCTTCCCGCCATCGAGGCTGAGCACGTGCACGTGGAAGGGCGCGACGGCCCACGGCCAAATGATGCCGTCCTCGTCGTAGTTCTGCTCGAGAACCGCGGCAATCGTCCGCGTGATGCCGATGCCGTAGCAGCCCATGATCATCGGCTGCTCCTGGCCGGCCTCGTCGAGGAAGACGCACGCCATCGGCTTCGAGTACTTCGTGCCGAGCTTGAAGACCTGTCCGACCTCGATCCCGCGAAACGCCTGATACGTGCCGAGACCGCAGCGAACGCACGTGTCGCCTTCGCGCGCGAGGCGGAGATCGAAAAATCCCGCGAGCGTCGGCAGATCGCGATCCGGCTTGAGGCCGAAGTGATGCGCGCCGTCGCGGTTGCCGCCGCACGTCAGGTTGTGCGCGCCTTCGAGACTGGCGTCGACGTAGACCGGCAGATCGAGGCCAATCGGACCGATGAAGCCCGAGCGTGCGCCGGCCAACTGTTCGGCCTCTTCGATCGGCATGAGATCGAGGCCGTCGGCTTCGAGGACGGCGCGGATCTTCGCCGGGTTCGGTTCGTGATCGGCGCGCAGGACGACGACGGCGTCCCACGTCCGATCGCCGCGCGTCGCGCGATAGACGTAGCACTTCGTCGCGTGATCGAGCGGCAGGCCGTCGGGATGATCGGCGTCGCGGAACGCGCGAACCTGCGCGTCGGTCGCGACGATGCCAGGCGTCTGGAAGTGCTCACGCTGGAGCGGCAGCACGGGCTCGCCGGCGTACGGATACGGCAGCCGCGGCGCCGCGGTCTTCTCGACGTTCGACGTGTACTCGCACGCGTCGCAACTGAGAATGGCGTCTTCCCCGCTGCCGGCGAGGACGTGAAACTCGTGCGTGAAGCTGCCGCCGATGGCGCCGCTGTCGGCTTCGACCGGCCGGAACCGCACGCCGAGCCGGCGGAAGATGCGCGAATAAGCTTCGAACATCTGCCAATACCCCCGGTCCGCGTCCTCGTCGGTCGCGTGGAACGAATAGCCGTCCTTCATCACGAACTCGCGTCCGCGCATCAGGCCGAAGCGCGGACGGATCTCGTCGCGGAACTTCGTCTGGATCTGATAGAGGTTCATCGGGAGCTGCTTGTAGCTCTTGACGTGCCGGCGCACGACGTCGGTGACGACCTCCTCGTGCGTGGGGCCGAGGCAGAACTCCGCGTCCTTGCGATCGTGGAGGCGCAGGAGTTCCTTCCCGTAGAACTGCCAGCGGCCGCTCTCCTCCCACAGCTCCTTCGGTTGGACGACGGGCATCAGCAGTTCCTGGCACCCGTCGCGATCGAGCTCTTCGCGTACGATGCGCTCGAACTTGCGAATCGCGCGCAGGGCCAGCGGCAGATAGTCGTAGATGCCGGCAGCGACCTTCTGGATCATGCCCGCGCGCAGCATGAGCTGCTGGCTGACCGTGTCAGCGTCGCGCGGAGCTTCACGATACGTGGTAATGAGGAGCGTGGACTGGATCATCGGTTCTCGCGTGAAGGCTGGTCAGTCATCTTTTTTGCCGTAGCGTTGGGGCCCCACCCCCAACGCTACGGCGCTTCGCCGCCCTCGCTAACGCTCGGGGGCTCGCGGTGTCATCTTTACTTAAGGGGCGGCCACTGGGCCGCCCCTTACAACTATCTGTCCTTCGCGATCTTCGCGCCTTCGCGTGAGGCCTCTGTCCCTAGCCTTCGCGATCTTCGCGGCTTCGCGTGAGGCTTGTGTGTCTCTTCCACTGCTCTTCGCGCGCCGGGAAGTCGGTACGCCAGTGCGCGCCGCGGCTTTCTTCGCGGCGGAGGGCGGCGGCGACGACGAGCGAGCCGACCGTCAGGAGACTGCCCAGCCGCCAGGTCTCCGGTGTGAGGTCGGCGCCCTTCGCGAGCGCGTCTTCGAACTCGGCGCGAAGTGGCGCGAGCGTGTCAGCCGCGTGCTGGAGGCCGGCGCGATCGCGGAACACGGCGGCCTCGGTCCACATCAGATCTCGCAGCGCCACCTCACTGATGCCGATCGACACCGGCTCGGAACCGGACGGCGAAGGGGCGGGAATCGCCCGCGTCACAGGCGCCGGCCATGCGTCGGTCACGGCACTTTGCATCGCACGCCCCGCGCGGCCGCCGAAGACCAGGCCCTCGAGCAGCGAGTTCGACGCGAGCCGGTTCGCGCCGTGGACGCCCGTGCACGCCGCTTCGCCGGCGGCGAAGAGCCCCGGCAACGACGTGCGGCCGTCGAGGTCCGTTGCGACGCCGCCCATCGCGTAGTGTGCGGCCGGGCTGACCGGCAGTCGATCGGTCGCCAGATCCAATCCGACGCGCCGGCACAAGTCCGCGATCACCGGAAACCGTTCGCGGACGACGTCGGCCGGGAGATGCGCAAGCGACAGATACACGGGCGCGCCCGTGCGCGCCGACTCGCGCAGCATGGCGCGCGAGACGCGGTCGCGCGACGCGAGGTCGCCTTCCGGCTCGTAGCGCGTCATGAACGGCTCGCCCGCCTCGTTGATGAGCCGCGCGCCTTCGCCACGTAACGCTTCCGACAAGAGATAGCGCGGCGCACCTGGCACGGCGAGCACCGTCGGATGGAACTGGACGAACTCGAGATCCGTCACGCGCGCGCCCGCGAGATACGCGAGCGCCACGCCGTCGCCTGACGCAACCTCCGGATTCGTCGTCTCGCGATAGACCTGTCCGGCACCACCGGTTGCGACGAGCGTCGCCGCCGCGCGCGCTTCGGTGAGCGCCCCATCGCGATCGAAAAACCGTACGCCCGCGACGCCGCCGTCCTCGACGATCGCTTGCACGACGACGGCATGGTCGCGGACTTCGACGCGCGGGAGCCCGGCGAGTCGCGCCGCCAGCACGCGCGCGATCTCGCGGCCGGTCGCGTCGTGCGCGTGCAGCACGCGCCGCACCGAGTGCGCGCCTTCACGCGCGAGGTCGAGCGTCCCGTCCGCGCGCCGATCGAACGCCGCGCCCCAGTCGATGAGCTCGCGCACATACGCGGCGCCCTCGGTGACGAGGACGTCGACGGCGCGTTCGTCGCACAAGCCGTCGCCCGCGCGCAGCGTGTCGGCCGCGTGCAGTGCCGGCGAGTCGTCGGGGCCAACGGCCGCGGCAATGCCGCCCTGCGCGTAACCGGTGCTGCCGGCGCGCGGGTCGGACTTGGTGAGGACGAGGACGCGGCCGTGGGAGGCGAGCTCGACTGCGGCCCGCAGTCCCGCGATGCCGCTACCGATGATCAGGAAATCGGCGGAGAGACGGGCGGTCACGGTCGCCTGTTATCCTATCGCGGATCGTTCTCCACCCATCCATGACGCCCATCCGTCTCATCGTCCAGAGCGAACGTACGCGGTATCCGGTCCTCATCGGTGCGGGCGTGTCACGACAGATGCCCGCGCTCCTGCGCACTTACGGCCTCGACGGCCAGCGACTCGTCGTGAGCGCCGCGCCCATCTGGCGGCGGCACGGCGCGCGGTTGCGCCTCACGGGTACGGATGCGGCAACGCGTCCGGCGCTCATCGCCGACGGTGAACGCGCGAAGACACTCGAGACCGTCGCGCAACTCTACGACGCGTGTCTCGCGCGCGCGCTCGATCGATCCGCGGTCGTTGTCGCCGTGGGCGGCGGCGTGGTCGGCGATACCGCGGGATTCGCGGCCGCGTC
The DNA here is from genome assembly GCA_035550595.1 of Vicinamibacterales bacterium. Lineage (GTDB taxonomy): Bacteria > Acidobacteriota > Vicinamibacteria > Vicinamibacterales > SCN-69-37 > CALFMR01. The sequence goes on from DASZOV010000098.1 coordinate 10,044, forward strand.
GTATCTGCGCGGCATCCGTCTCGTGCAGGTACCGACGACGCTGCTCGCGCAGGTGGATAGTTCGGTTGGCGGAAAAGTCGGGGTCAACCTGCCGGCCGGCAAGAATCTCGTCGGCGCCTTCCATCCGGCGTCACTCGTGGTCTGCGATCCCGAGTTGCTCGCGACGCTCTCGCGGCGCGAGTTGCGATCGGGCCTCTACGAAGTCGTCAAGTACGGCGTGATTGCCTCGCGCCCGCTCTTCACGCGTGTCGCGCGCGATCTCGACGCGATCCTCGCCTGCGACCCCGACGTGCTGACGCCCATCGTCGCCGCCTGCTGCCGCATCAAGGCGCGCGTGGTCGGCGCCGACGAACGCGAGGGCGGTTTGCGGCGTATCCTCAACTTCGGCCACACGGTCGGCCACGCGCTCGAAGCGCTCACCAACTACGGCCGTTTCCGCCACGGCGAGGCGATCGGCTACGGCATGCTCGCGGCCGCGCGGTTGTCGGTCGCGCGCGGCACGATGACGCCATCTGACGAAGCACGGCTGGCCGCGCTCATCGCTCGCATGGGTACGCTGCCGCTGGTCGACGACCTCGATGCCTTCGACGCGCTCGACGTCATCGCGCACGACAAGAAAGTCGTTCGCGGACGGCTGCACTTCGTCCTCGCGCACGGGATCGGCCAGACAACGATCACGAACGACGTGCGGCCGCGGGAGCTCATCGCGGCGATGCGGCACATCGGCCTCCGCGCCGGCCGGACGACGCGCCGACACTCACGCGTGCGCGATCTGTAAGGCGCCTGACAAGCCGCGCGGTCCCGCGCGTTTCGGCGATTCCATCGTGCGCGACGGGCCGTGCTCTCGCGTGGCACGGCAGTTGCTCTGCCGGTCGGCGTGTCGTCTCGCTCCTCCCGGTCGGACGCCGACGCCGGCTTCACACTTCTGCAGATCGTGGTCGTCCTCGGCCTGATCATGGCGGTGCTCGGCATCGGCATGGGCGGGCTGAACAACGCGCTCGACACCGTGCGCGGCGACGCGAGCCTGAACATCGTCCTCTGGCAGTTGAAGCTCGCGCGTGAAACGGCGATCAATCAGCGCCGTTCGGTCGAAATCCGCTTCACGGCGCCCAACTTCATCAGCGTCGTCCGACACGACATTCCGGAAGGCACGACGCTCATCTCGACGGCCGTCCTCGAGAACCAGACCGAGTTCCGGCTGTTCAACGGCCTGCCCGATACGCCCGATGGCTTCGGCGACTCGTCGGCCCTCGACTTCGGCAGCGCCGACACGATGATGTTCAACGCCGACGGCGAGTTCACCGACGGCACGGGACAAATCATCAACGGCACCGTGTTCATCGGCAAGAGCGGCGCGCCGCTCACCGCGCGGGCGCTCACGGTGTTCGGTCCGACGTCGACCTTGCGCAGTTACCGCTGGAACGGCGCGGCCTGGGGACACTGACGTGCGCACACCACGCCCCCTCCCCGAGCCCCGCGACGCGGGTTTCACGCTGATCGAGGTCATGGTCGGCATGGTGCTGCTGCTCGTCGGCGTGCTCGCGCTCGAAGGCGCGGTCGCGGTCGGCGCACGGCGGCTCACCGGCTCGCAGGATCAGTTGCTCGCGAGCGAACGCGCGGCCGAGGCGATTGAATCCGTCTTCAAGGCGCGCGACAACCGCGTGCTCACCTGGGCGCAGATCCGCAACGTCGAAGGCGCGTCGGGCAGCGACGGCGGCGTGTTCCTCGACGGCCCACAGGAGATCCACACCTCGGGCGCCGACGGCCTCGTCAACACCGCGGACGACGGCGATCTCGACGTCATCGTCAAGCCCGGCCCCGACGGCCTGCTCGGCACGGCCGACGACGAGCGCACGCCGCTCTTCGGCTTCACGCGCGAGATCGAAATTCGCGACATCTCCGACACGCTGCGGCGGCTCCGCGTCATCGTCCGCTACCGCAGCGCCAATGGTGAGGAGCAGTACGTCGTGACGACGTACATCTCGGCCTATGCGTGACGCGCGCGCCGACGCCGGCTTCACGCTGCCCGAAGCGCTCGTCGCGATGGGGCTGACGCTCGTCATTCTGGGCGCCGCCATCACGGCCTTCACGCAGTCGATCAATCTGTTTGCCGCGTCGCGCGCGGTGTCGGAGACGAATCACGGCCTGCAGGCCGCGATGAGCCTCATGGTGCGCGACCTCCGGCAGGCCGGCCAGGGCGTGCCCCTGGGCGGCGTCCCGATCCCGAGCGGCGATGGCGTCGAGGCCCTCGTGCGGCCCGGCCCTCCGCTCGACCCGGACGGCGACGGCGTGCCGCTGACCTTTCCCGAGGCCAGCACACTGCCGGCGTTGTCACCGGGCGCCGGCCTCGGCCCGACGCTGCTCGGGGTACCGACCGACATGGTCACGCTGCTCTACGCCGACCCAACCATCGCACTGTCGCAATATCCGCTCGCGTCGATTGCGGCCGACGGCTCGTCGATGGAGGTTGACGCGCGCACATCGCTCACCGGCGCGGACGGCATCAAGGTCGGCGACCTGATCCTTTTCACCAACGCGAACGGCAGCGCGATGCAGATGGTGACCTCGGCGCCCGATGGGCAGACGGTCGCCTTCGCCTTGAACGACGCGCTGCACCTCAACCAGCGTGCGGCGTCGCAGGGCACCCTCCTCAGCCTCCAATCGAGCCCGGGCGTGTTCCCGCCGACGACGGCGACGCGGCTCTTGATGATCAGCTACTACATCGACGCCCAGACCGATTCGACGCTGCCGCGGCTCATCCGCCGCGTGAACGACAACGACCCACTCGTCATCGCGATGGGCATCGAGAACCTCCAACTCAGCTACGACATCGTCGACGGCGAGACGAATCCGGCCAACGTCGACGACCTACCGGACGGTGCGAGCGCGAACCAGTTGCGCAAGGTGAACGTGTTCCTCTCAGGCCGCTCGGAAGACAAGACGACGCCGACGGGCGAGTATTTCCGGAACTCGATGACGACGGACGTCGGGCTGAGAAGTTTGTCGTACGTGGACAGATACAGGTAGGCGTCGGCCCAACGATGCGCCGGAGGCGCCTCATCCGTTCGAAGTTCGAAGTTCACAGTTCGAAGTTTCCGTAGAGGCTTCTGCTATGTCGAAGACAGGCTCGACGCGATTCGAGTCCGAAACGGGCGCGGCGGTCGTGACGACGCTGATGGTGATGCTGCTGATGGCGGCGATCACCGCCGGATTCACCGCGCTCGTCATCACCGACACGCGCGTCCGCACGCTCGACGGGACGCGCACGCAGGCGTTCTATGCCGTGCACGCGGGGCTCGAGAAGCTCACCTCCGACCTGGGCGATCTCTTCTCGGCGAACGTCGCGCCAACCGGCGCCGAGATCAACGCGCTCACGACGTCGCCACCCGCCGATCTGGGCGCCACCTGGACGCAGCCGGACGGAACGAGCGGCTATCGCATCAGCTTCGATGCCGATGAAGACGGCAACCCGAAAGCCACGGTCGAGACCGTCCAGCAGGGGCCGTTCGAAGGACTCGTCGGCCTGGCCACGTCCTACGCGATGACCGTCACAGGTCATGTCTCCGACGGATCGGAAGCGAGTCTCACGCGGACGCTTCAGACGGTGGCGATTCCCGTTTTCCAGTTCGGCATCTTCTCGGAAAACGATCTCAGCTTCTTCCCGGGACCGCCGTTCAACTTCGGCGGCCGCGTGCACTCGAACTCGAACGTCTTTCTCGCGACCGAGGCGACCAATCCGGGCCTCACGCTGAGCGACCGCGTCACGGCCGTTGGCGAGATCATCCGGCAGACGCTGTCGAACGGGCAGAGCACGACGAGCAACGGCTACAACGGCAACGTGCGTGTCATCACGGCGCCGGGTGCGTACCGGAATCTCGCGGTGACCGAAGGCAGCCTCGTCGGTGGCCTGGGGAGCACGCAGAACGCGAACTGGAACACGTTGTCGACCGGGACCTACAACCACAACATCATGAACGGCCGCACAGGCGCCAAACGGCTCGACCTGCCGATCGCGCAGTTCGGCGCCACGCCGATCGATCTCATCCGTCGGCCGGTCACCGACGAAGATACGTCGAATCCGAACGTGCTGGCCGAACGCTTCTACACGCTCGCGAGCTTGCGCATCCTCTTGTCGGACACGGCCGCCGACATCACGTCGCTGCCAGGCATCGACACGTCGGTCGCGCCGATTCCGCTCGGCACGGCCGAGCCGACGGGGTACACGATCAGCAGTTCATCGCCGCGCAGGCCGCCGTTCGCGCAGGCACCGTCGGGGATTGCCGTCCCCCAGGACACGCCGCTGCTCGGCGGTTATCTGAAGATTGAGAAGCAGACCTCGCCCGGCGTGTGGCAGGACGTGACGCTCGAGATTCTCAGCCTGGGCTTCAATGAACCACAATACAAGACGTCAAGTAGCACCTGCCCAGGGGCGGACTACACGCCGAACGCGATCATCCGACTGCAGCGGCCCTGGGACAACGGTGGCTCGTGTTATTCGACGTCCAACCTTTTCTCCACGAGCGCGAGCAGCGCACGCCGCTATACGCCCCTCGCGCTCTTCGATACACGTGAGGCGATCTACCGCGACTCGTCTCCCGGCTCGTCGCCACTGCTCGGCGGCGTGATGTACCTTGTCGACCTTGACGCGCGCAACCTCGCCCGCTGGTTCACCGGTCAGATCTCGTCGTCCGACTGCCCCATCGCGTGCAGCGGCACGAACGCGCTGAACGTCAACGGCTACACGGTGTACTTTTCCGACCGTCGCGGAAACCGCAACGCGTCGAATGAGGAGACCGGCGAATTCGGCGACGAGGACATCGTCAACACAGGATCGTCGGGTACGCCGAACGGGTCACTCGATTCCGGCGAGGACTTCAACGACAACGGCGTCCTCGATGACTACGGGAAGACACCCCAGCTCCCCTATGGCGTCGGTGGCTGGCCGAATATGAGCAGTCCACTGCAGCAGAACGCCCACCTGTGGACGAGCGTGAGTGCGAACGACGCGCGTCGCAATCCGCCTATCTTCTTCCGCCGTGCCCTGCGACTCGTGAACGGACAGGATCTCTACGATGCCGCGCCCGGACTCACCGGATTGACGATCGCGTCCGAGAATCCCGTCTACGTCCTCGGCAACTGGAACGCGAACGAAGACGGCGACAACAACTTCGACAACGACGACCACGTCGCGACCGCCGTGCTCGCCGACGCCGTGACGCTACTCTCGAGCAGTTGGAACGACGCCAACAGCTTCGCCAATCCGTACTCGCCCGGCGATCGGAAGGCGACGACGACGTCCTACCGGCTGGCGGTCATCGCGGGCAAAGGATTGTCGTTCAACTGGTCGTCGTCTCCCAAGGACTTCGGCACCGACGGCGGTGCGCACAATTTCCTGCGCTACATCGAGAGCTGGGACGGCCAGACGCTGTACTACCGCGGGTCGATTGCAAGCCTGTTTTACAGCCGCCAGGCGACCGGCACCTACAAGTGCTGCACGACGGTCTACGCGCCGCCGACACGTGGCTACAACTTCGACACGGAGTTCCTGACGCCATCGCTGCTGCCGCCGCGGACGCCGATGTTCCGCGACGTCAACATCACGGGGTTCCAGCAGATAATCAGGCCGGAGTGAAAGGCGCTTGCCGGTTCCAGGGTTCAAGGTTCCTGGTTCGGGTTCGTGGGGTTCCAGGTTCGTGGGTTTCAGGTGCCGGGTTCTCGAGGGTTCCAGGTTCTCTGGTTCCGCGTTCTGGTTCGGCGCGGCCCGCAGCTTCCATAGGCCAGAACCTTCCAATCTCAGCGTTTTCGCGTCTTCGCGCCTTCGCGTGAGCCAGCCCGCAGAACCCACTTCTGGCTTCTGGCTTCGAACTTCTAGCTTCTCAACGCGTCCACCCCGCCGGCACGCCCGCACGGCGGGCCTGTTCGCGTAACGCCTGGATGGCGGCGGTGTCGGTTTGAATCTGCGCGCGCGCTTTGTCGAGGTTCGCGAGCGCCTGGCGGAGCTGCTGCTCGAGGACCGACTTCTGGCCCGGATCATCGCGATTGATGAAGTCCGTCTGCAGGCCGTTGATCTGCGTCTGCAGCGATGCGGCCTTGGCCTGGTCGCTCGCGAGCGCGGCACGCAAGGTCGACATCTGGTCGCGCCACGACTGCTCGTCATCAGCCGCCGGGCTCCCCTTCCGCGAAGCGGCCGCGCTGCCCGTCTCCGCGGTCGCTGACGTCGCGGCTGCGGCTGTCGCCGCCTGCTGTGCTCCACTCGCCTCAGACACTGGCGCGGGCACGGGCGCGGCGGAATCGACATCCGCCGTCTCGTCATCGACCGGCGCCGCTGCGGCGTCAGCAGGCGCCGGACGCGACGAAGACGACACGACCCAGTCAGGCGGCAGATTCTGATTGGAGAGCACCGCCACGGGCGTCGCCATGGCCGCACGCCGCACCGCCTCGCGCCGAGCCGCATCGGCCAGCGACGAAGGCGGCAACGCCAGCCAGGCCAGAAGCGCTACCACCGCCGCCGGCACCTGCCACAACGTCGTCATCGCACATCCCTCCAGGTGAGCAGACGGACCGGCCCCGGCGCCGATGCCGGAGCCCCCGATTCATTAGGCATAATCGGCGCCAACCCCTCAGCGTCTCGAGCCGCGTCAGGCTCGCCAGTCTCACCGGGCGGCGTTTCAGGACTGTAGAGCACACCCCTCCGGAGCGTGATCTGCACAGCCTGACGCATGCCGTCCGCGCCAAACGCCTCGGCCCGAATCTCGACGATCCCATTTGCATCCACACCCGGTGCACCGTCGCCGTCCGCGGCGTCATCGGCCACCCAGGCCGCGAGAAAGACCGGCGGACCAGCGCGTGGTAACCCCGTGAGCGCCGCGAGCGTCCCGGCCGCGAACAGCCGCCAGACGGGCGTGTCCGCCCCGACAATCGACGCCCCGTCCGTCGCGCCCTGCAAGGCCGTCGTCAGGCCCGACAGATCCAGTGGATCGAGCCCCGGCGTGCTCGTCGCAGCGGCTTCGTCGAAGAACGACGAGGACGAGGTGCCCGCGAGAACGGCAGTCCAGTCAGTGACCGACGACAGATCCAGGACGACCCGCTCGGCCAACGCATCAGCCGCGTAGCGACCTCGCAGGCTCATCCCGTGATTTCCCGCCATGGCACGCTCCGTCGTCGTGAGCCCGACGAGCGCCGATCCGAACGCCGCGATCAGGCACAGCAGCACGAGCGCCAGCAGAAGCGCGACGCCGTCGTCTCGAGCCGGCGGAGGACGCGTTGGGTGGGTCCGACGTTCCCGCACATCAGCCTCCCGGGACAATTGCCAGATTGCGCGGTGCGACGTCCACCACCGCTTCGACATCCGCGACGCGCGATGCCGCGTCGTGACCGGATCCCGACACCGCGAACGCCGCGCCGACACCACGGACAGCCGCATCGATCGCCTGCAACCGCAGAGCGACACGCACGCGCCGAACGCGCAAGAGGTCCACATCGAACCGAAGGCCGCCCGCACCACACCACGGCCCATCCGCCAACATCGCGAGCGGCAACGACGCCAACCCATCGGCCCCAGACGCGAGCGTGGCCAGCCCAGGTCGAAGGACACCGGCCTCGTCGTACAGACAGTTGGCGACGCCAGGCGGCGGCTTCGGATCCTGCGGCGGCTCCGGTGTGCCGAAATACTCGATCCCGAAGCCAACCACGCCATCGACGACCGGCACGTCCGTCGAGTCGACGTCCGACATGCGAAGCACATGCGTCGTCGGATCCAGGTAGTACGTGCGCGCCTCGATCTCCGCCACCGCCGCGTCCGTGCCGAATTCATGACCCGATGGATCCACACGCGGCGCGAGACTGATCGTCGACCCGGTGAGCCCGATCACCCGAAACAAGTCGGCGGATGCGGTTTGGTCGAAGACGAGCAGTCCGGCATCCTCTCTCACACCGCACGCCGGCATCGTCGCCGGACATCCCGGTCCGTCGCCGACCGTCAACGTGGTCCCGGAAAAAAATCCGGCTGGATGGCTTTGCACGTGGGTATCCGGAACCCACAGCAGCGTGATCGCATCGGCACGCGCCGCCTCGGGCGCATCGGCGCCCACGCCACCAACGCGTCGTGGCAACACCGCGGCAACATACCGGCCGAGCGGACCTGCGCGCGGTCCTTCATCCAGACCCGCGCCCGCCACATATAGATCGCGCGCAATGAGATCCGCCGCCACACGCGAACGCTCCGACAAATCGACGGCTGCCGGCCCGGCTCGTGCGGTTCGTTCGGCGTGGGTCGTGACTTCCCACAAACTGCCGAACACGACGAGCGTGAGCGTCGTGGCGAGTAGTACCTCTACGAGCGAGAAGCCCGCATCGCGCACGCATGCAGCCGCGCGGCTGGCGAGCGACGCGCCGCACACGCGTTGGCCGAGGCGATGAAACCCCTGCCATTGGCGGCCCCTTGTCGAGTTGCACTGACGAGTCATCGTTTCGTCCTTAGCGTGGTGACGATCGCGCCGCGCGATGGAACCGGCGCAGCCACACGCATGACAAGCACGCGGAGTGCCAGAGCGCGATCGGCACCGGGTTCCGCGCCCACTACCTGCCATCGCCTGATGTACACCGCGGCTCCGTCATCATCGTTGACAACCGCGCCGCTGGCGTCGAGTCGATCGGCGAAGCCGTCCTCATCGTGATCGAGCGCGTCGGCCGGCGACACGGTGAGCGCGTCCCATGGCATCGCGCGCCATGCTTCGACCTTGTCTGCCGCCATGACGAGCATCGCGGTCCCGACGCGCGCGTCATTCGCCGCGCGTGTCGCAATACCGAACAGCCCCGCCACGCCGGCCATCACGGCGATGACGAGAAGAAAGGCAACGAGCACTTCGACGAGCGTGAAGCCGCGGTCAGACATGCCGCGGCGCGACTGCAACTTCAGGGCCGGGGTTGGGAGTGAAGGGCGTGGATCAACTTTGAACTTCGAACTTTGAACTTCGAAAAAGGGTTCCAGGGCTCTCTCGGACCCGAAGGCCAGGGGCTCCACGGAGGTTTTGAGGTCGCACCGCTGTTCGTGGAGCCCTGAGCCTTCAGGCTCAGGGAACCCGGAACCCAGTTCGAAGTTCGAAGTTTGAAGTTCGAAGTTTGATGAGCTCTATCTCGCGAAGAAATGCAGGTACCAGCTCAGCAGGCTGTCGCCGACGAGGGCGGCGATGTAGGCGGCAATCGCGAGGAAGGTGCCGAATGGCAGGCGCGTCTGGAGCGATCGGCGTCGAGCGGCGACCAGGCTGAGGCCGATGACGGCGCCCGACGCGCTGGCGAAGAACAGCACGACCCACACCTGCTGCCAGCCGAGAAACGCGCCAATCATCGCGAGCATCTTCACGTCGCCGAGTCCCATCCCGTCCACGCCCGTCGCGCGTTTCCAGATCCAGCGCACGATCGCGGGTAGCGCGGCCCCGAGCGCCGCGCCGATGAGCGCGTTCACGATGCCCGGTCCCGTCACGAGGCTGAACAGCAGGCCCGCGATGAGCCCGGGCAGTGTCAACACATCGGGTAGCCGCTGCACATCGAGGTCCGTGCCGAAGAGCACGATGAGCAGCGCCGTGAACACGAGGCGCTGCGCGACCATCCAGACGTCCGGCCAGAAGACGAGGCCGACCAGGACGAACGCCACGGCCGTGACGGCTTCGACGATCGGATACCGCACGCTGATCCGCGCACGACACGAGCGGCAACGGCCGCCGAGCACGAAATAGCTGATGACGGGGACGTTGTCGTACCAGGCAATCGGCGTGCGGCACGACGGGCATCGCGACCCCGGCGAAACGATGGACTCGCCAGCCGGGATGCGGGCGATGCACACGTTGAGGAAGCTGCCGATCATCAGGCCGATGACGGCGATCCAGACGATCACCATCGGCGTCACCGGCGGCCGAGGTGCGGCAGCGGCAGGAGCTTCGAGTCGGGCGAGAGCGTCACGGCGTGTGTCGCCGCATCGTACAGGAAGGGCGCGCCCGATGTCGGCTCGACGGGCGGTGCGGCCAACAGGCCGGCATTGACCACATCGCTCCACGCGCGCGGATACGTGCCCGTCCGCGTGTGGTACTGCTCCACGATGGCCGTCAGCCGATCGATGGCGTCGAGCGCGTCGAGCTGCGCGAGCGATCGCGCGGCCGTCTGGCGAATGTAGGCCTGGTCGGATGTCGCCATCTCGTGCAGCAGCAATCGCGCTCCCGTCCGGTCCCCTCCCGCCGCTCTCGTCGTCGCGGCCAGCGGCCGCAGCCACTCCGGTGCGCCCGGCATGTCAGCGGCCTTCTCGAACCAGCGCGCGGCTTCGAGCGCGTTGCCCGTGTACCAGTAGTTCACGTACGCAATGTCGTGCGCGTACTGCCAGCGAGTGGGCGTCACGCTCAGTCCCTTTTCGAGCAGTGCGATTGCCTGGTCCGGCCGTCCCGGTCCGTTCGGCGGATCCATCGCGAGGAAGATGGCGCCGAAGCGATACGCCAGATTGAAGTGCGGATCGAGCGTCGTCGTCAGATCGAGGAGCGGTTGAAGCAACTCGAAACGGCCCGTCGTGCGGAGCGAATGACGGTCGCCGCCGTAGTGCTGGATCGTGCGGATCCAGTAGACGTCCGCGGCGATCGTGTCGAACGAGAGAAAAACACGCCGCGCGGCCGGTCCGGGCTGGACGAAAAGGAATCGCGCGTCCGCGGCCGGCAGTGGCACGGCCTCGCGCGCGTGCAGCAGCGCGGCCGCCGAACCAATGCCGGCAGCCACGACCGAGATGCCGATCCAGAGCGGCACGCGCCTCATGTGAACTCGCGCCTCGAGAAGACGACAATCGCTGCAACCACGACCGCGGCCGCATAGACGACGCCGTAGCAAGACGTGAGCAAGAGATAGGACGCGGGCACGGGCAGGCCGTGAACGACCTGCGCCTTGATGTCGAACGCCGAGAACGCGGGCACGATCCAGCCGATGGCCGCGACGACGTGCGAAACGAGCGACGGCGCTTCGACGATGTCGCCGAAGCGGCGGAGGTCGAGGCTGAAGACGCCCGTGACGTAGATGCCGATCGTGAAGGCCAGCGACAGAAGCGCGCTCGACGAGAACGCGGAGAAGAACAGCGCGACGGCGGTGAGCAGCGCCAGTTCGATCGCGATCATCAGCGCCGCGAGGAGCAGGCGCGGATCGGCCGCCACCGCATCCCACGCCGCGCGCTCGACGGGCAGCGCGCGCCAGTCGAGATACTTCAACATCACGAGCAACGCCGCCGTCATCGCGGCCACGTTGACGACGATGGTCAGGACGAGACCGAGGTATTTGCCGACGATGAACTGCCAGCGCGGAAGCGGCTTGGCGAGCAGGCTGATGATGCTGCGGCGATCGATCTCGCGCGAGACGAGACCGACGCCGAGAAAGATCGTCATCAGCAGGCCCGCGCCTTCGATGACGGCGAGCCCGAGGTCCTTGATGATCTTGACGTCCTCCCCCGCCGTGAGCTGGCCGAGCAGGATCGACGCCGCGACGAGGAGCAGCGCGAAGCCGGCAATCGCGTACAGGACGCGATCGCGTACGTGTTCCTTGAACACGTGCCAGGCGACGAGGGCAATACGGCGCGCCGTCATGGCCGGTCGCTCCTCGAAGCGCCATCAGGATCCTGACGTTCGCCCTGAAGCCCTGCTCGTGGGTCGTCGGGGAGCCCTGCGCCTTCAGGCCCAGGGGAATCTGCCCGCCCGTCCCGATCCGTCCCGAGCGCGTGCATGAACGCTTCTTCGAGTGACGCGCCAACAGGTGCAACCGAGACGAGCACGGCCCCAGCCGCCGCGAGATCGGCAATGAACGGCTCGGGCCGTTCGCCGGCGGGGAGCTCGAAGCGATAGCGTCCGTCGGCGATGCGCGACGTCTTCCGCACGCGCGCCGCCACGCGATCGACGAACGCGGACGGCACATTCGAGGCCGTCACGTCGGTGCCGCCGGTATGACGCGTCAACTCGCCGATCGTCCCTTCGGCGACGAGTCGTCCTTTGGCGAGGATGCCAACGCGGCTGCAGAGCTGTTCGGCGTCGGAAAGGATGTGCGAGCTGAAGAGCACGGTGCGGCCCTCGTCGCGGAGCGCGAGGATCATCTCGCGCACGTCGCGACGGCCGATCGGATCGAGACCCGACATCGGCTCGTCGAGGATGACGAGCGCCGGGTCGTTCACGATCGCCTGCGCGAGCCCCACGCGCTGGACCATGCCCTTGGAATATTGACGCAGCGGCCGGCGGCGATCGGCGCCCAGGCCGACACGATCGAGCGCCGCGCTGGCGCGCGCGCGGCGGTCTTCGCCGCGATAGCCGAACAGGCCCGCGAAATACTCGAGGAGCTCTTCGGCGGTGAGATGGTCGTAGAAGGTGGGATTCTCAGGCAGAAATCCCAGTCGCTGGCGCGCCTCGACGTCACCGGCCGGACGCCCCAAGATCTCGGCGTGGCCCGTCGTCGGGCGGAGCAGGTCGAGCAGCAGCTTCAGCGTCGTGCTCTTCCCCGCCCCGTTCGGTCCGAGCAAACCGAACACGCCGCCCTCGGGAATGTCGAACGACAGCCCGTCCACGGCCCGATGCGGCCGCGGCCGCCAGAACCCCTGCGGAAAGTCCTTCGTCAGCCCGAAGACGCGAACCGGAAACATATATGTAGGGGCGCGCCCCCGTGCGCGCCCGCGCTCAGAACTTCATGCCTCTGCACGGCCGGCTGGCTGCCTCTGCTCGATCACATCGGCCGGATGGGCGGGGAACTTCATTGCGTGGATCAGTCATCTTCTTTTGAGTGCTCGCGGGGCCACCCGCTCAGCGCCGCTCCTCCGTCGTGGCTTCTTCAGGCGCTCCGGGGCCGGCGCTGCGAGATCTCTTCGGGGCACCGAGGTTCTGGTGGCAGGCCAGTCATCTTCTTTGCAATGCGTTGGGGCCCCACCCCCAACGCTACGCGCTTCGCCGCCCTCGCTACGCTCGCAAGCCAACTTCCTTGCAATGCGTTGGGGCCCCACCCCCAACGCTACGGCGCTTCGCCGCCCTCGCTGCGCTCGGGGGCTCGCGGTGTCGTCTTTTTTTCTAGCTCTCTTCGCGACTTCGCGCCTTCGCGTGAGGCCCCGTCCTTCGCGATCTTCGCGAGCCCATTCGCGTCCGCTGGTTTCACACTTCTAACTTGATCCAGTTTTCTTCTTCGCCAGTTCCAACTGAATGGCGAGTTCGAAGTACTGCGGCTGGATGAGCTGGTCGAAGCGGACGCCGTTGATGAAGAACGTGGGCGTGCCACGAATCTGGAGCACGCCGCCGTCGGCGATGTCGCGGCGGATGTCGGGCAGCTTCTTCGCGTACTCGGCGTCGAAGTCCGTTACGCCGAGCAGACGTTGCGCCGCGTCGCGCACGGCGGCGGGCGTGGTGCCCTGGTTGGCGAACAGCCAGTCGGACATCTCCTGATATTTGCCGCGATCGCGCGCCATGCGTGCGGCGGCCGCCGCATCGCACGCGGCCTCGTGACCGTGGATGGTCGACGCCGTGTTGAAGTTGCACGCCGCGTTCCACGGCCAGTCCTTCATCACGTAGTCGACCTGGCCCGGGTTCGACTTCGCGAACTTGTCGAGGATGGGCCGATACATCTCCTCCATCACGCGACACGTCGGGCATTCGTAGTCATTGAATTTGACGATGACGACCGCCGCCGAGCTCTTGATGCCGAGATCGACGCGCGGCTGTTTCGCCCATGCCTCGGTGAACGCCTGCACGGCATCGGCCGGCGGCGCGTTCGTCGTCGCCGCCTGCGCCGCCAGCGCGCCTTCTTTGGGGAACAACAGGATGACGGCCACCATCGCGGCCGCGTACAACACGGCAACCGAAAGCGTGGCGGGACGTGAGAACGTGGCGCGGAGATCGCGCGCGAGGCGCGCGGGGAGACGGGTCAGCGATTCAGTGTGCATGAAGCTCGTAGCCAGGAAGATGCCGCCGACGCACGCGTACTGTCCCAGGCACAGCACGCATTTCTTGTCGAGCACGACGAACGACGCGTAGGCGAGGTAGAGGACGACGGCGAGACCGATGGTCGAGAGCGCGAACAGATAGCCGGCCGACGCGCTGGGCTGGCCGTCCGCCCGCGCGAAGCCGGCGACGAGCGCGACGAGCCCGAACCAGACGAGCCCGCCGAGCGCGACCGGCACGCCCCAGACCGTGCCGAAGCGGCTGAGATAGACCTCGCTGCAACTGAACGTCGCGTTGATGTCGCAGGGGCTGATGTACGACGGGTCGGTCAGCAGATGGTAGTGGACCCACGACGCTTCGACGGCCAGACCGAAACCGAGCAGCGCCAGGACCAGCACGAGCCAGCGGCCACGCGGGGACATGATCAGGATTATGACGGGTTTGCGACGTCAGAGGACAGGAGACAGAAGACAGGTGGCAGGACGGCGCCAGAGACAGCCCGCAGCCACACGCCAAAAAAGTTGACACCGCGAGCCCCCGAGCGGAGCGAGGGCGGCGAAACGCGTAGCGCTGGGGGTGGGGCCCCAGCGCACTGCAAAGAAGATGACTCGCGGGCCCCCGCGAACAATCAAGACTTGATACAGTACGCCTCATTCCCTTCGAGGAGGAGACAGTCATGACCCACCGAATCAGGCGAGGCGCTGTACCGGCGTTGATCATCGCGGCGGCGCTCTGGACCGGAACGTCGACCGCCGATGCGCAGCAGGCGGGACGAGGACGCGGCGGCCCGCGCGGCCCCGTGCTGTCGGTGACGAGCACGTCGTTCCCGGATGGCGGCGTCATCCCGATGCACAACGCCTTCCGCGGCGACAACAAGTCCCCGGCGTTCGAGTTCCACTGGTCCAACGGCAACGACCCGGCCGAGGCGCCGGCGGCGCTCCAGTCCTACGCCGTGGTCCTGCACGACGTCGAGAACTCGTCGGCGCGTGGCACGACGGACACGCTGCACTGGACGGCGTTCAACATTCCCGGCACCGCGAAAGGCATCGAGGAAGGCCTCGGCGAGGGCACGCTGCCCGACGGCACCGTCAACGGCCCCGGCCTCAACGCAAGCCGCGGCAACACACCCGCCTACTTCGGCCCAGGCGCGGGCGTCGGTCCGTACCATCACTACGTGTTCGAGTTCTACGCGCTCGACACGAAGCTCGACCTGCCCGCCACGGCCACGCGCGACGATCTGATGAAGGCCATGGAAGGCCACGTCATCGGCAAAGCCGCCTACGTCGGACGGTTTCACGCGACTGAGTAGCGCTGCGCGACGTTAGAAGTTCGAAGCCAGAAGCCAGAAGTGGGT
Organism: Vicinamibacterales bacterium; assembly: GCA_035550595.1. GTDB lineage: Bacteria > Acidobacteriota > Vicinamibacteria > Vicinamibacterales > SCN-69-37 > CALFMR01. The sequence goes on from DASZOV010000098.1 coordinate 25,326, forward strand.
TCCTCAACGGCATCCGCGCATCGAGACCCGGCTGGTTTCTGGCTTCCGAACTTCTAACGCCCGCGCTCACCTTCGTCGGGGCGCATCACCTGACGTTTGAATTTCTCTTCTGGCTTCTGGCTTCGAACTTCTGACTTTGGCATGTCCTCCCTCGTCCACGGCGTCGATCTCGATCCCGAGACGCGCTGCCGGCACTACCACGGGCCGACCGACGTCGTCGCGCTGAAGTTCAAGTGCTGCGGGGAGTATTACGCCTGCAAGGACTGTCACGCGGAGCTCGCCGGCCACGCGCCGGTCGTGTGGTCAGCCTCCGAATGGGACGAACGCGCGGTACGCTGTGGCGCGTGCGGCGTGGAGCTGACGATCCGCCAGTACGTCGAGAGCGGCGCCCGCTGCCCCGCCTGTAGCGCGGCGTTCAATCCCAAGTGCCGCGCGCACTATCGGTTTTACTTCGAAGAGCGCCAGACAAGCTAGAAGTTCGAAGCCAGAAGCCAGACGTGGGTTCCGCGTTCAGGGGCTCACGCGAAGGCGCGAAGATCGCGAATTGTAGAAAAGCTGATTGGACGGCCGGACGCCGTGTCAGAAGCCGAGGTCCTCGGGCTTCACCCACACGCTGTGTCCGTCGCGCCAGATGACGACCGGCAGGCCCGCGCGCTTGTGGCGAAGCATGGCGTCACGCACGCCTTCCTCGAGCGCCTCGTCGATGATGCGGGACTCTTCGAAGAAGATCCGGTTGATGTCTTTTTCTGCCCCAGTCTTTTTCGTCATTCGCCGCCTCGCTTCGCGCTGAGCCAGATGCCTTCATCTGACTGTAAGTCGTGGCCCCCGCCACGCACGCGAGCCGCGACGCGATCCACGGCATCGCGTCGGCATTGACGAACTCCGTGACGAGCGCGCCACGCAAGAGCGCCGGTGCTGCCGTCGACTTTCCCGCGCCGTTGGGGCCGGCCAGGATGACCAGGCTCGGCGTTGCCTCGACGTCAATTCTTGCCGGTACCTGCGTCACGGGCATGTCTCACGGCGGACAGTCTACGCCGTGCGCACGCACTCGCATGAGGCCACGTGTCACCCTCTACGCCAGCGGTTCAGTACCCCGAATTTCAACGAAACAAGCTCGATAGCCGGTTGGTCGCTGTGGATGGCCAGGCGCGTGCCACTCGGATCGTCAGGCAGAGAGTTGCCGAACGGCCGGCCGATCCGCGGCTGTCGGCCGGCGAAGGGCACTCTCCGGCAGCGTGGCGACGGCGACCGTGTTGCCCGCCATGTCGAAGAACTCGACTGAGTAGCCGTCCTCGTTGACGCCCGGCGCGACGTGGCGTTCCACCACGGTACCGACGTCGCCGGCACGCAACCGGTGCTCAGGGACGTCCCGGGTCAGCACGACATCACCGTACATGTCGATGGGCATGGCTATCTTGGGTACATGGTAATGAATCGTGGCACATCGGTTCCAGTGTCGATCTGCCAGACCGAGCAGAACCGCACGGTCCTGCCACTGGGCGTTATGACGGGACCATCGATCTCGAAGACGACGCCGTAGGCGTTCGTCGACGTGCCGGTCACATCGAGGGACAAGTGTTGAGTTCGCAGATCGGCTTCCAGCGCCTGTGGATCGTCGGATTGATATCCGAAGTTCAGGAGGAGTCTGGCCTTCGCCGCACCGCGCCGATGCGATAGGTTCAGCAGGTATCCAGTGAGCTTCTCGGATGCGATGATCGCGCGGTCGGCGTTCGGCACCCGCACTGATGACCTCAGATACCGGCGAACAGGGCGTCGATCTGATCCTCGGATTCGAGCTCGATGACCCGCCCGGCTGCGATGTCTTCACACCCGCGTTCAAGCGCGTCCCGGAGCCGCTCGCGCCTCATCGTCGCGACCTCGTCGCGAACCTGCATCAGACGCAGGGCATCGGCGATGACCTCCGCCTCGGTGCTGTCGTGGCCTTCCTCGACTTTGCGACGAACGAGCGCTTCCAGGCTTTTGGGAATAGCGACGTCCATGCTTGTGGCTCCCTGTCCAGTCTACTCCCCACGAGCGCGTCCAACGCTACGACACGTGTCGATTCGGACCTGCTGATGCAGCTCGCGTGAGAAAGGGCCCAAGAGCGGCCTCGCGCGAAGCCGCGAAGATCGCGAAGCGAACGACAGCGTCACGAGCCGGCCACAGGTCCCTATTTTCGTTTTGGATTCCCCTGGGTCTGAAAGACCCAGGGCTCCACAGACTATCTACCTTCGCGATCTTCGCGACTTCGCGCGAGGCCCATGCCTTTCCTTCGCGATCTTCGCGCTCTCAGTCTTCGTGCGGCGTCTATGGCTCGGCGTTCCACGGCCGCATCGGAATCGGCGGCCGACCCAGAGCGACGCGAAGACGGTTGATCTCGACTTCCCGGTGCTGCAACGCGATGACGAGGCGCACCTTTTCACGCGGCGAGAGCCGGCGCTGCGCCTCGTGCCATGCGGCTTTCGTCTCGAACTGGCGTCGAGGATCCGTCATTGCTGCGGTGGCGGCTCCGGTGCATTGACCGGATCGGCGAACGGCATCCAGGCACCACACCCACACTCATGACGCGTCAGGTTGGCGTAGAACTCGGCGTCCGCCTGCTCGGCCTCGTCGAAGCTCGAAAACACCCGAACGACGTGTTCCATGACGGGAATTTTACCAAAGGCGATGGCGTGGGACGCGTCGCTGGGCCGGGCGGGCACGGGGGCCCGCCCCTACACGACACTGTCACGATCCGGCGGGGGCGCCCTACGAAACGGGTTTCCCGGGGTCTGAAGACCCAGGGCTCGGCAAACATCCGCCTTCGCGGCTTCGCGCCTTCGCGCGAGGCCCGATGCGTTCGCTTCGCGATCTTCGCGTCAGCGCGAGGCCCGTCTGTGCTCTTCGTGGCTCTTCGTGAGCGTCGCGTTCGCGGACGGCCTGAAATGAAGAAGGACTCCCGCCGCCGCGGCTGAAACCGCGACGGACAGGAGTCCTCAGGTAAAACGGTACGTGCGGAGGGTGTTACTGGATCGGCGTGACGGTCGTGCTCGCCGTGAACGGCTCGGTCGGAGCGGCTGCGCCGTTGTTGGCGGTGTCCTGCCAAATCGTGTTGCTCGTGTTCACCGCGAACGCGCGCGTGCCGGTCGTGTTCGGGGTCTGGGGGACCGCCGTCGCGTACCACGCGGAGATCGTCGCGTTGCCCGCGCCGTCGGTCGGACCAGCCGCAGAACCGTCACCAGCGCCGAGCGTGAACCCATAGCCGCTCTTGATCGGTGTGTCCGAACGTCCGAGATCCTGCGAGATGAACGGATTCGTCGTGTTCGGCGTCGATCCCAGCTTCGAGTAGCTATCGGCGTACCCGCCGTTGCCCCACGACGCGGAGAACGACACTTCCGCCGACGACGTCGCGCGCAGTGACGCGATCGCCGACGTCTCGTTGCCCGTCATCCTGGCGCGCAACAGGCCCGGCACCGCGATGGCCGCAATGATGCTGATGATCGCGACGACGATCAGCAGCTCGATGAGCGTAAAGCCCTGGTCGTTTCTGTCC
>DASZOV010000099.1:0-1662 GCA_035550595.1 Vicinamibacterales bacterium
CGACCGGCGCGCATGGCGCCCTTGCGGGTGGCGGCGCCACATGCGCCGCCACCCGCAAGGGCGAGGCGCTGGCGGCCGGGCGCGGCGCCGACCGGCGCCGCGCCGATGCCGACGCCCGGCGAGAGCGCCGGGCCCGCGAACAGCGGGCCCGACGCGTGGAGGACCTCGAATCCCGCATCGCCGACCGCGAACAGGAAATCCGCTCTCTCGAAGAAGCGATGGCCGCGGCCGATTTCTATAGCGATCGGCAGGCGGCCGAAGTGGCCATCGCCCGGCACCAATCCCTCATGTGGGAGGTCGGCGATCTGATGCAGCAATGGGAAGCGATGCAGACCGCCGATCAACCGGACTGACGGCCGACGCTTACATCTTTGTAACTTTCGGCCAGTTCTGTAATCATCTCGGCCGTCTCGTCCGGACCTGGGCGTCATTCACGCACAGTTTTCGTGCCTTCAGCTTCGAAGCTGGTGGGTACGTCCCTTGCCTTTGGTTCCGGCCGGCACCGTGGGGAGGCTGAAGATGCGACGTCAGACAGGCTCGGCCAGCGCGGCAGCGCTCGACCGGCGGATCGTGCGGACGACGGCCACGCGCCGCCGCGACCACCGTCCGCAGGCGGCCGATGCCGCTCCACTCGGTGAGCGCTTCTTCCGCCATCTCGTCTTCAACCTGCGCAACGGCGTACTCGCGATCACGCGCAACGGCGAAGTCGCGGCCATGAACGACATCGCCTATCGCGTGCTGGGCCTCCGCCCCCAGTCCGACGATCTTGGTCAGCCGTTCACGCAGGTCCTGCACGACTGCCCCGAAGTCACGCGCGTGCTCCAGCAGGCCTTCGAGAGCGACGACCTGCCCAACCGCGCGGAGATGCGCCTCCGCAAGACGCGCCGCGCGATTGGCTACACCCTCTCGCGGATCTACGACGACGCGGGGGTGCTCCTCGGCGCGACACTGTTCTTCAAGGACCTCACGCGGGTCGAGCAGATGGAAGAGCGCGATCGGTTGCGCGACCGGCTCGCCGCGCTCGGCGAGATGGCGGCGGCCATCGCGCACGAAGTGAAGAACCCGCTCGCGAGCATCGAAGTCATGGCCGGCGTGCTCAAGCGTCAGCTCGCCGAACAGCCGGACGCGCTCGAGACGCTCGACGACATCATCAAGGAGGCCAAGATGGCCAACGCGATCGTCGTCGAAGTGCTCGAGTTCGTGCGGCCCATCCAGTTGCAGGTCGAGCGCGTCTCGCTCGCCGACGTCCTCAAGGACTCGATCACGCTCGCCGAGGGCAAGCGCCGCCGCGGAGCGGTGTCGATCGACACCGACGTCGCGTCCGACGTCCCGGATCTGCTCGCCGACTCGCACCAACTGCGGCAACTCTTCTCGAACTTGCTCGCCAACGCTTTCGAGGCGCTCGGCGGCGAAGGCCACGTCCACCTCGGCGCCTCGCTCGTTGCAGTCGACGAGGATCTGTCGCCGGGCGGTGAGCCGGCCGCGCCGCAGGTGGCCATCGAGGTGCGCGACAGCGGTCCCGGCATCGCCGCCGACGACCTCGAGCGCATTTTCAGTCCGTTCTTCACGACCAAACCGCAAGGTACGGGCCTCGGCCTGGCGATCGTCCGCAAGGTCGTCGACGCCCACGACGGCCGCATCGACGCGGTCTCGGCCCCCGGC
>DASZOV010000100.1:0-2759 GCA_035550595.1 Vicinamibacterales bacterium
GCCGGCCGGCCAGACGCTCGGCATCATCGGCCGCAACGGATCGGGCAAGAGCACGGCGTTGAAGCTCGTGGCCGGCATCACCAAGCCGACGAGCGGCACGGTCACCGTGCGCGGCCGCATCTCGGCGCTCATCGAGCTCGGTGCGGGTTTCCACCCGGAGATCTCGGGGCGCGAGAACGTCTTCATCAACGGCATCATGCTCGGCCTCTCTCGCCGCGAGGTGCAGGAGCGCTTCGACGAGATCGTCGACTTCGCGGAGATGGCCGAGTTCATCGACGCGCCGGTGAAAACGTACTCGTCGGGCATGTACATGCGGCTCGGGTTCGCCGTCGCGGTCAACGTCAACCCGGACGTGCTGCTCGTCGACGAGGTCCTCGCCGTCGGCGACGAGGGTTTCACGCACAAGTGCCTCGACAAGTTCGCGGAGTTCAAGCGCCGCAACAAGACGATCCTGCTCGTCACGCACTCGCTCGGCCTCGTCGAGCGCTTCTGCGACGACGCGCTGTGGATTGACGCGGGGCAGAAGCGGACCCAGGGCGATCCGAAGCGCGTGATTGGCGCCTACGTGTCCGACGTCGAACGGCAGGAGGAGCACTTCCTCGCCACGAGCGACGCCAAGGCCCGCCACGAAGTCGAGGAGGCTCCCGCCGTCGAGGCCGGACCGGCCGACATCGGCGAGATCGCGGCCGACATGACCAAGGCCAGTGAAGGGCGTTGGGGATCGGGCGAAGTGCAGATCACCGACGTCACCTTCACGAACAGCGCGGGCGAGACGACACAGATCTTCCACAGCGGCGAGCCGGTCACCGTCACCATGACCGTCCGCGCGCGGCAGGCCATCGACGATTTCGTCTTCGGCATCGGCATCTTCAACGCGGAAGGCGTGTGCGTCTACGGCACGAACACCGACATCGAGGAGTTCCAAGCCGAGTCGCTCTTGGGCGAGGCCGTCATTGGGTTCGAAATGCCGTCGGTCGATCTCGTCGAAGGGACCTACAAGCTCGACGTCGCCGTGCACAAGCTCGACGGCGCGCCGTACGACTATCACCGTCTGCTCTACACGTTCCGCATCAAGTCGCGTTTGAAGGACGTGGGCATCTACCGCCTGAACCATCGCTGGCAGTTCTCGCCGAACGCGCGGCTGCGGCTGAAGGTCTGACGCGCCATGTCCGTCCTGTCACTCGGCGATGCGGCGGCGCTCGTCGACGCGCTGCGCCGTGAGGGCCGCACCGTCGTCTTCACGAACGGCGTCTTCGATCTGCTGCACCCGGGACACGTTCGCTATCTGCAAGCCGCCCGGGCTGAAGGCGACGCGCTCATCGTCGGCGTGAACTCGGATCGATCGGTCCGCGCGAACAAGGGACCGTCGCGACCAATCACGCCCGAGGCGGAGCGAGCCGAGATCCTCGCGGCGCTCGCGTGCGTCGACGCGGTCGTGATCTTCGATGAGGAAACACCGGCCGTGATCATCAGCCGGCTGCAGCCGGACGTGCTGGTGAAGGGCGCCGACTGGGCGGCAGATGCGATCGTCGGACGCGACGTCGTCGAAGCGCGCGGAGGCCGCGTCGTGCGCGTGCCGGTCGAGGCCGGCTGGTCGACGTCGGCGATCGTGCGGAAGATTCAGGCGGGACGTACGACAAGTTAGAAGTTGGAAGCCAGAAGCCAGAAGTTGAGGAGGTGACCGCGGGCGCGGTTCGCGAACCCACTTCTGGCTTCTGGCTTCACACTTCTAACTTGATCATCATCTCCAAGACGCTTCGATCAGGTCCTGATTGATCGAGAACGCCGCCTCGGCGCCCTCGGCGGCGGCGACAACGACCCATTGCACGTCGCGTGACGCGTCGCCGGCCACGTACAGGCCCGGGATGTGCGTCGTTTCGTACTTGCCGGTGCGGACGGTGCCCTTCTCGTTGAACTGACAGCCGAGTTTCTCGGCGAGCGGCGAGCACGGGTGCTGGCCAGTCGTGAAGAACATCGCGCGCCGCGCGAGTGGCTCGCCGGTGGCGAAGACGATGCGTTCGAGTCGGCCGTCCTGGCCCTCGAGCCGCGCGATCTTTTCTTCACGCACGGCGATCCCGTTTCGCGCGAGTTTGTCGAGCTGGCCAGTGTCGAGCTCGCAGGCACCGTCGCTACAGAGCACGATGTCACGCGACCAGCCGGTCAGCTCGAGCGATAGGCCGAACCCGCGCCGGCTGCAGCCGTAAACCGCGAGCGGCTGTCCGCGCAGTTCCCAACCGTCGCAATAGGGGCAGTGGAACACGCTGTGGCCGTACAGATCGGCGAGCCCGGGTACATCGGGCACGTTGTCGGCTACGCCTGTCGCGAGGAGCAGTTTGCGGGAGGTGAACGTTCGCGCATCGGCCAGCGTGACGGAGAAACCGTCCGCGCCGAGCTGCGTCGCATCGACGACCTCGGCGTGCTCGAGGCGCACCGTGTCGTACCGTGTGAGATCGCCGCGCGCCGCGGCGCGGAACTCGACCGGTGTGATGCCGTCGCGCGACAGGAAGCCGTGCATGTGCGCGGTCGAGCGGTTACGCGGCTGGCCGTGGTCGAAGACGAGCACGCGCCGGCACGCGCGCCCCAGCACGAGCGCGGCGCTCAGCCCGGCCGGACCAGCGCCGACGATGATGACGTCGGCATCGAAGTGGGGGAGTGTCACGGAAGCACCGCGTCTCCGGCGCCGCGGACGCCTCGCCACGCCGGCGCGGGTTGGGCGGGAGCAGGGGATTCAGACTAGCATGAGATGAAAGGATTCAAAG
>DASZOV010000101.1:0-22256 GCA_035550595.1 Vicinamibacterales bacterium
GATTGCACGTTTGTTGATCGACAAGGGATTCGGCTTCATCCGCGACGAGAGCGGTGTGGAGCATTTCTTCCACCGGTCCGCCGTTCGCGGCGCGGTGTTCGAGCTGCTTCGGGAAGGCCAGCGCGTCGAATTCGCCGTGGAGGACTCTCCCAAGGGTCCGCGGGCAGCCGACGTTCGACTGCTCGACAGCTAGCCAGCGACCACGTTCCCCGGCGTGCCCGGCAGGTCGGGGGATCTCCTCGTTCGACAATCCACACCTTGGCGTCCATTCGGCGACCGGCGTGTCGGTGACGGGCGACGTGTGCCCGGCTGTGTAGACTGAGGACGACGGCGGCGGCGCTCCCCCGGCCACCGGCAAGGGGGACGCATGTCGATCAAGGACAAGTTGGAAATCGGTCTGAAGCCGGACGCGCCGTACCGGAAGGCCAACCTGCCCGAATCGCAACGCGATCGAGCCGTTGACGCGCCCCGCAAGACGTCACGCGCCCGCCCGGCGAGCACGCGCCGGACGACAACCACGTCCACGCGCCGGCGGACACGCACGAAAGCGCGCTAGGCGTTCATCGCTTCTGCTGGCGCCCGACGAGCGCCTCCAGCCACGCGGCGTCCGCATCCAGCTCCGCGAGCGTCTCGACCGTGAGCTCCGCGCCTTCCCGCGCGAGCGCTTCACGTGTGTACGGCCCGGTGGCCACCGCAATCGCCCGTGCGCCGTGCGCGTGCGCGCAGTCGACGTCGAGTGGCGTGTCGCCGATGACGACGAGATCCGCGGCCGACACGTCGTGACCGCCCGCCCGCGCGGCCGCCACAGCCACGGGCACGAGGTCGCGTCGGTCAAGATGCTCGTCGCCGAACGCGCCGAACGCGAATCGGTCCCACAGCCCGAAGTGCCGCAGCTTGACGCCCGCACCGCCGTGGAAGTTGCCCGTGAGCAGACCGACGATGGCATCGCCGCGCCGATCGAGCGCGTCGATCGTTTCGACGACACCAGGAAGGACGCGGCAGCCGTTCCCCGCCGGCGCTTCGGCCAGCTCGCGCGCAAGGTGCGGCAGGTACGCGTCGCGAAGCGCGGCGACACGATCGGTCGTCGGATCGAGATCGAGCCGGCGAAACGCGTCGCTCACGATCGCGCGATCCGTGCGGCCCGCGATGCGCAGGCCCTCGAGCACATCGGTGCGGCCGTAGAGATCGGCGAACGCCGCGTTCATCCCGCGCACCCCGGCGCCGAGCGTGTGGACGAGCGTGCCGTCGATGTCGAAGAGCACGACTGTGGGACGAGAAGTCATGGGGTCAAGTTAGAAGTTCGAAGCCAGAAGCCAGAAGTTTGGCTCATCCACGCTTCCACCAACGGCGCCGATTGGATTCGACGAGATCTCCCGTCGCGGGACGCAATTCCAACTGCGTGCCGCCAGCCGCTTCCATGAACGCACGGTCTTCACTGAGCGCGAGCCAACCAAGATTGCGGCGGCGCGCCACTTCGCGCAAGCACTCGCCCACCTGCCGGCTCGCGTCCGCGTCGCCGGCGAGGCGCACCGTCGGGTGTTCGAGGAGCAGCACGCGCGGGCCGTGCGCGAGGCCGCGCGCGAGATCCACGCGGACGCGTTCGACAGGCGTCAGCGTGGCGGCCGCGGCTGCCAATCGCGTCTCGGGCAGATCCACCTCACGCGCGAGCGCGAGCACGGCGGCGCGCGTGACGTCGGACATCGGATCCACCGAAAGCGTCAGCGGCAAGGCGAGATTGGCGGCAATCGACAAGCCGTCGACGAGCACGGCGCGGTGCGTGACAATGCCGAAGCGATCGAGCGAGGCGAGCCATTCGGTGTCGGTGGCAATCTCGCGCGTGTCCTGACCGTCGACGCGAACCGCGCCGGTCTCGGGCACGGACGCGCCGGTCGTGAGATTCACGAACGTCTCGGCCGCGGCCGCGTCGAGCCCCGTGAGCCAGACGCGATCGCCGGCCTGGAACTGAAACGCGCGGATGCGCAGCGGGCGAAGTCCACCGTAGGGCTTTTCGACGCCCTGCATCTCGACGACGGGCGCGGCGGCGGTCATGAGCGAACGGCGCGGGCACGAGTCTCGAGCGCGGCGAACGCCTCGGCTGGCAGCGTGACCGAGCCCAGACCACTGGTCCTCCCGCTGCCCGGGCCGTGATAGTCGGAGCCGCCGGTAACGAGGAGCCCGTGCGCGCGCGCCATGGCGAGATAGCGCGTCGTGTCATCCGGCGTGTGATCGGGGTGATAGACCTCGATGGCGTCGAGTCCGGCGCCGACGAACTCGGGCACGAGCACGTCGACGTGCATCTTGCCCGGATGCGCGAGCGACGCGATGCCGCCGGCGTCGTGGATCCGCGCGATGACGTCGGCGGGCGGCACGCTGGGGCGCGTGACGAACGCGGGCCGGCCGCCGGCGAGATAGCGATCGAAGGCATCGGCGACGTCGGCGGCGAATCCGGCAGCGACGAGCGCGCGGGCGATCGCCGGCCGACCGAGCGCGCGACCGCTCGCGGCCGGCACGTCAAGGATGGGCGCGAGATCGACGGGTGCGCCGATCGCGCGCAGCCGTTCACCGATGGCGACGACTCGCGCGCGCCGCTCGTCGCGCCGCGCCGCGAGAAACGTCACGAGCGGCTCGTCATCGATGTCGAGGTAGTAGCCGAGGATGTGCAGGTCGCGGCCCGCCACGGTGGCGGTCATTTCGATGCCGGGTACGAACGCCAACCCAGCGTGCCTGGCCGCGGCTGCGGTGGCGGTCACGCCGGCGATCGTGTCGTGGTCGGTGACGGCAATGGTGCGAAGGCCGGCTGCGGCGGCCTCGCGCACGAGCGCGTCTGGCGTGGACAATCCGTCGGACGCGGTCGTGTGCAGGTGGAGATCGATCACGCCGATCGCTTGCGACGCGCCGGCTTGCGGCGACGCGCGGTGGCGGCGCCACGCGATCGGGAAGCCGCGCGCCCCTTGGTCTTACGGCCGGACGCGGCCGGCTTGGCCGCAGCAGTCGCGGCGGCGCGCTCGCGCGCGATGAGCGCACGGTACTCGCGCACGAGCAGGTCGAAGTGATCGCGCTCCTCACCCGCGAACTCGAGGAAGATGCGCTTGCCTTCCGACTCGTCGAAACGCTCGCCGTAGCGCTTGAAGAACAGGTGCGATCCGCGCTCGCAGCGGATGCCGATGAGCAACGCCTGCCGGTCGTCGACGCCCGCTTCGCGCAGTTCCTCGGCGCCGGCCGCGAACAGGCCGTTGGCCGCGCCCTTGAAGAACAGGAACGTCGGCTGCGCCTCGAGGTCCGCGTGCTGCTCGACGAGCTCGGCGTAACGCGCCTCGAGCTTGCCGAGGTGCTCGCGCTCCTCGCCGGCGAGCCGCTCGAACACCTCACGGCCCCGCGCATCGCGCGCCAGACGCGCGGCGCGCGTGTAGAACGTCAGGCCGCTGCGCTCGGTGGCAATCGCGACGCGCAACGCGTCACGCGCGAAGACGACGTCGACCGGCAGCGTCGACCGCGCGGGCGGCCGTCCCGCCTGGCACGACTCGCAGGTGCCATAGATCTGGAGCACGCTCTGCGCCGGCGTGAACTGACGCGCGGCGGTGACTTCCTCGACGAGTGCTTCGATGTCGGAGCTCAGGAACTCGAACGACTGCTGGCAGGTTTTGCAGACGAGATGGAAGTGGCGCGGATGGCGGTAGCCGTGCTCGAAGCGCACGCGGCCGTCGCCGAAGTCGACGCGGCGCGCGATCCCAGCATCGACCATCCACTGCAGCGTCCGGTAGATGGTGGCGCGGCTGATCCGCGCGTCGACGCCGCGAATGAGATCGACGAGCTCGTCGGCGGCGACGTGACCGGAGGTCTGCCGCACGAAGAACTCGACGATGAAGTCACGCTTCCCCGAGCGGCGGCCGCCGGCCGGCCGATGCGTTTCGACGAATTCAGTGGGCGATTGCATAAGGACAGCATGACGACCCGCGCGCGGCGAAGCGCTCGCGCGCGGGCTCGGGAGGCAAACGACGCGGACGTCAGGCCGAGAACGACGACCCGCAGCCGCAAGTGGACTTGGCGTTCGGATTCTTGATCGTGAAGCCGCCGCCCATCTGGTTGTCGACGAAGTCGACTTCCGCGCCGTTGAGATACCGCAGGCTGATGGGATCGACGAACAGCCGCACGCCGTTGACCTCGAACACCGAATCCGATTCGGCGTCGCCCTCGCCCTCGTCGATCATGAGGCCGTACTGGAAGCCGGAGCAGCCTCCGCCCTGGACGAACACGCGCAGACCGGCGCCGACCTTGTTCTCCTCGGCCAGGAGTTCCGTGATCTTGCCCGCCGCCGTTTCGGTCACGTTGATCATGGATCAATTATACGAAAGGCGGGGCCGGCCGGAACGCGAGACCGGCGGACTCGACACTCGTCCCCGTTTCGTCCGACACTGTCCAGGGAGACGCTTCCGTTCATGCCTATCGACGCCCTCCTTCACAATCTGCTCGAAGACCGCATCGCCTCGCGCATCTGGCGCCGCGACCTCACCGTGTTCGGCGGCCCCGATGCCCCGGCCGACGTCCAGGCGAGCGTACGCACGCGCCTCGGCTGGCTCGACGCCCCGACCGCGATGACCGCGCACCTGCCCGAGCTCGACGCCTTTGCCGCGTCGGTGCGGCGCGACGGCCTGACGGACGTCTACCTGCTCGGCATGGGCGGCAGCAGCTTGTGCGCCGAGGTCCTGCGCGACGTGCCGCTCGCCCGCGCCGACGGCTGCCGGCTCGTCGTTCTCGACACGACCGACGAGGCCACGATCCGAGACGTCACCGAGAAGCTCGCGGCCGACCGCGCGTTCTTCCTCGTCTCGAGCAAGAGCGGCACGACGATCGAAGTCACCTCGCTCGAGCGCCATTTCTGGTCCGTCATCGAGCGCGCCGGCCGCGACAAGCCGGGCAATCACTTCACCGCCATCACCGATCCCGGCACGCCGCTCGTCGCGCACGCCGCCGACCGCGGCTACCGGCAGACGTTCGTCAATCCGCCCGACATCGGTGGCCGATATTCCGCGCTGTCGCTTTTCGGCCTCGTGCCGGGCGCGCTCATCGGCCTGAATCTTCCGGCGCTGCTCGCGGCCGCGCGGCAGATGGCCGATCGCTGCCGGCATGACAACGCGACGAACCCAGGTCTCGCGCTCGGCGCGTTCCTCGCGGGCCATGCGAGAGCCGGACGCGACAAGCTGACGCTCCTCGCACCGTCGGAACTCGCGCCGCTCGGCGCCTGGATCGAGCAGCTCATCGCCGAGAGCACGGGCAAACACGGGCACGGCCTGCTGCCGGTCGTCGACGAACCGGTTGGCGAACCATCAGAGTACGGCGCGGATCGCCTGTTCGTCGCGCTCGTGCCGCCCGACGCGACCGAAGTGCGCGCAGCCGCCGAGTTGCTCGCCACCGCCGGTCAGCCGGTCCTGCGAATCGAAACGACGGCAGCAGATCTCGGCGCGGAGTTCTTCCGCTGGGAGTTCGCGACGGCCGTGACCGGCGCGGCGCTCGACATCAACCCGTTCGACGAGCCGAACGTGCGCGACGCGAAGATGCGGACGCAGGCGCAGCTCGACACGCGGACGAAGACGGGCGCGTTTCACGTCGATCCACCGTTGGTTCAGGACGGTGCCGTCTCGAAGCGCGCGCACCGCACGACGACGCTCGCGGGCCATCCTGGCCGCTACATCGCGATCCTCGATTACCTGTCGCCCGACGCGTCTCGCGCGGAGACCGTGTCGCGAATCCGCGCCGCGCTGCGGCAGCGCTTCGGCCTCGCGACGACGCACGGCCGCGGGCCGCGTTATCTGCACTCGACCGGTCAGTACCACAAGGGTGGGCCGAACACGGGCACGTTCCTGCTCGTCACCGGCGCCGACGCCGCGACGACGCCCGTGCCCGGCACGGCGTACACGTTCTCGATGCTCAAGCAGGCGCAGGCGCTCGGCGACTTCGAAGCGCTCGTGGCCGCGGGCCGCGACGTCGTCCACGTACACGTCGAGGACGCCGCGGCGGATCGATCGGCGATGCTCGAAACGATCGCAGCCGCGCTCGACTAGCCATGCGCCGGACGACGGCCCTTACGGCGATTATGCTCGCGGCCGTCTGGACGGCGGCCGCGCCGGGGCGCGCCGCGCAGGGTACGCCGCACGCGCGTCTCTTTCCACCTGAAAACCTCGGCGTGCTCGAGAGTCCCGATCGCGACGTCTGGCAGGAGCCGGAGCGCATCATGGACGAGCTGAACATCGCCGACGGATCGCGCGTCGCCGATCTCGGCGCGGGCGGCGGCTGGTTCACCGTGCGGCTCGCCCGCCGCGTCGGGCCCAACGGCATCGTCTATGCGGAAGACATCCAGCAGCAGATGATCGATTCGATCCGGCGCCGGGTCGAAGAACAGGGCTTCCACAACGTGCGCACCGTGCTCGGCGCGGCTGATGATCCGAATCTTCCGTCCGGTCTACATGCTGTGCTGATCGTCGACACGTACCCGCAGTTCGCCAATCCGGTGAAGCTGCTGCAGAACGTCGCGCGGGCGCTCGAGCCGACCGGTGTCGTGGGCGTGGTGGATTTCAAGAAGGATGGGGCCGGCGGTCCTGGCCCGCCGATCGACGAGCGGCTCGATCCGGAGACGGTCCGTCGCGACGCGGAGCGCGCGGGGCTCACCTTCCGCGGGCTGAAGACGTTCCTGCGCTATCAGTACTTGTTGATCTTCAGCCGATGAGCCTCGGCCGAAAACGGTCGAAGCGGACGCGCGACTAACGCACCCGCGCGGCGCCAAGCCCGCGCCAGATGGCAGGGAGCATCGCCGCGGCGACCACGGCTTTGGCGACATCGAGCGCGGCGAACGGCACGAGACCACCGGCGAGCGCCGCGGACCACGAATGCAGGATGCCGACGGCCAGCCACGACACGCCGCCGAGATAGATGATCGCCAAACCCGCCAGCATCGCCGCGAGTGACGTGACGTAGCGCCGATCCCATCCACGCTCGGACAACCAGCCGACGACCGCGGCCGCGAGCGGATACGCCAGCAGATAGCCGCCGGTCGGGCCGACGAGACGCGCGAGACCAGGCGCGAGCGTGGGCGACGGGGCGAACACGGCGACGCCGAGCGCGCCGAGCACGACGTAACTCACCTGCGACAACGCGCCGAGACGCGCGCCGAGCACGGCGCCGACCAGCACGACGGCCATCGGGCCGAACGTGAACGGCACCGCCGTGAATGGCAGCGGCATCGTAAACTGAGCCGCGAGTGCGGTCACGGCCACGGCGAGCGCAACGACCGCGCCGCGCGTGAGCACGGACCGCGACCGGCCGGCCGCCGAATAGGCAAAGAGCGTGTGAACGTCGGCGCGAGTGGTCACGACGGGATTCTAGTCAATGCAGACGGCGCTGACAATTGCGGGCAGCGATTCGAGCGGCGGCGCCGGCCTCCAGGCCGACCTCGCGACATTCGCCGCGCACGGCGTGTATGGCACGTCGGCCGTGACAGCCGTCACGGCGCAGAACACGCGCGGCGTCGGCACGATCCTCCCGCTGCCTCCGTCGCTCGTTCGTGAACAAATCGACACGGTCGTCACCGATCTCGGCGCGGATGCGACGAAGATCGGCATGCTCGCCACGGCCGCCATCGCGCGCGTCGTTGCCGAGGCCATCGCGCGTCACGCGCTGCGCCATGTCGTGCTCGACACCGTGCTGCGATCGACCAGCGGCGCGGCCCTCCTCGACGACGACGGCGTCGTCGTCCTGCGCGACGCGCTGATTCCCGCCGCGGAGATCGTCACCGCCAACTTACCTGAGGCCGAAGTGCTGACCGGCATTCGCATTGGGAGCGTGGCGGACTCCCGCCGTGCGGCGCGTGCGCTCATCGCGCTCGGTGCACGCACGGTCGTCGTCAAAGGTGGGCATCTCGAGGGCGCGCCCATCGACGTCGTCGATGACGGCCGCGCGGTGATCGAACTGAATGGCGAGCGGCTACCGGGACGGCACACGCACGGGACGGGCTGCACGTTCGCGTCAGCCATCGCGGCGCGGCTCGCGCGCGGCGAGTCCCCCATCGATGCGATCCGCTCGGCCAAGGCTTATGTGGCTCGCGCGATTGCGGCGGCGCCGGGGCTCGGCGGCGGGCGCGGTCCGCTCGGCCGCGTGCCAGCGGATGTTCCGCCAGACGACGTTCCATCAGAATAGAGGTCGTGCCATACGCCCATCGGGAGCTGGCGGTCCGTGTACACTGACAGGATGATCGTCGAGCCGCTGGCAGTCCTGCGGCAGCCGCTGTCGATCGAGACGCTGGTCGCCAGGCTCGAGGCCGACACGCGCGGTGCCGGGGAAGGCTGCGGCGCGGTGGCCACGTTCATCGGCGTCGTGCGCGCGACGAGCCAAGGCCGGCGGGTGCGTCATCTCGAGTACGAGGCGTTCGCTCCGCTGGCCGTGAAGGTGTTCCAGCGCATCGCCGATGAAGCGCGCCGCGAATGGAATGACGTGCACGTAGGCATCCACCATCGCATCGGACGCCTGATGGTCGGCGAAACCAGTGTGATCGTCGCTGCTGCGGCGGCGCATCGTGACGCGGCGTGTCGCGCGTGCCGATACGCCATCGAGCGGGTCAAGCAGATTGCGCCGATCTGGAAGCACGAGTACTTCGAGGACGGCGACGCATGGGTGGAAGGCACCGTCGCCGATCCGGCTGACGATCGTGCGCGTCTCGCCGCCCGGGCTTGCGCATGCGCGTGACGGTGCAGCTCTTCGCGCGGCTCGGCGATCTGGCGGGATGCCGCGAGGAGACGTACGATCTCTCGCCTGGCGCACGAGTCGCCGACGTCTGGCAGGCGGTCGCCGCCGCGCACCCGGACGTCCGCACGCTCACGGGCGCTGTGTCGTGCGCGATCAACGCGGACTTCGCGCCGCTCACCGCCGAGGTGCACGACGCCGACGAGGTCGCGTTCCTGCCGCCGGTGTCGGGAGGCGCCGGACAGGACGTTCGACGCAAGCGGTGAGGCCCCAACGAACTTTATGACTTCGCAGGTGCTCGACAAGTTGAAAGCGACGGCCGCGCACTACGACGAGCTGACGCGGCTCGTGAGCGACCCGGCCGTCCAGGCCGATCCGCCGACCTATCGCACGCATTCGAAGGCGCTCGCCGATCTCCAGGAGACCGTCGATCGCTACCACGAGTACGACGCGGTCGAGCGGCAGCTCGCCGAGGCGCGTGACGTTGCGGCCTCCGGCGATCCCGAGCTGCGCGAGCTCGCGGCCGAGGAAATCGCCGCGCTCGAGGCGCGGATCGCCGACCTCGACACGATCCTGCGCGGACTGCTCGTGCCACGCGATCCCAACGACGACCGCGACGTCGTCCTCGAAATCCGAGCGGGGACGGGCGGCGATGAAGCGGCGCTCTTCGCGTCGGATCTCTTCCGCATGTACACGCGCTACGCCGAGCGCCAGCGCTGGAAGGTCGACGTGCTGTCGATGAGCGAAACCGGCGTCGGCGGCGTGAAGGAAGTCATCGCCACGATCGAAGGCAAGGGCGTCTACCGCCGGCTCAAGCACGAGAGCGGCGTCCATCGCGTGCAGCGCGTGCCGGCCACCGAAGCGAGCGGCCGCATCCACACGTCGACGGCGACCGTGGCCGTGCTGCCCGAGGCGGAGGAAGTCGACATCCAGATCGATCCGAAGGACCTGCGCATCGACACGTTCTGCTCGAGCGGCCCCGGCGGCCAGAGCGTGAACACGACGTACTCCGCCGTGCGCCTCACCCACCTGCCGACCGGCCTCGTCGTTTCACAGCAGGACGAGAAGTCGCAGATCAAGAACCGGCAGAAGGCGATGAAGGTGCTGCGGTCGCGGCTCTACGAGATGGAGATGCGCAAGCAGCAAGAAGCCATCGCGAAGGAGCGGCGCGGACAGGTGGGCACGGGCGAGCGCTCGGAGAAGATCCGCACCTACAACTTCAAGGAAAACCGTGTCACCGATCACCGCATCAACTTCACGATGCACCAGCTCGAAAACGCGCTCGACGGCGACCTCGACACGCTCATCGCCGAGCTCGAGTCGCACGAGCAGTCGGATCGACTGCGCGAAGCGACGGCGGGGACGGCCTCCGAGGCGGCCGCCTCGTGAACGGCGCGGACGTGATGCGTTCGTCCGCACATGACGATCGCTGAAAGCGTCCGCGACGCGGCTACGGCGCTCGGGGCCGCCGGTTTCCCGCGGGATGACGCGCGACGAGATGCAGCCGTCCTCGGCCGCGCGGCGTCCGGTCTCGACGACGCGCATTGGATCGCCGGTCAGCGCGATCCGGCCGATGCCGTGTTCTCGAGCGCGCTGACGGCGTGGACGAAACGTCGCGCCGCGCACGAGCCGGTCGCGTACATCACGGGCACGCGCGAGTTCTACGGCCGGCCGTTCCGCGTCACGCCCGCGGTCCTCATTCCTCGCCCCGAAACCGAAGGCGTCGTCGAAGAAGCGCTGCGGCTGGCGCGCGCGGATGCCGACGGCCGCGCGATTGACGCTCATCTGCGCGTCGTCGACGTGGGCACGGGCAGCGGATGTCTCGCCATCACGCTGGCACTCGAGCGACCCGATGCGCAGGTCACGGCGACCGACGTCTCTCCGGACGCGCTCATCGTCGCCGCCGACAACGCAAAGCGGTTAGGCGCGACGCGCATCGACTTCCGCCGCGCCAACCTGCTCGACGGCCTGCCGGGACCGTTCGATCTCATAGTCTCGAATCCGCCGTACATCGCGATCGCCGATCGCGCGAGCCTGCCGGCCGACGTGCGCGACTACGAGCCGGCCGCCGCGCTCTTCGGTGGCGACGACGGCCTCGACGTCGTTCGTGGACTGGTCGCGCAGGCGTCGACATGCCTCGCGCCGAACGGTCATCTGGTGATGGAGATCGGCGCCGGCCAGGCGGACGCCGTCCGCGCACTCATCGAGGCCACGCCCGGCCTCGTCTGGCGCCACGTCACGCCCGATCTCGCCGGCATTCCGCGGGTCGTCGTGGCAGGCCGCGCGCTTCTATAATCCCTGCATGTCGTGTCTCTTCTGCCGCATCATCTCGGGCGAGATTCCGGCGACGAAGGTCTACGAGGACGAGCGGATGGTCGCGTTCGCGGACGTCAATCCGCAGGCGCCGATGCACGTGCTCATCGTGCCGCGCGAACACATCGCGTCGCTCAACGAGCTGACCGACGCGCACGACGAACTGGTCGGCGCGATGCTGCGCCGGGCCGCCGCGCTCGCACGCGAGAGCGGTTACGCCGACCGCGGCTTCCGCACCGTCTTCAACTGCCAGGCCGGCGCCGGCCAGACGGTGTTCCACCTGCACCTGCACGTGCTGGCCGGACGCGCGTTCACGTGGCCACCGGGGTAGAGAGGAAGGCGCTCGCCAACTTCGAACTTTGAACTTCGAACTTCGAAATTGGGTTCGTGGTTCCGGCGCTGACGTCGAGGCGGGGCGCGGAAGGAAGGAAAATGCGCCGAAGGCGCCTCATGCGTTCGAAGTTCAAAGTTCAAAGTTCAAAGTTGACAGCGCTCTTCCAGCCTGCCCCATCAGTTCCCGCAGTTCGCGCAGCGAACGAATCACCGAGACCGACGGGGCGACGGTCGCCGGTCGGCCGGCGCGGGCGAGCAGGACGCCGCGCATGCCGATACGCTCGGCGCCCTCGACGTCCTGCATGAGGCTGTCGCCCACCATCACCGCCTCGCCGGGCGCCACCTGCATGAGCTGGAGCGCGGCCTGGAAGATCGCCGGGTGCGGTTTCATGTAGCCGTGCTCTGCCGAGGAGACCGCGACCGACACGAGACCGTCCAACTCGAAGTGCGACTGGAACGACGCGAGGCAGCGGTGCGAGTTCGAGATGAGGCCGAGCCGGATGCCGGCCTGCCGCAGCGCCGTGAGCGTCTCGACCACGTCGTCGTAGAGTGAGAAGTGATGGTGGTGCGCCCACTCGTCGTAGGTTTCCCGAGCGGCCGCATCGATGGCCGCCCGACGCGCGGTCAGATCGTCCGCGCCGTCCTCGCCGCCCATCAGCTCGATGATCCGGCGCGTGTAGGCCAGATAGAGATCGGCGTCGTAATCGGCGTCGGCCGACTCGAGCACCGCCGCGGCGCCGGCCACCGCGCGTTCGAAACGGGCCGGGTCGAGCGTCAGGCCGTGGCGGGCGCAGCTCCGCTGGTAGCCCGAGCCCTGGAATCGCGGACCTGGATGAATCAGCGTGAAATCGACGTCGAAGAAGACGGCCAGAGGACCAGCCACCGTCCGCAATTATAGAATGAGCACTTCGGCGACCATGCGCGACTGGAAAGAGACGCTCAACCTCCCCCGCACGACGTTCCCGATGAAGGCGAACCTGCCCGCTACCGAGCCGGCGCGGATGGCCCGATGGGACGCCATGGATCTGTACGGCGCGATCCGCCGCGAGCGCCAGGGGCGTCCGCGCTTCGTCCTGCACGACGGTCCGCCCTACGCGAACGGCCAGATTCATCTCGGCCATGCGCTCGACAAGATCCTCAAGGACTTCGTCGTCAAGTCGCGCAGCATGGCCGGCTTCGACGCGCCGTACGTGCCGGGCTGGGACTGCCACGGCCTGCCGATCGAGCTGAAGGTCGAGAAGGAACGCGGCAGCGACAAGACCGACGCGGCGCTCCTCGAGTTCCGCCGTGCGTGCCGCGAGTACGCCGCGCGGTTCGTGGCGCTCCAGCGCGAAGACTTCAAACGCCTCGGCGTCCTCGGCGACTGGGCGCGGCCGTACCTGACGATGGACTTCGGTTATCAGGCGGCAATCGTTCGGGCGCTCGGCGCGTTCGTCGAGCGCGGCTTGATCTACAAAGGCAAGAAACCCGTCTACTGGTGCCTGCGCGACCGCACGGCGCTCGCCGAGGCCGAGGTCGAGTACGCGCCACACCAGTCGCCGTCGATCTTCGTCGTGTTCGCAGCCTCGCCCGAAGGCGCCGCCACGCTGGCCTCGCGCGTCCCGGCGCTCGCGGGCCGCGCGCTCTCAACCGTCATCTGGACGACGACGCCATGGACGATCCCGGCGAACCTGGCGATCGCATTTCATCCCGACTTCACGTACGCGGCCTACGAGGTCGACGGCCGCGCGGTCATCCTGGCTGAGCGTCTCGCCGAATCGGTCGCCGCGAAGACCGGCCGCACGCTGGGCCCGGCCCTCGCGAGCTTTCCGGGCGCGGCGCTGGAAGGCGTCGCGTTCCGCCATCCGTTGTACGACCGCGACTCGCCCGGTGTGCTCGCCGACTACGTCACGCTCGAGCAAGGCACGGGCGCGGTCCACACGGCGCCGGGACATGGCGCCGACGACTACCGGACGGGCGTGAAATACGGCCTCGACATCTACGCGCCGATCGGCACGAACGGACGCTTCCTCCCGGAGGTCGGCCTGGTCGGCGGGTTGCCCGTCTTCGACGCCAACCCGGTCGTCGTCGAGGCGCTCGAGGCCGCGGGCGTGCTCTGGGGCGTCGAGACGATCGACCATTCCTATCCGCACTGCTGGCGCTGCCATCAGCCGCTCATCTTCCTCGCGACGTCGCAGTGGTTCATCGCCATGGACGCCTTGCGCGAACCGGCCGCGAGCGCGTGCGACGACGTCACGTGGACGCCGGCATGGGGCCGCGAGCGCATGCAGGGCATGGTGTCGACGCGGCCGGATTGGTGCATCTCGCGGCAGCGCGCCTGGGGCGTCCCGATCCCGGCGGTCACCTGCCGCGCCTGTGGCACCTCCGCGCTCACGGCCGAGATCGTCGAGCGGACGGCGCGCGTCTTCGAAACGGCCGGCGCCGACGCGTGGTACGAGCAGGATCTCGCCGCGTTCCTCCCCGACGGCTTCCGTTGTCCGTCCTGCGGCGGCACGGACTTCGACCGCGAGCGTGACATCGTCGACGTGTGGTTCGATTCCGGATCCAGCCATGAAGCCGTGCTCGCGGCGCGCCCGGAGCTGGCCTGGCCGGCGGATCTCTATCTCGAAGGCACCGATCAGTATCGCGGCTGGTTCCAGTCCTCGCTCCTCGTCGGCCTCGGCACGCGCGGCCGCGCGCCGTATCGCGGCGTGCTGACGCACGGCTTCTTCATCGACGAAGACGGCCGGAAGATGTCGAAGTCGCAGGGCAACACCATTGCGCCGCAGACGCTCATCGCGCAGCACGGCGCCGACGTGCTGCGCCTCTGGGTCGCGATGGTCGACGCGCGCGACGAGATGCGCATCAGCCGCGAGATCCTGGCGCGGACGGTCGAGGCCTATCGCAAGATCCGCAACACGGCCCGCTATCTCCTCGCGAACCTGTACGACTTCGACCCGGCGCAAGACCGCGTCGCCTTCGACGCACTGCTCGAAGTCGATCGCTTTGCGCTCGCGCGCTTCGCGCGCATGGCGTCCGACGTGCGGCAGGGCTACGAGGCGTACGATTTCCAAACCGTCTTCCAGGCGATCAACGAGTTCGTCACCGTCGACCTGAGCGCGTTCTACCTCGACGTCTCCAAGGACCGGCTGTACACGTTCGCCGCCGCCTCGCCCGCGCGCCGTTCAGCACAGACGGCGCAGTATCTCGTCGTCGACGGACTCGCCCGTCTTCTCGCGCCGATCCTGTCGGTGACGGCTGACGAGATCTGGGAGGGCCTTCCCGGCACGCGCGAAGCGTCCGTCCATCTGGCCGAGTTCCCCGCCGTGCCCGACACGTGGCTCGACGAGGCGATCGAAGAGCGCTGGCGACGGCTCTTGCACATCCGCGCGCGCGTGAACGCCGCGCTCGAGACCGCGCGACAGCAGAAGACGATCGGCAACGCCTTGTCGGCGCACGTGCGCGTCACGGCCGGCGGTGCGGATGCGGATCTGCTCGCCCGGTACGCCAACGATCTCCCGATGCTGTTCATCACGTCCTCGGTCGACGTCGAGACGTCGGCCGGCGACGATTTGACGGTCGACGTCACGCCAGCGCCCGGGGTGAAATGCGCGCGGTGTTGGCGATATGTCGGCGCGGTCGCCGTCGACGAAGACGTCGAAGGCCTGTGTGATCGCTGTGTCGACGCTGTCGGAGGCCTGCGTGCCGCCCGGATCTGACGAGACGGCCACCCTCGATCCGCGCCAGCCCGGGCCGCCCGAGTCGGGTGTGCCGGGAACCGGCGTCGCCGGCACCGCCGCGGCGGCCACCTCCGGACGCGCCGGCCTCCTCTGGTTGGTCGCGCTCGCGACCGTCATCGTCGATCAGGCGTCCAAGGCGCTCATCCGCAGTACGCTGCCGCTCTACGCGAGCAAGACGCTCATCCCCGGGTTCGTCGATCTCGTGCACGTCGAGAACGCGGGCGTCGCGTTCGGCTTCCTCAACGACGCCACGCGGGCCGGGCGCGGTCTGCTCACGACCGCCCTCGCGCTCGCCGCGCTCGCCGGCATCGCGTATTACGCGCGCCACATCCGCCGTGAAGAATGGCTGGCGCGCATCGGCTTGTCGCTCATCCTCGGCGGCGCCATCGGCAATCTCGCCGACCGGATCCTGCAGGGCTTCGTCGTGGACTTCGTGGACGTGTACTGGCGCGGCTGGCACTTCTGGGCGTTCAACGTCGCCGACGCGGCGATTAGCATCGGCGCCGTGCTGGTCTTCATCGAGCTGCTCTTCGTCAACCGACATGCATCCCATCCTGTTTGAGATTGGCGGCTGGCCCGTCTACACCTACGGCGTCCTGCTCGCGGCGGCCTATCTGGCCGCGCTTCAGGTCGCCGTCGTCCGCGCAAAGCACCACGGCGTCGACGGCGCGCGGATCATGGATCTGGGCATCTACCTGATCATCGCGGCGCTCGTCGGGGCGAAGCTGCTGCTCGTGGTCGTCGACTTCGACTACTTCTGGCGCGATCCCCGCGAGTTCTTGTCGATCGCGCGCGCGGGCGGCGTCTTCTACGGCGGGCTGCTCGGCGCGCTGGTTGCCGCCGTCTGGTTGGTCCGCCGCTACAAGCTGCCGCTCTGGACGACGGCGGATCTGTTCGCGCCAGGGATCGCGCTCGGGCACGTCATCGGCCGCTTCGGCTGCCTGATGGCGGGCTGCTGCTACGGCCGGCCGACGAGCGTGCCCTGGGCCATCACGTTCACCGATCCCGCGGCGGCAGCCAACGTCGGCACGCCGCTCGGCGTTCCGCTGCACCCGACGCAGATGTACGACGCGGCCGCCGAACTGCTGATCCTCGTCATCCTGCTCGTGACCGAACGGAAGGGACGGCCGTTCGCCGGCCGGACGTTCTGGCTGTACATGCTGCTCTACGCGATCTCGCGGTTCATCATCGAGTTCTACCGCGGCGACGACCGCGGCGTGATCCTGGGCGTCTCGACGTCCCAGTTCGTCTCGATCATCGTCGTGCCGCTCGCGATCGCGATGTTCTTCCGGCTGCGCGCGCGCCCCGTGGCGATGGCATGAGCTCGGCGGCCGACCGCGAGGAGCGCCTGACGCCGGCGCCTTCGGAGGTCGGCCAGCGCCTCGATCTGTTCATCGCGCAGCGTCTCCCCGATCTCTCGCGCTCACGCGTCCAGCAGCTCATCCGAGAGGGCCGCGTGACAACGGGCGGCCGCGCGGCGAAGCCGAGCGATCGCGTCCGCGCCAGCGCCGACATCGGCGTTTCGATTCCTGCGCCCGCTCCAGCCGACCCCGAACCCGAAGCGCTTCCGCTGACGATCCTCTACGACGACGCGGACATCGTCGTCATCGACAAGCCGGCGGGGATCGTCGTGCACCCTGCGCCCGGGCACGCGAGTGGCACGATCGTCAACGCGCTCCTGCACCACGTTGGCGGCCTCAGCGGCGTCGGCGGACGCGTGCGGCCCGGCATCGTGCACCGGCTCGATCGTGGGACATCGGGCGTGATGGTGGTCGCCAAGCACGACGCCGCGCACCGCGATCTGGCGCGGCAGTTCCACGATCGCACCGTGCGCAAGGAGTACGTCGCGCTCGTCTGGGGCACGGTGCGGAGCGGCATGCGGCTCGATTGGCCGATCGGGCGCGATCCCAAGGCGCGCCAGCGCATGTCCACGCGCGCGCGACGCGCGCGGCCGGCCATCACCGACGTCCAGACCGTCGAGGCGCTCGGTCCCGTCTCCTTCGTACGCGTGACGATCGGCACGGGACGAACGCATCAGATTCGAGTTCACTTGAGCGAGGCGGGACATTCCATCGTCGGCGACGCCATCTATCACGGCGTCCGACGACGCATGCCTACAGCCGTGGCGGCTGCTGGCCGGCTCGACCGTCCGTTCCTGCACGCGGCGCGTCTCGAGATCGCGCATCCATCCGATCACCGTCGACTCACGTTCGACGCACCGCTGCCGCCGGATCTCGCGGCGGTGCTCGACGCGGTCCGAGCGAGCACTGGTCAGGACCCGTCGCCGCGTGACGTGGTCGCTTCCCCACTTCCCGAGGCTCATTCATGACCCTACGCCGCAAGACGATCTATCGCGGGCGCATCTTCCGCATCGAGCAGGACCGCGTCACGCTGCCGCACGGCCCGACGGTGACCATGGACGTGGTCCGCCACCGCGGATCGGTCGTGTTGATCCCCGAGCCGTCGCCTGGGAAGGTCATTCTCATCCGGCAGTACCGGCACGCGATCGGACGATGGATCTGGGAGTGGCCGGCTGGCTCACTCGAGCCGGGTGAAGCGCCGGCGCGGGCGGCGCGACGCGAATGTGAAGAGGAGATCGGGCTGCGTCCGAGACGCATACAGCCCCTCGGTATGTTCTATCCGACGCCCGGTTTCTGCGATGAACACATGGTGTTCTACCACTGCACCGATCTCGTTCGGCCCAGACGTCCGGCCGATGGCGATCCGGACGAGCAGATCGAGCCGGTGGTGTATCGGCGACGTGACGTCTGGCGGCTCATCGAACGCGGCGACGTCGTGGACATGAAAACGCTCGTTGGGCTCGTGTTGCTCGAGCGTGGTGGCGTCGGAACAGGGGCCGCTCGGCGGGCGCCGAGTAAGCGGCGGCTCCATGATCCGGCGTAAGATCAGGGTTGCCGAGATTCCGGTTCACCTGGTCCAGACATCATGACTGACGTCCGTTCGTTGCGCGCCCTGCTCGTGACTCGCACCGCGCCGGTGGTGCTCCTCGCTTTCGTGGCCGCAGCGGCCGGCTGTTCGTCGCAACCGGCTGGGACACCGGCCGCAGGTGGCGGACGCGGTGGTGGGCCTGCCGCGATCCCCGTTGCAACGGCCACGGTCGTCGAGCAACCCATGGCGGTCAACGTCCGGGCGGTGGGCAACGTCGAGCCGTCGTCGTTCATCGACGTGCGATCGCAGGTGACCGGCGAGCTGCTGTCGGTCGAGTTCCAGGAAGGCCAGGACGTCAACGCCGGACAACTGCTCTTCACGATCGATCCGCGGCCCTTCGAAGTCGCGTTGCAGCAGGCGCAGGCGCAGCTCGCGCGTGACACGGCGCAGTCCGAGGGTGCGAAGGTCCAACTGCGGCGATCGAACGACCTGCTCGCGCGCGGGCTCGTCGCCCAGTCGGACAACGACGCGACGTCGACGCAGGTCGCCTCGCTCGACGCGCTCGTGGCGTCCGACAAGGCGCAGGTCGAGAACGCGAAGCTGCAACTGCAGTACACGAAGATTCTCGCACCGGTCTCGGGTCGCACGGGCGCGCTCCTCGTCCATCGCGGATCGCTCGTCCGCGCGACCGATACGTCGCCGCTCGTCGTGATCAACACGATTTCGCCGGCGTTCGTGAGCTTCGCGGTGCCGGCGCGGCTGGTCTCGCAGATCCGGCAGGAATCGGCGCGCGGGCGTCTGACGGTGCGCGCCACCCCGACGGGCAACACGGACTCGCCGGAAACCGGCTCGGTCAGCTTCATCGACAACGCCGTCGACCAGACGACGGACACGATCCGGCTGAAGGCCACGTTCCCGAACGAGAACCGGCGCCTGTGGCCCGGCGCCTTTGCCGACGTCGTCCTGCAGCTTTCGGTCGAGCCGCACGCGATCGTCGTTCCCGACGCCGCCGTGCAGGCGAGCCAGCAGGGCAACTTCGTCTACGTGATGAAGGCGGATCACACGGTCGAGGTCCGGCCGGTGACGATCGCCTGGACCGACTCGGGCCAGTCGGTGATCCAGAACGGCGTGCGGCCCGGTGAGGTCGTCGTGACCGACGGCCAGTTGCGCCTGACGGCGGGCGCGAAAGTCTCGGTGAAGTCGCCGGCCACGACGCCCCAGGCCGACGCGCAGTCGAAGGTCCAGCCATGAATCTCTCTGCCGGCTTCATCAAGCGTCCCGTCGCGACGACGCTCGTCCAGCTCGCGATCGTCATCTTCGGCGTCGTCGGCTATCGGTCGCTGCCGGTGAGCGACCTGCCGAGCGTCGACTTCCCCACGATCTCGGTGAGCGCCAATCTCCCGGGCGCGAACCCGGAGACGATGGCCTCGGCCGTGGCCACGCCGCTCGAGAAACAGTTCGCCACGATCCCCGGCATCACCTCGATCAGCTCGAGCAACACGCTCGGCAGCACGTCGATCACGCTGCAGTTCGATCTCGATCGCGACATCGACGCCGCCGCGCAGGATGTGCAGGTCGCCATCTCGCGGACGACGCGGCAGTTGCCGCCCGACATGCCGGATCCGCCGTCGTTCCGTAAGGTCAATCCGGCCGACGCGCCGATCCTGTTCCTGACGCTGAGCTCGCCGACGCTTCCGCTCTCGGACATCAACGACTACGCGGAGAACGCGATCGGCCAGCGCATCTCGACGCTCGCCGGCGTCGCGCAGGTGCAGGTGTTCGGCGCGCAGCGGTTCGCCGTCCGCGTCGACGTGGATCCGCACGAGCTCTCGGCGCGCGGCCTGGACATGGACTCGCTCGCGACGTCCATCGCCCGCGGCAACGTGAACCGGCCGACCGGCACGCTGTACGGACCGGACCGCACGCTCACCGTGAAAGCCGACGGCCAGCTCATGAACGCGATGGCCTACCGGCCGCTCATCGTCGCGTACCAGAACGGCCATCCCGTGCGGCTCGACGAGGTCGCCAACGTCTACGACGGGATCGAAGACGACAAGACGGCGAGCTGGTACAACGACTCGCGGACGATCTACATGGCCGTCCAGCGACAGCCGGGCACCAACACGGTGGAGATCGTCGATTCGATCCGTGCGCTGCTCCCGACGATTCAGGAGCAGATGCCGGCGTCGCTGACACTGGCGATCCGGTCTGATCGCGCCGCGCCGATCCGCGACTCGGTGCACGACATCAAGTTCACGCTGATCCTGACGGTCGTTCTCGTCATCCTGGTCATTTTCCTGTTCCTGCGGAACATCTCGGCCACGATCATCCCCAGCCTGGCGCTTCCGGCATCGATCGTCGGCACGTTCGCCGTGATGTCGCTGCTCGACTACAGCCTCGACAACCTCTCGTTGATGGCCCTGACGCTCTCGGTCGGCTTCGTCGTCGACGACGCGATCGTCATGCTCGAGAACATCGTGCGGCACATGGAGCACGGCGAGAGCCCCATGACGGCGGCCCTGCGCGGGTCGGAAGAGATCGCGTTCACGATTCTGTCGATGACGCTGTCGCTCACGGCGGTTTTCATCCCGATCCTGTTCATGGGCGGGATCGTCGGCCGGTTGCTGCACGAATTCGCCGTCACGATCGGCGTCGCGATCCTCGTCTCGGGTCTCGTGTCGATCAGCCTGACGCCGATGCTCGCCGCGCGCTTCCTGCGGCCACCGGGCGAGGCGAGGCACGGCGGCCTGTACATGGCGATCGAGCGTGTCTTCGACTGGACGCGCGACGCGTACGGCCGCACGCTGCGCATGGCGATGGCGCACCACGCGATCACGATGGGCGTCGCGGCCCTGCTGCTCGTCGCCACGATCTACTGCTTCCGCATCATCCCGATGGGCTTCATCCCGAGCCAGGACATCGGCCAGTTGAACGGCCAGACCGAAGTGGCGCAGGGGCTCGGCTATGACGCGCTCGTCGCGCACCAGCTCGAAGTGACCTCGGTCATCCGCGCCGATCCGAACGTGCAGTCGGTCACCTCGTCGGTGGGCGGCTTCGCCGGCACGAACGGCGGCCGGCTGCAGATCGAACTCAAGCCGCGTGACCAGCGGGCGCTGTCGGCCGACGAAGTCATCGAGGAACTGCGGCCGAAGCTCAACGGCGTGCCCGGCATCCGCGCGTACCTCACCAATCCGCCGGTCATCAACATCGGCGGCCGTTCGGCGCGCGGCCAATACCAGTTCACACTGCAGGACAGCGATACGAACGAGCTTTATGACGCGGCCGAGAAGCTCGAGGCCAAGCTTCATACGGTGCCGGGACTCGTCGACGTCTCGAGCGACCTGCAGCTCACCAACCCGCAGGTCAACGTAACGCTCCACCGCGATCGCATCTCGGCGCTGGGGCTCACCGCCGACCAGGTGGAAGGCGCGCTCTCGAACGCGTTCGGCGAACGGCAGGTGTCGCAGATCTACGCGCCTGACAATACCTACCAGGTGATCATGCGCGTCGCGCCCGAGTACCAGCGGGACGCGAGCGCCATTGGCTTGCTCTATATCCGGGCGAGTGACGGCCGTCAGGTGCCGCTCTCGAGCGTCGTCGACGTGACGTCGGGCGTGGGGCCGCTCTCGGTGAACCACACGGGCCAAGTGCCGTCGGTCACGATCTCCTTCAACCTCCCGCCGGGCGTCGCGCTCGGCGACGCGGTGAACCGGGTCGAAGCCGTCGCGACCGAGACGTTGCCGGCCACGGTGGCCACGAGCTTCCAGGGCACGGCGCAGGCGTTCCAGGATTCGACGCGCGGCCTGGGCATCATCCTGCTCATGGCGATCTTCGTGATCTACGTGGTGTTGGGGATCCTCTACGAGAGCTTCATCCACCCGCTCACGATTCTGACCGGATTGCCGGCCGCCGTCGTGGGCGCGCTGCTGTCGTTGCGTATCTTCGGCTTCGACCTCAGCGTCATCGCCATCATCGGCATGCTGATGCTGATCGGCATCGTGAAGAAGAACGCGATCATGATGATCGACTTCGCGCTGGTGCGGCAGCGGGCCGGCGAGACGCCGTTCAACGCGATCCGCGATGCCTGCCTGATCCGCTTCCGGCCGATCATGATGACGACCATGGCGGCGATCATGGGATCGTTGCCGATCGCGCTCGGTCTCGGCGCCAGCGCCGAACTGCGTCAGCCGCTCGGCGTTGCAGTTGTCGGCGGCCTCATCGTCTCTCAGGCGCTCACGCTGTTCATCACCCCTGTGATCTATCTTTACATGG
>DASZOV010000102.1:0-6869 GCA_035550595.1 Vicinamibacterales bacterium
TATCATTCGGTCGATGCGCGTCCGGCCGCTCGCGGCCGCCGTGGTGTTCGCCCTCGTCGCTCTCGCGGGGTGCAGCAACCCCTTCGGCCGTCAGTACGAGTACGAGGAGCAGATCTACCTGAGCGTCACCGGGGCGGCCACCGTCGTCGTCGACGCGTCGATTCCGGCGCTCGTCGCGTTGCGCGGCCTGCCGCTCGACCCGTCACCCAACGCGCAGGTCGATCGCGAGCGCATCCGCGCGATTTTCACGGCGGCCGGCTGCCAGAACGTGCGCGTGGGGCAGCCATGGACACGACACGGCCGGCGTTTCATCCAGGTGCGCGTCGCCGTCACGGCCGTTCGGGACCTGGGCGCCTGTGGACCGCTCGCCTGGTCCACCTATTCATTCACGCGCGAAGGCAGCGCGATTCACTACGAGCAGGTCGTCGGCGCGTCGGCGGCCGGCAATCCCGGTACACCGCGCTGGACCGGAGACGAGCTCGTCGCGTTCCGCCTCCACGTGCCGAGCCGCATCATCTTCCACAACGTCAAGCGCCTCGAAGACGGATCGAACGGCGCGCCCACGCGCGGCAACATCCTCACCTGGGAACAGCGCCTCACCGACCGTCGCGCGGGCCAGCCCGTCCATCTCGACGTGCGCATGGACGCCGAATCGATCCTCTACCGCACGCTATGGCTCTTCGCCGGCGCCTTCCTCGCCGCCGTCCTCGTCATCGTCGGCCTGGTATGGCTGACGATCCGCCGCGCCAGACGACGTGGGGTGACGGGGCGTGCGGCATAGCGAGAGCTGACGCCTGTCAACTTCGAACTTCAAACTGCGAACTTCGAATCGGTTCCGGGTTCGAGTGCCCAGTTCGAAGTTCAAAGTTCGAACTTCGAAGTTCGCTCCTCAGTTCGCCACCCTGATGTCCTGCACCTTCTGCTCGCCCTCTTTGATCGAGATCGAAATGGAGGCCTTGGCGAGTTGTTCGAGGACTGATGGGTCGGTCTGATTGGCTGGATCGATGTCGGTGACGGCGGTCAGGTAGTAGTCGCCGGCGGGCAGGCCGCGGAACAGGAACGATCCGTCGGTGCCGGGCCGCGTCGATGCGACACGGCGCGACACGGGCTGCCAATACCGCTGGTCGGACGGGAACACGAGAATCGTGTACTGCGAGACCGGACGTCCTGACGCGTCCTGAATCGTCCCCGACAACTGCTGCGTACGATCCGTGAAGGTGACGACGACGTTCGAGGGATTCTCGCCAGGGCCGACGTCGAGCGGGAAGTCGAGCATGTCGCGGCCATTCACGATGGCAGACTTCATCGTCCAGGGAATCGCAGCCGCGGACTGGTTCGCGATCGGTGCCGGTCCGTCGAGCGAGAACGCCACCGGGCCGTCGCCGCGCGGCGAGACGATGCGCAGGATGCCGCCCGTGAGCGAGTAGCGTCCGGGCGCAATGCCGGTGATCGTGAAGCGGCCCGTGGCGTCGACGGACGCCGGCGGCGGCGTACGTCCGATGCCGAACGTGTCGTTGCCGCGCGACACGAGCGTGAGTCGTACGGTCGAGAGATCGGTCGGCGCCTGGCCGCTCGTCGTCTCGAAGTCGACGCGTCCCGTCATCGTCATACCGGGCTGCAGCGTGAGGACGAGACCCGACAGGTCCTGACCGTTCACGCTGAGATCGGTCGACGACCAGAGCACTTGCTGGATGTCGCCGGGCCCACCGAATCGTCCGAATGGACCGCCGCGTCCACCTCGGGCGCGTCCTGCGTCGTTCGTGCCGTCAGGTTCCTTGCGCACGATGGCCCGCGCGTCGATCGTGTATTGGCCGGGCGCGACGGTGGAGAACGAGAAGCGGCCATCCGGGCCGACGCGCGCCATGTTCATGCCGATGCCGGGCACATCCAGCCCGCTGCCTCGATCCGAGAGCGCGACCTGGACGCCGGTGGGGATCGTGCCGTCTTGGTTCACGACGCTGCCGTCGATCCGCGCGGTCCGCACGAGCTGGAGCTGGAAGTCGATGCCCGACCGCTCTTCACCCGCCGCGAGCGGAATGGGCGACGCCGAGGACGCCGCCAGCGCGCCTGGATAGTAGACCGGCGCGTAAGCGACGTTCGGCGTGTCATTCGCCTGCGCGAGCTGCTGCTGCAGCACGCTCACGCGATCGGCGACGTCGGTCGATGGCAGCGAGATGTTGAACGTGGCGTTCGCGCCGCTGCCGGTCCCGAGCTGCTGCACGAGCGACTGCATCTCGGCGGCCAGTGCCACGCCGATGTCGCTCTCGCCGATGTTTCGCGGCACCGCGCTCACGACGTAGTCGCCCGGCTGCAGTTGATAGATGCGATAGATGCCGCGGTCGTCGGTCTGGTCCTGGCCCATGATGCGCAAACGGCGTTCGCCGTTCTCGGTGACCACGCGCATGGCGCGCACGGGCGTGCCGGGCGAGGGCTCGCCGTGCTCGTCGAGCACCGTGCCCGTGATGACGCCGCCGCGCGGCAGCGTCATCGTGACGCGATCGATCTGCTGGCCGTCGGTGAGCTGAATCGGCGTCCCCGCCCGTCCCGGCTGCGAGGCGCCGAACGCCATGCTGATGTAACCAGCTTTGGACGCGTTGAGATTGAAACGACCGGCCGGGAGTGCGAGGAAGGTGAAGTGACCCGTGTCGTCGGTCAGGACGAACCGCCCGCCGCGTAGCTCGGCGCCCGTGAGCGACACGCGCGCGCGCCGGACGGGCAAACCGCTGCCGGCTGTGACGACTGATCCGCTAATCGTGCCGGTGCCGACCGGCGTCTGACCGAACGCGTCGCGTGGCGTCCCACCGCGCCCCTGACGTCCGCCGATGCCCGCGTCGCCAAAGCCACCGCCACGCCCGCCGCGTCCCTGGCCGACGAGAAGCGCGGGCAAGGCCAGGGCAAGGGCCAAGGCTGCCACGAGTGCGGCACGGAGGGCATGACGCGGAGGTCGGGACATCTTTTTACAATGCGCTGGGGCCATCTTTTTTGCCCGCTCGCGGGGCCCCACCCCCGCTCGCCCGCTCAGCGCCGCTCCTGCGTCGCGGGCTTCGCGGACTTCTCTTGATCGCTTCGGCACCCTCGCTACGCTCGCGAGTCAGCTTCTCTTGCAATGCGCTGGGGCCCCCACCCCCAACGCTACGCGCTTCGCCGCCCTCGCTACGCTCGGGGGCTCGCGGTGTCAACTTCCTTAGACCTTAGACGACGCCGGCGGCAATTCGTTTGCCTTGGCGATTCAGTGCGTATCGAGCTTCAGGCGATTGGTGACGCCGAACGAGCCGCCGACCTGGGCCAGCGAGTTGGCGAGCATGCGGTCCACTTCCGAGTCGACGACGCCGGTGAGCGTGATGCGGCCGCCCTCCACGATGATGTGGATCGGCGGGTTGGTCATCTGCGCGTAGCGCCAGAACGCTGGATGGTTGTAGATGGCCCGCGCTACACGCACGCGCAACGCGGCGTCGGTCTGCGACTCTGGCAGCACCCCGATGTCGTTCGTGACCGAGCGCACGCCGTCGATTTTCGCGACGCGCTTGCCGATCTCGTTGCGCTTGACGGGCATCGTGACGCGACCTGTCAGCGTCACCGCCCGATCGTTCACGCCAATCTCCACGTCGTCGAAGATGCTGAATTGCGGGTAGGTGAGGACGGCCTGGCTGACGCGCTCGGCGATGTCGGCATCGGACATCTGGATCGCGCGTGCAGGCACGACGACGAGGCTGATCAATGCGACAACGAGGGGGAGAGATTGACGCATGACTTCCAACGAACGTCGCTCAATACCTTACGCCAGAGCAAAGACAGTACCAAGCACTCCGAGGCCGACCGGTCAGACAGGTTGAAAGGAGACAGGGAAGCAGGGGACAGGCGGCGGGGGACAGGGGACAGAGGGCGGAGCGGATCAAGTTAGAAGTTTGAAGCCAGAAGCCAGAAGTAAAAAAAGATGACACCGCGAGCCCCCGAGCGTAGCGAGGGCGGCGAAGCGCGTAGGCGCGGGGGTGGGGCCCCGCGCACTGCAAAGAAAGATGACTCGCGAGGGCGGCGCGGGCGCCCTCACCTCGCCACGAACCCTCGCCTCGCTCTGACCGTGTAGCTGCCTCGCCGTTTGAGCTTCACCTCAATCGTGTGCCAGCGGCCGTCCTTGGGCGCGGCCGAGGCGTAGCCGATGAAGTACTGCCGGCTCAGTTCGTCGGCGATATTGGCGGTCGCCGGATCGAGGTCGGAGAGAGCGCGGATCACTTCCGTGCGTCCACCGGTGTCGTCCGTGATGCCACGAAGCGCGTCGGGGTTGACGCGGTCGTAATCCGGTGCGTGGCCCTTCGACGATCGCGGCGCGCGTCTCGTCGTCGGACCCTTGCCGGGGAACGGCGACGGCACGGGAATCGTCTGCGGCGCGAGCGGCGAGAGATCGCCGGACGCGTCGATGCCGATCGCGTAGACGAGCACTTCACTCGATCGGATGAGCTCGACGACCTGGTCGAGGCTCGTGCGGCTGCTCGTGTCGTTGCCGTCCGAGATGACGACGACCGCTTTCTTGCGGCGCGTGCCCGTCGCCGCGCGCGTGACGGCTTCGGCGACGGCATCGTAGATGGCCGTGCCGCCGTTCGGCTTCAGCGTGCCGAGCGCCGCCGCGGCGCCGCGTCGATCGTCGGTCCAGTCGACGACGAGCGTCGGGCGGCTGTCGAAACGGTAGATGAAGACCTGATCGCGCTGGTCGAGCAGGTCGTACAGAAATCGGTTGAGCGCCGATCGCGCGGCTGTGATCTTGTCGCCGAGCATGCTGCCGCTCGTGTCGATCGCGAGACCCAGGCTGACGGGCACGCGCTCGGACTCGAACTGCTGGATGGCGCGCGGCTGTCCATCTTCATAGACCTCGAAGTCGTTCGCGCGCAGGTTCGGGACGAAGCGGCCGTTGGCGTCGGTCACCGTGGCCGTGACGTTCGTGAGCGCGACGCTCGTATGGAACGAGAAGCCGGGATCGGCCGGCGGCTGCTGCGGCGCGAGCGCGAGGCTGAGCGCGGCGATGCTTGCGAGCGTCGCAATCCCGAACGCCCGCCGCGTCATGGCGCGAGCCCCGTTCCGGGTTGGATCGCGCCGGTGGCGAGCGGCGCGTCGTGCGTGTCGGCGAGTGCGGTGTCGGGCGTGTCGACCGGAAGCTGGCCGCGTCGGTCGACGTGCGCGACCGGACCGCCGTCGTGCTGCCGAAACCCGACACGATACCGGCTCACCGCCGACGCATTGCGCACGGTGACGACGAACGGCGACTCCTGACCAGGATCCAATCGCCGTTCATCGATGGCGGCCTGCCCGCTGGCGAAGTACCGGCCGTCGCGATCGAAGAGGTAGACGACGACGTCGAGATCGTCGACGCGCGAACCACGCGCCGGATTCTCGACGAGACCCGTCACGACGAACCCGCCGTCCGGACTGCGTGTGTTGCGCAGCGACAGCAACTCGAGCGGCTGCGTCCTGGTGAAGAGCGAGGCGAGCGATGTACCGCGAGGATTGTTCGCCGCCGCGACGAGGCCGGACGACCACAACGCGGCGCCGAGCACGATGACGGCGGCGGCGGCGAGCCCGATAATCGTGAGCGTCGCGGTGCGGCCGGATCCTGCGACCGGCTCGACGGTCGCGAAGTGCACGGCATGCGACGGTACGCGGATGACGGCCGGCTGCGATCGCGGCGTGGGATCGAGATCGAGCGGCAACGACTCATCCGGCTCGCGCATCGCGAAGTCCCAGTCGTCGAGTCCGGCGTTGGTCTCGAAGGTCGTGGACTCGGTGGCCGCCGGCCGAGGCGCAACGGGCTCGAACGACGACGCGCGGTCCTCGTGCGCGGCGGTCGTGGTCTCGATCCGGCGCGGCGCGTCGAGTGCCACCTCGTCCGCGTCGAGCCAGTCGACGTTCGTCGCAGTCCGTCGTTCGACAGCGAGATCCGGCGTGGGCGCATCGAACGCGAGCGCGTGCAGCGCGTCGGCGCGCGCGGCGCTGCGTTCGCGGTCCGTGCGAAGGAGTTTCCACGCCACGGCGGCCATGGCTGCGGCGAGCGCGAGCGAGACGAGGGTGACGCCAACGAGGAGGGTTTCCATACGCGCTACCTCAGCGAGAACTCGACCGATATCTGCACCGACACATCGACCGGCGCGCCCTGACGCGTGGCGGGCGTGAACCGCCACTGTCGCACGGCGTCCACCGCGCGTTCTTCCAGGCCCGCGCCGAGGCCGCGCACGACGCGGATGTCGCTGACCGAGCCGTCGCGGCGCACGGTGACCTGCAACACGACATCACCCTGTAGGCCGAGGCGACGGCCTTCGTCCGTATACGCGGGCCGGACTTCGCGGACGAGCGTTGGTGCGGTGATGCCGCTCCCCGGCGCGTACGCGCCGCCGCCGGTGCCACCGCCCGTGCCGGGCCCGATGCCCAGGCCCGCTCCCGCGCCCATACCAGCGCCCGTACCGCTACCTGCGCCTGTGCCGGTTCCTGGCCCGGCGCTTGGAGGAGCGGGTCGCGGCGTGGGCACGCCCGGTGCGTCCACGCGGTTCGACGCCGCGGGCGCGACCGGCGCCTGCACGGCGAGCGGTGGCGTGGGTCGCGGAGGCGGCACCGGACGTGGCGGCACGCGATAGCTTTCGACTGGCCGGACGGGCGGGCGGACCGGCGGACGTACGGGCGGCGGCCGGCGTGGCGGGACGCGGATGGCGCGGACCGGTGTCTGGACGCGCGGCCGCGGCACCGCGGCCGCGCGTTTCGGCGGAGGCGGGGGCGCCGGCATGTGCATGCCGCCGCCCCCGCCTCCACCAGATGGTCCCGGCGCGACGAGATAGACGAGGCGCGCCGGGTGTGGCGGCGGGACGTCTGGCGGCGGCGCGGGCTCGAAG
>DASZOV010000103.1:0-7615 GCA_035550595.1 Vicinamibacterales bacterium
GGGCTGGATGCACGACATCCTGACCTACGTCGAGAAGGATCCCGTGTTCCGCCGCTGGGAGCACCAGCACCTGACGTTCTCGATGCTCTACGCGTTCAACGAGAACTTCATCCTGCCGTTCTCGCACGACGAAGTCGTGCACGGCAAGGGATCGATGCTCGCCAAGGCGCCGGGTGACGTCTGGCAGAAGTTCGCGACGCTCCGCCTGCTCTACACGTTCATGTGCGCCCACCCGGGCAAGGTGCTGCTCTTCATGGGCGACGAGATCGGCGAATGGCGCGAGTGGGATCACGACGGCTCGCTCGATTGGGGCGCGCTCGCCGATCCGATGCACGCCGGCTTGCAGCGCGCGGTCGCGGATCTCAATCGCTTGTATCAGGCCGAGCCGGCGCTGTACGAGGTGGACTTCGAGCCGGGCGGATTCGAGTGGATCGACTGCAACGATCACGAGTCGAGCGTCGTGTCGTTCCTCCGCCGCGCCCGCGATCCCGAGGATTTCATCGTCGCGGTGCTCAACTGGACGCCGGTCGTGCGGACCGCCTATCGGGTCGGCGTGCCCGAACCGGGCTTCTACCGCGAGCTCGTCAACAGCGACGCGGCGATCTACGGCGGCGGCAACGTCGGCAACGCGGGCGGCGTCGAGACGGAACCCGTCGCGGCGCACGGCCACGCGCAGTCGCTCGTGCTCACGCTGCCGCCGCTGGCTGGTCTTCTGCTCAGGCGCGATCGGCCATCGCCAGAATCGCGTCCCACTCCCGATCGCTGACCGGCATCACGGACAACCGCGGCAGGCGCGTCAGCGGAAACTCCGCGAAGCGCCGGTCCGCCTTGATGGCCGCGAGCGTCACGGGCCGCGCCAGCTTCTTCACGGGCACGAGATCGACGACGTGCGCCTTGCCGGCGCGATCGGCGGGATCGAGATAGGCGTCGGTCGCCGCCTTCGCGATGCCAATCACGGCCTTCTCGTTGCCGGTGTGGTAGTAGAGCACGAGGTCGCCCTTGCGAATGGCGCGCAGGTGCTTCTGGGCGAGCGGATTCTTCACGCCGGACCAGGTCGTGCCGCCGTCCTTCGCGAACGCGTCGTAGCTGTAGCTCGACGGCTCTTCCTTGACGAGGTAGCGCATGGCGCCGATTATCGCAGACCGCCGGCCTCCGGCCGTCCCATCCGGGGCCGGTTGTGCCGCGGCCGAATCGGCATAGAATGCACGGCACCACGCCACCAGGAGGTCCGGAGATATGGCTTCAGCGACCGCGCTCGGACAGGACTCGACCGCTCAGGATCGGCATGCGGGCTACAAGAAGGCCCAGTTGTTCTTCGTGGGCAGTCTCGCGCTCGTGACGGCCGGCATGGCCTCGGCGCTGCGTGCCAACACGGCCAGCGACCTGCAGCGGATCTTTTTCGATCCCATCGATCCGGCCAATTCCGCGACGATGATCGCGAACATCCTGGGCGTGCCGTTCCTCGGCTTCGCGCTCACGATCGCGCTCGTCAGTCCGCTGCTCGACATCGTGGGCATGCGCGCGTTTCTGCCGCTCGCCGGCCTCTTCCTGGGCGGCGGCTCGCTGCTCATGGTGTTCGCGGAACACTTCGCGACGGGCGCGGGCGTCTACAACGTGCTGTGGCTCGGCGCGGTGATTGCCGGCATCGGCTGGGGCTTGGTCGAAACGGTGATCAACCCGCTCATCGCGACGCTCTATCCGAACGCCAAGACCGGGAAGCTCAACGCCCTGCACGCCTGGTGGCCGGGCGGGCTCGTCATCGGCGGTCTGCTCGGCGTGGCGCTCTCGAGCTTCAACCTGAGCTGGCAGGTCAAACTCGCGCTCGTCGTCATACCGGCCGTGGTGGTCGTCGTCATGGCGGCATCCTTGTCTTATCCACCGACCGAGCGGAAGGCGGCCGACGTCTCGATGGGTGAGATGTTCAGGGAACTGCTGAACCCGATGTTCTTCGTGCTGTTCTGCTCGATGTTCCTGACGGCGGCTTCCGAGCTCGCGCCGGGGCAGTGGGTGGACTTCGCGTTGACGCGCACGGTGCACATGCCGGGCATCCTCCTGCTCGTCTACGTGAGCGCGCTGATGTTCGTCATGCGCCACTTCGCCGGGCCGCTCGTGCACAAGCTGTCGCCGATCGGCCTGCTCTGGATTTCGTGCCTGCTCGCCTCGATCGGCCTGTTCTCGCTGAGCGTGGCCGACTCGCCCGTCACGGGACTCCTGGCGGCGACGGTTTGGGGCACGGGCGTCTGCTACATGTGGCCGACGATGCTCGCCACGGCGTCGGAGCGGTTCCCGCGCGGCGGCGCGCTGCTCATGGGCCTGATGGGCACGGCGGGCATGCTGTCGACGCAGTTCGTCCTGCCGTTGATGGGCCGCGTGTTCGACACGCGCAAGATTCAGCTCGCGGGCGGCGAGGCGGCGTTCAACGCGCTCCAGCCTGGCGACACGCTCAACCAGATCCTCGGCATGGCCGCGCAGACGTCCTTCCGTTACGTCGCGGTGCTGCCGGCGGTGTTGCTCTTTGTCTTCGGCGCCATCTGGCTCTACGACCGGCGGCGCGGTGGGTTCAAGGGCGAGAAGCTGTCGTAGCGACATCCACGCGTCGCGCGACGCGTTCGTGTTCCACCCGAAGCGGGCCCTTTCGAGGGCCCGCTTTTTTTGTGTCCCGCGCGCGTCGGCGGCGTACGCAGATTCCGCAGGATCTCGATGCGCGCACCCTCGCAGTTTCCGCAATACACCGCGCGTTGCATCCGTAGCGCGAAGACGCAGTTCAGCCCGATGAAATCGACATGAATTCGTGATCCGTACGTCGCCGATGACGACGGGCATTGCCCTTGCTCCATCCAGGGGTCGTTGGATGAAGGAGGTCCCATGCCGTGCTCCCTTGGCAGTCGTCGTCTGGTTCTATTCGCCGCCGCGTGTGTCATGGCGTCGATCGCGTATGTGAACGCCGCCCGTCCCGCCTCGTCGCCGCCTCAAACCTCGGCCAGCGATCCCGCGCCACAACCTTGGGACGCGTTCCGCGCCGATCTCACGGTGAGTCATCGCCACGTCGATCGTGACGGCGCGCCGTGGCGCGGCAGCCGCGCCGCCGCCATGGCGCTGCACGTCGAACGCTTGCGCGATCGGTCGGGCTGGCACACGTCGATCCAGTTGCGCGACGCGGCGCCGCCGCAAGTGCTCACGCCGGCGGGCACGACGCGCGTCGACAGTCCCTTCCAGATCTCGCGCGTGGAACTGGACGATGGCGCTGAGCCGCTGTTGTACGACCGCGACGGGCATCTCGTCCATCCCATGGACGCCGGTGCGCTGCAGCAGGCGATCGGGTTCGAGCCCGAGCGGACGGCGGCGTCGTTCCGCGCGGGTCCGACCGACCCACGCGCGAGCAAACGGGTCGCCGCTACCCGCCCCGACTGGATCGACAACGTCATCGCGACCCCCGATCGCCGCGACCGGCGTCGCCGCGCGTTGACCGATCGGTACGGCGCGCCGGTCGGCCGTGTCGGCCGGCTCGATCGCTTCCTCGCGCGAAACGGCCGTGAAACGCACGAGATTCTGGTCGATCCGGACGCCTCGCTGCCGGTCGAGGTCAACACGCTGCACGACGATGCGCTCGTCACGCACGCGACGCTGGCGTATGCGCCGTATGCCGGCGGTGTCCTGGCACGCCGGTTGCTCCATGCCGAAGCCGCGATGCCTGACAGCACGGCTGGCGATCGGCTCGTGACCGACGTCGAGATGACGCACCTCAGCGTCGAAGTGCGAGGTGTCGAATGACCCGTCGTCTTTTTTTGACGAGCGTGCTGGCGGTCGTGGTTGCGAGCGTTACCGCTGGTCCGGCGGTAGCGCAGACGCCGACCGTCTTTCTCCACGGCTTGGCGAGTAGTCCGTCGACGTGGAGCGGCGCGGCGAGCCGGCTCGCCGCGCGTGTGCCGATCGCGCCGAAGATCCCGAGTCTCGGCTGGGACAACCCGTACGGCGTGCAGGCCAACCGTCTCAACGCCGATCCGGCCTATCGCAATCTGCCGTCGAGCACGATCGTGGTCGGGCACAGCAACGGCGGCATCGTGGCGCGTGAGTGGAGTCGTCTGCACGCGGTCAGCGGTGTTGTCACGCTCGGATCTCCACACGGCGGCGCGCCGATCGTGCCGCACCTGCCGGACTGGATCGCGTTCAACTACGGGACGAGTGCGCTCGTGTCGGCCGTCTACCGCGCCTTCGCCGTTCCGACGGACTGGTCCGGCGTCATCTACGCCGTGGCGAGCCAGTTACAGAGCACACAGGGGCTGAGCGCGACGGCGGTCTCGTATCTGGTCGCGAAGTTGGGGTTGCGCCTGGGCGTCCCGATTGCCACGGACATGACGCCCGGCTCGCCGTACTTTCGCGACTTGAACTCGTCCGGCAATCTCTCGCGCGAGGCGTCTCACATTCCCAACCGCGTCGGCATCACGAGCATCGCGCACAACTTCTTCGACGCGGGCTGGGCGAGGGCGGTACTGCCCGATCAAGCGGACAACATCGCCGTCGGGCAGCACGCCGCCGAGGCGGCGCTCTACGCCTGGGCGGCGAAGATCATGCTCAACTCGCAGTTCGACGACTTCGCGTCGCTCGATCAGGCCAACTCGCTCTTGAATCTCGCCGCGCACATCCACGCGATCGATCCGACGTATTGCGTCCTCATTTCCCGCATGGACTACAGCGGATGTCTTGCCAACGACGGCCTGCTGTCGTACGAGACGCAGGCGTATCCGAATGCGGTCAACGTGACGATTGGCCTCGACAACAACGGGCCGGCGCACATCCAGGAAACGTCGCGTTCCGATGCCGTGCTGTTCCAGGTGTTCCAGAACTACATGCACGTGTCGCCGGCTGCGCCTCCGCCCCCGCCGCCGCCACCCCCGCCACCCCCGTCTCAGCCGCCACCACCACCGCCCCCGCCACCATCGGACCCGCCTCCGTCGGATCCGCCGCCGGGACAGCGTCCGCCGGCCACGGATTTCGGCGACGTGCTGTGGCCTTTCGATCGTTTGCGGGCCGACGAGATGGTGTCCTCGGGCGATGACCGGTTCCATTTCCTCTATCAGCAGGACGGGAACCTCGTGCTCTACGACGAGAACTGGCGGCCGCTATGGGACACCGGCACGTGGGGGACCGATCCCGGCTATGTCGAGCTGCAGGGCGATGGCAATCTGGTGATGCACAACGCATCGGGCGCCATCCTCTGGGACGTCGGCGTCACGGCCGGCCATCCCGACGACTGGCTCATCGTGCAAGACGACGGGAACGTCGTGATTTATGACGGAGATCACCATCCGTTGTGGGCGACGAACACGGTCGAATGACGGAACCGCCGGCGATGGCGTGGTCACGGCGCATCGTTGGCGCGTGGGCGGTCGCGGCAGGCGTGCTTGCCGCGACCGCCGCTTTCGCTGGCGGCAGCGTGGCTCCTCGCGTCCTGTGGCACGTGTCCGGTCGCGCATGGGGCACGCCGGTGTGGAGCGATGGGACTGTCTACACGTTGTCGGCGTCGCACGAAGTGATCGCCGTCGAGGCGAGAACGGGCCGTCGCCGCTGGCAAGTCGTGACCGGAGAAGCGGGCGAGGGCACGCGAGGATCGCGTCTGCTCACAGGGGGCGCGCTCGTCATTGTTGGAGACGACAACGTGGTTGCGATGGAAAAGACGAGTGGGCGGGTGGCGTGGCGGTTCAAGCCGAAGGTCGGGTACGAACCGGGCTTGTACCTCGGCGAGGCGAGCGATGGTCTGCTGTTCGCGGGATCTCCCGCTGGTCAGCTCTACGCGATCGACGCGGCGACTGGCGTCCTCAGGTGGCAGGCCACGGTTGGCGACGCGGCGCAGACGACCGTGTATGCGCCCGTCGTGAGCGGCGAGATCGTGGCCGCCGGGTTCACCACATTCGGGTCGCCGACGGGCGGAGGCGTCGTGGCCGTCGATGCGAAAACGGGACACGTACGTTGGCGCCGCATCTTTCCCATACCGGCCGTACCCACGATCGATACCGGTATGGCCGGAGGTCCCGTCGCCACCGACGACGCTATCATCGTCGGCCGCAGGGATGGAGTGGTGGAAGCGCTCGACCGCCGGACGGGATTCGTGCAGTGGTCGCTACCGCCTGCGCGGGCGTCGGGCGCGTCGGCTGGCGCGAACCAGCACGACTTCCGTGCGCTCGCGGCGTCCGGCGGAGTGCTCGTCGTTGGATCGCTAACGGGAGAGGTCGCGGCGTTCGCAGCAGCAACGCAGCGTGCGCGATGGCGCGTCGTGCCGTCGGCGACGTCGGTGGCCTTTGCCGTGGCGGCCGACCGCGGTGTCGCCTATGTGCCGTTCATGTCCGGAGAGATCGTCGCCATTGACGCGGCAACGGGCGTCGAGCGCTGGCGCGTGGGCGGCGGTGACCGTCCGTTCCGCTGGCCACCGCTCGTGATCGGCCATCGTCTGTACGCCGCGAGCAGTACCGCGGGATTGTTCGCGTTTGCGTTCTGACATCGCGGCCCGCCGGCCGCGTCCAAGGAGGTGTGTGCGTGTCCTGTCGACGAGGAGTCGTATATGTCGCTACTGTGCTGGCCGTCGTCGTCGCGATGGCGTGTGGCGGAGATGACGATGAAGGACCGACGGGGCCGTCGCTGTCGATAGCGGCCTTCGAGGGCACGTGGACCGGGACGATCGCGAGCAGCGCGGCGGGCGAGGGCACGCTGCGTGTCACGCTGGCGAAGACATCGCCGGCAGCGCTTCAGGGCGATTGGTCAGCCAATTTCGCGGACGCGTCGAACGCTCAGTCCGGCACGGCCAGCGGCACGTTGAGCGATGGCGGCAGGTTCATGCTGCTGTCGCTCGCGCGGACGCCTGCTCCAGAGCCGTGCGCCGCGCCGGGACAAGTCGATGCGGGCATCCTGATTCTCCTTGCCACGTACCAGGATGGGCATCTGACCGCGACGTATTCCACGTTGACGTGCGGCGGAACAGTCAACGGTCGAATCGATCTCGTCAAGGAATAGGACACCTCATGCGCGCATGGCATCGTCTTGCAGGCATCGCGATCATCGTGCTCGTGTTGGTTTCGGCGTGCGACAAGAAGAGTCCGACGGCGCCGTCGTCCGGCGTCGATGCGTATCTCGGCGAGTGGACGGGGTCGATCACCAGTTCGAGCGCGGGGCAGGGGACGCTGCACCTCTCGATCGATCACTTGGATTTCCAATTGCTCGGCACGTGGACGTCGACGTTCCCGGATGCGAGTTTCAACCGAACCGGAACGCTGTCGGGTCTCCTGGCGGAGGACGGCGTCAGCCTGGTCCTCATGCCTGACGCGAATCCCGACTGTGCGGGAGGCTTGAGCATCGGTGGCCAGCTCGTCATGATCGCGCAGTTGGACGACGGACATCTGGTCGCCGATTACGGTGCGCTCGACTGCGCGGCGTCGAAGGGGCACATCGACCTCGTGCGACGCTGACGGCCTGGCGGTGCCGGGCGTGCCATGGCGGGCGTAGAATGCGTCGCGTTCCGCGGACGGAACGCGACGGAGGCGCGCGCCCGGCATGGCGAACGTGGTGGTGTTCGGCGCGCTCGACACGAAGGGGACCGAGGTCGCCTTCGTGTCGAGCGAGATCC
>DASZOV010000104.1:0-5240 GCA_035550595.1 Vicinamibacterales bacterium
CATCGTGGCAGCCAGATCTTCGCCACCGCCCTTTCCAAAGATATCGCTCTCGC
The DNA here is from genome assembly GCA_035550595.1 of Vicinamibacterales bacterium. Lineage (GTDB taxonomy): Bacteria > Acidobacteriota > Vicinamibacteria > Vicinamibacterales > SCN-69-37 > CALFMR01. The sequence continues at coordinate 54 of DASZOV010000104.1, forward strand.
GCCCGCACCCGGCACAGACGAAGTGGCTCATGTTCTCCACGAGCCCGAGCACCGGGATGTTCAGCTTGCGATACATCAGGATCGCCCGTCGCGTGTCGGCCACCGACACCGACTGCGGCGTCGTCACGACGACCGCGCCCGCCACCGGCACGGTCTGACTGAGACTCAGCGCCACATCGCCCGTCCCTGGCGGCAGGTCGACGATGAGGTAGTCGACGTCGGTCCAACGGACGTCGCGGAAGAACTGCTGAATCGCGCCGTGCAGCATCGGCCCCCGCCAGATGACCGGCGCGTCGTCGTCGGCCAGGAACGCGAGCGAGATGACCTGCAGACCGTAGCGTTCGGCGGGAATGATCTTGTCGCCGTCGGTCTGCAGCCGCGCGCGCATGCCGAGCATGATCGGCACGTTCGGACCGTACATGTCCGCGTCGATGATCGCCACCCGGCTGCCGCGCGCCGCCAGCGCCGCCGCCAAGTTCACCGACAGCGTCGTCTTGCCCACACCGCCCTTGCCCGCGCCGACCGCGATGATGTTGCGCACACCCTCGACCGGCGGACGGCCACCGTCGAGCGGCGACACCGCCCGCACGCTCGCCGTCATCTCGATGTCCACCGAGGTGACGCCCGGCACGGCCGACACGGCCGTCTTCGCCTGCTCGCGCATCAAATCTTTCACGGGACAGGCCGGCGTCGTCAGTTCGATCGTGAAGCGAACGTGCCCGCCATCGATCGTCAACTGCTTGACGAATCCGAGCGTCACGATGTCCTTGTGCAGGTCAGGGTCGGTCACGGCCCGCAGTGCGTCGAGTACTGCGGCCTCGCGGGGAGAGCTCATGTCCTGATTGTATCTGGCGTGGGCGGCGGCTGCCCGAACGCGCGCCGCGCGTCGTCATTGACGAGCGCCCAGAACGTGTAAATCCCGAGCGCTGTTCCGAACGGCGGGACGGCGAGAAGCGGCACGGCGGCGACGAGCGCCGTGAGTCGGCCGCGCCGAGTCCGCGCGGCGAGCCGTCGCCCGATGGCTATCAGGATGATGCCTCCGGCAAGGAGCACCAATCCGCACCCGACGAGCAGCCAGATGGCTGGTCCGGCGAGCGGACCGGCGATGCCGCCGATGGCGGCCGCGTGCGTACCGGATGCGAGCACGGCGAGCGACGCGCCCGTCAGGACGCCAAAGGTGCCGCTGAGGACGTAAAGCCAGCCCAGGACGTCCAGATGGACGCGCACGGCGCGGCCTCGTCAGTAGGTGCCGCCGAAGAACGCGGCCTGGATCCGATCGACGAAGGCGCCCATGTCGGCGAAGTCGACAGCGGCATCGGCGACGGGCGGCCGAACGGCAAGCGAAAACGCGGAAATGGCAGGAAGGCTTCCGGCCGCGGGCCGGAAATCAGGATGCGAACGAGCTGCACGCCGGCGGATGGCGCGTCGTACTTCGCTGGCCGGCGCATCGACCGGCAGGCCGAGAATGTCGAAGTAGTCGTGCACGACGAACCGCCACTCGAGTCGTTACCGGGCGCCGAGCGTGACGTGCAGTTCGCGGCGAGTATCTTCTTCCAGAGCGTCGAGATCGACCGTGCTGTCACACTCGTCACAGAGCACTTCGACCAGAGCGGGACGACCCTCTTCCTGAGGCGGCTGCAACTGACCGTCGGTCACGCGAAGCAGGTGCATTTGCAGCGTCTTGACGAGAAAATTCTCGGAATTCCCACAATTCGGACACGTCAGCGACAAATGAGCACTCCATCGGGCGTATGCCATGCCCGCCAAGAGTGTATCGCATTCTTCCGGGCCGCCGGGCCAAATTCGATGAGTTCGAGGCGACCACCGATGCCCGCTTCGGCAGGAAATCTGACGTCCGGACGAGGACGTTCCCGAATACGGGACGTCTTTATTGCCCTGCGTCGCGGGCCCTACGGATAGAAAACTCGCACGATTACCGGTGGATCTGTGGGCATCCGCCCCAGAACAGCGGCCATCGCGCGCGCATACAGCGCGGCCTGTCTCTCGTGCTCAGGCCGCGGCCGGCCGGTCTTCAACTCGACGACCGTCACCTCGCCGCCGGCCCCGATGACCAGGCAGTCGACCACGCCCCTGACGACGGCGTCGGGCTCGTCAGGAGGGACATAGGAGAACGGCACTTCGTGCCAGCACTCGCCTGCCGCGAACACGGCGCGAACGTCGTCTCGATCCCGGAAGCGCGCGTAGAGCGCTGCCGCGTCCGCCGCCAGTTCGTCGGGATTCGGAACGTCGACGAGCTCCTGCGACTGACACAGTCGTCGGGCCTCGGCGGTCAGTGCGGCAAGGTCGAGGTCGGCCGACGGCTGTCGCTGAAAGAGACGATGGACGAGCGTGCCGATGAGTCGTTCGTGGCCATCAGAACGCGAGGCGCGCTCGCGCCAGTCGGCGCCAGTAGTCGTGTCGTCATCGGCCGCCTCTTCCCCACCCTCGCCCGGCGACGTCGTCGTCGCCGCTACGGGATGCCGCCCAGTGGCGACTAGCGGTCGGATCTCGATCGGTGGTTCGACAGCCGCATCCCGCGTCACATCCGTCGCCTCGAGCGCGGCGTCTGACGCCGCCGGAGCAGCATCCGACCGGCACACGCGAAACGCGAAGCGTCCTCCGCTCGACGTCCACTCGACCTCCGCCGCGTGCTCGTCGGCCGCGGCGCGCGCGAACAAGTCGCCGAGCGCGGGCGGCAGCAGCGAGGCGAGACTGCGGCCGGCGCGGCGCAGACGGCCGCGCTCGTCCACCTCAGCGGCGAGGTACAGCCGATCGCGCGCGCGGGTGACCGCGACATAGAGCAGCCGCCGCAGCTCTTCGGCATCGCGCCGCTCTTCGAGCTTGGTCGCGTCGGTCGATCCGAACGCGACTTCCGGCGTCCCGTCGGGTCCTGACTCGATGACGGCCACTGCGCCGCTTCCACCTCGCCCGCCGGCGTGCAGGTTGACGAGAAAGACGATCGGAAACTCGAGCCCCTTCGCCGCGTGCATCGTCATCAGGTTGACGGCACCAGCGGCCTGCACGACGGCGTTCGACTCGTCGCCCGCGCGGAGCGATTCGAAGTACGCGGCCAGCCGGCCGAGCGTCGCGTAGCCGCGATTCTCGACGCGGCGAACGAGCGCGCGGACCTTCTTCACGTTCTCGCGTGCCTGGTCGAGGCGCCGGTCGCGCATTTCGTAGTCGTAGGCCGACTCGCGCAGGATCAGATCGAGGAGCTCGCTCGGCCGGATGCGATCGCCGAGCGCGAGCCAGCGGTCGACCGACGCGCGCGCGCGATCGAGGAGCTCACGGTCGACGGCGTCGAGCGCCGCTGCCTCCTCCACGCCGCGTGCGGTCAGCGCGCGAGCGAAGTGCGGTGCGATGCGCGCGAGCGCATCGTCGGACAGGCGCACGAAACGCGATCGAAGCAGCTCGGCGGCGCGAAGATCGGAATCCGGCTGCGCGAGATAACGCAGGAGCGCCTGCAGGTCCTGCACCTCGGGCGCGTCGAAGAAGCCGAGCCCCTTGTAGACGTACGTCCGGATGCCGCGCGCTTCGAGCGCGTCCTCGAAGTAGCGATGTCCCGCGCGCGTGCGGAACAGGATCGCGATGTCGTCGGGCCGCGCCGGACGTGCGCCCGATGATCGATCGCGCACGACCGCCTGGCCGATGAGCCGCGCGACTTCAGCCGCGACGGCCGCGGCGCACGCCGGCATGTCCACGCCGGCGATGATCCCGAGCACCGGCTCGCCATCGCGCCGCGCGCCGTCGGCGACAGCGGGGACCGGGAAGCGATCGGCCGGCTCGTAGCTGAAGCGCTCAGGCAGCGTGCCGTCGCCCTGTGACTCGGACGCCAGCGCGTTCACGAACGCGAGCAACTCGGGCACCGCGCGGAAACTCGTCGAGATCGTCTGCCGCACGGCGCGTCCCGGCCGCAACCCCGCAATCCTTCGCGCGGCCTCGCCGAGCAGCGTGACCTCGGCGTGACGGAACCGGTAAATCGATTGCTTCCGGTCGCCGACGACAAAGATGGACGTCGGCGCGTCGGCAACGCCTTCGCCCTCGCCCCACGCGTCGATGAGCAGCTCGACGAGGCGCCACTGCCGGCGACTCGTGTCCTGGAATTCGTCGACGAGCAGGTGGTGGTAGCGCGCCTGCAGTTTCAACCGGCTGCGCGCGAACTCCTCTTGCCGCTCGAGCAGTGCCACCGCACGGTCGAGCATCCCGGCGAAGTCGAGCAGCGCGTGATCCTCGAGCAGCCGCTCGTACCGGTCGGCGGCGAGACTCACGACGCGAAGCAAACCGCGTGCGAGCAGACGACTGATATCCGCGTCGAGCTGACGGATGGCCTGTTCGACGTCGCCAGCGATTGCGGCGACGGCGGCCTCGTGCCGCTTGCGCGCGGCGTCGGACGCGAAGTGCGGCTTGAGCTCCGCGAGCAGCCGTTTGCGCGGCGTACCGCTCGTCGTCAAGAAGTAGCGTTCGAGACGACGACGGAATTGCTGCACGCGCGCGCCGTTCTCGACCGGCCAGTGATCGAGCGCGTCGATGTCGGCGCGCAGCCAGCGGAAGACAGGCGCCTCGCGCGGCCCGTCGTCGAGCAGCGCGGCGCGATCGGGCGACGTGGCGATGATGGCGCGAAGACGCGCGATGAAGGCGTCGGCGATGCCAGCCGCCGTCGGCGGCGACGTCGACGCACGCACGAAGGTCGCGATGGCCGGCAGCGCGACCTGTCGACGATCCAACAGCGAGGCAAGTGCGTTCTGGAGCGCCATCGGCCGCACGCGCGCGAAGAGCAGGCGCACAGCTTCGTCCGTGTCGACGAGCCCACGCGCGACCGCCAACGTCAGGTCGATCGCCTCGGCGGCGAACCGCGCCATCTCGGTCTCGTCGGCGACGTCGAAATCCGGCGAGACGCCGGCCTCGATCGGGAACTCGCGGAGCAGACCGAAGCAGAACGCGTCGATCGTCGACACCTGGATGTCGGCCAGCCGGCCGGAGAGATCCCGCCAGATGTCGCGGCTGATTCGTCCGGCGTCCGCGCGGCGTCCGAGCTCGGCGACGAGACGCTCGCGCATCTCGGCCGCGGCCTTGCGCGTGAACGTCACCGCCAGGATGTGGCGCGGATCGACGCCGGCCGCGAGCAGGCCGACGTAGCGGTCGACGAGCACGCGCGTCTTGCCCGTGCCGGCCGAGGCCTCGAGCACG
>DASZOV010000105.1:0-30332 GCA_035550595.1 Vicinamibacterales bacterium
CGCGACCATCACCTTCCAGAACTACTTCCGCAAGTACGCGAAGCTCTCCGGCATGACCGGCACGGCCGAGACCGAGGCCGAGGAGTTCGCCAAGATCTACAAGCTCGACGTGATCGTCGTGCCGTCGAACCGGCCGCTCGCGCGCAAGGAAGAACCGGACAGCGTCTACCGCACCGAGCGCGAGAAGTACGACGCGATCATCAACGACATCGTCGCCAAGCAGGAAACCGGCCGGCCGACGCTCGTCGGCACGGTGTCGATCGAGAAGTCCGAGAAGCTCGGCGGCCTGCTGAAGCGGCGTGGCGTCCGGCACGTCGTGCTGAACGCGAAGTACCACGCGCAGGAAGCCGAGATCGTCGCGCAGGCCGGCCGCAAGGGCGCCGTGACGATTGCGACGAACATGGCGGGCCGCGGCACGGACATCCTGCTCGGCGGCAACGCCGAGTTCATGACGCGCCAGCGCACGCTCGCCGATCAGGTCGCCGAGCGGCTGCCCAAGGGCCAGGAGAAGTTCGTCGACGACGACGAGTTCGTCTACTTCTACCACCTCGAGAGCTTCTACCGCGTGCCGCGCGCGGACTACGACCGCATCTACGACGAGTACAAGCACGAAACCGACGCCGAGCACGAGGACGTCGTCGCGGCCGGCGGGCTGCACATCATCGGCACCGAGCGTCACGAGTCGCGCCGCATCGACAATCAGCTTCGCGGCCGCGCCGGCCGCCAGGGCGATCCCGGATCGTCGCGCTTCTATCTCTCGCTCGAAGACGATCTGATGCGCATCTTCGGGTCCGAGCGCATCGCGGGCCTGATGCAGCGCCTGGGCATGGAAGAGGGCGTGCCCATCGAGCACGGCATGGTGACCAAGGCGATCGAACGCGCCCAGAAGCAGGTCGAGGCGCAGCACTTCGGCACCCGCAAACACCTCATCGAGTACGACGACGTCATGAACAAGCAGCGTGAGAACGTCTACACGCTGCGGCGCGAGCTGCTCGAAGGCACGATCAAGGTCAGCGAAGACGAGACGCTCGACACGCGCGGCTACCTGATGTCGCTCGCCGAGGACCTCTCAGAGAGTCTCGTGGCCACGCACGCCGACAAGGAAGGGGATCCCGACCTTTGGACGATTCCCGCGCTCGTCCAGGCCGTGAGCGATCTCTTCGGCCTGCCCAAGGAATCGGTCGAGGCGCTGCAGCTCGACACGCTCAGTCCAGACGAGATGGTCGACGCGATCTACGACCTGGCCGTCAAGGCGTACGAGGAGAAGGAACGCCTGCTGCCGGTCGACGCGTCCATCCTCCGCCGCGTCGAGCGCGACTTCATGTTGCAGATCGTCGACGCGCAGTGGAAAGACCATCTCTACAGCCTCGATCACCTCAAGGAAGGCATCGGGCTGCGCGGCTACGGCCAGATGGATCCGCTCGTCGAGTACAAGAAAGAAAGCTTCGATCTCTTCCAGGCGATGAAGGATCGCATCGACGAGGAGATGGTGCGGTACCTGTGGCGGCTGCGCCCCGTCATCGAGGCGACGCCGAACGCACCCGAAGCGGACGCCGCAGCCGCGCCGATCGTCGCGCGGCCCGCGCCGCGCCGGCCCGTCCAGACCATGCTCAGCGGCGGCTCGGCAACGGCCGTGGCGCCCGCGCGCTCGGCCACGGCGACCGCGGCACCGCCCCGCCCGGCGCGCACCGGCGGTGACGACGTCGTGAAGACCGTGCGCCGCGACGAGCCGAAGATCGGCCGCAACGATCCGTGCTGGTGCGGCAGCGGAAAGAAGTTCAAGAAGTGCCACGGCGCCTGACGCCGACCCCACGGCGGCTGGCGGCCGACGGACTGAAGACGGAGCGTGATGACTGAACCTCTCGATGCCGCAGCCCAGGTCAACGCGGGCCTCCCCGAGGCCCTGACCTTCGACGACGTCCTGCTGGTCCCGCGCCACTCGGAGATCCTGCCGAGCCAGGTGGACGTCAGCTCCCAGCTCACCAAAGAGATTCGCCTGAACGTGCCCATCCTCAGCGCCGCGATGGACACGGTCACCGAGAGCCGCCTGGCCATCGCCATGGCCCAGCAGGGCGGCATGGGCGTCATCCACAAGAACCTCAGCGTCGAAGAACAGGCCTCCGAGGTCGATCGCGTGAAGCGATCGGAGAGCGGCATGATCGTCAACCCGATCACGCTCTCCCCCACGCACCGGATTTCCGAGGCGCTCGAGCTGATGAAGAAGTACCGCATCAGCGGCGTGCCGATCACCGAGGACGGCAGCAAGGAAGGCCGGCTCGTCGGCATCCTGACGAATCGCGACCTGCGCTTCGAGACGCGCACGGCCCGGCCGATTGCCGACATCATGACGCGCGAACACCTGGTCACGGTTCCAGTCGGAACCACACTCGATCAGGCGCGCGAAATGTTCCATCGCCACAAGGTCGAGAAGCTGCTCGTCGTCGACGCGGACTTCCGGCTGAAGGGGCTCATCACCGTCAAGGACATCCAGAAGCTCGTCAAGTATCCGAACGCGTGCAAGGACTCGCTCGGCCGGCTGCGCGTGGGCGCGGCCGTGGGCGTGAGTCGCGACACGATCGAGCGCGCCGCGGCGCTCGTGCAGGCGCACGCCGACGTGCTCGTCATCGACACGGCGCACGGGCATTCGCAGGGCGTGCTGAACATGATCGCGCGTCTGCGCGAGCTGCACCCGGACGTGCAGCTCGTCGCCGGCAACGTCGCCACGGCCGGCGCGACGCGCGCGCTCATCGAGCGTGGCGTCGACGCAGTGAAGGTCGGAATTGGCGCGGGGTCGATCTGCACCACGCGCGTCGTCGCGGGCGTCGGCGTGCCGATGGTGACGGCCGTTGCCGAGTGCGCGCGCGCGGCCGCCGACGCGGGCGTGCCGATCATCGCCGACGGCGGCATCCGCTACTCGGGCGACATCGTCAAGGCGATTGCCGTGGGCGCGAGCGCGGCCATGGTCGGGAGCCTCTTCGCCGGCACGGACGAGAGCCCGGGCGAGATCATCCTGTACCAGGGACGGAGCTTCAAAGAGTACCGCGGCATGGGATCGATCGGCGCGATGCGGCGCGGCAGCCGCGATCGCTATTTCCAGGACGAGTACGATCTCGAGGCCGGCGGCGACGGCTCGGACAAGCTCGTGCCGGAGGGGATCGAAGGTCGCGTCGCGCACAAGGGCAGCGTGGCCGCGATGATCCACCAGCTCATCGGCGGCCTGCGTGCCGGCATGGGCTACTGCGGCGCGCCGACGGTGCCCGTGCTGCAGCGCGCGGCGTCGCTCATTCGCGTCACGTCAGCGGGCGTGCGCGAAGGCCACGTCCACGACGTCATCATCACCAAGGAAGCGCCGAACTACCGCGTCGAATCGCGGTAGCGCCGCGAGCGGCTTTTCGCCGCGCGTCAGTCAGTAGGCTCGGACGGGATGTCGACCGACGCCGTGATGCGACGCGTCGTGTCGCCATCCGATTCGATGGCCACGGCAATGGCCTCGACCGGCGCGCGCGTCCAGCGTTCCGGCCATTCCACGGCCATCACCGCGTTCTCCATCAGATCCTCGAGCGCGAGATCGTCGGTTTCCACGGGTGACAGACGGTAGAGATCCACGTGCTGCAGTGGTAGCCGGCCGTCGTAGCGTTGAACGATCGTGAACGTGGGGCTCGAGACGTCCTCCGGATCGCAGCCGAGACCTTCGGCCAGTCCGCGCACGAACGCCGTCTTCCCCGCTCCGAGAGGGCCCGCGAGCAGCACGACGTCGCCGGCTGATAGCCGACGGCCCAACGCCCGGCCGATCGCGGACGTCTCGGCTTCGCTTCGCGTGACGTGCGACGTCATCGTTCGCCGCCATGCTTCTTCGGCGACGCGCCGGTGAGATCGAGCACCGCCGCGCCAAGACGATCGATGAGATCGCCGGCGACGAGCGCCACTTCCCCACGATCGACGGCTGCGAGATCGCCCGCCAGGCCGTGCAGATAGACAGCCAGCCGCGCGGCGTCTTCGGCGTGATGCAGTTGCGCGAACCAGGCCGCGACCATGCCCGTGAGCACATCACCGGCGCCGGCCGTTGCCATGCCGGGATTGCCAGTCGTGTTGATGGCGACGGCACCGTCGGGCGATGCCACGAGCGTCCGATGGCCTTTGAGGATCACGTGGACGTGGTGCGCAGATGCGAACGTCCGCGCGACGTCGAGACGGTCCGCCTGGACGTCGTCGATTGACTGTCCCGTGAGCGCCGCCATCTCACCCGGATGCGGCGTGACGACGATGTCGACGCCATCGCGACCGACGAGACGGTCGGCTTTGCCGGCGAAGGCGATGAGCGCGTCGGCGTCCAAGACGAGCGGCACCGACGATCGTTCGACTAGGCCGTGAACGACAGCTGCGGCCGACGCCGTTCGGCCGAGGCCCGGTCCCACGGCGATGACATCCGCTTTGAATGCCAAGAGATGATCGAGCGCCGAGGCCGCGACCGTGCCGTCGGCCGCCTCGTCGAGCGGCAGCGTCATGTACTCGGCGCCGAGTGACGCAACGATCGGCACCGCACTCGCCGGCGTCGCAACGGTGACGAGGCCCGCTCCCGACCGCAGCGCCGCCCTCGCGCACAGACTCGCCGATCCGGTCAGCCCGCGCGAACCGGCGACGATCAAGATGCGGCCGTAGTCGCCCTTGTGAGAATCCGCTGCGCGCGGCAGTACGAACCGACCGACGTCGCGACGCGTGAGCACCTCGACGCGCGGGCCGTCGAGCGCGTTGACGACCGAGGCGGGAATGCCGATGTCGGCGACGATCATCTCGCCGGCGTATGCTTCGGCCGGTGGCAGGACGAGCGGCAGTTTCGGCGCCGCGAGCGTCACGGTCATCGTGGCGCGGATGGAGGGACCGGGCATCTCCGACGTGTCGGCCGACAGCCCGCTCGGCAGATCGATGGACACGACCGGACGACCGGCCGCATTCACGTTGGCCACGATCGTCTCGTAGAGGCCGGTGAGCGGCACGCGAACGCCGGTGCCGAACAGCGCGTCGACGACGAGGTCCGCGTCCAGCGCGTCCGGACCCTCGACCTTCCAGGCCGCGGCATTCGCGATCTCGATGATCTCGACGACGTCCAGATACTGGAGGACGCGAAGATTGGCGCGCGCATCGCCGGTCGACGCGGCCGCGCCGCCGATGACGTAGACGGCCACGCCGCCGGCCTTCGCGGCGAGTGCGCGCGCGACGACGAAGCCGTCGCCGCCGTTGTTGCCGGGACCGCAGAGGACGGTGACTTGGCTCAGCGCGAGATCGTCGAACGCCGCCTCGATGGCCGCAGCCACTTCGCGGCCCGCGTTCTCCATGAGGACGATGGCGGGCAGACCGACGTCTTCGATCGTGCGCCGGTCGGCCTCGCGCATCTGCGCGGTGTTCAGAACACGCATGACGCGAGCGCCTTCCCTACTCCGCGTACATCGCGCGGACCGCGGCCGCGATTCGCGCGGGCGATCGCCATTCCGGATACTTCGCCTGAAACTCCGTCGTCAGCGCCGCGGCGGCTTCGTCCACGGTCTGGCCTTGCGCGCGACGTGCTTCAACAGCGGCGCGAAGCTCGGTGAGGACCTGCTTCTGCTGGTCGATGATCTCCGGTCCGCCGGTGGGACCGTGGCTCGGCACCACGAGCACCGGGTGCAGCGCGGCGAGGCGATCGAGACTCTTGAGCCACGTGGTCGCCGACGACTGCGCGCCAAAAGCGAGGAACGCCTGGTTCATCACGACGTCGCCGGCGAACAGCACGTGGTCGGGTTCGACGAACGCGCCCGTGTCACCACGCGTGTGCGTGGGGCCGAGCGACATCAACTGCACCTGCACGTCGCCGAGATCCAGACGATAGAGATCCTCGAAGACGACGTCCGGTTCACGCATGTGGACGTCGCGCAGGAGGTCGGCATGGACGGGCGAGATGCGCGAGAACGACGCGATCATGCCTGGACCGAGCTCCTTCAGATCCTGGGCTTCGACCGACGACGCGATGAACTTCGATCCCGGCGGAAACGCGGACGCGCCAGCCGCGTGCTCCGGATGGAAGTGCGTCGCGACGAGATACAGCTCTTTGTGCGAGCTGACCTTGGCGACCTCGCGCAACACCGTTTCGGCATTGCGCGGGCCGAGTCCGGTGTCGATGACGAGCGTCGCGCGGCTGCCGACGATGATGCCGACGTTCGGCACGAGCGGGACGTTGCCGTCGGGAATGACCCAGACGTGATCGGAGACCTTCACCGTGGCATCGGCCTTCACGAACGGCGGCGGCGCCGTCGCGGATGGCTGCGCCTCGGCCGCCGTGCCGGTCGCAACGAGCAATACCGCTGCCGCCGCGAGTCTGACACCCACGCGCCATCGTCGGGTCATCGTCATGGTGAGCCTCTCCTGGTTGGTCCGGCCGGAGCGAATGTCGCGCGCGACCGCGCCGGCCTCGTCGATCACTCGTAGTCCTCGACCGGCGGACACGCGCAGACGAGGTGGCGATCGCCGAACGGGTTGTCGATGCGCGACACCGCCGGCCAGAACTTCGCGCCGCGCAGGCTCGCGACCGGATAGGCGGCCTGCTCGCGCGAATAGGCGTGCGGCCACTCGGTCGCCGTCGTGTCCTCGGCCGTGTGGGGCGCGTGCTTGAGCACGTTGTCCTGCCGGTCCGAGCGGCCGTCGGCCACGGCGCGAATCTCCTCGCGGATGGCGAGCATCGCCTCGCAGAAGCGATCGAGCTCCGCTTTCGACTCGCTTTCCGTCGGCTCGACCATCAACGTGCCGGGAACCGGGAACGAGACCGTCGGCGCGTGGAAGCCGTAGTCCATCAGGCGCTTGGCGACGTCCTGTTCATCGATGCCTGTTTCGGCCTTGAACGGGCGCAGATCGAAGATGAGCTCGTGCGCGACTCGGCCGCGTTCGCCGGTGTACAGCACGGGAAAGTTCGGCTCGAGGCGCGCCTTGATGTAGTTCGCGTTCAGCATCGCGACGCGCGTTGCCTCGGTCGCGCCCTCGCCGCCGAGCAGGCAGAGATAGCCGTATGAGATGAGCAGGATGCTCGCGCTGCCCCACGGCGCGGCCGAGACCGGCGCAATCGCCTGCGAATTCGCCGAAGGCACGAGCGGATGTCCCGGGACAAATGGCGCGAGATGCGCCGCCGCGGCAATCGGTCCCATGCCCGGACCGCCGCCGCCGTGCGGAATGGCGAATGTCTTGTGCAGGTTGAGATGACAGACGTCTGCGCCGATCGCGGCCGGGCTCGTCAGTCCGACCTGCGCGTTCATGTTCGCGCCGTCCATGTACACCTGTCCGCCGTGCTCGTGGACGATCGCGCAGATCTCGCGGATGCCGCGCTCGAACACTCCGTGCGTGCTCGGATAGGTGACCATGAGGCACGCGAGATCTGAGGCGTGCGCCTCGGCCTTCGCGCGCAGGTCGTCGACGTCGATATTCCCGCGCTCGTCGCAGCGGACGATCACGACCGAGAGCCCCGCGAGCACGGCGCTCGCTGGATTGGTCCCGTGCGCCGACTGCGGAATGAGCGCCACGCGCCGCGCTGCATCGCCACGCGATCGGTGATACGCGCGGATGACGAGTAATCCCGCCAGTTCGCCCTGCGCACCCGAGTTCGGCTGCAGCGACACGGCCGGCAGCCCGGTGATGGCGGCCAACGCCTTCTGCAGATCGCTGATGACGTGCTGATAACCAGCCGTCTGATTGATCGGCGCGAACGGATGCAGCCGCGCGAACTCGGGCCAACTCACCGGCACCATCTCGGCTGCCGCGTTCAGCTTCATCGTGCACGAACCGAGCGGGATCATCGCCGTGTCCAGGCCAAGGTCCTTGCGCTCGAGCCGGCGGATGTAGCGCATGATCTCGGTCTCGGATCGGTGCGCGTGGAACACGGGGTGCGTCATGAACGGTGACGTGCGCCGCGCGAACGCGGCGAGCCGATCGCCGTGGACGTCACCATCGCGCTCGCCGCCAGGCGCCGCGACGACGATGGGCGTGCGGTCGGCGAAGGCGGACGCGATGTCGGCGAGATCGGTTTCCGTGACCGTCTCGTTCAAGGAGATCTGAATCGCGCCGGGCTCGGGATACCGGAAGTTCAGTCCGCGCGTCTCGGCCGCGTCGCGCACGGCGCTGACAGCAGCCGGGGTACCTTCCAGCCGAAGCGTGTCGAAGTACGACGCGTTCGTCTGCCGCCATCCCGCGCGCACGAGCGCCGCCTCCAGGCGGACGGCCTGATCGTGGACGCGCGTCGCGATCGCGCGAAGCCCCTCGGGTCCGTGAAAGACGCCGTAGAACGCCGTGATGTTGGCGAGGAGCGCCTGCGCCGTGCAGATGTTCGACGTCGCCTTCTCGCGGCGGATGTGCTGTTCGCGCGTCTGCAGTGCCATCCGGTACGCGCGCCGGCCGCGGCTGTCGACCGAGACACCGATCAGTCGTCCCGGCATCTGCCGCGCGAACTGCTCGCGCGTCGCGAAGAACGCCGCGTGCGGACCGCCGTAGCCGAGCGGCACGCCGAGTCGCTGGGCATTGCCAATGACGACGTCCGCACCCGCGTCGCCGGGCGGCGTGACGATGGCCAGCGCGAGCGGATCCGTTCCAACACCGACGAGCACGCCGGCCTCGTGTGCGCGCGCGATGACGGGCGCGAGATCTACGAGCGCGCCGTGATCGTCTGGCGACTGCGCGTAGACGGCGAAGACGTCCGGACCGAACGTCGCGGTCTCGAGCGATTCGACGCGTACGGTCAACCCGATGAGCGACACGCGTGACGCGAGCACGGCCGCAACGTGCGGGAACACGCGATCGCTCACGATGACCGTCGTCGCGTCCGGGCGCTGCCGCACGCGGTGCAGGAGCGCGACAGCCTCAGCGGCCGCCGTCGCCTCGTCGAGCAGCGACGCGTTGGCAATCGCCATCCCGGCGAGCTCGGCCGTCATCGTTTGGAAGTTGAGGAGCGATTCGAGGCGGCCCTGCGCGATCTCCGCCTGATAGGGCGTGTACGGCGTGTACCAGCCCGGATTCTCGAACACGAGTCGCGCGATGACCGCGGGCGTGATCGTGTCGTGATAGCCGAGGCCGATGTAGCTGCGGCACAGGCGATTCTCGCCCGCCACCGCACGGAGACGCGCGAGGTAGGCGGGCTCCGACTCGGCGGCCGGGAGCGCGAGGCGACGGTCCAGCCGGATGTCGGGCGGGATGATCTCGTCGACGAGCGCGTCGAGTGACGCCGCGCCGACCGTGGCGAGCATCGCGCGAACGTCGTCGGGGCGCGGGCCGAGATGGCGCGACGCGAAGTCGCCGAGGCGCGCGGTGTCGACGGTCGCGGACGCGGCCGGACTACTTGGCGATGGCAGTGTAGGCATCGGCCGTCAGCAATTCCTCCGCTTCGGCGGGCGTCGTCGGGCGCAGCCGGATCATCCAGGTGTCGTGCGGTGCCGTGTTGACGCGCTCGGGATGCGAGGCCAGGTCGCCGTTGACGGCGAGGACTTCGCCCGAGACCGGCGCGAAGAGCTCGGAGACGGCTTTGACGGATTCGATCGTGCCGAAGGACTCGCCGCGCGCGAGCGAGCGTCCGACCTCGGGCAGTTCGACGAAGACCACGTCGCCGAGCTGCTGCTGGGCGAAGTCGGTGATGCCGACGAGGGCTTCGCCGCCGTTCTCGAGGCGAAGCCATTCGTGATCGTTGGTGTACTTCAGGTCGGTCGGATACATGCCTGCTCCAGCGCCGGACAGCCGGCGCGTCACGACGTGCGCGCGGGACTACGCGCGGGCCGGTGCCGGCCGCGGGCGCTTGTAGAACGGCTCGGCCACGACGCGCGCGCGCGTCCGGCGGCCACGAATGTCGATGACGATCTCCTGCCCCACGACGGCTTGATCGGCCGGCACGATGGCGAAGCCGATCGCCTTTTTCAGGAACGGCGTCCGCGTGCCGCTCGTCACCTGCCCGCACACCGCATCGCCGGCGCCCATGACGGCGTGGCCATGGCGCGCGATGCCTGGATCCATCATCTCAAAGGCGGCAAGGCGGCGCCGCGGGCCGTTGACGCGCTCGGCAGCGAGGACGTCCGCGCCGAGGAACGCGGGCTTGTCACGGCCCACGATCCAGCCGAGCCCGGCTTCGATGACGGTGGTCTCCTCGTCCATGTCCTGACCGTAGAGCCGCATGGCGGCCTCGAGGCGCAACGTGTCGCGCGCGCCGAGCCCGCATGGCCGGAGATCGACCTCGCGTCCGGCGTCGACGATGGCGCCCCACACCTTGGGTGCCTGCGCAGGCGGGACGAAGATCTCGAAACCGTCCTCGCCTGTGTAGCCCGTCCGCGACACGGTTACACGCGCGCCAGCGACCTCGCCCGCAGCCCACCAATAGTACTTGAGCGACGTGAGGTCCACGCCGGTGAGCGGTTGCAGAATGGCGGCCGATTCCGGACCTTGGAGTGCGATGAGCGCGTAGCGGGCGCTCGCGTTCACGACGGCGACGTCTCCCCCACGTTCGCGCGCATGAGTGGCAATCCACGTATGCGCTTTCTTCGCGTTCCCCGCGTTGACCACCATCAAGTAGTGGTCCTCCCCCATCCGATACACCAGCACGTCGTCGACGAACGTGCCGGCGGGCGTCGTGAGCGCGGAGTACTGAATCTGGCCGATGGCCAGCCGGGCGACGTCGTTCGAGGTGAGCCACTGCAGCGTCGCGAGCGCGTCGGTGCCGGCGAGCTCGATCTCGCCCATGTGGCTCACGTCGAACAGGCCCGCGCGCGTGCGGACCGCCATGTGCTCGTCGGTGATGCCCGAGTACTCGAGCGGCATCTCCCACCCGGCGTACTCGACCAGCCGCGCGCCCGCGGCGACGTGCTGCGCATGGAGGGCCGTAGGTTTCAGGCTGGACGACGGAGTGGACATGCTGGAGACGAGGACCTCGCGCGAAGGGGCGGTCACACCGTACTATCGCGGCGGGGTGCGGTCAAGATTCTCGCGCGCTGCGTCGTGCGCTGGAGCGGGTCACGCGAAGGCGAGGCTATTCGGCACGCAGGGCATGCACGGGGTCGATGGCCGTGGCTCGCCGTGCCGGGAGCCAGGTGATTGGAATGATGGCCAGGAGCATGGCCCCCGCTGCCGCAGCAAGTACGAGCACGTCGGGACGTTCGAGGCCAGGGACCAAGCTCGTCATCACGCGCAGGAGGATGGCCGAGGCGCCCGCGCCGATCACCACGGCCGCGGCGGCGTGCAGCAACCCTTGCCGCAGGATCTGCCAGCGAACGGCGCCCGGCGAGGCGCCGAGCGCCATCCGGATGCCGATTTCCGGTGTCCGAAGCTGCACCAGATATGTGAGGGTGCCGTACAATCCGATGCCGGCCAGGACGAGGGCCAACACACCGAACGCGCTCAGGACGGCCATCGCAAACCTGCGCTCGGCCAGAAAGCCCGTCCGCACCTGTTCGAAGGTTTGGACGTTGTAGAGCGGCAGATCCGCGTCGACTCTGGCTATCGCGGCGCGAAGCGCCGGCGCCAGTGCCGCCGGATTCTCGGCCGTCTTGACGATGATGAATGTCGTTCCGTAATTGGCGTGCTGTGCGAGCGGCACGTACAACTGCGCGCCGGGATCCGCTTCCGGTCCTTGAAGCCGCACGTCGCGCACCACGCCGACGATCGTCGCCAGTGAGTTTCCCTGGAAGCCAATCGCGGCACGCTGGCCGATCGCTTCGGCAGGCGACAGTCCGACCTGCCGCGCTACGCTCTCGCTGACGATCGCAACCGGCTGGGCTCCAGCTCTGTCGGATCGCTCGAAATAGCGTCCGGCGACGAGGGGGATGCCAATCGCCCGAAAGTAGTCCGGCGACGCCCAAAGGTAGAGGGCGAACCGCTGTGCCTCTTCGAGCGCCGGATGTCCGTCGACCGCGATGCGCCAGGCGATCCCCATTTCGTGACTGCCCGGTAGGCGATTCGTGATGCCGATGGCCTCGACACCGGGAAGCCGTTTCACGGCGGCCTCCGCCTGCTCGTAGAACGTCTCGAGCCGACCGAGCGAGTCGTACCGAGCCAGTGGCAGCGTCGTTTCAGCGGTCAGCGCCCGCTCGCCGGTGACGCCGAGGTCGACGTGCATCAGCGTGCTGACGGTGCGCCCTACAGTCACCGCGCCGGCCATGAGGACAAGGGCGATGGCGAGTTCGGCGACCACCAGTGCGCTGCGGAAGCGCCGCCAGAATGGATCGCTGGTGCGAGACGACATCGTGCGAAGGAGGCCCGCGGCTCCCGCACGCCGAAGCGACCACAGCGGAGCCAGGCCGAAAATGCACGTCGCTGACACACACAGCACAGCGGTCGCGAGGAGAGCCCGATCATCGATGGTCGCGACGTCGGCGCTGACCTGAGCCGTCGCCGGCAGCACGACCCGAATCGCGGCGAGCGTCCACGCGGCCACCGGTACCGCGAGAACTCCCGCTGCGGCCGACAGCAGCGCGCTCTCGCAGAGCAGGAGGCGGGCGATCTGCACTCCGGTAGCGCCGAGGGCACGGCGCGCCGCGATCTCGCGTTCCCGCGCCGAGACGCGTGCGAGGAGCAGGCTGGCGACGTTCAGGCAGGCCACGAGCAGGACGAGGGCCACCGCAACCGTGAGGGTGAGGAGCACGGGTCGTACCGGTCCGACGAGTTGGTCGCGCAGCGGCACGATCCGGATCGGACGCGCGTTGAAATCGCGACTCTCATTCGTACCGGCGTCGACGATGCGTTCGAGTGCGACACGTGCGCGCTCGGTCGTCACGCCCGGCGCGAGTCGCGCGATCGGCGTCGGCGCCGAGGCGTTTCCGGCGATTTGGCTATCGGATCCCTCCGGGATCCAAACGTCGGCGCTGTCAGGGAAGTCCACTCGCGGCGGCATGATGCCTACGACCACGAACGTGCGCCCGTTGATGAGCAGTTCCCCGCCGGGTCGTACGGACTGCCCGCGGCGTGTCCAGAGGGCGTAGCTGATCACGGCCAGCCGGCGATCCGCCTTCAGATCGTCGACGGTGAACACGCGCCCGGAGATCGGCCGCGGGTCGAGTGCATCGAAGAAGCCAGCCGACACCGCCGCAGCGCGAACGCGCTCCGGGGCCTGATCGCCGCCGACATTCACCGCGCCGGCGACATACGTACCAATGCCGGCGAAAACCGCGCTCTCCTCGACTTCCCTGCGGAGGCCCGACGCGGCCCGCACGTCGACCAGCGGCGAGGCATCGTCGATCGCCACCAGGCGATCGGGATTCGGGTACGGCAACTGGCGCAACAGGACGGCATCCGCGACGCTGAAGAGCGCCGTGTTGGCGCCGATGCCCAGGGCCAGCGTGACGATCGCGACGGCGGTGAACGCCGGCGTGTGACGGAGACCGCGAATCGCCTGACGAAGCTCTGTCAGCATGAGACTCCGCGTGGCGACAGCCTTTGGCGCGCACGGCCAAGCGAGGCCGCGATCAGCCCGCGGCTGACGGACACCACGTTTGACGAGTTAGACGCATTCTACGCCGCTGAGGGTAGTCGCGGATCGCCGATTGCCGACCTCGTGCGGCGAGCCGGACTACGCACACGGGAGATCGGGTCACGATTCGATCGCGCACGTCGCCATCTCGCGGCGGTTCAGGGCGGCTCGACACCTGTCGCGACCAGGGGCGGGCGTGCCGGCTCGTCGGGCAGGCGGGATGCCGCGGCTTCATCCAGATAGCCACGCAGCGTGTGGTAGCTGATGTCGAGCAGCTCGCAGGCGCGGGTTCGGTTCCCGCCGCAGCGCTGGAGCACGAGTCGCACGTAGCGTGCGCTCCATGACCGCAGCGTTGCGCACTCACCCGGCATCGTCCGGATGAGATCGCTGCAGCGCCGCCGGAGCCGATCCGGCAGATCCTCGAGCGTTACGATCGGGCCGGTCGCCAGCGCGATCGCCCGTTCGATCACGCGCGACAGTTCCCGCACATTGCCCGGCCAATCGTAGGTGATGAGGGCTTCGTACACGATGGGGCCGATCGTCAGACCCGCGGCTGCCGGGTGCCGCGCGAGGAAGTGATCCACGAGCAGCGGGATGTCCTCCCGCCTATCGCGCAGCGGTGGAACGACAATCTCCACGCCGGCGAGCCGGTAGTAAAGATCTGGCCGGAATCGGCCGGCGCGCACCATCTCATGCAAGCTGCGGTTGGTGGCCGCGACGATGCGCGTGTCGACGACCCGGCCAGACATGGCGCCAACGCGTTCGACGGCAGACTCCTGGAGCACGCGCAGGAGCTTGGCTTGTGCGGCCGGCGACAAGTCGCCGATCTCGTCCATGAACAGCGTGCCGCCGTCGGCCAGTTCGAACTTCCCTGGCCGGCCGCGCACGCCGGTGGCGGTGTGCTCCTCGATGCCGAACAGCTCCGCCTCGAGCAGTGATTCCACGATAGCCGCGCAGTTGACGGCGACGAAAGCGCCGCCGCGGCGATGGCTGCAGGCGTGGATCTCGCGCGCGACGAGTTCCTTGCCCACGCCGCTCTCGCCTTCGACGAGGACAGTGAACCGCGTCCGCCCCACGCGCCAGATGAGCGTGCGCAGATCCTGCATGACGCGGCTGTCACCGACCATCGTCTGCAATGACGTGTGACGCGCGACGTACGCGGCAACGGCCCGTTCGTTCACGCCCATTCACAGAATCCTCGATAGATGAGGCCGTTCGCGCCGAGACGCCACACGCGCCACGAGGCGACGGTTGCGCGCCGGCCTCCGCTAGGCGCGGCCGGGTCCGCGCGCGTGATTTCGATGACGTGCCCGGGCCGGAGACGCGGACGGCCTTCGATCTCGACGCCGTCCTGCCGTTCGGCGACGAGCGCGACGTCGCGTCCGATGCAGATGCGCGGCGCTCCTACTCCGGCTGCCACTGCCCTGTCCCCACGTCGAACCGCAGCACGCGCGTGCGGCCGGTCATGTTCCCGACGCGCACGGCGTACTGCGCGCCAGCAGCCGATCGGAGAAACAACGTGCCTGGCGTCGCGCCGCCGGCCGGCGAGAAGCTCGCCATGTCGCCCGCGCCGAACCGGACGGGATCCGCACTCGGCGGACTGCCGTCTGGTCCTTTCAACGTGCTGTCGACGACAACCTCGACGTGCGGGAAGTGCGCGCCGACGTCGATCGGGGTCTCGCGGCAGTGATCGTCGCCGCTCGATAGGTCGGCTCGCCGCACGCCGTTGCCGTTGTCATCCACGCAGACGCGGAACGTCCATCGGTTGCCGGTCGCGTCGAAGACGAGCGCGGTCGCTCGACGCGATCGGACCGCGTCCTCGCGCGCCGAGCGCAACGCGGCCGCGACGAACGCCGCTGCGTGTCGGACTTCCGCGCGATCGATCACGCCCGCGGTCGCTGGGACCGCGAGGCTCGTCACGATCGAGATGACGGTCAGGGCCGCGAGAAGATCGACGAGCGACGTGCCCTCGTCTCCGGCGGCCTGCCGTCCGCACCACGTGCCGTGCGTCGATCGCATCGATCTACCGTGCCGCGGCCGACTTCGCGACTGGTGCGACGACGACGAGCGATTTCAGTTTCAGGAAGTTCTTTTCGCCGATGCCTTTCACGTTCATCAGTTCCTCGATCTTCTTGAAGCCGCCGCTCTTCTCGCGATACTCGAGAATCCGCGCGGCCATGGCCGGGCCGACACCGGGCAGCGTCTGCAGATCGGCCGCGGTGGCCGTGTTGAGATTGAGCGGAGCGGTTGCCTGCGGTTGAACCACCGTACGCGTGGGTTTCGGCGCAGGCGTCGATTGCGCGGCCCCGAGACCGATCGTGAACAGGCACGCGAGCGCCAGCGCGCCCGCCATTCGCGTGATCGTCATCATGTCGTCTCTCCTGATGTGCGCCGGCGGCGCGAGGCGCTCATCGACCTCGCTCGTCCGGCGCGTGTGCCCATCAGGAAGGCAATCGGCGGGCCATCACGTGATCGCGCGAAGGGTGCAACGCAGAAGTTACTGAGGGACCGTCAGTTGCGGCGCGCGAAGGCCGCGCGCCATGACGTGACGCGGTACGCGGCGAACGTGTGAATGACGCCTACGGTTTCCGGTCATGCGAAGGGCGCGGACCTGTGGGGCAACTGTAGGTGACGGGGCTCGCGCGAAGCGACAACTGCAGGCGACAGCGCGAAGGACGCGAAGGGGACGGATGTCTCACGCGAAGACGCGAAGATCGCGAAGGACAGAAAATGCGGATTAAGAATTAATAAAGTTGACACCGCGAGCCCCCGAGCAAAGCGAGGGTGGCGAAGCGCGTAGGCGCGGGGGTGGGGCCCCGCGCCATTGCAAAGAAGATGGCACGCGAGCGGGCGTGGGCCCGCGCCATCGCAAAAAGAAGATGGCACGGAGCACCGCGAGTACGGCGCGAAACGGCGCTACGCGCGGCTGGCGCTCGCGGCGTTCTGCTCGTACCATGCCACGGTCTGCCGCAGGCCTTCCTCGAACGGGACGGACGGTTCGAAGCCGAGCAGGTGGCGGGCCTTGTAGATGTCGCCTTGCGAGTCGCGGACGTCGCCTTCTCGTGCCGGGCCGAGGATGGGCTCGATGTCCTTGCCGTAGATCGTCTGGAGCGTGTGGATGACTTCGAGCAGCGAGATGCGGCCGCCGACTGACAGGTTCATCACTTCGCCGGCCACGTTCGGCGCTTCGCAGCAGCGCAGCACGCCGCGGACGACGTCGCCGACGAAGGTGAAGTCGCGGGTTTGCCGGCCGTCGCCGTGGATGGTTGGCTGGCGTCCCTCGGAGAACGCGCTGATGAACAGCGAGATGACGCCCGAGTACGGTGAGTCGGGCCGTTGCCGTGGGCCGAACACGTTGAAATACCTCGTCGTCACGGTTTCCAGGCCGTAGAGCGACGTGAACATCTGGCAGTACTGCTCGCTCACGAGCTTCTGCAGCGCGTAGGGGCTGAGCGGGCTGGGCCGCATGTCCTCGCGCTTGGGCAAGGTCGGCGTGTTGCCGTAGACCGACGACGAGCCGGCAAAGACGACGCGCTTGACGCCGGCGTCACGGGCGGCGACGAGCACCTGGACGGTCGCGTCGACGTTGGCGCGATGCGCGGCGGCCGGCTCCTGGATCGACCGGGGGACGGACGGCAGCGCGGCCTGGTGCAGCACGAAGTCCACGCCGGCGACGGCCTTCTTTGCAACGGCTTCGTCGGCCACGTCGCCTTCGACCAACTCGACGCGTCCGTCAGCCGGCACCGTGTCGCGCCGGCCCGTGGAGAAGTTGTCCGCGATGCGCACGGTCTCGCCGCGCCGCAGCAGTTCTTCGACCAGATGCGAGCCGATGAAGCCCGCGCCACCCGTCACCAGATACGTCGCCAAGTGTCCTCCGGGATTACCGATAAGTCCGCCGCAGTGGACCGTAAGCCGAATTCTGTCCGCCTCCATCGCCCAGCGCCGTTCTGACGAACGACGCCTGACGGCTTCGGCGTGACGACCATTCCTCTAGACCCGGCATTACTGGCGGGTTCGAGCAGCCTACCCGGAAGCTTCGGACGGGCCGTCCTCGAGCGCTTCCCTATTTGGCCTTGCTCCGTGCGGGGTTTTGCCTGCCACCGGCCTTGCGGTCGGCGCGGTGCGCTCTTACCGCACCTTTTCACCCTTACCCACCTTCGCTCGCAGCCCTTCGGCCGCACGCTCCAGCAGGCGGTATGTTTTCTGTGCCACTGTCCTTCGAGTTGCCCCGACCGGGAATTACCCGGCGCACTGCCCTCTGGAGTTCGGACTTTCCTCCCTCTGCCTTCGCGCGCCTTGCGGCGCGCGTCGGCGAGACGGCGGTCGTCTGGTCCGCTGCGGCGGAACGCGGTCGATTGTACCAGTTTGCCCGGCGGACGCTTGCCGACGCCTGCGCACGACGGCGTCACGCGTCGTCGTCGTGCCGGATGCCGTATTGCTCGAGCTTCTTGTAGAGGTTGCTGCGCGGCGTGTCGATGACCTCGGCGGTCTTCGAGATGTTCCAGCCGAACTCCTGCAGCTTCTCGATGAGGAAGCCCCGTTCCGCCCATTCCTTGAACTCGCGGAGCGTCGTCGGACGGGCGTCCGTTGAAGCGGGCATCGTCCCTGCTGCGGCGCCGCTGCCGGCGATACCTCCGGCGCGCGAGCCGTCGGTGCGCACGACCTGCCGCACGTCCTCCGCTTCGATGACGTCGCGGTCGCTCATGATGAGCAGCCGCTCGACGACGTTCTCGAGCTCGCGGATGTTGCCGCGCCAGCGCGCGGCCTGCAAAGCGGCAATCGCGCCCGGCGAGAATTTCGCGGCGCGGCGGTTGCTCTCGCGGCTGAACTCGTTCACGAAGTGCTGGACGAGCAATGGGATGTCCTCGAGACGGTCGCTGAGCGGCGGCACGAGAATGGGGATGACGCTCAGGCGGAAGTAGAGATCTTCACGGAAGCGGCCGTCGGCGATCTCCGCTTCGAGATCCTTGTTCGTCGCGGCGATGACGCGGACGTCGACCTTGATCGTCCGAGCAGACCCGAGCCGCTCGACTTCGCCCTCCTGCAATACGCGCAGCACCTTGGCCTGCGTCTTCGGGCTCATGTCGCCGACTTCGTCGAGGAAGATCGTGCCGCGATCGGCCTGTTCGAACTTCCCCATCTGCTTCTCGGTCGCGCCGGTGAACGCGCCGCGCTCGTGACCGAACAACTCCGACTCGATGAGCTCTTCGGGAATCGCCGCGCAGTTGACCTGCACGAACCGCTCGCGCGCGCGCAGGCTCGAGCGGTGAATGGCCCGCGCGATGAGCTCCTTGCCGACGCCGCTCTCGCCGAGGATGAGGACGGTCGCGTTGCTCGGCGCGGCGCGCTTGACCTGTCCCATCACGCGCTCGATCGCCGGACTCGCGCCGACCAGGTTGTGACGCGATTCGAGCGCGGACCGCAGCGTCCGATTCTCTCGGCGCAGCGTGCCCAGCTCGAGCCCCTCGCGGATCGCGTCGAGCACGTAGTCCTTCGAAAGCGGCTTCTCGATGAAACGAAACGCGCCGAGCCTGCCCGCTTCGAGCGCGGTCGCCGCGGTGCCGTGCGCCGAGATGATCACGACCGGCAGCGAGTCGTTGAGCCCGCGCAGGCGGCTCAGGACTTCGAGGCCGTCGATGCCAGGCAGCTTGATGTCGACGAAGGCGAGGTCGGGCGACTCGCGTTCGGCGAGCGTCAGCCCTTCCGGACCGGATCCGGCGGCGAGGACTTCGTGACCGTCGTACTCGAGAATCATCCGCATCGTGTCGCGGATGGCGGGCTCGTCGTCGATGACGAGAATGCGTGTCTTCATGGTTCAGGATCGGCGACGACGGTGCAGATCACGCGCGACGCCGTCGATCGATCGTAGACGAGCACGGCCACCGCATCGCCGGGACGCAGCGTGGACACCGCGGCGAGGTAGTCGGCCACGGTCGGCACGCGATGGCGGTTGATTTCGACGATGACCTGGTTCGTGCGGAGCTGGCCCAACCGGCCAGGCCCGGCCGGATCGACGTCCGTGATGAGGACGCCCTGCAGCGTTTCGGGTAGACGCAAGCGTCCAGCCATCGCCGGGTCGATGTCGCGCACGCGGATGCCGAGCGGCGTCGCGTCCTGCGCCGCGGGACGCACGTCCGGATCGCGCGCCGGACGGGTGACCATCGCGCCCGGCAGCGGCCGATCGCGCAGCTTGATGTCAGCCGTGCGCATCGTGCCGTCACGCCAGATGTCGAGCGCCGCGATCATGCCCGGCCGCCGGCTCGAGATGTACCGGATCAATTCTTCGTCCGAGTGAATCGTGCGTCCATCGGCGCCCGTGATGACGTCGTACGGCCGCAGCCCCGCGTGTTCGGCCGGCGTGTCGGGCTGCACGTCCTGCACGAGCGCCCCGTGCTCGGGGACGACGTTCAGCGCCTTGCGCAGCGCGGGCGTGAGATTCGTGAGGCCAATCCCGATGTACCCACGCGAGACGACGCCGCGGTCGCGAAGCTGCGGAAGGATGGCGACGACCTGGTTGATCGGAATCGCGAAGCCGATGTTCGACGCCTGTGCGCTGATCGCCGTCGTGATGCCGACGACCTGGCCGCGCGCGTTGATGAGCGGGCCGCCGCTGTTGCCGAAGCTGATCGCGGCGTCCGTCTGGATGTAGGCGTCCAGGCTGGGATCGAAGAGCTTGCGGCCGAGGAAGCTCACGACGCCGACCGTGACCGAGTGCACGTACACGCCGAGCGGATTGCCGATGGCGCACACCCACTCGCCCACGCGCAGCGACGCCGAGTCGCCGAGCGGCGCGACCGGCAGCGCATCGGGCGCGTGAATCTTCAGGAGCGCGACGTCAATCGCCGGGTCGACGCCAATGACGTCCGCGCGGAAGCTCCGGCCGTCGCCGAGCGTCACCGTCACGCGATCCGCGTCGGCGACGACGTGGTGATTGGTGAGGATGAACCCCGATGCGTCGATGATGAAGCCCGAGCCGGACCCCTCGCGCGGCCCGTCGGCATCGTCCATCGAGTAGCGCCGCACCTGCGGGCTGGGTTCGCGGCCGCGCGACGCCGTATCGACGTTGACGACGGCCGTGTTGACGCGCGCGGTGACCGACGCGAAGTCCACGACTTCGTCGGGGCCGGTCGGGGTCGCCTGCGTGGGCCGAGAGAGCACGAGCGGCGCGGCGCCATTCGTGTCGCCATTGGCCTCGGTTGGCGGGGGAAACGTGCTGACCGGCAGCGGCGGCCGCGTGCCGGCGACGACGAGCCCCAGGAGGAAGCTGACGACGCCGGTGAGCCCGATGAAGGCGATCGACGGCCGCGACATTACTGATCCGTCATTATAAGTTTCAGAAACGCCGCTTCGTCGAGTTCCGGCGTCCCGACTGCACGGGCTTTCTCGATCTTGCTGCCTGGGTCGCGGCCGACCACGATCCACCGCGTCTTCTTGCTCACCGACCCCGACACCTTGCCGCCGAGCGCCACGATCCGCTCTTCGGCCGCCTCACGCGTCAACTGATCGAGCGTGCCCGTGATGACGAACGTCTGTCCGGCGAGTGGCTTGGGCGTCTCGGCGCCCTCGACGACTTCGTCCTCCATTCGGACGCCGGCCGCCGCCAGCCGGTCGACGAGCCGCTGGTTGCGCGGCTCGTCCAGGAACGAGCGGACCGATGCCGCGACGACCGTCCCGACGTCCGGCACGGACTGCATCTGTTCGACGGTCGCCGACCGCAACCGCGCCATCGAATGAAAGGCCGCGGCGAGCGCCTGCGCGCCGCGCTCCCCCACGTGCCGGATGCCGATGCCGTGCAAGAGTCGCCACAGCTCGAGATGCCGACTGGCCTCGAGCTCGGCGACGAGATTGGCCGCGGACTTGGGGCCCATGCGCTCGAGCTCGGTCAGCGTCTCGGCGGTGAGCGCGTAGAGATCCGCATAGTCGTGGACGAGCTCCTTCGAGACAAGCTGATCGACGAGTGACTCGCCGAGCCCTTCGATGTTCATCGCGCGCCGTGAGGCGAAGTGCAGCAGGCCGCGGCGGATGCGCGCCGGACACGAGACGTTCTCGCACCGCCAGTCCACTTCGTCGTCCGGCTTGACGAGCGTGCTGCCGCAGAACTTGCACGTCGTCGGCATTTGCCACGGCTCGCTGCGGGGCTCGCCCTCGCGGATGACGGGCTTGACGATCTTCGGGATGATCTCGCCGCCCTTTTCGACGATGACGAGGTCGCCGTCGCGCACGTCGCGGCGTTTCACTTCCTGCTCGTTGTGTAGCGTCGCGAGCTGGACGGTCGTACCGCTCAAGCGCACGGGCTCGAGCCAGGCGAACGGCGTGACGCGTCCCGTGCGACCGACGTTCACATCGATCTTGATGAGCCGCGTCGTTGCCTGCTCGGCCGGAAACTTGAAGGCCACGGCCCAGCGTGGGAACTTCGCCGTGTGGCCGACGGTTTCGCGCGCAGCCAGGTCGTCGAGCTTGATGACGACGCCGTCCGTGTCGAACGGGAGCGAATGCCGCGCCTCGCGCCATTCCTCGCAGTAGGCGATCACCGCGTCGATGCCGTCGCACACGCGCCAGTGGCGCTCGACCGGGCAGCCCCATGACGCGAGCAGCGCCAGCGTCTCGTGGTGGGTGGCAATGCCCGCCGGCGTCGCCCCCGGCGGAGCGACGATCTGATAGGTGAACGCGCGCAGCCCGCGCTTGGCGACCGCGCTGTGATCGAGCGTGCGGATGGCGCCGGCCGCGGCGTTGCGCGGATTGGCGAACACTGGCTCCTCGCGCGCTTCCCGCTCGTCGTTCATGCGCGTGAAGGCCGCGCGCGGCAGGTAGATTTCGCCGCGCACCTCGATGGCGGCTTCGGGCGGCGAGTCGCGGAGTACGAGTGGGATGGCCTGGATGACGCGCGCGTTCTGCGTGACGTCCTCGCCTTGCACGCCATCGCCTCGCGTGACTGCGCGCCGCAGCCGGCCCTGCTCGTAGGTGAGCGCGATGCTGAGCCCGTCGATCTTCAGCTCCGCGACGTAGCCGACCTGCGTGTCGGCGTCGGCCGCGACGCCGAGCGCGCGGCGGACGCGTTGATCGAACTCGCGCAGCTCCGCCTCGTCGTACGTGTTGTCGAGGCTGAGCATGGGCGCCAGGTGCTTCGCCGTGGCAAAGCCTTCGGCTGGACGTCCGCCCACGCGTTGTGTCGGCGAGTCGGGATCGACCAGTTCGGGGTGCGCGGCTTCGAGGTCTGCGAGCTCACGCAGCAACGCGTCGAACTCGACGTCGGCGATTTCCGGATCGTCGAGGACGTAGTACCGCTCTTCGTGATGGCGGATGAGCCGCCGCAGCTCGAGGATGCGATCAGCGGGCGTCATGGTCGAACGGCGGGCGGGGGGCGAGGACCCGGCCGCGGGGTGTCTAGCGATCGCGGCTGATGATGTAGTCGGCCAGCGAGACGAGGCCGTCGCGCTCGACCGACGCCGGGAAGGCCGCGATGAGCTGTTCCTTGGCGCGGGCGGCGTGCGTCACCGCGCGCTCGAAGGCGGCGTCGATCGCGCCGTGGCGCGCCAGCAGATCCTTGATGAGACGCCACTTCTCGGGCGTCACGCGACCTTCGGCAATCACCTCGTTCACGAGCGCCTGGACGTCGGGGCCCGCGCGCTGGATCAGCAGGATGATCGGCAACGTCACTTTGCCTTCGCGCAGGTCGCCGCCAATGGGCTTGCCGAGCGCCGACTCCTCCGCCATGTAATCCAGCACGTCGTCGACGATCTGGAACGCGATGCCGAGGTTGAAGCCGTACTCACGGAGCGCCGTGCGTTGCTCGGGCGTGCTCGTGCCGAGCAGCCCGCCGATTTCCGCGCAGCCGGAGAAGAGGAACGCCGTCTTGCGGCGGATGATCTCGAAGTGCTCGTCCTCGGTGATCGTGCTGTCGCCGGTCTTGGTGAGCTGGTACAGCTCGCCTTCGATCATCTTCAGCGTGCAGTCGCAGAGCAGGCGCACGACTTCGAGCGTGTCCTGCGTGAGCGCCATCGCCATCGACCGGATGTACAGGTAGTCGCCGAGCAGGACCGTGATGTCGCTGCCCCACCGCGAGTGCGCCGTGAGCCGGCCGCGGCGCGTTTCGGCGCCGTCGATGATGTCGTCGTGGACGAGCGTCGCCGTGTGGATGAACTCGACGACGGCAGCGTTGAGCACGGCGCGGTCGCCCGAGTAGCCGCACAGCCGCGCGGCCATCAGCAGCACGGCCGGACGCACGCGCTTGCCGCCGCTCATCTGGACGTACTTCCCCATCTGGGGAATCAGGTCGACGCGCGACTCGAGGTAACGCGCGAACTCGCGTTCGACGCGTGCCAGTTCGTCGCGCACGGGCTCGAAGATGTGCGCGAGATCCGGAATGGTGGGGACGGTCGGATGCACGGACACCGGTCGCGCGTGAACACTCACTGCGGATAAAACCTGCGGAAATCAGACCATAGGTTCCGCCGGGTGTCAACGCGACGACGCACCATGTCAGGCCGCCAGACCGAGGAACCGGTGGAAATTCGTGCGGATGACCGCGCCGAGCGCATCGGCCTCGATGCCGCGCGCCGCGGCCACGACCCGCAGCGTCTCGACGACATGCGCTGGCTCGTTGCGCGATCCGCGGTGCGGCACCGGCGCGAGGAAGGGCGCGTCGGTTTCGACGAGGATCCGATCCTCCGGCACGAACCGCGCGACGTCGCGCAGCGCCTCCGCCTTCGGAAAGGTCGCGATGCCGGAGATCGACACGTAGTGCCCGCGATCGAGCGCGGCCCGCGCTTCGTCGATCGTGCCCGTGAAGCAGTGCAGCACGGCACGCACGCCCGGGTGCGCGTCGAGAACATCGAGCGTGTCGGCGGCCGCGTCGCGCGCGTGGATGACCACGGGCAGGCCGAGCGCCGCTGCGGCCCCGACCTGCGCGTCGAAGACCTCACGTTGCACATCGCGCGGCGCGTGATCATAGAAATAGTCCAGCCCGATCTCCCCCACGGCCTTCGCCTTCGTCGCCTGCACGACGTCCGTCGTCATACGCGCGGCATCCGCGGCGCGACCCGCGTAGGCGCCGGCGCGATGTGGATGGATGCCCGCGGCGAACAGGACATCCGGCCACGCGACCGAGACGGTCGACGCACGGGCGACTTCGTCGGGTTCGTCGGCGGACAGGATCACGAGCGCGGCGGTCAGTCCGGCCTCACGTGCGCGGTGAACGACTCGATCGAGATCGGCGACGTAGACCGCGTCGGCGAGATGGCAGTGCGAGTCGATCGTCATCGCACGCGCGAGCCCGGCGGCGGTGGCTGGTCGAAGGCGACGAGAATCGGCTTGCCGCCCTCGGGACTGGCCGCGAGCACCATGCCGTTCGACTCGATGCCCATGAGCTTGGCGGGCTTCAGGTTGGCGACGATGGCCACCGAACGGCCGACGAGCGCGTCGGCCTCGTAGGCCTCCGCGATGCCCGCGACGATCGTCCGCTGCTCGGTGCCGAGATCGATCTGCAGCTTCAGGAGCTTCTTCGAGTTCGGCACGCGCTCGGCGGCGAGCACGCGAGCGACGCGCAGATCGATCTTCATCAGGTCGTCGATCGAGATCCGGCCGTCAGTCGACGCCGCGGCCGGCGCGCTGGCGGCAGCGCCGGCTGGTGCGGGTGTCGAGGCGGGCGCCGCTGCTGGTGGATCAGGACGCGGGGTGGATGATTCAGGTGCGCTCACGGCAGACTCCTTGGCCTTTGACGGGTTTCGAGCGGCGGCCTCGTGCGTCGTCTCTGTCGTCGCGGTCGGCGACACCGCGCCGGCCGGTTCGAGACGCGGCCAGAGCGCGCTTCCGCGCAGCACTTGGCGGGTCCCGCTCGTCTGGAACACGGCGTCGCGCGCGAGGTTCAAGTCCCCGGCGTGTCGGACGGGCGCGTCGAGCCGGGCGAGAATCGTTTCGGACGCACGAGGCATGACCGGGCTGATGAGCACGGCCGCGAGACGCAGCGCCTCGGCCGATGCCCACAGCACGTCGTCGAGCGCCGCGGCGTCGCCTCGCTTGGCTAGCGCCCACGGCTCGCTCGACGCGATGAACTCGTTGGCCGCGTCGACGACGCGGAAGGCTTCCTGGCAGCCGCGGTCGAGCGCGAGTTCGTCCATCGCGGCCTGATAGCGACCGACCGTGGTCGCGAGCTCGTCCCGGAGTCGCGACGGACCGGACGATCCCGTCAATCGTCCTTGACGATATCGCTCGGCCATCGCCGTGACGCGATTGACGAGGTTGCCGAGGTTGTTCGCGAGGTCGGCGTTGTACTTCTCTTCGAATCGGCTCCAACTGAAGTCGCCGTCCGAGCCGAAGGCAACTTCCTTCGTGAGATACAAGCGAAGCGGATCGGCGCCATGCCGCGCGGCGGCTTCGGCCGGGTCGATGATCGTCCCCGGGTTCGACTTGCTCATCCGCTGGCCGTCCTTGGTCAGGAAGCCGTGGCCGTGGATGCGGCGCGGCAGCGGCAGGCCCGCGGCCATGAGCATCGCCGGCCAGATGACCGCGTGGAAGCGCGTGATGTCCTTGCCGATGACGTGCAGGTCCGCCGGCCACCACGTGTCGAAGAGCGCCGGGTCCGTGCCGAGCCCCACTGCTGACGCGTAGTTGACGAGCGCATCGAACCACACGTAGACGACGCTCCGCTGGTCGAACGGGAGCGGGATGCCCCAGGCCTGGCCGGCACGGCTGATCGAGATGTCGTCGAGGCCGCTTTCGATGAGGCGCAGGATCTCGTTGCGCCGGACGTCAGGTTGCAGGAACTCGGGATGGGCCGCGAAGTGATCGAGGAGCGGCCGCTGGTAACGCGAGAGGCGGAAAAAGTAGTTGTCTTCTTTCAGCCAGGACGGCTCGAGTTGCGGATGGAGCGGACAGCGGCCGTCGACGAGGTCCTTGTCCTGTTTGAAGGCCTCGCAGCCGACGCAGTACCAGCCCTCGTACACGCCTTGATAGATGTCGCCCGCTGCGTGCAGGCGCGACGTGATCTCCGTGACGGCCGCCGCGTGCCGCGGCTCGGTCGTGCGGATGAAGTCGTCGAACGAGAGATCGAGGCTCTTCCAGGCCTGGCGGAACTCCTGCTCCATCCGGTCGCAGTAGGCGATCGGGCTCAGCCCCTCTTCAGCCGCACGCCGGAAGACGTTCTGCGAGTGCTCGTCATTGCCCATGACGAACCGCACGTCGAACCCCGCGAGCCGCTTGTAGCGCGCGATGACGTCGGCCGCCACTTTCTCGTACGCGGTCCCGAGATGCGGCCGGTTGTTGACGTAGTCGATCGCGGTCGTGAGGTAGAAGCGCGGCATGGATGCGAACAAATTATCTTAACTGATGCCATGTCATCTTCATTTGAGTCGCGTCGGGGCCCCACCCCCGACGCCTGACGGCACTATCGCTCCGCCCTCAGCGCTCGCGCCCTGCGCTCGGCTTCGGGCTGTCTCTGTCATGCCACGCGCGGCGGGCGTCGTCCTGTACATCTTTGACGGGGCGCCCGGTTGCGGTCGCGACGCGGAGGCAGTCGTCGAGCTCCGGCATGACGTTCACGACACGGCCGGCGCGGGTGGCGATCTTCATTCGAACCGTGCCGCCCCCGACCGCGACTTCCTCCCATCGCCGATCGAGCGTCTCGCGCGTCATCGTCGTGAACCGCACGCCGATCGTCGTCGTCTCGGCGAAGAGGACGTCGACGAGCGCGGCGCGCGTCTCGGCGGTCGCGAGCACGGTGACGAGCGTGCCCGGGCGGTTCTTCTTCATCTGTACGGGCGTCAGGAAGACGTCGAGGGCGCCGGCCGCGAACAGGCGATCCATGGCCGGGCCGAAGAGCTGCGGGCTCATGTCGTCGATCTCGCATGCGATCGAGATGACGGTTTCGGCACCGCTGGCCGAGGGGACGGCTTCCTCCTCCGCCGCGCGCGCACCGACGAACAGGCGGACGACGTTCGGCACCGACGGGAAGTCGCGCGTGCCGGCGCCGTAGCCGACGCGATCGATGGTCATCGCCGGCATCGAGCCGAAGCGCGTGGCGAAGCCGGTCAGGAGCAGCGCGCCTGTCGGCGTCAATAGCTCGACCTGCGGTCCGGCGCTGTACACCGGCGCACCCGCGATGAGACGCGCGGTCGCAGGCGCCGGCACCGGAAACGTGCCGTGCGCGATGTCGACCGTGCCGCCACCGACGTTCACCGGCGAGACGACGACCTCGTCGATGCCGAACCAATCGAAGGCCACGACCACGCCGACGATGTCGATGAGCGAGTCGACGGCGCCGACTTCGTGCAGATGGACGTCCTGGAGCGGCATCTGGTGAATGTCCGCCTCGGCCTGCGCTAGCCGGCCGATGAGCTCGATGGCGCGCGTCTGCACGCGCGGCGAGAGCGACGCGGTGCCGATGAGACGTTCGATCTCGGCGAGCGACCGATGACCGGCGCCCGGCGGATGGTGATGATGCCCGCCGGCGCCGTGCCGATGTTCGTGTGAATGAGGATGGTCGTGCGTATGCGCGTGATCGTGCGTGTGCGGATGATCGTGCGCGCCCGCGTGCGTGTGCGCAGGCTGCGCAGCGCCGGACGATGGCGCGCCGCGCAACGCGGCTTCGCGATCGATCACTTCGACCCGGGTGGCCGAGACGCCCGCCCGTATGACGTGCGAGGCGCGCAGTTCGTGATCGACCGTGAGGCCGCCCAGAGCGTGCTTTAGCACGTCGACAGGCAGCCCGGCGTCCACGAACGCGCCGAGCAGCATGTCGCCCGCCGCGCCCGCGGCGCACTCGATGTACAGCACTCGACGTCCTACAGCCACCCCATCTCCTTCATCGAACAGTACCGATCGTCGGCGAGCACCACGTGGTCGAGCAATTCGACGCCGACGATCGCTCCTGCCGCCTTCAACCGCGCCGTGATCGCCATGTCCGGAGGACTTGGCCGCGGATCGCCCGACGGATGGTTGTGGAAGACCACGATACCCGTCGCACCGCCGACCACTGCTTCACGAAACACGTCGCGCGGGTGCGCCGGACTCGTGTCGACCGATCCCACCGTCCAGAGCCGCGTGGCGATCAGCCGGTTGCGCTTGTCGAGCAGCAGCGCGCCGAAGCGTTCGACCGGGTGCGCGCCGTAGAGCGGCAGCAGGTACGCCGCCAGATCCATCGGATCCCGGAATTGCGGCCGCTCCGACCCGGCCGGCAGCATCGTCCGGCGGCCGAGCTCGACGGCGGCCTGCACGCGGCTCGCCTGCGCGACGCCCACGCCCGGCACGCGCGCGAGATGCGCACGCGGAATGCGCGTGAGGCCCTGCACGCCACCGGCGGCCGCGAGGATCGCGTTGGCTACGGCCAGCGCGGATCGTCCCGCCGTGCCATGGCCGATGACCAGCGCGACGAGCTCGTTGTCGCCGAGCGCGCCGGCGCCGTTCCGGTCCAGCTTCTCCCGCGGCCGATCGTGCGCCGCGATGTCGTCGATCATAGTCCGAGACTCCCGCGGCGCCCGGCGTTGGCCCGGGGCGCTGCGCTATACTCGGCCGCGAATGTCCCGCGCGTGGCTGTGTCTCGTCGCGGTCGCGGCGGCCGCCACGCTGGCGTGTTCCGAACCGCCGACCAAGGAATTCCACCAGGCCGAAGGCGCAATTGCCGCGGCGCGCGCCGCCGACGCCGCGACCTACGCACCCGACGAACTGAAGACCGCCGAAGACGCGCTCGCCCGCTACGATGCGGCCGTCGCCCAGCACGACTATCGACAGGCGCTGAGCCTGGCCATCGAGGCGCGCGATGGCGCGTACGACGCCGCCAAGCGCGCGGGCAACGAAAAGGCCGCCGCGCGCGGCGAGGCCGAACAGCTGCTCGGCGAGCTCGAAAGCCTGGTGCGGACCGCCGAGGCGCGCCTCGCTGGACCGCCGCGTCCGCCGGCCGCGACCGCCGCACGCCTGCGGACGGCCGTTCAATCGGCGCAGGCCACCTTGCAAGAAGCGCGCACACACGTCGACGCCCAGCAGTTTCAGCCGGCCACGACCGCGTTGACCGCGGAAATTCAGCGTGTACGCGAGATTCTGGATCTGCCAGCCGCCACGGGCGCGCGCCGCGGCCGGTAGTCGCGGCGTGTGCCGCGGGTAGTCATTCCCACCAATCCACACCGCCGATGAGTCTGGCCCACCCGGTGAGCCAGATCGTTTCGTCCGTCCACTCGACGTGCTGGGTGCCGCCGGGAGAGACGACGTCGACCGTGCGGTTCGCGCCGCCGGCATGAGCCGCAGCGACCGCCGCGGCGCATGCACCCGTTCCCGACGCTTCGGTCGGCCCGACGCCACGTTCCCAGATCAGGATGCGCACGCGATCCGGGGCTTCGACCGTGGCGAGCTCGACGTTCGTGCCTTCCGGGAAGAACGGATGCACGGCGAGCTTGGAGGCCAGGCTGTGAAGCCGGTCCTCGCTGACGTCGCCGAGGACGACGCACTGCGGGTTGCCGACGCGAAGGACGACGGCGTGGACGGGTGTGCCGTCGACGTCGATCGTCTCTTTGCGGAGATCGGCCGGCGGCCCCATCTCGGTGCGGAACGTGTAGCGCAGACCCGCGGTCTCGAGCAGCGTGAGTCGCTTCGGACCCGCGACGGTGTCAATCGTGAGTGTCGCCCCGACGCGCATCCGACGCTTGTGCGCGAGCCACGCCGCCGCGCACCGCACGCCGTTGCCCGAGACCTCCGATGGGCTGCCGTCGGCATTGAACAACTCGGACTCGGCGCCCGCCGCGTGCTCGGTGAGGATCATGAGGCCGTCGGCGCCAACGCCCCGATGGCGGTCGCAGACCGTCCGCGCAAGCGCCCCCCGATCGGCCGGCGCCACACCCGACGCCGAAGACATCAAGAGAAAGTCGTTCCCAAAGGCGTGCGCCTTGACGAGCGA
>DASZOV010000106.1:0-16617 GCA_035550595.1 Vicinamibacterales bacterium
ACGCCCGCGGCCGACCGCGGCGTGCGGGCGTGAGCCACCATCTCGATGCTGAGCACCCGCGTCACCGTCGTCATCCCCACGCGCGACGAAGAAGGCCTGATTGGCGAGATCATCGACACCGCGCGGCCGTATGCCGACGAGATGCTCGTCGTCGACGGCCATTCGCGCGATCGGACGCGCGAGATCGCGGCCGCGCACGGCGCGCGCGTCATCCTCGACCAGGGCAAGGGGAAAGGCAACGCGCTCCGGCTGTCGATTACGGAGGCCACGGGCGATATCCTGGTCTTCATCGATGCCGACGGATCGCACGATCCGCACGACATCCCGGCGCTCGTCGCGCCCATCAAGGCCGACAAGGCCGACATGGTCGTCGGGTCGCGGGGCCGCGGCGGCAGCGATGAGCTGCACGGGACGATCGATCAGTTCATCCGGTACGTCGGGTCGCAGCTCATCATGCTGGCCATCAACTACCGCTGGCACGTGCGGCTGACCGACAGCCAGAACGGCTTCCGCGCCATCCGGCGCGACGTCGCGGCCAAGCTCGGCCTCACGTCGAATCTCACCACGATCGAGCAGGAAATGACGATGAAGGCGCTCAAGCGCGGCTTCCGCGTCGACGAGATCGCCAGCCACGAATACGAGCGCCGCTGGGGCGCCTCGAAGGTCGTCGTCTGGAAGCTGTGGTTCGCCTACGGCTGGTCCTTCCTGCGCAACATCTTCTGATCGTGCGATGACGGGAGTGCCTTCTTCGATCGGCCGGGCGCGTGCGCTCACGGTCCTTGCCGCCATCACGGTCGTCGGCGGCGCGTTGCGTTTCTACAATCTCGCGTGGGGCGCGCCGTACTTCCATTTCCACATCGACGAGCACTTCGTGTTCATGGGCGCCGACCTGCTCCGCAAGAGCATGCGCGACGCGGCGCTCTCGCCGAAGTTCTTCATGTACTCGCCGCTGCCGATGTACCTCTTGAACATCGTCCGCGCGATCTACGAGACCGTCGGCCATCCGCTGAATCTGACCGTGCCGCAAGACGAAGTCACCTACATGGTGCTCGGCCGAGCGATCTCGGCGGCGTTCGGGACGGCGACGATTCCACTCGTCTACGCGATCGCGGCGCGACTCTTGAACCGGAAGGCGGGTCTCCTCGCCGCCGCATTTCTCGCCGTGTCGGTGCTGCACCTGCGCGACTCGCACTTCTTCGCGGTCGACGTCAGCATGGTGTTCTTCGTCGTGCTGACCTGGCTCAGCCTGTTCCGGCTGGCCGAGCGCGGCGACGTGTGGGCGGGCGTGCTGACGGGGCTCGCCTTCGGCGCGGCGATCCTGTGCAAGTACTCGGCGGCGTTCATGGGCCTCCCCATGGGCTTCGCCTATCTCCTGTCACCGCGGCGTCCGCGCGCGCTCCGTCCCCTCCGTGCGTGGTGGCCGTGGATCGCGCTCGGCATCGTGCCGCTGGCGGTTGCCGCGCTGACGTTCGTCGTCCTGGATCCGATGGCGTGGCAGTACTACGGCAAGTTCCGCGACGACATCCGCACGCTCGTCACCGACCCGCTCACCGGCGTGACGCGACCGCTGTGGATCGGACAGTTCGCCGGCGTCACTCATCTGCGTTTGTACTGGTTCACGAACCTGCTGTGGTGGGGGATCGGACCGGCGCTCGAAATCTGGTCGATTGCCGGCCTGGTCTGGATGGCGACGCGCCGGCGTGCGCTCATGTGGCTGGCCGTCATCGTGCCGGCCGTGTACTTTCTCACCGCCGGCAACACGATCGCGCCCTTCGTCCGTTACGCCATTCCGCTCACGCCGATGCTCGCCGTGGCGGGCGGTGTCTTCGGCGCGGACCTCATCCGCCGCGCGCGCTGGCGGCCCGTGGGCCTGGTCGCCGTCGGCCTCGTGCTCGCCGTGACCGCCGCATATGCCGCGGCGTACATGAACATCTTCCGGCAGCCGGACAGCCGCATCGCGGCGGCGCGGTATCTACAACGCGTGGTCCCGCGCGGCGCACCCATTCTCGTCGAGCCATCGCAGGTGCTGCCGCCGATGGGCGAGTACTACGCCCATACGAACTTCTACGGCGACTATCAGCCGCGCGGCGCGGAGAGCGAGCGTGTCGAGGACTTCCATCTCTACACGCTCGACACGTACGTCTATCTCTACAACGACCGACTGAGCGACGCCGACAAGCAGGCGTACATCGACCGGCGCCTGGCGCTCGTCGACTGGGTGATCCTCGACGACAGCTTTCGCGAGTTCTATCGCGATCTGCCACGGGCGGAGCACCACGTCGTGCAGGACTTCTACACGAACCTCGTCGCCGGCCGGCTGGGCTTCGCGCTCGTCAAGCGCTTCAAGGTGTATCCCTCGCTCTTCGGGTGGACGATCAATGATGATCGATCGGAGCTGACGTTCCGGCTGTTCGACCATCCCGAGATCCTGATCTTTCGCCGCATCGGGCCGCGTCCGGGCGCGGCGCCGTCGTCCTGAGAGGTGAACGCGTCGATGACCGGCCCGCGTGTCCGTTTCCCATCCGCTGGACGCCGCTGCCTCGTGCTGGCCGCGGCGGCGCTGCTCGCGCGCTGCAGCAGCCACCACGGACCGACCTCTCCCGATCCCGGCGGCCCGCTGGCGATCGCGTGTCCCGTCGACCAGACGGTGGACGACCTGACGAACGCGCCGGCCATGCCGGTCAACTTCCCCGCGCCGACGACGACGGGCGGCAAGGGGACGGTAACGATTCAGTGCAATCCGGCGTCGGCGACGAACTTCACGCTCGGCCAGACGCCGGTCTCGTGCGGCGCGACCGACACGGGTGGCCACTTCGCCACCTGCGCTTTCAACGTCACCGTCGCCCCCGTGCCGATGCTGAGCGTGACGTCGTTCATGGCCTTCGGCGACAGCCTGACCGAGGGCGAGGTGCAGCCGCAGCAACGGGCCCATCGCGTCATGGCCTACGATCCCGCCGACGGCTATCCTGCACAATTGCTGGGGATGCTCCAGGCACGCTACAAGGCGCAAACCATCACGCTCAGCAACGAGGGGCTCGGCGGTCAGGACACGTGGGGCGATTACGACCGGCTGCTCGCGGCGCTCGATGCCGAACATCCGCAGGCGCTGCTGCTGCTCGAGGGCATCAACGATCTCGACGGCAACGCGACGTACGACGAGATCCCGCACATCATCGATGGTCTGCGCGCCGACGTCCGCGAGTCGAAGGCGCGGGGCGTGCAGTACGTCCTCGTGAGCACGCTGACGCCGCAGCGCGAGCCCACGCCTGGCAGTCCCGATCGCCGCAATTTCGTGCAGGATCCGCAGTTGATTCAGGATACGAATGACGAGATCCGCGACATGGCGGCCCAGGAAGGGGCCATTCTCGTCGACGGCTATTCGGCGATTGCCGTCGATGTCTCGACGCTCGTGGGAGCCGACGGACTGCATCTGACGGTGGCCGGCTATCAGGCGCTCGCCAATGCGTTTCTGGTCGCCATCGAACAGAACATGGAACTGCCGCCGCCCGTCGCCTCTCCGCCGGCCGCATCGTCGGTGGGACGCCGATGACGTCTCGGCCATGACGCACTGGACCTCCCGCGCACGCGGCGTCGGCTGGCGCTGCCTGGTCGTTGTCGCGGCGGCGGCGCTCGTGGTCGGCTGCGGCGGTCACCACGGCCCGACGTCTCCCGATCACGGTCTATTGGCGATTGTCTGTCCCGTCGATCAGACGGTGGACGATCCGACGAACGCACCGGCCATGCCGGTCAATTTCCCCGCGCCGACGACGACCGGAGGTCAGGCGCCGGTCACGGTCGTGTGCAATCCGGCGTCGGGAACGAGCTTCGCGCTTGGTCAGACGCCGGTCTCGTGCAGTGCGACCGATGCGGCCGGCACTGCCGTGTCGTGCGGGTTCGCCGTGACAGTCGCGCCCGTGCCGATGCTGCGCCTGACGTCGTTCATGGCGTTCGGCGACAGCCTGACCGAAGGCGAAGTCGAGCCGCAGCAGCACGGCTGGCGGCCGTTCATTTCCGATCCAGAGCACGGGTATCCGGCCGTGCTGCTCCAACTGTTGCAGCAGCGCTACAAGGCGCAAACGATCTCGCTCGTCAACGAAGGTCAGGGCGGCGAGCACGTCGCCGACGGCTACTATCGGCTGCAGGGCGTGCTCGACGCGAACACCCCTCAGGTGTTGCTGCTCTTCGAGGGCATCAACGACCTCAACGACACTCGCGACCACGACGAGATCCCACACATCGTCGATACCCTGCGCGACGACGTCCGCGAGGCGTTCGCGCACGGCGTTGACACCGTATTCGTGAGCACGCTGACGCCGCAGCGCGAGCCGTCGCCGGGCGGCGGGAACCGGTCGCCCGTCGATGATCAGCTCATCCGCGACACGAATGACGAGATCCGCGACATGGCCACGCGCGAAGGCGCCATTGTCGTCGACGGCTACGCGGCGATTGAAGTCGACGTCGCGACGTTCGTGGGCGCGGACGGCCTGCACCTGACGGTGGCCGGCTACCAGGCACTGGCGAACGCGTTCTTCACCGTGATTCAACAGACGCTGGAGTTGCCCGCCACGCCTCCAGCCGACGCATCTCCAACGCCTGCCGCGAGGCGCCGATCGTAGATTTCGGTTCTCCCTGGCTCTGAAGGGCCAGGGAGAACCCGGAACCCACTTCTGGCTTCGAACTTCTACCTTGTCGTTATCGCGGCAGCATGAAGGAGTACTTCGAGCCGATGCCCTCGGGAGCTTTGCAGTCGTCGCTACCGTCGTCGCAGAAGCGGCCGCCGTCGGGGTTGGGATCGAAGGTGCTGCTGCAGAGCCACCAGCGCTCACTTTCGAACACGCCAGTGAGTTTGCAGTAGCCGCGCGACACGCCGCTCTTCCCGGTCGAAATGAGCGTGTCCTTGAACGTACACGGCGCGACGATGTCCGCGTCGTTGTCGTCCTCGAAGGTCACGGAGTCGACGTGCGCTTCGGCCGACTGGATCGTGAGCATCTTCCGGTTGTTCACGATGTCGCTGTGCTCGGCGTCCTTGCCGGAGCACGCATCCCAGAAGTCCACGAGGCACGCGTCGGGACTGACTTCCGAGTGGCCGAAGTAATCGACGAGGAACTTGATCGTCATGTCGGACAGTTCGGCGACCGAGTCGTGCGCGGGAAACGCCGCCGCGCTCTTCTTCACGTCGTTCGTGCTGGTGATGGGATCGCCCTTGCTGTTCACATCGGCGTAGTGCTCGACGACTTCGAGGGAGATCGTGACGTTGATGGGCGTCGCCGCGGTGCCCTTGGGCAGGCGCCACTTCACGGATGGGCCCGACCCTGTGAACGTGCCGGCGTTCGCCGTCCAGATGAACTGGAGATTGGCGACGGGCGTCTCGGCGTCGGTGACGGTAGCCGTGACGTCGATGTCCTGGTTCACTTCCGCGCGGTCGCTCACGTCAACCGCGATGGCGCTGATGACGGGCG
Source organism: Vicinamibacterales bacterium (assembly GCA_035550595.1). Lineage (GTDB taxonomy): Bacteria > Acidobacteriota > Vicinamibacteria > Vicinamibacterales > SCN-69-37 > CALFMR01. The sequence goes on from DASZOV010000106.1 coordinate 5,460, forward strand.
GCGTGTTGTGAACGGGCTGAACGGTGCCACCGTCGCCGGGCGGGGCGACGGGCGAGTCATCGGCGTTGTCGCACGCCGCGAGGCTGGCGACCAGAAGGACCAGAACGAGTGAAAGGAACCGTTGAAGACGCACGCGACCGAGCACTCCCCTTTCGGCCGTCTATTCTATCCGGGCCCGATCGCCTGGACGATACTCCCTGCTTCTCGACTCGGCGTGTCTCGGGTGGCCACAGACGGCCGCTCCTACGGTGTCGCTTTGCACAAATACCACGCGCTCACGTGTTCACCGCCGGCGCACGGTTCGTCCTGAATCGTGATGAGGTTCGGGCCTTCGGCGTCCGCGAGGCGCTGGTATTCCGAGATGCGGACCACGTCGCTCGACGCGACCTTCACCTGTTCGTCGGTCAGGAACGTGATCTTGTACGCGCGCCAGTAGCCGGCCATGGCTACATGGACGTGTCGTCGAACGAGCTCGTCCGCGAGCACGCGCAGATCGTTCGGCTGCCGGCCGCCCCAATAGCGTTCCACTTGCCGCCAGTGATCGAGGCCCGATCCAACGCCGGCCGCAACAACCGCTGCGACGACGAGGCCCGTGACCCACGACGCAGGTCGCGCGGCGAAGATGAGCGAGACAACGCCAATCGGCACGTACAGCGATAGCAATAAGTAGCGGTGGACGACGAGGTCCGGCGGACGCGTGACGATGTAGACGAGCACGGCGACGATGCCGACGCCGAGCAGGAAGACTGGGAACGCTAGTCGCCGCTGAGGTCCGTCCGCACGATCGGACGGCGCGTCACCCGGCCGGCGGGTCGGTCGTCGTCGGCTTGCGATCAGCATCACCGCGGCGAGCCCGATGCCGCACGCGACGACGATCGGCCACAGCGCCCAGATGTGTCCCTGCCGCGCGATCGCGTTGTCGATCGGCTTCAGTCCGTAGAGTCCGGGCAGGTCGTCGGCGATCATCGTCTCGACGCGGACCGGCAGCTCCGACGGAATGAACTCGATGCGATCGGCCACGGTCCCGACCTGCGATCCGCCGTAACCGCCGATGAGCTCACCGCGCGTGCCGGGGCCCATCAGATCCGAATACGGCTCGAGCGCTTTGACGGTCTGCATGGTCGCGGCCGCCACGACGGCGGCCACGAGCCAGAAGCGAAGCTGGCCGCGCCGCCAGAGCGATCGGTCCCACGCCTGCTGCACGAGCAAAACGGGGACGACGTACGCCGTGAACGGCCGGCTGAGCGTGCCGATCGCGAGCACGAGCCCGAACCAGAGCGGCCGGCGGCGCAACAGCCAGAGAATCGGCACGCAGAGCACCGGGCCGATGCCCGCCGCGCCTTCGATGAGCGATGCCGCGGTGAGCGGCGGCGTGAACGCGAGCACGAGCGTCGCGAGGAGCGCGAGCGCCGGCGTCAGTCCAGATTCCCGATGAAGAATCGCGATCAGCAGGACGACCGTCGCGAGATTGAGCGCCACGAGCGACAAGTGCCAGCTCATGACCGAGGGGCCGAAGAGCAGAAAGAACGGCGCCGCGACCCACGCGTCCACCGCGAGCATGTACGTCTGTCCGTAGCAGTACAGCGGAAACGCGCGGCCTTCGATGAGGTGCTTGGCCATCAGGCCGAAGATGGCCTGGTCCGAATCGAAGAACGACTGTTCGTAGGCGAGATAGACGAAGCTGCGCGCGAAGACGAGGACCGTGGCCGCGACGAGCGCGAGAACGAGACCGCGATGGACGGTCCACGCGCGCGCGATGGTGCCGATCACGCGTGAAGCGGCGCGCATGTTTCACGTATGCTAGCACGCGATTCGTGCGGTCTCCGGCGACAGATCAGACTCAGACGATGACACGACGCCGCGTCCTGGCGATCGTCGTCGCGGCCGCGGCCGGCGTCGCGGCCGTGCTGCTCCATCGGGAATCGCCGGCGCTTGTGGCCCCGCCGGTCTGCGCGGGCGCGGCCGAAGCGATGGGGGCGCTGGCGGCGCGCGTGTTTCGTGATGCGCCGGCCGGTCTGTGGTGGTTGCGCGCGAACGGCGTGCTGACCGCAGTTGCGGTCGCTGCACTCGCGCTCGCCGCGCGCGCCATGGCGGCGTCGTGGCCGGCGGCCATTGCCGCCGCGCTCGCCTTCGGCCTGCTGCCTCGCTTCTCGTCCATCGTTGCGCCAGCGGCACCCGCCACGTCCGCACTCGCGGCGTTGACGCTCTTCGCGCTCGTGCGCCTTGGCGACGCCACGCTCGGTGATTCGGTCCGCTGGCGATGGCGCGCGCTCGCATGGGGCGGCCTGGCGCTGACCGCTCTGTTCCTGCCGTCAGCGACCGTTCCTGTCGTCATTGCAATCGTGGCTGTCGGCCTGTTCCTTCCGCAGCGGACGTCGTCGCAACGATCGAGGGGGCTCGGCGCGATCGTGGCCGTTGCCACGGTTGCGTTATTGCTCGCGATGGGGGCGCTCGCGCCTCATCTGCCTCCGTCTCTCGACGCGTCACCGTCAGCGTGGTCGTGCATGCTGCCGATACCGGGAGCCGCGCTCTCTGCCGCACACGTCGTCAGCGCAGTGTCGACGCACCTCTTCGTGCCGGCGGGCATCTACGCGCTAGCCCTCGCCGCGCTTGGTGCGTTCGTGCTCTGGCTGCGACGCGATGTCCGGCTGGCTGTCGCGATGACATACGCGGTCGTCGTGGGTGCAGCCGTACTGTGGAGCGGTCAGACGGCCGACGCACTCGCCCCGGCCGTCGTGTCGCTCTGGCTGCTGACGGCGGTCGGTCTCGAAGAGACGCTGCGCCAATGCCGGCGTGGGCCCGGCGGCCGACTCGCCGCGGCCCTGCTGGTTGCTCTGCTGCCCGGCCTGCCGTTCGCCCGACCGGCACCGCGTCTGCCCGCTGAGTGGACGCCGTTCGGGCAGGAGTCGCTGTCGCGTCAGTCTATGCAGCGCGTCCTCGGCGCGATGCCGGACGGAGCCGTTCTCGTCCGAGACGACGCGATGACGGACGTCCTCTTGCGATCGCTCGACGACGTCGAGCGGCGCACTGGCAAGTCTCTTCGCGTCGTGGATCGCGATTCCGCGGTTCTCGCCGCCGAAGCCGCGCGCGTGGACAGCGTTGTCTACGCTCTGCCCTCTGCCTCGAGTGTGCTTCCGCTTCGCGCGTTCGCGCTGTCAGACGGGCTGCTGCCCGGACTCGCGCGCGTCCGCCGCGCAGGCTCTTGTGACACGGTCACGGCCGGCTGGCGCGCGCTGTCTTCGCTCGCGTCGTCCCGCACGTTCGCGTTCGTTGCCGCGGACGACGCGTCGCATGGGCCGATCGTGTTGTACGTCGCGAGTGACACGCCCTTTGCGGCACAGCCGATCGATTGGCCGGGCGCGACGACGCGTGGGTTCTCGTGGGACGTCTTCGACCGCGCGCCGGACGGCAGCGAGTCCGCACGTGAAGGCAGCTTCGCCGAGGACGCCGCGCTGCTTCAAGGTGTGTGGCTCGACGCTCCGCACGTCGCGCGCTTGGAACTGTGGCGCACGCCCGACGCGCCGCTGGGGCTGGGCGTCGATCTCGGCACAACGCCCGCCGCGGCGATGGCGCGCGTCAGACCGGACGCGGGCGCCGATCAGCACGTCTCGGTCTGCACGATGACACGGTACACGCGCGTAAGAATCGACCGCTAGCCCATTTGCCGTAGGGGCGGCCCCCGTGGCCGCCCGCTCGCGACCTTGCGAGCCCCAGGAACCTTTGCTTGTCGCCGGTGTCCAAGCGCAACGTCATCCCTCGATCGCTCATCCGACGGAGGCGCCGTGCAGCGGACGACTCTCGTGACGTGGATCCTTGGCGGCTGGCGTCGTGCCCGGGTAGACGTTCGCGACGCGTGGCGAGGGCTGCGGCATGGCCGGTCGGCTACGCTCGTCGCTCTCGGCGTCCTGACGCTCACGATGACCGTCGCGACGATCACGTTCGCCGTTGTCGACGCCACCGTGCTGCGTCCGCTTCCGTACGGTGATTCTGAGAGGCTCGTCAATCTCGCATTCTCGAGCCCGACCGCCGGAGTCTTTGCGCCGCCGTCGCCTGGTGACTATCTCGACTGGCGAGACGGTGCGCAGACACTCACGGACATCGCCGCCGAGCGGACCAACGGGCCGCTGTGGCTCGAAGTCGACAGGACATCCGAAAACGTGATGATTCGGCGGGTGACGCCGAACCTGTTCGATGTTCTACAGGTTCACGCGGCAATGGGGCGACTCTTCGGTGACGGCGATGCCACCGCGCCGGTCGCGGTCGTCGGACATGACTTCTGGGTGAATCATCTTGGTGCCGACCCGTCGGTCGTCGGCCGCCACGTGACGCTCGATCACCAGCCGGTCACCATCATCGGCGTCCTGCCGGAGGGGATCGCGTATCCGATCGCGAGGAATGCCGACGAGTTGTACGTGCCTTACGTGCCGCCGGCGCGTGACACGCGCGCGAGCACGCTGTGTTGTCTCAGTGTCGTGGCGCGACTACGCCCCGGCGTCACGGTGGATCAGGCGCAAGCGGACATGGAGCGCATCTCCTCGTCGACGGTCGTCCGTAGCCTGCGAGATTCAGCGATTGGCGCATCGAAGGTCTGGCTGTTATTTCTGCTCGCAGCCGTTGCGGTCGTCGTGGTCGTCGCGAGCGTCAACGTGTCGGGATTGATGTTCGCACGGTCCGTGACGCGACTGCCGGAGTTGGCGATCAGGGAAGCGCTCGGCGCGTCGCGACGCCGGCTGGCGTACATGCTGCTACTCGAGGGTGTGATCGTGGCAGTGGCGGCTGCGCTGCTGGCGCTCGTCCCCTCGCTGTGGGGCGTCGCCATTGCCAAGATCAATTTGCCGCCCGACGTCCGCCGCGCTGCCGATGTCGTCATCAGCGGCAGGGTCTTCGTGGCGACACTGTGCACTGGCGCGATCTGCGGTCTCTTCGCGGCGGGCGCGCCGGCGTGGCTCGCGGTCCGACACGGCGCGGCCTGGCTGACGCGGCCGGCGACGGTCGCCGGTCACGAACGCGGTCGTCGTCGCGTGCTGTCGGGCCTGCTGACCATCGACGTCGCCTTCGTCTCTACCCTGCTCGTCGCCGCGAGTCTCATCGTCACGAGCTTCGTCATCATCACGACGATGGATCTGGGGTTCGATCGGCAGCACGTGATGGTGGCGGAGGCTCTGAAATGGTTGACCGATGTGCCGCCTGAGGCGCGGTCGAGTACGGCCGCTACCATTCGGCAGGAAATGATGGCTCGCGCGAAAGCGACGCCGGGAGTCGTGGATGCGGCGATGCTGTTCGGTGTCGGTCCGCTGTCACGATCGCAGATGGGGCGCCTCGTGTCGATTCCCGGCGTCCATGAAGATCAGGCGGCTCTCGTGAAGTCCATCACGCCGAACTACTTCTCCGTCATGGGCATGCGAGCGATCAGGGGCCGGCTGTTTCGGCCGTCGGACGAAAGCGGCCCGCCGGTGTCGATCATCAGTGACGCGGCTGCGCATGAGTTCTTTCCCGGACGTGATCCTCTCGGGAAGACGATCGTCGTCGACCCCGACGGGCAGTCACTGCTGACGGTCGTCATCGGGATCGTGCGTGGGCTGCCGATATCCAGTCCAGAGGAGGTGCCGTCGCCCGAACTGTACATGCTCATCGAGCAGGATCCGTCACGTCATGACACCAGAATGACGGTCCTTGGAGAAACGCTGGTCGTCCGCACCGCTGGAGATCCGCACATCGTCGAGCGGCAAGTCGTCAGTGCGATCCAACCCATTCTGGGCGACACCACTATTCACGCGCATGTCTTCGAAGATTTCTTTCGTGATACGACTGTCGATCGCCGCTTCGCCGCCAGCATCCTCGGCGCGTTCGGCGTCCTGGCGCTCGCGATCGGCGCGATTGGCATCTACGGCACCGTCGCATTCCTGGTCGCCCGCCAGGCGCGGTCGATCGGTGTCCGCCTCGCACTTGGTGCTTCGCGCGGCCGGATTCTGTGTTGGACCTTGGCGTGGGCCCTCCGGCCCGTCGGCCTCGGCGTCGTCCTTGGCCTCGTCGGCGCGTGGGCGATGTCGAGTACATTCACCGCACTGCTCTTCCGCGTACAGCCGGCCGATCCGCGTGTTTACAGTGCGGTCGCCGTGTTCTTGATGCTGGTCGGTGTGACCGCCGGTCTCGTCCCGGCGGTGCGGGCGGCGCGGATCGATCCGATCGCGGTGCTACGGCAGGAATAGAGAGGGCGGCGCTACGTTCGAAGTTCGACGTTCAGAGTTGACGGCGCAGCGTTGTTCTTCTCGTCCGCCGTCTCCGTCTCCAGAATCTGCCGGATGACGTACACCGGCTTGCCCTGTGATTCGTGGTAGGTCCGCGCCTGGATCTCGGCGAGCAGGCCAATCGTCACGAGCTGCACGCCGGTGAAGATGAACAACACGCCGATGAAGATCGCGAGCGCCTGTCGCTGCGTGAGCGCCTGGTGCGCGAGCAGGTTCGAGAATGCCATGAACGCGAGCAGGACGATGCCGAGCGCGCTCATGATGCCGCCGACCAGGCCGAACATCTGGAGCGGGCGCGTCGAATAGCTGAGCAGGAACTTGACCGTGACGAGATCGAGCACCACGCGGATCGTCCGCGAGATGCCGTACTTCGATCGCCCGTGGACGCGCGCGCGATGGTTGACGGGCCGTTCCGCGATGCGCACGCCCATCTCGCTCGCGAGCGCCGGTAGGAACCGGTGCAGCTCGCCGTACAGCCGCAGCGGCTTGACGACCTCCGCGCGGAACGCCTTGAGCGAACAGCCGTAGTCGTTCAGCCGTACGCCCGTCGCCCACGAAATGAGCCGGTTGGCCAGGATCGACGGCAGGCGCCGGTTGAGGAACGCGTCCTTCCGATCCTTCCGCCAACCGCAGACGATGTCGAAGCCGCCCTCGTCGAGCTCGCCGACGAGCGCCGGGATGTCGCGCGGGTCGTTCTGCAGGTCCCCATCCGACGTCACGATCACGCGCCCTCGCGCCTCGGCGAAGCCGGCCGCGAACGCCGCCGTCTGGCCGAAGTTGCGGCGGAACTGGATGACGCGTACGTGCGGGTCGGCCGCCTGGATGGTCTTCAGCTTCTCGAACGATCCATCCGTGCTCCCGTCGTCGACGAGCAGGATCTCGTACGGCCGTCCCCAGGCGCCGAGCGTCTCGGCCAGCTCGCGGTGCAGCGGCTCGAGATTCGGCGCTTCGTTGTGAATCGGGATGACGACCGACAGATCGGGGCGCACGGGTGCCTCATTCTAAGCCGTGCGGCGCCGCTGCCAAAGGATCATGGCCGTTCCCATCCCCGCCACGACGAGCGCGGCGACGAGCGAGACGACCGGCAGGTTGTCGTGGATGAACGCGGTCGCCTGGTCGCCGTATTCATAGGCCAGCCAGGCCTCGCCGAGATAGCGGAATCCGCGCCCGATGGCCGCGGCCGTGAAGAACGTCCGCCGCCGCACCCGCGCCACGCCGGCGAGCAGCACGAAGATCTTGAACGGCATGGGCGGCGGCATGATCGCCGGGACGACGATCGCGAGCAGGCCGTGCCGCTCGAACAACGCAAGGGCCCGCGTGACGCGCCGTTCACTGAAACGCTTTCGGACGATCGCTTCCCCACCCGCCCGGCCGACGAGATAGAGCGCATAGCAACCGGCCACCGATCCCACGGTCGCCATCGCCGCGATGTACAGCCACTCGGCCGGACGCTGAATCACCATGATGACGATGAGCGCGTCGGCGACTTCGGGCAGCGAGAGGAACGACGAGTCGAAAAAGGCGACGAGCGCCAGGCCGGGCGCGCCGAGCCGTTCGGCGAGAGGCTGGACGATTTGGACGAGACGGTGCAGCAGCGCGGCGAGGTGGTGCATCTACAATGGTCGGCAGGCCGGAATCACGCACGCATGCCGCACACAGGCCCCACGATTATATCGGACGCTCCGCCGCGTACTCGCCAACTCGTCCTGCTCGTGTTCGCCGCCGCGCTCGTCGTCGGCGGGGCCGCGGCCGTCGACTACGCCTGGCGCGGGCTGACGCTCAGCCACTACGATGCGCGCGCCCATCTCGTCGTCGCGCGGCGCATCATCGACAACCTCACGCCTGGATGGAAACAGATTGGCGCCGTGTGGCTGCCACTGCCCCATCTCATCCAGATCCTGCCGACCCAGTGGGATTGGAACTTCCGCACGGGCTATCTCTCGGCCGGGATGTCCGTCGTCGAACTGGCCGTGGGCCTCGCCGCGCTCGCGGCGTATCTCTTCCGCTACACGAAGTCCGCAGCCGCGGCCCTCGTCGCGCCCGCGATCGTGCTCGTCAATCCTGACGTGCTGTATCTGCAGAGCACGCCGATGACCGAGCCGCTGCTTTTCGCGCTGTCCTTTTGCGCGCTCGCGGCTGTGGCCGCGTGGATCGAACATCCGGATCGACGGCATCAGCACTGGGCCGGCGGCGTGCTCGTCGCGCTCATGTGGACCCGGTACGAAGGCTGGTGCGTTGGCGTGGCGCTCGTCGTGCTCGCGACCCTCGAGAGCTGGCGGCGCGGGACGCGTCGGCCGTGGGCGCTCGCGCCGTACGCGGTCTTCGCGGTCGTGGCGTTTCTGTTCCTCGGCTGGGGCGCGACGGGCCACTGGTTCGTGACGTCCGGCTTCTTCGTGCCGGACAATCCCTCGTTCCATCGGCCATTCATCGCGCTCGCTGAAGTCGCGACGTCGACGATGGCCCTCGGCGGCGCGGCACTCGTTGTCGTGGGACTCGCCGGCGCAGTTGTATGCCTGATCGCGGCACGGCGTTCGATTGCGGCGGCGTTGCCCGTGACACTTCTCGCGGCCGCTGCACTGCCGCTGGTGGCATTCTTCCAGGGCCATCCGCATCGCGTTCGCTACATGGTGCCGCTTGTCGTCGCGGCCGGCGCGCTCTCGGCCTACACGATCGCCGCGCTGCCGCGTCGCGTGCAAGGATGGGCCGCAGCGGCGCTCTGTGTGCTGGCGATCTATCAACGGCCACCACTCGACGCACACGCGCCGATGGTCATGGAGGCGCAGTGGGAGACGCCCTATCGCCTCGGTCGGCGTGCGGTCAGCGCGTACCTCGACGCGCATTACGACGGGACGCCGATTCTCGCGAGCATGGGATCACTCGCGCACTACATGCAGGAGACCGCCGCGCACGGACTGCGACTCTCGAACTACCTGCACGAAGGCAACGGCGACCTGTGGATCGCCGCGGTCGCGCGGCCACGCCTGCACGTGGAATGGATTCTGATCGAAGAGCGAGCCGAAGGCGGCGACGTGCTGGCCGCGCGTGCGAGAGACGACGCGTCGTTCCTGGACGGATTCACGCGCGTCGCCGAAGGCGGCGGGCTGGCGTTGTATCGCCGGACCGCGCCTCCGGCGCCGATGCCGTGACGCGCGCGAAGCTTCCCTCAGAACCTCACGAGGAACGAGAAATTCAACTGGCCGCCGCTGAGGTCGATCTTGTCGCCGAGGAAGCCGTTGTCGAGTCCGCCCGTGTCGCCGGTCGCCCACTGATAACGGTATTCGACGCCCATTCCGTAAATGTCGCCGCCGATCGGCAACCGCACGCCGCCGAGCAGCACGCCCGCTGGCGCGTGTCCGGTCGTCGTGAAGCGATCGGTGAAGATGCTGTTGTCCGACGGATCGACGAACTGTCCGTCCTCGCTGTAGCGGTAGTTGAGCACGCCGACGCCGGCGCCGACGTACGGCTGCACGCTGCCGATGCGGCCAAACGGCAGGAACCGCACGACGGCGGTGACCGGGACGACGCGCAGCTTCAGGTTCTGTTCGATGTCGAGACCGGACTCATCCACGAGGTCGCGATAGACGCTCGGGACGCGCCGCGTCTGGAAGCCCACGCTGGCGCCCGCTTCGACGTGATCGCCGAAGGCGACGTCCCATTCGCCAAACCACTGCGCGGACTTGAAGTCGCCGATCTCGAACGTCAGCGGGTTCTGATCGGTGAGATCCGCGACGAGCGTGTCGCCGTCGGCGCGCGTGTCGAAACCGCGGGGGAAGAAGGCGCCGACGCCCACCTGGAAGGACTGGACGACCTGCGCGGATGCCGGGACCGCGACGAGCAGTGCGCCCAACAGCAGTCCTCCGGCTCGTGCCCATGTTCGCGCCATATGTGCTCCTCTCGCGCGTATGCCTGTGTTCACGCGATATACGCTCAGTTCAGCAGAATCGATGCCAAGCGTCGCCGGTTGCCGCGGCGTGCGGCCGGGAATGCGCTCGCAGCCGGGCATGTCATCACGGGAGGCCAATCACTACGCGCGTTCCTCGTGGACGCGGCGGATCACCTCGAGCATCGGCTCGTGCAGCGGCCCGTTGGTCGCGAGGATCTGCAGGCCGAACGGGTCGAACGGCTGGTTGTCGAGCCCGGTCACCGTGCCGCCGGCTTCGGCGACGAGCAGCGCACCGGCCGCGATGTCCCACGGGAACACGCGCTCTTCCCAGTAGCCATCGAGCCGGCCCGCCGCGACGTAGCAGAGATCGAGCGCCGCCGAGCCGAGCCGGCGCACGGCCTGCGCCTCGTGCAGGAACGCGGCGAACACGTCCACCTGCCGGCGACGCTCTTCGCGGATCGTGTACGGAAAACCCGTGACGAGCAGCCCATCGACCAGTTCCGCGCACGACGACACGTGGATCGGCTCGCCGTTGAGCCGCGCCCCCTCGCCGCGTTCGGCGGTGAAGAGCTCTTCGTTGATCGGATCGTAGACCACGCCGAGCGCCAGGCGACCGTCGATCTCGAGGGCAATCGAGACGCAGAACAGGGCCAGGCCGTGCGCAAAGTTGGTCGTGCCGTCCACCGGATCGATAATCCAGCGGCATCGCCCTTCGGGCGACGCGACGGCGCCCGCCTCCTCCCCGACGACGACGTGATCGGGAAAGCGTTGGGCAATGAGGTCGCGAAACATGCGTTCCGCTTCGAGATCGGCGTTGGTGACGAGGTCGATGCGCCCCTTCTTGTGGATGTCGGGGTGCTGCCGGAAGTACCGGCGGTGGATGCGTCCGGCTTCGAGCGCGGCGTCGACGCCGGTGGCGAGATAGCGGGGATCGAGTGACACTCAGGCCAGTTTCTTCGTCATGCGCACGAGCGTCCCACCCTCCGGCCGCTTGACGATGGACACGTCGTCCATGAAGTTGCGCATG
>DASZOV010000107.1:0-2212 GCA_035550595.1 Vicinamibacterales bacterium
GCGCCATCAGGGCAGGCCGAGGCCGCCCATCAGGCCCTGCATCTGACCGGCGAGCGCTTCGTCCACGCGGCGATGCGCGTCGTTGACGGCCGCGACGATGAGATCCTGCAGCATCGCGATGTCGTCCTTCGACACGACCTCGGGATCGAGCGTGACGCGAAGGAGCTGCTTGCTGCCGTTGACGGCGACGGTGACCATGCCACCGCCGGCCGTGGCCTCGATCGTCATCTCGGCCATCTGCTTCTGGAGGCGCTCCTGCATCTGCTGCGCCTGCTGCATCATTTTTTGAATGTTCATCAGTCGATCTCCTCGACGTCCTCGATCTGGCCGCCGAACACGTCGAGCACGGCCTGCACGGCGGGCTCGGCCTGCACGCGGGCGCGCAGATCGGCCTGATGCGCCTCGGCGGCAGCTTCGGCCTCGGCGGCGGGTGCCGGCGCCGCTTCCCGGTCGACCACAGTCATCTTACGGCCGGCGAGCGCCTGCGCGAGCTGCTCGACCCACGCGCGCTTGTGGCCGAGCTGCGTGCGGAGCGTCTTGTGCACGGGCGCGAAGGTGAACACGACCGTGTTGCCCTCGACGTCGATCTTCTGCGCCTGCGCGACGACCATGCCATAGAACGTGCGGCTCTGCTCGCGAATCGACGCGAGAAGCGCCGTCTTGAGATCGCCGGCGGCCTTCGGCGCTTCAGCCGGCGCGGGGGGCGCGGTCGATCGCGTGACAGGCGCGGACGCCGGCGATGACGACGTCTGGGCCGGACGCGATGCGGCGGCACGAGGCTCGGACGATGAAGATGGACGTGCCGGCGCTGATGCCGGTCTCGCGACGGGGCGCGGCGATGTTGCCGGAGCTGACGCTCGAGGCCGCGGCGCGGCTGGCGCGATGCCTCCCGGAGCTCCGCCTTCCATCGACGCGATGAGGTCGGTCAGCGGCGTGAGCTGGCGCAGATGGATCCACTTGATGAGCGCCATCTCGAAGTGATGACGCGGCTGCGACGAGTTGCGGATCTCGTACTCCGCGCGCGACAGCAGGTCGAACGCGCGCATGAGATCCTCGCGCGAATACTGCTCGACGAGCGCCTTCAGCCGATCGCGCTCGTCCTCGGCCGCGATCTCGGGATCGGCCAGCCGCGTCGGATCGATGCGCACGATCATCAGATCGCGCATGAGCCGCGCGAGCTCGCGGCAGACGATCCGCAGGTCGAAGCCCGTCTCGACGACCGTCGCGGCGAGCGCGAACGCGCCGGCGGCGTCCTCACGCGCGACGGCTTCGGCGATGTCGAACTGCAGGTCGCGGCCGATGAGGCCGAGTACCGTGCTGACGTCGGCGGCCGTGACCGCATCGCTCGTGAACGCGAGAATCTGATCGAGCGACGACAGCGCGTCGCGCATACTGCCTTCCGCTGCCCGCGCCACGAGCGCCAGCGCGCCGTCATCGATCGCCACGCCTTCGGCCGTGGTGATCGCCGCCAGTTGCGCGCGGATCGCGGCGAATGGCAGTGCGCGGAGTTCGAAGACCTGCGACCGCGACTGGATGGTGACCGGCACGTGGTGCAGCTCGGTCGTCGCCATCATGAACTTGACGTACGGCGGCGGCTCCTCGATCGACTTCAACAGCGCGTCGAACGCGTTCTTCGACAGGCGATGGACTTCGTCGATGATGAAGATCTTGTAGCGATCGCGCATCGGCGCGATCGCGAGCGGCTCGACGATGACCTCACGCACGGCGTCGACGCCCGTGTAGGTGGCGCCGTCGATCTCGAGGACGTCGACGTCGCGTCCTTCCGCGATCTCACGACACGCGTCGCACTCGCCGCACGGCTCGGGCGTGGGCCCGTTCACGCAGTTCAGCGCCCGCGCGACAATGCGCGCCGTCGTCGTCTTGCCGACGCCGCGAGGCCCGGCGAAGATGAACGACTGCGCGATCCGGTCCGACGCGATGGCGTGCTTCAGCGTGTCGATGACGCCGCGCTGGCCGATGACGTCCTCGAAACGCTGCGGGCGCCATTTGCGCGCGAGAGCAAAGTGCGGCATGGAGAAACGATGATCGAGATGTGATGGCGACGGCCGATCGGCGCGCGCCCGACCGCGGCCCGGAGGCCCTGCGGCACAGCACAGGATCGACTTAGCGCTGCTGCCTTCCGGCCCTGACGCGGTTCGTCGGCTGAACTTGCACAGGATCCGGACCGCGGTCCGACACGCGGCGATACCGG
>DASZOV010000108.1:0-2550 GCA_035550595.1 Vicinamibacterales bacterium
AAAGAAACCGACCGACCGCTCGGTTGAGCAGTACCCCATGAATAGGCTGAGCCGGTTGCTCTCACGCAAGATGTAGATTATGGACGAGTTCGGAAGACTGTCAAGCACAAAGTGATCAGTTTTGTCAAAAACTGATCGCGAACGGATCGCGACGCGAGGCGTCAGCCCGCCGTCGTGCGCCGTTCACGTGCGGCCGCGTGACGATCGAGCGCCAATGCGATCAATCGATCGAGGAGCGCGGGGTAGTCGACGCCGCTCGCCGCCCACAACTTCGCGTACATGCTGATCGTGGTGAAGCCCGGCAGCGTGTTGATCTCGTTGAGGAACAGATCGCCGGTCGCGCGACTGAGCAGGAAGTCGACGCGCGCGAGTCCGGATCCATCGATCGCGTCGAAGGCGGCGAGCGACTGACGCTGCACTTCGGCCATTGTCGCGGCGTCGAGCCGCGCCGGAATCTCGAGACGCGATCCGGCGTCGAGGTACTTGGACGCGTAGTCGTAGAAAGCGCCGGCGGGAACGATCTCGCCGGCGACGGACGCCTGCGGCGGCTCACCGCCCATCACCGCGCACTCGAGTTCGCGCGCGTCGACGACGGCGGTTTCGACGACTGTCTTGCCGTCGTAGGTGAAGGCGAGATCGAGTGCGCGACCGAGCGCGTCGCGATCGTCGACCTTCGAGATGCCGAGGCTCGATCCCATGTTGGCCGGCTTGACGAAGATCGGATAGGGCAGCGCGTCTTCAATCGTGCGCGTGACGCCGGCGGGATCGGCCCGCCACGCGGCCGTGCGCACGACGACCCAGTCCGGCACGCGCAGGCCACTCGCGCGGAAGATCGTCTTCGCCACCGCCTTGTCCATGCCGACCGCCGACGCGAGCACGCCACAGCCGACGTAGGGCACCTCGGCGAGCTCGAAGAGACCCTGGATCGTGCCGTCCTCGCCGCGCGGACCATGGAGCACGGGAAACACGACGTCGAGCGCGAGCCCGGTGATCGTCACCTGCTCATCGCCGGTCTCGGGATCGGACGCGCGGCGATCGACGAGCACGAGCGTGTCGTCGCTCGGACGCGCCGGTAGGAGGACGTCGCGTCCAGCGCGCGGGCGTGCCTCGCTCCGCATCTGATCGATGACTTCGGCGGCCGACGCTGCAGAGGGCGCGCGGTCGGGCAGCACCCACCGACCATCCTTTTCAATACGGATGGCGATGGGCTCGTACCGCTGGCGATCGAGATTGGCGAAGACGGCGGCAGCCGAGGCGAGCGAGACTTCGTGTTCGCCCGATCGGCCTCCGTACACCACGCCGACGCGCAGACGCTTCACGAGAGTGGCAGGAACGAAGACACGCGATCGACGGACGACACGCGGGAGTCATTATAGGCTAAGCGCCGTGGCCGACCGCATCGCGTTCGAGATTCTCGCCCGGTCGGGCCGCGCCCGACGCGGACGTCTGCATCTCGCGCACGGCGACATCGAGACGCCGGCGTTCATGCCGGTCGGCACGCGCGGCGCGATCAAGGCGTTGACGATCGACGCCGTCGAGGCCCTCGGCGCCGAGATCATCCTCGCGAACACGTACCACCTGCACGTGCGGCCGGGCGACGCGCGCATCGCCGCGCTCGGAGGCCTGCACGCGTTCATCGGATGGAACCGGCCGATCCTCACCGACTCGGGCGGCTATCAGGTGTTCTCACTCGCCTCGCGGCGTCGCGTGTCGGATGAAGGCGTCATCTTTCAATCGCACCTGGACGGACGGCCGCTCGAACTTTCGCCAGAGTCGGCGGTCGACATCCAGGCGCGGATCGGCGCGGACGTCGCGATGATGTTCGACGAGTGCGTCGGATGGCCGGCCACGCACGATCAGGCCGAGGCGGCCATGACCCGCACGCTCCGCTGGGCGCGCCGTGGACGCGATCGCTTCCTCGCGCTCCAGGCCGGTGCCGAGCCATCGGTCGTGCGATCGACGCCGGGGCAGGTGCAGTTCGGCATCGTGCAAGGCGGCACGTTTCCCGATCTTCGCGACCGGAGCGTCGATGGCACGCTGGCGGTCGGCTTCGACGCTTACGCGATCGGCGGCCTCTCGGTGGGCGAGCCGTCGGACCTCATGTACGAGATGGTCGATCGCGTCGCCGGACAGCTCCCCGACGATCGGCCACGCTACGTGATGGGGACGGGGACGCCCGACGACCTGGTCGCGTGCGTGGCGCGCGGAGTGGATCTGTTCGATTGCGTGCTGCCGACGCGCAACGCGCGCAACGGGCAGCTCTTCACACGAGAGGGACCGATCTCGATCAAGAATGCGCGGTATGCCGATGACCTGGCGCCGCCCGATCCGGCGTGTGGCTGCGCGACGTGCCGCCGGCATTCGCGGGCCTATCTGCGGCACTTGTTCATGAGCGGGGAGATGAGCGCGGCGGCCCTCAATACGGCCCATAATCTGCACTTTTACCTTGACACCATGCGGTCGATCAGGAAGGCTATTGAGTTCGGAACCTTCGAGTCCTTCGCGAACGCGTTCCTCGAGACGTATTCTCGCCATCGATCGATCTCATGA
>DASZOV010000109.1:0-10795 GCA_035550595.1 Vicinamibacterales bacterium
CGCGCGCATCGGCCAGACGACCGACTACGACAAGCTGACGATCGAGGTCTGGACGAACGGCGCCGTGACGCCGCGCGACGCCGTGTCGCTCGCCGCCAAGCTCATCCGCGACCACTTCACGATCTTCGTCGGCCTCGACGAAGCGGGCGATCAGCCGCTCGATGCGGCCGCCGACCAGCCGTCGGCGATCGCCAACGAGAACCTCGACAAGAGCGTCGAGGAGCTCGAGCTGTCCGTGCGGTCGTACAACTGCCTGAAGAACGCCAACATCCGCACGCTGCGTGAGCTCGTGCAGAAGACCGAGGGCGAGATGCTGAAGACGAAGAACTTCGGCCGCAAGTCCCTCAACGAGATCAAGGAAATCCTCTCGACGATGGGGTTGAGCCTCGGCATGCGGCTCGACGCGTCGGAGCCGGAGGCCCGCTAGGAACCGCCATGCGTCATCGAGTCGCCCATCGCAAGCTCGGCCGCGTCACGGAGCATCGCTTGTCGATGCTCCGCAACCAGGCCGTGGCCCTCATTCAACACGAGCGCATCCAGACGACCGTGGCCCGCGGCAAGGAGTTGCGGCCGTTCGTCGAGCGCATCATCTCGGTCGCCAAGCGCAGTCTGACGGCGGCCGAGGGCAGCTCGCGCGCCGTCACCGCGCGCCGCGTCGTCGCCAAGGACATCGCGGACCGCGAGGTCGCGCGCAAGCTGTTCGACACGATCGCGCCGCGCTACGCCGAGCGTCCCGGCGGCTACACGCGCCTCTTGCGCCTCGGCACGCGCCGCGGCGACGCGGCCGAAGTCGCCGAAGTCGAGCTCGTCGGCAGCGAGTACAACCCGAACGCCGAGTCCGCCGGTGACAAGGGCACGCCGGACAAGCCGAAGAAGAAGTCCGTCGGCGGCCGTTTACGCGAAGCTCTCGGCACGGCGCGCAAGAAGGCCGATCAGGATCAGTCCGGCAAAGTCGACAAGCGCGCCAAGGGCACCAAGCGCAGCACGACACCGAGAAAAGCCGGCGGAAGTTAGAGATAACTTCGAACTATGAACTTCGAACTTTGAACGGGTTCTCACCGGGTCTGAAGACCCAGGGCTCCACGAACCGTGCGGCATCGCGTGTGTTCGTGGAGCCCTGCGTGTTCGTGGGGCCCTGAGCCTTCAGGCTCAGGGGAACCTGGAACCAATTTCGAAGTTTGAAGTTCGCAGTTCGAAGTTGCTCAGCGCACGTCATCCGATAGCAGCCCCACCGCCACCGCGTACGAGTTCGAGCAGTTGTAGGCGATGAGCGCTTCGTAGTTCGTGTAGCCCAGGAACACGCGGCGCTCGCCGCGGATGAGTGAGGCCTTGATCGAGGACGCCGGCAGTGGCCGGCCGTTGGCGAGGCGGACGCCGAGCTTGCGCCAGTCGGTCAGCGGCCTCGGCTCGGTTATCTGGCGCAGCGCGCGGCAGCCGGTGGTCCGCATCGGGACGTCGCGGTCGATGCGCGCGAGCACAGCCTTCGACGCCTTCACCTCCCGCCCCCAGCGTTCGCCGGTCTTCCAGCCCATTGCCTTCAGGTAGTTCGCCATCGACGCGAGCACGTCTGGCGTCGACGTCCAGATGTCGATGCGTCCGTTCTTGTCGAAGTCGACCGCGTATTTCAGGAAGCTCGACGGCATGAACTGCGGCTGTCCCATCGCACCGGCCCAGGATCCCTTCAGCGCCGGCGGATCGACGTGTCCCGCGTCGAGAATTGCGAGCGCATTCAGCAGTTCCTCACGGAAGAGCGGCCGGCGCGCGTCGTAGGCGAGCGTGGCCAGCGCGCGAATCGTGGGATACGTGCCCGTGAACGCGCCGAAGTTCGATTCCAGTCCCCAGATGGCGATCATCGGCGCCGGCGCGACGCCGTAGGCGCGCTCGATTCGCGTGAGGAGCGCGCGGTGCGTGCGCCGCATGCGGTTGGCGGCCGCGATCGTACGTGGCGTCACGTGTCGCGTCACGTAGTTTTCGAGGCTCTGCGTCTCTTCCGGCTGCGTTCGGTCACGCGAGACGACGACTGGTTCGGGCGTGAGATCAGTGAAGGCGAGATCGAGCGTGGCCGGCCCGATGCCGCGCACGAGCGCTTCGGCGCGCACGCCGGCGAGGAAGTGCTCGAACGTCTCGGGCTTGGGCGCGAGCGCCTCGGCCTGGCCGGGACGAGTCTCCGCCGGAGCCTGCGCCGTCGAGCTCGCGGACGACGTGTCGGGACCGGGCGCAGCCTGCCGGGCGATGACTGACCGCGGACCGATGGTCCACAGAAGGACGGCGGCCGCGAGAGCGAGCGGGAGGGAAACTCGCGTGGGCCGCATCAGACCGCCTCGATCGTCCGTGGCGATCGGCTACTCGTCCTCGTCGCGAACCTCGCCGCGTTCAGCCTTGGCGGCGCTGATGATCTTGCTCTGCAGATGGCCGGGCACCTCGTCATAGTGCGAGAACTCCATGTGATACGCGCCGCGGCCGCCGGTGTGCGACGTGAGCGTCTGCTCGTAGGTCAGCATCTCGGCCATCGGCACCGACGCGCGGATGAGCGTCGTCGATCCACGGGCGTCCATGCCGGCGATGCGACCGCGCCGCGCGTTGAGATCGCCCATCAGGTCGCCCGCGTAGTCGGACGGCGTGGACACCTCGACGCGCATGATCGGCTCGAGCAGCGTGGGCCGCGCGCGCGACATCGCGTCCCGGAACGCCAGCCGACCCGCGAGCTTGAACGACAGCTCGTTCGAGTCGACGTCGTGATACGAGCCATCGTACACGGTCACGCGGAAATCCACGACCGGATATCCGGCGAGATAGCCGCGGGTGCGCGCGTCCTGGATGCCCTTCTCGACGGCCGGCACGAACTGTCGCGGGATCGCGCCGCCGAAGATGTCGTCGACGAACTCGAAGTCCGATCCGCGCGCGAGCGGTTCCATGCGGATCTTGCAGTCGCCGAACTGGCCGTGCCCGCCTGTCTGCTTCTTGTGACGTCCGTGCGCCTCGACGGGCGCCGTGATCGTCTCGAGATAGGCGATGCGCGGCGGCTTGAGCGTCACCTCCACGCCGAACCGCCGGTGGAGCTTCGCGACCGTCACCTCGATGTGGAGCTGGCCCTGCCCTGAGAGCAGCAGCTCGTGCGTCTGCGGATCGCGCCCGTAACCGAGCGCCGGATCTTCCTCAAGCAGCCGCTGCATGGCAGGGCCGATCTTGTCCTCGTCGCTCCGGCTCTTCGGCTCCATCGCGTAGGACAGGACCGGCTCGGAGAAGACGAGCGGCGGCACGGTGAAGTCTGCATGGCGATCGCCGAGCAGATCGCCCGTGTGCGTGTCCTTCAATTTCGCGACCGCGCCGAGGTCGCCCGCGTGCAGCTCGGTCACGTGCGTCTGCGTCTTGCCTTCCAGGACGAGCAGGTGCCCGAGCCGCTCGTCGGCATCGCGCGTCAGGTTGCGGACGGTTGCGTCCGATCGCGCCACGCCCGAGATGACGCGAAAGAGCGACAGGCGGCCGGCGAACGGATCGGCGATTGTCTTCCAGATCCAGAGTTCGAGCGGCGCGCTATCGGACGCCTCGCGCGCAGCGGGTGCGCCCGAGGCGTCGAGTCCGGGAAACGGCCGGCTCGCGGGCGACGGCACGCTCCGGACGATTGCGTCGGCGAGCAGTGGCATGCCGATGTTCAGCAGGCCCGACGCGCAATACACGGGAAAGATGGCCGCTTGCGCGACGGCACGCGCGAGCCCGTCGGCCAGCGCCGCATCGTCGAGCGTGCCCGACTCGAAGAAGCGCTCCATCAGCGCGTCATCGGTCTCGGCGACCATTTCGATGAGCGCGGTGCGGGCAGCGTCGACTGCAGCCGTCGAGGCCTCGGGCACGGCGCCTTCGGTCATCGTGCTCGATCCGTCGCGCGCGAACGTGTACGCGCGCCGCGTGACGAGGTCGACGACGCCCGTGAAGGTGTCGGCTTCGCCGATGGGCCATTGCACCGGCACGCACGTGCGCGCGAGCGTGGCGCGCATCGACTCGACGGCGCGATCGAGGCTGGCGCGCTCGCGGTCCATACGGCTGCAGACGAGGATCCGCGTGAGCTTCGCGTCCTCGGCCGCGGCCCAGATCTTCTCGGTCGACACCTGCACGCCGCTCACGGCGTCGACGACCACGAGCGCCGCGTCGACGGCGCGGAGTGCCGCGCGCGCCTCGCCGACGAAGTTCGCGACGCCGGGCGTGTCAATCAGGTTGATTTTGGTGTGCTGCCACTCGAGGAAGGCGGGAGTGGCCGCGAGCGTATGGCGGCGGGCGAGGGCTTCGTCGTCGTAGTCGGTGACCGCGGTGCCTTCATCGACCTGGCCGAGCCGCGGCGCGGCGCCGGCGTCGAAGAGGAGCGCGGATGCCAGTTGCGTCTTGCCGGACCCCGTGTGCCCGACGAGCGCCACGTTGCGGATGGCCGCCGCGTCGAAGACCTTCATAGGCGGGTACCTCCGATAGGCGCATCATACGGCGGGGAAGGGGAAAGAGGGCAATGCAAACTTCGAACTGTGAACTTCGAACTAGGTGACGGGTTCTCCTTCGGCCGCCGGGCGAATGCGCGGATGTGGGCCGATGCGTATGGAGTTCGCAGAGCGCGAACAGCGCTTCAATCGAAAGACGCGCCAGATGCGCCTCCTCCGTTCGAAGTTCAAAGTCCGAAGTTCGAAGTTGGCGTGCGTCAGTCTTATTCGTATCTCAGCGCTTCAATCGGATCCAGCCGCGAGGCCCGGATGGCGGGGACCATGCCGAAGAAGACGCCGACGGCGGCCGAGAAGCCGATGCCGATGGCGAACGACCACCACGGGAGTGAGATGGGGAAGCCCGTGAAGAAGTGGACCGACAGGCCGATGCTCGCGCCGCACACGATGCCGAGCAGGCCGCCGGCCGAGGTGAGGAACACGGCCTCGAGCAGGAACTGCCAGAGGATCTCGACCCGGCGCGCGCCGAGCGCCTTGCGCACGCCGACCTCGCGTGTGCGCTCGGTGACGCTGATCGTCATGATGCTCATCACGCCGATGCCGCCGACCATCAACGCGATCGACGACAGGACGACGAGCGCCAGGAACGTGGCCTGCGTGATCTGATCCCAGAAGGCGAGGACGGCGTCCTGCGTGACGAAGTCGAAGTCGTCCGGATCGTCGAGGTGCAGCCCGTGCCGCGCCCGCATGATGCCCTCGATCTGGGCCTGCGCCTCGTCGCGCGACACGCCGTCGCGCGGGACCGCCGCGATCTGCACGCTGCGCCACTCGCCGCGCCCGAGCAGGTTCGCGCGGATGCCGTACTGCTTCTGATAGGTCGTCTCCGGGATGACGATGAAGTCGTCGGCCCCGCTGCCCCCGAGCAGCTCCGGCCGCTTCGCCATCGTGCCGATGACCGTGTATTGATACAGCCCGACGCGGACCTTCTTGCCGACCGGGTCGGCGGTCGGGAAGAGCGCGTCGACGGCCGTGTTCCCGAGCACGACGACGTCCTGCCGCCGCTGCACTTCGTTGGCGCTGAAGAAGCGCCCCGTGGCGAGCGCGAGCTGGTTCACGTACGGCCACCGATCGCTCGCGCCGATGACCGCGAGCGGCTTCGTCTTTTCGTTGCGATAATAGACACGCTCCTGGCGTCCGCCGGGCCCGCCGGCGCCGAACGTGATGTCGGCCATCAGGACGCCCGGGGCTTCGGCGATCGCGTCCGCGTCGGCCGGCGTCACGTTCGGCCGCTTCATCAGCTCGTCGAAGTCCGCGCCCGACCCGATGTTCGTGAACGAGATCTTCTGCACGTAGATCGTGTTCGGGCCGATCTGCCGGATCAAATCGCGGAACGACTCGTCCAGCCCGCGCACGAGTGCTGTGATGCCGACGATCGACGTGATGCCGATGACGATGCCGAGCACGGTCAGCGCGGACCGCAGCTTGTTGCCGCGGAGCGTGTCCCACGACATGGCGACGATCTCGGTGAAGAGCGACCAGCGCATGTTCCGCTACTCCCGCCGCAACGCTTCAATCGGATCGAGCGCCGCGGCCCGCATGGCCGGATACAGCCCGAAGAACAGCCCCACGATCGCGGTCATCGAGATGCCCAGCACGACCGACCACGGTTCGACGATGGCCGGCAGCGGGCTCACGCGGCTGATGATCCACGCAACCAGGAAGCCGAGTCCCGTGCCGATGATGCCGCCGAACGTCGAGAGCGTCACCGACTCGGTGAGAATCTGCCACAGCACGTCGCGCTTGCGCGCGCCGAGCGACTTGCGCAGCCCGATCTCGCGCGTCCGCTCGCTCACGACCATCAGCATGATGTTCATGATCACGATACCGCCGACGACGAGCGAGAGGCCCACGACGCCGATGAGCAGCGCGAAGATGCCCGTCGTCGCCTGGTGGTAGAGGTTGAGGAACGTGTCCGACGACAGGATGCCGAAGTTGTTGTCTTCCTTCGGCCGGAGCCGGCGCTCGACGCGCAGCGCCACCGTGGCCTGGTCCATGGCCGTCTTCACGAGCGACGGGTCGGTCGGCCGCACCGTGAGCTGCAGGCCGAGCCGCGTCCCGAACACGCGCTGCATGGCGGTGAGGGGCATGACGACCCATTCGTCCTGCGACTGGCCGAGGATGCTGCCGCGCTTGGGGCCGACGCCGACCACGCGGAAGTGCGATCCGCCGACGATGATCGTCTTGTCGAGGGGATCGACCTCCGGGAAGAGCTTGTCGGCGGTCTCCCAGCCGAGCAGCACGACACGCCGGCCGTTGTCGAACTCGGTTGGCGTGATCGGCCGTCCACGCTCGATCGACGTCGACGGGATCGACAGATACTCTTTGGTCACGCCGCGAATCTGGACGCTGTCGATCGTGGTCTCGCGGTACTTGACCTGATCGTTCGTGTCCGACTCGGCCATGACCATGCCGATCGCGCCGCCATAGGCGCGCAGCGCCGTTGCGTCGTCGAGCGTCACGCGCGGGTTGCTGGCCGCGCGCTGCTCGTCCTCGTCGGTGAGCGTCAGGCCACGGCGC
Organism: Vicinamibacterales bacterium; assembly: GCA_035550595.1. Lineage (GTDB taxonomy): Bacteria > Acidobacteriota > Vicinamibacteria > Vicinamibacterales > SCN-69-37 > CALFMR01. The sequence continues at coordinate 6,996 of DASZOV010000109.1, forward strand.
GCCACCGTGAAGGCGTCGGCCGCGAACTGGCTCTGGATCGCGTCGGTGACCGACGCGTTCAGGCCCTGGACGAGCGACACGACGGCGATGATCGACGTCACCGCCACGATGTTGCCGACGACCGTCAGCAACGAGCGGAGCTTGTTCGACCAGATCGCCTGGAGCGCGATGACCGCCGCCTCAATGAACTGGTGCATCAGCTCGCGGTCGTGGTGGTCGGCGTCGTCGTCACTTTGACCTCGTCGCCGTCCTTCAGGTTGCGCACCGACGAGAACGGTCCGGTGATGACCTGGTCACCCTGTTTCAGACCGTCGAGCACCTCGAAGTACTTCTCGCCCGCGATGCCCGTCTTGACCGGGACGAACAGCGCCTTGCCCGCACGAATGGCGAAGACACCCTCGATCTCCTTGCGCGACTCGCCAGGCTTCAGATCCGGCGTGGCCGTCTGGCCGATGCGCGCGGCGGATCCTGGTTCGGGCTGCGGCGTCGGTACGACCTTGCCGGCCGCATCCACGATGAGCTCGCGCACGGTCATCGCCTGGATGGGCACGCTCAGCGCCTGCTGCCGCGTCGCGGTCGTGATGACGGCCGTGCAGGTGAAGCCCGGACGTGCGGCGGGAATCTGGCCGTCGATCGTCACGACGACTTTGAAGTTCGTCGCGCGCGACGTCGACGACGTGCTCGTCGTGGCGTCCATCGGCGCGTTGCCGACTTCGGTCACCGTGCCGGTGAACGTCTTGTCCGGAATCGCATCAATCGTGATCTTGGCTTTCTGTCCGATCTTCGTGAACGGGATGTCGGTCTCGTCCACTTCGATGTCCGCTTCGATCACCGAGAGATCCGCGATCGTCAGCAGTACCGTGCCCGCGTTGTTCATCGTGCCGGTGACGACCGTCTCGCCCTCTTCGATGTTTCGCTTGGTGACGATGCCATTGATGGGCGCGACGATGCGAACTTTGTTCAGATCGTAGCGCGCGCTCTCGAGGCTGGCCTCTTCCTGTTTGATGCGCTGCTGCTGGGCGCTGATCGACTCTTCGCCCGAATCGAGGTCTGCCTGGCGCATCTTCATGTCGTTCTGCGCCTTCTCGTAGTCGTCACGCGAGAGCAGGCCCTGCTTGAAGAGGCCTTCCTGCCGCGAGAGGACGTCCTTGGACTGCTGCAACGCCACGCGCGTGCTCTCGACCTGCGCTTTGGTCTGCGCCAGCGTCGACCGCGCCGTCGCCAGGCTCGCCTCCTGCATCGTCACGGTGTTCTGGAGGATGCGGGGATCGATCTGCAGGAGCGGCTGGCCGATCGTCACGGCCTGTCCCTCCTCGACGTTGAGGTTCACGACCTTGCCGACGGTCTCGGCGCTGATGTTGACCTGGCGCTTCGCCTGGATCGTGCCGCTGGCCGTGACGATCGCTTCGAGATCGCGCGCCTTGATCGTCTCGGCGGTCACCGAGACGGTCTTCGTGCGGTTCATCCCGAAGTTGACATATCCGATGATCGCCAGAAGGACCAGGACGCCGATCGCGATCAGTGCTTTCTTTCGTGTCATCCGTTTTACCTGCCCATGAAAGACGACATGCCCGCCGTGAAGGCCCCGGCCAGCAGGAGGTAGATCACGATGAGCGTGGTCGCGATCATCGTCGTCCGGCGCCGGTAGAGGATCGCGAGGCCGATGGAGGTCGCGATGAGCGCCCAGATGGTGAAGACGTTCATGCCGCTGAGGTACTTCGCCAGGAACGTCGACGGGTCGAGCCACGGCGCGAGCGCGCCGAGGTTGAAGGGCCCGGCGGCCGTCTGCACGCCCTTGAAATACTGGATGGGCGCTCCGAGCACTGCGCCGAGCGCGCCGATCACCTGCGTGTGCGCGACGATGCCGACGACCTCCTTGAACGCCGCCGATCCGCCGAGCACGGTGTTGAAGAGCGCCCAGTACACCGCGGAGAAGAGCAGCGTGATGACCGGCACCATGATGAAGACGGCGACCGCCGAGATGTACGCGCTGTAGCCGACGAACTTCTGCATCGACGCGTAGGCCTCGGGCGTCACCGGCTTGCCGGTCACCCGCTCGGTCTGCTGCACCTGCATGTTGAGCGTGGTCTGTCGGCCGCGCTCGGTCATCTGCGGCAGCGCGGTCGCCAGGCTGATGACGATGCAGACGAGCAGCAGGATGATGCCCGGCCGCGGGCGCGCGATTACCGCACGCAGCGTCTCACCCGGGGACACGATCATGCCCACGGCACGTGCCAGCGTCCCCTGGTCGCGCACCTCGACAGTCGACGGCTCGGTCATGACGGACATCCTTCTGTATGGGTGGCCGGAACACGGCCAATCCGCCAATTGTACTGCCCTGTCGCGAACAATTACGAAGATGACAACGGGGGAGTTCAATGACAGGGGACAGGCGGCAGGCGGCAGGGGACTGAGGGCAAAGGGCAGAACTAAAGAAAGATGACACCGCGAGCCCCCGAGCGTGAGCGAGGGCGGCGAAGCGCGTAGGCGCGGGGGGGGGCCGCGCCCTTGCAAAGAAGATGACTGGGCTTGATACCCTGCCCTCATGAAGTTCATTCGGGCAGGCGTCGTGATCGCCGCGTTTCTGTCGGCGTGGACACCCACGCCAGCCTCGGCGCAGCAGCTCTTCGAGACGGTCGGTGAGCGCGCGCTCGGCATGGGCGGGGCCTTTGTCGCCGTGGCCGACGATGCGACGGCGGTCCACTGGAATCCGGCCGGACTCGCGACCGGGCGGCCGGCGGGGCTGACAATCGGGTGGGACCGCTTGCAATTCGGTAACTCCGACGCGCCGCCCGTGGCCGGCACCGATCGCCGCGGCAGCACCTTCACGAGCCTCGGCACCTGGCCGGTCGGCGTCTCCTATGGCACCTTCGAGGCCACGACCGTCGACGACCGTGACGGCCAACTGACAGTCCAGACGCTCCGCACGCGTCAGTTCGGCGTCACCCTCGTGCAATCCGTGACGCAAGGGCTGGTCGTCGGCACGACGCTGAAATACGTTCGAGGCGGCGTGGAGTCGGTCCCTGCCGTCGGAGCCACGCTCGGCGACGTGTTCAGCCAGGGCGCGGACCTCGACCCTGGCGGGACTGGCCGTTTTGACGCGGATCTCGGCGTCATGGCCTACACGGACCTCATCCGTCTCGGCCTCACCTGGAAGAACCTCCGTCAGCCCTCGTTCGGCCCCGATCCCACGCCAGAGACGACGCTGCAACGGCAGGCAAGAGCGGGCATCGCGATCCTGCCGACGCCTGGCCTGACCCTTGCTTTGGACGTCGACCTGAATACGGTCGACCTTCGGGGCGGCCTTCGTCGCGAGTGCGCCCTGGGCGGGGAAGGCCGGATCGGCCAACGCCTGGCGGTGCGGTCCGGCCTGCGGTGGAATCTCGAGAACGAGCCGCGGGACGTGATTGGCACCGTCGGCCTCAGCGTCAGCGTCCGCAACGGTCTCTGGATCGACGGCCACTACGCGCAGGGGCATCGCGACGAGGATCGGGAGTTCGGCGTCTCGCTGCGCGCGGGCTTCTAGGGAGTGCATGCAAACTTCGAACTTCGAAGTTCGAACTTCGAAGGTGACGAGGCGGCTTCGGCGCGCCTCACGGGTTTGACCGCGCGCTCAGCCGCTCCCCAAGACTCACCGTGTCCGCGATGCCATGGCCGTTCGACTCGGCGAGCTCCTCCTGCGCGAAAAGCGCGTCACGCCTGTCCAGTTGCAGGAGGCGCTGAACTATCAGCGCACCAACGGCGGCCGGCTGGGCGCGAGCCTCGTCCGGCTCGGCATCATCACCGACGATGACATCGCG
>DASZOV010000110.1:0-8081 GCA_035550595.1 Vicinamibacterales bacterium
CCTCTTTACCAACCTTCACTATTGCAAGCCGTATGCCCGTGCCCGCAGCCCGCGCCAACGCTGGACGCGCCCATGTTTCCGGCCCTCTTTTTCCAGGTGCTATGCCGTTTTTGACACCGCGAGGCCCGAGCGTCGCGAGGCGCCGAAGCGCGTAGGCGCGGGGGGCTCGCCACTGCAAAGAAAGTTGATACTGGCGAGACTGAAAAGAATCTCACGCGAAGACGCGAAGATCGCGAAAAGGGGCAGAAGCCAGAAGTAAAAATGATGACACCGCGAGGCCCCGAGCGGAGCGAGGGCGCCGAAGCGCGTAGCGTTGGGGGTGGGGCCCCAACGCACTGCAAAGAAGATGACAGCAAACGCGAATAAGGCCTCACGCGAAGCCGCGAAGATCGCGAAAGGGACAGGGGACAGGATCAAAAAAGTTGATACCGCGAGCCCCCGAGCGCAGCGAGGGCGGCGAGGGCGGCGAAGCGCGTAGCGCTGGGGGTGGGGAGCCAGCGCACTGCAAAGAAGATGACCTCTCAGTGTCTCCCGAGCAGCTCGACCTCGACCTGCGCATCATTCAGGCACGCGCCGCCGCCGACGGGCGTCACGTCGTCAGGGATGAGCGCCAGCGGCGTCGAGCCGTTGAACGTGCTGCGACTCCACAAGCCCTTCGGCAGTGACACCGTGCCGGGACGAACCTCCGGCGTCACGACCGCTTCGCATTCCACGACGCCGAGATCGTTCGAGATGCGGACCGAATCGCCGTCCGAGATCGACCGCGGGTGCGCGTCGTCCGGATGAATCGTCACGCGGACGATCGACGGCCGGCACTCGCCGAGCGTGGACGAGACGGTGTGCCGGCTCGCGACGGTGATGAGCCGCAGCGGATGACGCGTCGAGTCGGGCGGTGCCGTGTACGCGTAGACGTCAGCGGCCGGCCCCATGGATGTCGGGCAGAGCTGGATGCGGCCGTTCTCCGTCGCTGGATGCACGTCGACGAACTGGATCGGCCGTCCGCCGCCTGGCGCAGGCGGCGACGCACCTTCGAGGATGGCCGCTCGCGCCGCATCGGGGAGCCGTGCGGCGACGTCCATGAGCGCGCCCGCTTCGCCCAGGTCGAGATCGTCATCGCCCGAGGTGAGGCCCAGCCGCGCGCTGAGCTCGCGGAACAGTTCCTGATTCGGCCGCGATTCACCGACAGCGGCAATCGCCGGTTGGACGAGCTGCAGATGATAGGCGCCCGTTCCTGTCGCGATGTCGTAGTGCTCGAGGAAGGTCGTTGCCGGCAGGATGAGATCGGCGAAGTGCGCCGTGTCGGTCATCACCTGGTCATGGACGACGGTGAAGAGATCCTCGCGCGCGAGGCCTTCGCGTAGCCGATGCTGATCCGGCTCGTTCGAGAGCGGATTGCCGTTGTAGACGAACAGCACGGACACCGGCGGCGCGTCGAGTGACGTCAGCGCGCGGCCGAGCTGGTGCATGTTGATCGCGCGGGTGTCGGCCGGCGGCGTACCGATGAACGACTCGGTCGACAGGCCCCACGCCGGCGCGTTGTTCGCCGTGTAGCCGCCGCCGCGCACGCCGAACTTGCCGCCGACGGCCGCGAGCGACAGGATGGTCATCGACGCGGCACCGCCATGACGCGTGTGTTCCTGGCCGCGGCCGCAGCGGACGACGGCCGGTGATGTCGTGCCGTACCACTCGGCGAACGTCCGTAGCGCGCTCGGGTCGATCCCGGCTTCAGTCGCGGCCCGCTCGATCGTCCACGGCTCGGCCGCAGCGCGCAGCGCCTCGACTCCGTCGGCGTGCGCGGCGAGAAACGTCTCATCGGCCCAGCCTTCGGTGAACATCGCGCGAATGACGGCGAGTGCCACCGGCAGATCCGTGCCGGGCCGCACGGGCAGGTGCAGATCCGCCGCTCCCGCCACGGCGGTCCGTCGCGGATCGATGACGACGATCTTGGCGCCGAGCTGTTGGGCGCGCGTGATCGGCGCCATCAGATGGAAGCCCGGCGCGGATGGATTGAATCCCCAGATCACGATGAGCCGCGCTGCTTCGTAGTCGGGATACGCGACGCCCGGCATTGCGCCGTACATCGCGTGGGCCGCCGCGTCGGTCAACGTCCCTGAGATCGCGCGCGTCAGGCGCGACGCCCCGAAGCGCCGGAAAAATCGCGCGTCCTCGAGGTCGCCGGTGAGCAGTCCGTTCGATCCGCCGTCGGCGTAGGGCAGAACCGCTTCCGGTCCCCATCGTTTGCGCGCGTCCTCGAGTCGTTCCGCGATGAGATCGATTGCTTCGTCCCAAGTCACGCGCTCGAACGACGCGCGTCCCTTGGCGCCCTTCCGCACGGCGGGATACAGAATGCGTTCGCTGCTGTAGACGCGCCGATCGAAGCGGCGGATCTTGTCGCAGATGACGCCCGTGGTCGTGGGCGCCGCGGTGCTGCCGTCGATCTTCACGACGCGTCCGCGTTCGACCGTGACGGCGAGACTGCAACTGTCGGGACAATCGAGCGGACACGCGGTGGCGACCGTCGATCGGCCCCAGGTCGTCGGCGGCGCAATGCGTGGCTGAGCCATCTTTCCAGTGTACACACAAGCGCCATGCGGCCTCGGCGCGTCGGACCACGTACAATGACGATGGCTCCCGCCCCCGACCCGGAGGACCCATGGCGAGCTTTCAGAACCGCGTGATCGGCGCACTCCAACTACACACGGCCACGTTCGAGGACGTCGAGCACGATGCGACCGCGACGACGCAGGCGGCCGTCGTCGTCGTGGCGGCAGCGGTATCCGGCGCGCTCGCGTCGCTTCGCTACGGCGGCGCGGCGCTCGTCGGCATCGTGATGACGGCGATTCTGGCGGTCATCGGTTGGGCTGTCGGCGCGCTCGTGCTGTGGTTCGTCGGCACGCGCATCCTGCCCGGCCGCGATACCGAAGCGGACTACGGTCAGTTGCTGCGCACGGTGGGTTTCGCGCAGGCGCCGGGGCTCTTCGGCATCGTCGCGATCGTCCCCTTCTTCGGCTTGTTCGTGCGGCTCGCGATCGTCATCTGGAGTCTCGTGGCCGGCATCATCGCGGTGCGCCAGGCGCTCGACTACGACGACACCATCCGTGCCGTCATCGTCTGCGTCATCGCGTGGGCGATCATGTTCGTCGCCACGCTCCTCGCCGGCATCCTCGGCTTCGGCGCGACGATGGTCGCCGGTCATTTCGCGGGATGAGGCGTCATGGCTGACACTCCTCGTCCGCGCGTCGTCATCATCGGCGGAGGTTTCGGCGGCCTCAGCGCGGCCAAAGCGTTGAAGCACGCGCCGGTCGACGTGCTGCTCATCGACCGCCGCAATCATCACGTCTTCCAGCCGCTCCTTTATCAAGTGGCGACGGCCGGTCTGTCGCCGGGCGACATCGCGTCGCCGATCCGCTGGATCCTGCGGCGCCAGCAGAACGTCCAGGTCTGGCTCGCCGAAGCCGTGCGCGTCGATACCGCGCGGCGCATTGTGGTCTTGACCGACGGCGAGGTCAGTTACGACTACCTCATCATTGCGTCCGGATCGACGCACGCCTATTTCGGCCACGACGAGTGGTGCCAGTACGCGCCGGGGTTGAAGACGCTCGAGGACGCGCTCGAGATGCGCCGCCGCACGCTCGTCGCGTTCGAGCAGGCCGAGCGCGAACCCGACAAGGCCAAGCAGCGGCGTCTTCTGACGTTCGTCGTCGTCGGCGGTGGGCCGACGGGCGTCGAGCTCGCTGGCGCGCTGGCGGAGATCTCACGCCACGCGCTCGCCAATGACTTCCGCGCGATCGATCCGGAGTCGGCGCGCATCATCCTCATCGAAGGCGGACCCAAGGTACTCCCGACGTATTCGCCGGAGCTCTCGCAGTTCGCGCGATCGGCGCTCGAGCGGCTCGGCGTATCGGTGTGGACGGACAGTCTCGTGACGAACGTCGAGGCGGGCAAGGTGGCGGTCGGCGGGGAAGTGATCGAGGCGGGAACGATCCTCTGGGCCGCCGGCGTGGCGGCGTCGCCGGTTGGCGCGAGTCTCGGCGCGCCGCTCGATCGCGCGGGCCGCGTGCTCGTGCAGGACGACCTCAGCATTCCCGGTCATCCGGAAGTGACCGTCGTCGGCGATCTGTCGGCGCTACGCAAGCCCGATGGCGCGTGGCACCCGGGCGTGGCGCAGGTTGCGATTCAGGAAGCCGAACACGCTGCGCACAACATCGAGCGCGCGGTTGCCGGACAGCCGCCCGAGCCGTTCGTGTACCACAACCTCGGCAACCTCGCGACGATCGGCCGCAACTCCGCCGTGGCCGAACTGCCGCGCGTCCACATGAAGGGGTACAGCGCGTGGCTCTTCTGGCTGTTCGTGCACATCTTCAATCTGATCGGTTTCCGCAATCGACTGTCGGTCATGACGCAGTGGGCGTTTTCGTACATGACCTATCAGCGGTCCGTCCGGCTCATCACGGGTAACGACGGGTGGTCCGATCGCGAGTGACGCGGGCGACCCGCGTCCGCGGCTGGATGGCGGCTGGCGTCGCGGCCGCGGCGCTGGCGCTCCTGCCGGCGCCAGCCTGGCTCGTCGATGACGTCTACGGCCGGCACGTCTATCCCGTCGTGCAGTCAGTCGCGACGGCCATCACCAATCTCGCGCCGTTCGCTGTTCTCGACGCACTCATCGTCGCTGCCGCGGTTCTTGTCGCGTTCCGGTGCGTGCGGCTCTGGGCGGTCGTTCACCGATCCGGTGCGCTTGCGGCGCTCTGGGAAGCACTTCGCCGCGTCATCCGCGCGGTCGCCGTCGTCATCGTCGTCTTCCTCGGTATGTGGGGATGCAACTATCGACGGACGCCGCTCGCGCGATCGCTCGCCGGCGGCGCGCCCGCGCCCATCACGGTCGCGTCACTCGAGACGACGATCGTCGACGTGAATGCGCTGGCCGTGCGCGTGCGTCCGTCGATGACGGCACAGCCGGATCTCACCTATGCCGAGATCGCGCGAGAACTGCCCGGGCCCATCGACGCGGCGCTCGCGGAACTCGGACAGCTGGAACTGGCGCGGGCGGGGCGGCCGAAGTTCTCCATCCTGCTGACGCCGTTCTTCACGTGGGTCGGTGTGAACGGCATGGTCGATCCCGTAGCGCTCGAGTCGCTGGTCCAGCCGGATCTTTTGCCATTCGAGCGGCCGTTCGTGCTCGCGCACGAGTGGGCGCACCTGGCGGGCCGCGCCGACGAGGCGGAAGCCAGCGCGGTCGGTTGGCTGGCCTGCATGAAGGGCGAGCCGCGGCTGGCTTACAGCGCGAGTTTGTACCTCATCACCGAAGCGTGGGGCGCGTTGCCGCCCGACGGCCGTCGCCGCGCGTTCGCCGGACTCGATCCAGGCGTGCGCGAGGATCTCAGCGCCATCGCGCGCCGCGTACAGCGCGAACAGCGCCCCCGCATCGAACACGCCGCGACGCGCGTTTACGACCAGTACCTGCACGCCAACCGCGTCCCCGACGGCATCGCCAGCTACAGCCGCGCGCTGACGCTGATTCTGTCGGAGCCGATCAGAGAGGCACTGAAAGATTACAGGTGACGGGGGACAGGGACTAAGAAAGATGACACCGCAAGGCCCCGAGCGTAGCGAGGGTGCCGCAGCGCGTAGGCGCGGGGGTGGGGCCCCGCGCCACTGCAAAGAAGATGACAGTCCTGTTGCCCAGACCCCGATGCAACGAAGAGAGCAGACAGGCGCCGAAGCCGCGCGCAGCGCGCTTTTACTCTCCAACCGGCGGCCGGAACGGCCGCAGATCGCGCGCGATACCGAGCCAGGAGAGCATGCAGAGCAGGTAGTAGGTCGGATCGATCTCCCACCACCGGATGCCCTGGCGCGTGCTGGACATGAAGTAGTGGTGGTTGTTGTGCCAGCCCTCGCCCATCGTCACGATGGCCAGCAGGAAGTTGTTGCGGCTCTCGTCGGGCGTCGGGAAGCGGCGCGTGCCCCAGATGTGGGTGAGCGAGTTGATGAGGAACGTGCCGTGGTAGAGCACGACGGTCGAGACGAGGAAGCCCCACACGAACGCAGCGTACCCGCCGAGCCACCAGATGGCGGCGCCGTAGATCAGCCACGGCAACAGGTGGAAGCGATCGAGGAACCGAAGTTCGGGGTAGCGGCTGAAGTCCGAGATGCGGCGTGGATCGTACTCGTCGTACTCGTCCGACAGGATCCAGCCGAGGTGCGACCACCAGAAGCCTTCGTGCACCGGCGAGTGGAGGTCGCTCTTGCGGTCGGAGTTCAGATGATGATCGCGATGGTGCGCCGCCCACCAGAGCGCGCCTTTCTGACCTGACGTCTGCGCGAGGAACGCGAGACAGAACTGCCAGAAGCGATTCAGCTTGAACGATCGATGGCTGAAGTACCGATGGTACCCAGCCGTGACGCCGAACATCCGCAGGAAATACGATCCGGCCAGCCACGCAATCATGCCGGGGGTGAACGGCACGGTGAAGACGAGGAGAACGGAGGCGTGAAGGAGAATGAACGGGAGCATCGCCCCCAGGTCGTAGTTCTTCTGCTTTGCGACGGCGACTGTCATTCCACCATCCCGGTCATCGGCGATTCGTGCGGATCCCGGCGGCGGACGCACACCGGCACGCGACCAATGAGTGTATCACTGTTGCGCCGATCGGCTCGAAACCTCGCAGATTTCGCACGGTTCTGCGGAGACGGCGACCGTCGCCATCCGATCAATCGACGTCGACCGTCGATCAGTTGAGTGGGAGATCGAGCGCCGCGGCGAACTGGCGCAGCCAGTCGAGCACGGCGCGACGGTGTTCGGGGCCGAGCAGCAGGAACTGCTTCTGGACCGGCGAGAGCGCGCGCAGCGACTCGTCCGTGTAGTCGAAGTAGTTGCTCCGGCGTACGAGCGCCGTGCCCGCCGGCGGGTCGGGCGTCTCGGCGAGCATCGCGATCGCGCGCCCGATCGCAGTGTCGAAGTTGCCGCCAGGATGGCCGAGGTCGATGTAGGCCTCGTCGAAGAGCGGCTTGACGTTCACGTAGAGCTGCGCCGCGTCAGCCGGCGAGACCGACGTCAGGGCTCCGGCCGCCGCATCCCAGCGCGCATAGCTGGCCGGATCGATCGGTCCCGACGCCGACCCCGTGATGGCGACGTGCGACGCCGGCCGCAGCGCCTTGAACGGCTCTTCCGGTGTCCGGCCGTCACCGATCTGCACCACGGCGAGCGATGCGCCGCGGACGACGCCGTCGGTTGCGAGGAGACGCGCGAGCGCGGGGTTCTTCGAGAGCGCACTGACGAGCGTGCGCAAGAGCGAGTCCGATGCGTCGAGCGCCGGGAGCGCGATCGGCTGAGGCTTGGGCCGGCCCGAGGCAACAGGGACGTCGGTTGCCGTCGTGGGCGCCGGCGGCGCCGTGCCCGGCTGGGCCCGGCTCATCCACCAGAACATCAGGGCCGCGCCGGCCACGATGCCCGCGACGACGGCTGCGATCCAGCGGGCGGCGGACCGCCGGGGCGGCGGGGGCGGTGGCGTGGAGGCCGACGGCCGATCGAGGTGCAGATCTTCGAACGCCATTATCGTCTTAGACGCACAGCATACCTCGATAGTCCGGTCGTTCGGCCATGCGGATCACCGAGCCGTCGACATCCGCCAGCGAGGGCGTGCTCGCTGCGGTCGGGCGCGTCCGTCCGGGCCCGCGTCCTTGTACAATGCCGCCATGACTCCATCCGTGCTGGACGCAATCACTCGTCAAATCGCCGCTGAGTTCGGGGCGTCGTTCTCGTACCTGTCGATGGCCGCCTGGTGCGAGCACCACAAGTTCATGGGCGCCGGCCAGTGGCTGCGCGCGCAGAGCCAGGAGGAGCACGGCCACGGCATGAAGCTCTTCAACTTCGTGCTCGCGCGCAACCACCCGGTGCAGTTGCCCGGCATCGATCAGCCGCGGAGCGAGTTCACGTCGATCGCCGACGTCTTCGAGCGCGCGCTCGCGCAGGAGCAGGAAGTCAGCCGCAACATCGACGCGCTCTACGAGCTGGCGTTCCGCGAGAAGGTCTTCGCGGCCATGGCCGAGCTGCAGTGGTTCATCACCGAGCAGGTCGAGGAAGA
>DASZOV010000111.1:0-15314 GCA_035550595.1 Vicinamibacterales bacterium
ACTGCCAGATGAGCGCGAGGATGACGACGAGCACCATCCAGAACAGCAGGCTCTTCAGGGTTGAATTCACTGGCTATCCTTCGTCATTTGCAAGATTACCACGTCGGCGTCAACGGCCGTCACGCGGCCCGCCTCGGCCGCCGCGACCCCGGCCACCCACAGCAACGTGCCCCGCGCGTCGGCCACGACGGCCACCCGATCGCGTGCCTCGCGCGGGATCTTCGCGTCGACGAGCACGTCCTGCAGTTTGCGCGATCCAGGCGCGCCAAACGGGCGCACCCGATCGCCCGGCCGGCGGCTGCGGACGACGAGCGGAAGCGCGATCGCCCGTGCATCCACCCAGGCTTCGTCGCGACCCACGGCTCCAGACCTGTCCGGCAGCCCCTTCCTGATTGACGCGCGAATCACGCCGCCGGTTTCTTCGATGTGCACGTCGCCCGGCACCGGCAGCACGTACTCGAACGGCCGCACGCGGCCCCCGCGCGGACGGACCGCGCGGAAACGGAGGACGGATCCGCGGCGCGAGACCTCGAAACCGCCGAGATCGAGCCGGCCATCAGAACGCGGCGCGCGCGCGAGACGACGCACGGCCTCGATGTCACGGAACGAAGCCGCGCCACCGGCCGATTCGATCGCGTCGCGCACGATCCGCCGCGCAATCGCGGCCGGAAGCGGCACGAGCCCCCTCACATCCAGTTGGACACCGCTCCCGGGCGAAAGGGACAGCGCGGGCGTCATCTCCTTCGCCATCCGCGCCAGCACCCGCTCATCGTCTGCGGCCAGTTCCGCGGCACGCGCGAGCGCGCGAACCGCGCCGGGCCAGTCGCGATCGAGGACCGGCAGGAGCGTGTGACGCACGCGATTGCGGGCGATCGAGAGGTCCGCGTTGGACGCGTCCTCTCGAAACGACTCGCCCGCGGTCGCAAGGAACGCGCGCAGATCGGCACGTCGGCAGTCGATGATCGGCCGCACGTATCGTCCGCGCTTCGGCCGGATGCCGCCGAGGCCCCGACTGCCCGCGCCGCGCAGGAGACGCAGCAACACGGTCTCGGCCTGGTCGTCCTGCGTGTGGCCGGTCGCGACGACGGTCGCGCCGAGCGTGGAGGCGGCGTCGGCAAACGCCGCGTAGCGGAGATCGCGCGCCGCGGCTTCGAGCGACTGATGCCGCTCGCGCGCTCGGGCACGGACGTCGACGCGCACCGCTTCGATCGGCAGCGAGAGCCGCGCGGCGAGCGAGCGGACGAACGCTTCGTCCTCGTCGGACTCCGCGCCACGCAGCCCGTGGTTCACGTGGACGACGCCGGCGAGCCGCCAACGCGCACGCGCCGCGATTGCGTGCAGGATCAACAGGACCGCGACCGAGTCCGCCCCCCCCGACACCGCCACGACAACCGCGTCGTCGTCGCCGATGAGCGCCCGCTCACGGATGGATCGGGCCACGCGCCGAACGACCGGCTCAGATGAAGGCATGCGGACGCGTCTGGAACGACTCTGTCAACTTCGAACGTCGAAGTTCGAACTTCGAAACAAGAGTCTCTCTGTGGAGCCCTGGGCCTTCAGGCCCAGGGAGACGACGAACGGAAAATGTGGTGCCGGTGCAGGGACTTGAACCCCGGACCCTGCGGATATGAGCCGCATGCTCTAACCAGCTGAGCTACACCGGCGTGAGACTGACCATCATAGTCAAAGTCGCGCGCCAGACGCCATATGGGAGCTGGCGCTGGACAAGTTGGAAGTGTGAAGACAGAAGCCAGAAGTGGGTTCCAGGTTCGGCCGGGGCCTCGCGCGAAGGCGCGAAGACGCGAAGGACGTGGTGAGAAAGAATCCGGGCCTCGAGGAACCCGGAATCGTCGAGCTACACTAGCTTCCATGTCTTCTTCGTTCGATCCTCAGGCCCAGCAACTGAACGACACCATCCGCGCCGCCAATCCGGCGGTTGAACGGCTTCTGTCCGCGCGCGGACGCGGGATCTTCTTTCCCAAGCTCGGCGTGCTCGCGCAAAGCGCGGCGGCCGCCGGCAAGGACATCAACGCGACCATCGGCATCGCGCTCGAAGACGACGGCGCGCCGGTGGCGCTACCGAGCGTGGCCAAGGGCGTGAACCTGCCTGCGCGCGACGCGTTCCCTTACGCGCCGAGCCCGGGCCGCGCCGACATCCGCAAGCAGTGGCGCGAGATGCTCGTGAAGAAGAATCCTCGGCTCGCCGGCCGCTCGTTCAGCACGCCCGTCGTCACCGCGGCGCTCACGCACGGGCTCAGCATGGCCGGCTATCTTTTCTGCGACGCCGGCGACACGGTCATCCTTCCGGATCTCTACTGGGAGAACTATGACCTCATCTTCACGAACGCCTACGGCGCGTCGTTGAAGACGTTCTCGACCTACACGGCCGACGGCGCGTTCAACACGGCCGGACTCGCCGCTGAACTCGCGGCCGGACCGGTCGGCAAGAAGATTGTCCTGCTCAACTTCCCGAACAACCCGAGCGGCTACACGCCGACCGAGCCGGAAGCCCGCGCGATCGTCACCGCGCTCACCGCCGAAGCCGCGCGCGGCAGCGCCGTCGTCGTCCTGATCGACGACGCGTATTTCGGATTGGTGTTCGAGGCGGGTGTGATCAAGGAGTCGATCTTCGTCGACCTCGCCGACGCGCATCCGAACCTGCTCGCCGTGAAGATCGATGGCGCGACGAAGGAAGACTACGTATGGGGCTTCCGCGTCGGCTTCCTGACGTTCGGCGTCAAGGGCGGCACGCCCGAGCTGTACCAGGCTCTCGAAGCCAAGGCCGGCGGCGCGGTGCGCGGCAACATCAGCAACTCGTCGAACCCCGCGCAGTCGACGCTCGTGCGTGCATGGCAGTCGGGCGAGTACGACGCGGAGAAGCAGCAGAAATACGATCTGCTCGCGACGCGGTATCGCACGGTGCGCGAGATCCTCGCCGCGCATCCCGAGTACGCCGAGACGTTCGCGCCCCTGCCGTTCAACTCCGGCTATTTCATGTGCATCCGCCCGCTGCACGCCGACGCCGAAGCGCTGCGCCAGAAGCTGCTCGCGGATTTTTCGACGGGCACGATCAACTTCAACGGCGTCCTGCGGCTCGCGTTCTCGGCGACGCCGACGTCAAAGCTGGAGAAGCTGTTCGCGAATATTGATCGCGCGGCGCGGGAGTTGGGGGGCGCGGGGCGTTGACGCGCCGCGCAGTTCCAGGTTCCTGAGGTTCCGGGGTTCAAGGGTTCGAAGCGACAGGTTCCGGGTTCCACGGCTCGGCCTTCGGCGCGCCTGTTCGGGTCCCAGGGTCTTTCTCCCCAAATCCTTCGCGTCTTCGCGCCTTCGCGTGAGGCTTCTTACACGATCACCATCGCATCCCCGTAGCTGTAGAACCTGAAACCCTTCGCGATGGCGGCCTTGTAGGCGTCCAGGATCAACTCGCGGCCGGCGAAGGCCGACACCAGCATCAACAGCGACGACTTCGGCAGGTGGAAGTTCGTGACGAGCGCGTCGATCGCGCGGAAGCGGTGGCCGGGATAGATGAAGAGCTTCGCCTCGCCCGGCCCCGTCGCGATCGCCCCGTCCTCCTTCACCGCCGACTCCAACGCTCTCGTCGTCGTCGTGCCGATGGCGACAACGCGATGGCCGGCGGTGCGGGTGCGGGCAATGGCATCGGCGGTGGCGAGCGGGATGTCGTAGCGCTCGGGATCGACTTCGTGGTCTTCGACCGTCTCGACGCGCACCGGCTTGAACGTGCCGTAGCCGACGTGCAGCGTCACCGTCGCCCAGCCGATGCCGGCGGCCGCGAGCGCGGCGAGCGTGCGGTCGTCGAAGTGGAGACCCGCGGTCGGCGCGGCAATCGAGCCGCGCGCGGCGGCGTACACGGTCTGATAGCGCGCGCGGTCGTCCGGCCGATCCGCGCGATGAATATAAGGTGGCAACGGGACGTGGCCGAGGGCGTCGACGGCCTCGTCGACGTTGGATGCGCCGGTCACGGTCAAACGCACGCGGCGGCGGCCGAAGAAGCGCTGGTCGAGCACCTGCGCGACGAGCCGCACACCGGGCGCGCGGTCGGCGTCCTCGAACACGATCTCGGATCCCGGCTTCAGCTTCTGACCGGGATGAACGAGCGCGTCCCACTCGTCTGGACCGATGCGCGAGACGAGCAGGCACTCGGCCGCGCCGCCGGTCGGATGCCGGCGGCCGAGCAGGCGCGCCGGAAACACGCGCGTGTCGTTGCCGACGAGGAGATCGCCCGGCGCGAGGATCGATGGGAGATCCGCCATCGCGGCTTCGCGCCACGTCCCGGCCGCGCGGTCGACGACGAGCAGCCGCGACGTGCCGCGAGGGATGGGCTCCTGCGCGATGCGATCGGGCGGCAGATCGAAATCGAAGTCCGCGACGTTCATCAGCCCGCCACCACGTGCCGCCAGATCATCGCGGCAATCCAGATTCCCAAGATGAACGGTACGAGCGCGAGCAGACCGAAGACGGCCGCCGCGCCGAAAACGAACAGGTAGTCGCCGCGCGAGGGCGTCTGGCCCGGCCGCGCGTGCCGCTCGACGAGCGCGAGATTCGCCGTGTTCGCGCGCCAGAACACGTCGCCCACGGTGCCCGCAATCGGCACGATGCCGATGAGCGCGTCGACGAGCGCGTTGAGGATCATGCGCGCGATCACGACCTTCGGCACCCGCTGCCGCAGCCCCTGCACGAGCAGGAGCAGCGTGAACGCCGGACTCGCGAGATCGCCGAGCCCGGGAATGAGCGAGAGGATGGGATCGACCCCAAACCGCACGTTCGTTCCCGGGACGCGAAAACGCGAGTCGAGCAGGTCCGCCCACCAGCGGAGCCAGGACAGCACAGGAACATTATTGTCAACTTCGAACTTTGAACTTTGAACTTCGAAATGGGTTCCTGATTCGACGTCTCGTCTCGCGCGAAGACGCGAAGACGCGAAGGAACGAACCGAACCGCGAACAGGCGCGCACGAAGTGCCGCGCCGGGAACCCGGACCCCAGTTCGAAGTTCGAAGTTCAAAGTTCGAAGTTGACCTGGCGGCGAGTCGATTTTCCCGTCGCCGCACGTACAATGCCCTTCGTGCGTGTCTGGCCTGGATCGCCCTGGCCCCTGGGCGCGACCTGGGACGGCACTGGCGTCAACTTCGCGATCTTCTCGGAGCATGCGACCAAGGTCGAGCTCTGCCTCTTCGATTCGCCCGACGCGGTCGTCGGCCGCATCTGCATTCCGCTCATCGATCGCACCGATCGCGTGTGGCACGCGTATCTGCCCGACGTGCGGCCCGGGCAGCTTTACGGCTATCGGCTGCACGGGCCGTGGGATCCGGCGCGCGGCCAGCGTTTCAATCCCGCGAAGGTCGTTCTCGATCCCTACGCGCGCGCGATTGGACGGCCGATGCGCTGGCATCCGTCGCTGTTCGCGTTCGAGCCGGGCTCGGGGGGCGACGGCCCGGCCGAGCTGACCGACAGCGCGCCCTACGCGCCGCTCGGCGCGGTCATCGACGACGCGTTCACGTGGGGATCGGATCGTCCGCCGCGCACCGCGTGGAGCGAGACGGTCATCTACGAGCTGCACGTCAAGGGCTTCACGGCGCTGAACGAGTCGATCCCGCCGCACCTGCGCGGCACGTATCTCGGTCTCGCGTCCGAACCCGCGATCCGCCATCTCACGACGCTCGGCGTCACGGCCGTGGAGCTGATGCCGATCCACGCGCACGCCGACGAATACACGCTGCACGCGGCGGGACGCACGAACTACTGGGGCTACAACTCGCTCTCGTATTTCGCGCCCGACGCTCGCTTCAGCACCGCGCCGTCTCCGCTCGACGTCGTCCGCGAAGTGAAGATGATGGTCCGCGCGCTCCATGCCGCCGGACTCGAGGTGATCCTCGACGTCGTCTACAACCACACGGCGGAGGGCAATCATCTCGGGCCGACGCTCTCGCTGCGCGGCATCGACAACCGTACGTACTACCGGCTCGATCCGAACAACCTCGCGCGCTACCAGGACTTCACCGGCACGGGCAACACGCTCAACATGCAGTCGGCCAACGTGCTGCAGCTCATGATGGACAGCCTGCGCTACTGGGTGCAGGACGTGCACGTCGACGGCTTCCGCTTCGATCTCGCGTCGGCGCTCGCGCGCGAGCTGTACGCCGTGGACCGGTTGTCCGCGTTCTTCGACGTCATCGCGCAGGATCCCGTCATCTCGCGCGTGAAGCTCATCGCCGAGCCGTGGGACGTCGGCGAAGGCGGCTATCAGGTCGGCAACTTCCCGCCGGGCTGGGCCGAGTGGAACGGACACTATCGCGACACGGTGCGGCGCTTCTGGCGCGGCGACGAGGGCGTGCTGCCGGAACTGGCGACGCGCGTCTCGGGCAGCAGCGATCTCTACGGATCGTCGGGCCGCCAGCCGCACGCGAGCATCAACTTCATCACGTCGCACGACGGCTTCACGCTGGCCGATCTCGTCTCGTACGAGCAGAAGCACAACGAGGCGAACGGCGAGGACAACCGCGACGGCGACAACAACAACCTGAGCTGGAACGGCGGCGTCGAAGGCTCGACCGATGACGCGGCGATTCTCGCGCTGCGGCGGCGGCAGCAGCGCAATTTCCTGCTGACGCTCTTCGTCTCGATTGGCGTGCCGATGATCGCGGGCGGCGACGAGATGGGCCGGTCGCAGCAGGGCAACAACAACGCGTACACGATCGACTCGCCGCTCGCCTGGACGCCGTGGACGCTCGACGACAACGGCCGGACGCTCGCGGCGTTCGCGCGCGCGCTCGTCGCGCTGCGCCGGTCGCAGCCGGTGCTGCGGCGGCGGACGTTCCTCAACGGACGACGCGCCGGCGCGGCCGACGTGCTGTGGCTGCAGCCCGACGGCACCGAGATGACCGGCGACGCGTGGAACGATCGCAGCCGCCGCGCGCTCGGCGTGCTGCTCGACGGCGAAGCGATCGCCGAACGCGGCGCGCACGGCGAACGCATCACCGGCGACACGCTGCTCATCCTCCTCAACGCGGGGCCGGACGACGTCGCGTTCACGCTGCCGGCGCATCGAATCGCCGTGGGCTGGGACCTCCTCATCGACACCGCCACCGCCCGCCAGAAGGACGAACGCGTCCCAGTCGCCGGCCGCTGGACGGTCACCGCGCATTCGGCGGCGGTGTTTCGCGAAGCCAGATAAGAACACCCGTTTCAAAACGCGAGGCGTCGGGTCCTGCCGCCGGCCCTCACGTGATGATCTTCAACCCGGGCGACCGGCTCTCCGGGTATCCGACGACGGCGGGGAATCCGAAGACGCCGTGCCGGGGCGAACACGCTGTCCCGTCACGTCCCTCGATCAGTTCTACAAAAAATCCTTCGCGCCCTTCGCGCCTTCGCGCGAGGCCATCCTTCCGGCGTCCGGCCTCACACGTCAACTTCGCGCGACGCGACGCAGGTGCCCCGTATACTGGCGCCGTCCGTGCGCGTCTCACGCCCTGCTCTGCTCGCCGCGCTCGTCTTCGTCGCGCTGACGATTCTTCACACGTATCCGCTGTCGATCGCGCCGGCGTCGCGGTCGCTCAATCACAACGTCGACACCGAGCAGGCGGAGTGGACGCTCAGTTGGATCGCGCACGCGCTCCGCACCGATCCGCGTCATCTCTTCGACGGCAACATCTTCTGGCCCGAGCGGCACACGCTCGCCTATTCCGATCCCGTGATCATGCCGGCGATGTTCGCGCTGCCGGTCCGCCTGCTGGGCGGATCGCCGGTTCTCGCGTTCAACATTGCCGTGCTCGTCGGCCTAGCGCTGACCGGATGGGCGGCGTGGTTCGTCGCGTGGCGCTGGACGGGATCGGCGACCGCCGCGCTCACCGCGGGCGCGCTCGCGGCGTTCAACGTCCACCTGCTCACGCGGCTGCCGCACATCGTGGCCGCTCAATCGTGGACGCTGCCGCTCACGTTCTATCTCGCCGATCGCGTGGCGACCGAGCGTCGGCCGCGCGATGCCGTGGCGCTCGCGCTCTGCGTGACGGCGACCGCGGCGAACTCGCTCTACTGGCTCGCGCTCGCCGGGCTCATCGTCGGCGTGACGATGGTCGTTCATGCGCGGCAATGGCGGGGCGCGCTCATGACGGGCGGCGCCGCAGTGGCCGGACTCGTCATCGCGCTACCGGTGCTCTGGCCGTATCTCGAGCTGGCGAAGGCGGGCGCGACGCGGCCGCTCGAGTCGATCGTGCAGTTCTCGGCGACACCGGCGGGATATCTCGCATCGACGACGAGGATCGATCGCGGGTGGACGGCACGGTTCTACACGCACGACGTGGACGTGTTCTTCGCGGGTGTCGCGGCGCTCGTGCTGGCCGTCATCGGCGCGATCGCGGCGTGGCGCACGCGCGGATCGCGCGCACGGATGACGATCCTCGCCCTCGTCGGCGCCATCGGCGTCATCCTGTCGTTCGGACCCGCGTCGACGATCTATCGCTGGGCGTACGTGTGGTTCGAGCCGATCCGCGGCCTCCGCGCGGTGGCGCGGTTCGGGTACCTGTACTTACTCGGCGTCGCGTTCGCCGCGGGCTACGGCGTCGCCGCGATCGAACGGCGCGTCAGCCGGGCCGGCACAGGGGCCGGCCCCTACATCCCACATGTAGGGCGGAACGTGATCGGCCGTCTGCTCGATGACGATCTCGGCACAGGGGCCGGCCCCGACATCCAACCTGTAGGGGCGGCCTCTCCGGACACGCACAACGTGCCCGCGGCCCTCCGCCCGGACACGCACGATGTGGTCGCCGCCCCGCACGACCGCGCGGAAGTCCCATCCGTAGGGGCGGCCCCCCGTGGCCGCCCGAACGTACGCAGGCGCGCGAAAGGATGGACCGCGGGTCTGGCGCTCGCGGCCGTGACGATCGAAGCCTGGTCCGCGCCGATCCTCACGCTGCCCTTCACCGGCATCCCGCCCATCTATGAACTGGTGGCCGCGGCGCCCGATCCCGTGCGGCTCGTCGAGCTGCCCTTCTATCCGCCCGACGGCATGCCCGGCAACGGCGAGTACGAGCTGAACGCGACCGCGCACTGGAAGCCGATCATGAACGGCACGAGCGGCGCGACGCCGGACTCCTATCGCCAGCACGCCGCGTCGTTCTGGTTCTTCCCGCGCGACTGGGCGATTGATGCGATCGAACAGGCCGGCGCGACGCATGTGATGGTGCATCTCGAACACTTCACGCCATCAGAGGTGGCCGACATCGAGCTCGCGCTGCGTCATCGGCCGGAATTGTGGTTGATTGGGGCGGATTCGCGAGGGCATCGGCTGTACAGGGTCGTGAAGGCGCGATGAGGAGACGAGGGTCTCACGCGAAGGCGCGAAGACGCGAAGGATTTTGCTCAGGTTGTTGAAATCGGCCGGACGCCCCATGACGCATGACACGCCATGCGGTCATATAATGACACTTGAGCTTGACCACATGAACGCCACGAACGTTCTCGAGCGTGTGCCGATCGAGACCGATCCTCACGGTGTGGTGCGCGTGGCAGGGACGCGCGTCACCCTCGAGACGATCGTCGACGCATTCCAAACGGGCGCAACGCCTGAGGACATCGCGCAGCAGTATCCGTCGGTCCCGCTCGTTGACGTGTACTCGGTCATCGCCTACTACCTCAGGCACAAATCCGAGGTCGATGCCTACGTCAATGAGCGCACGGCGGCCGCGATGCGACTCCGCGAAGAAGTGGAGCGCCAATTCCCATCAGCCCGCATCCGTGAACGGCTGCTCGCACGGCGCCGATAGGGCGCGCCTCAATGCTCCGCTTCGCAGCGGACGAAAATTTCAACGCTGACATTCTCCGTGGCCTTCTGCGGCGTGTTCCTGATCTCGATATCGTGCGGATCCAGGATGCTGGCTTGTCAGGGGCCGACGACGAAGCTGTCCTCGAATGGGCGGCGAGTGACGGCCGGATCGTTCTGACACACGATGTCACCACGTTAATTGGCTTGGCCATCGATCGCATCGGTGACGGCCGGGCAATGCCAGGCGTCTTCGCCGCCAGCTCCCGCGCGTCAGTCGGAGCGACGATTGAGGACCTGCTGCTTCTCGCTGAATGCAGCATCGACGGTGAATGGGATGGACAGGTCCTCTACCTGCCACTGTAGCGGTACGATCAGGAAGCGCAATTCAGAATCGGAAGGCCTCACGCGAAGGCGCGAAGGCTTTCGATAGTACGCTCGTCCGATGACGCGGCAGAACGTCTCCACCGGCACGAAATGGGAACCGGTCGTCGGCTACTCGCGCGCGGTGCGCGTGGGCAGCCACGTGTGGGTGTCGGGCACGACGGCAACCGATGCGTCCGGCGCGCTCGTAGGCATTGGCGATGCCGGCGCGCAGGCGGTGCAGGCGCTAAAGAACATCGCGACCGCACTCGAACGCGCGGGTGCGGACCTCTCTCACGTCGTGCGCACGCGGATCTACGTCGTCGACATCGCGCGCGACTGGGAAGCCGTCGGCCGCGCGCACGGCGCGATCTTCGGCGAGATTCGGCCGGCGACGTCCATGGTCGAAAGCGCTCATCGATCCCGCCATGCTCGTCGAGATCGAAGCGGAAGCCTTCGTCCCCGTCGTCGCTTCCGCGCCGGCGCTCTGACGACGAACGGCGCGTGCAACACGGCCTCCCTCGCCGGCCGCGTCGGTTCCGTGCTTCAATGGAGCCCGCAGTTCCAAGCCATGCGCGCACAGGATTTCTGGAAGGCGGTCACCGTGGATCGCGCGAATCTGCTCGATGACGTGTTGTCGGTCCTTCGTGCCGCGGACGCCCGCTTCTGCGTGATTGGCGGCACCGCGGTCAACGCCTACGTCGAGCCTGTCGTCACGCTCGACCTGGACCTCGTGATTGCCGCCACCGATCGGGCGCGCGTCGAAACGGCGCTCGCGACGGGCTTCATCCTCGAGCGACATGCGCACAGCCTGAACGTCTCGCGCGCGGACAGCGATCTTCGCGTGCAAGTCCAGCTCGATCCGCGATACGCGTCGTTCGTCGATCGCGCCGCGCCGCGCGTCGTCCTCGGCGTGATGCTTCCGGTGGCGGCCGTCGGCGATCTGCTCCAAGGCAAGCTGTGGGCGGTGCAGGATGCGTCACGGCGTCCGAGCAAACGACAGAAGGATCTCGCCGACATCGCGCGACTGCTGGAATACGACCCGCAACTTCGCGACCACGTCCCCGCGGATATCCTCGCAAGGCTGTACGCCACAGGAGAGTGACGACCTGCTTGCTGCCATGTCCGTGTAGGGGCGGCCCCCTGTGGCCGCCCGAACGTGCATGATGTGTCCGCGATCCCGTATCCGCCCCGCGCCTCCGTCTCCTCCCATGCGTATCACCCGGTTTCTCTCGTTGTTCTCGACCCTGGCCTTCGCCTTGGCGCTTCCCGCCGCCGCGCACGCCGCGCTGCCGTTTCAGAGCATCCTCGACAACGCGCACGGCGTCCGCTTCTGGTACGGCGACGCCGCCACGGGACGAACGGCGCAGCAGTTGCTCACCGTCCTCAGCCAGAAGGGCGTCTACGAGCTCGCGTCCGAGATCCTGCTCGGCCATCATCTCTGCCCGGACAACGCAATGGTGGACCACGGGCCGGACGGCGCGCTCGATGTCTATCTGATCGATCCGACGCAGCCGGTCCCGTATCGCGTGAGGCCGTACCTCGGCTCGATGGAGAAGCACGGCGGCCTGACAATTCCGGAGGGCGATGCGCAGCCCGGCTGTCACGGCGGCCGGTCGGCGGTGACGATCATCGACGTGACGAGCCATTACACGCCGCTGCTCGTCGCGGCGGCGCACGAGATCTTTCACGCGTATCAGGCGAGCTTCCCTGAGGCCTCCGACGCCGCCTGGCTGAAGGAAGCCACGGCCACGTGGTTCGAGGACCAGGTCTTTCCGGACTTCAACAGCCAGGCCGAATGGACGTCGCTGGCCGCGCCGGACAACGCCTGGTCGACGGCCAGCATGGGTGCAGGCCACTCGGTCGCCGGCCCGCTCGACCAGTACGCCGCCGCCTCGTCGGCGGAATACAGCAGTTACCTGTTCTTCTACTACCTCACCAATGCTGCGGGCTATCCCAACACGATCGTCGGCACGCTGTTCGACGCGGCCGCCGGTGGGCGCGTGCTCGACGCGCTTCGCTCGACAGTTGACTGGGACATTGAGTTCAAGCGCTTCGCACTGTGGAACTGGAATGCCGATCCGGAGGATCGCTACCGCGACGCGGGCGAGCACATCGCGCCGCTCGCCCAGCACGCCGCACCGCACGTCGTCACGCCCACGCGCACGGCTGACGTCGACGTGGATCTCGGCCACACGCAGGTCGCCTACGACGCGATCGACGTGCAGCCGGCCGGCGGCACCGATGTGAAGCAGCTCTACGTCGATCTCTCCGCGCTCTCGGGGCACGACGACGTGAGCGTCGAGGCGATCCTGCAGATCGGCCACCACGGTCAGGCCGACGACGAAGGGACGATCGTCGAGGACTGGAGCGGTGAGGATCACCGCACGTTCTGCCGCGACCGCGCCGGTGAGAACGTGACGGACGCGATCCTCGTCGTCACCAATCGCGCCACGTCAGCCGGCGACGAGGTCAAGGGCACGATCCACGCCGAGGCCCGCGACGCGTGTCCGCTGCCGCCAGCGGGCCTGGACTACGAGGCGGCCGTCAACGGCCACTACGTCACCGGCGATTTCGAGGGCGGGTACCAAGGGCATTTCGACGTCTCGAGCGCATGGACGGTCACGTTCGATCATCGCGACGAGGACGACCCCTCCACGGTCGAGTACCGCATCGAGTCGACCAATGTGTACGAAGTCGACGGCGGATCGTCGGCGACGGTCTCCCGGGCCGACGGCGCGTATCAGGACCATGGCACGGTGGAGACTCAGTTCCAGGCGAACGGCACGACGCACAATCCGCGGCATGCGGGGGATCCCGTCGAGCCGGACCCGGACAACGCCGAACCGGACGAGGCGTCGATCCGCGTGAGCCGCGGCGCAGACGGCCGCGGGCATTACGAGATCACCTTCTCGCCCAACGGCGTCGAGCCGCACGGGAATTTCCACTATCGCGAGACGACGACGTGCACGGACGGGCACGGATCGACGACGGCCACCGAGAACGCGGATGAGCACCACCGCGAGTGGGGGCACAGCGGATGCGGCGCGAGCGCGCACGATGCGTCGTCGGCAGCCGGGGCGCTCGAGACGATGCCGGTCCCGACCGACGCGGTGAACGTCCTGACGGGTACCTACGATCCCGCCACGGGCGTCATCGACGCGACCCGCACGACGAGCTCGACCGACTGCGAAACATCGCTGCACTGGGTCAGCGACGTGCCGTTCCGCATGGCGAGCAGCTATCAGCCGAACGACGACAAGTCCACGTGCTCGGGCCATGTCACCGTACACGTGCGCGTGCGGTTGCCGGCGGCGCGTTGACCGCGGCCGGGCTTCTGTAGGGGCGGCCCCCCGTGGCCGCCCGGACGTTTGGGCGGCTGACGGCCTTTCTGCGGCGGCCTCTCGATGCGCGGCGGACTACTCCTCCTTCAGCGACTGCAGCGGATCGACGCGGGCGGCGCGGAGGGCGGGGACGAGCGCGGCGGGCAGACACGCGGCGATGATGCACAGCAGGCTCGCGGCGTAGGCAACGGGATCCAAGACGTGGACGATGTCGTTGAGCTGGATGGGGACGGCGCCGAGCGGAGCGCTGATCGCGGCGAGCGGCGTCGTCATCAACAGGCGCGCGAGGGCGACGGCGAGTCCGCCGCCGATGACGAGTCCCATCACGACAGGCCGCGACGACTGCCGCAGCACGAGCCAGACGACGTCCCCCGTTGTCGCGCCGAGCGCCTTGCGGACGCCGATCTCGCGCGTGCGCTGCGCGACGACGTAGGACAGCACGCCGACGAGGCCTGACGCCGCGAGGCCGAGCGCGAGCGCGCCGAGCAGCATCGTCGTCCAGAACGCGATCCACAGCACGTAGGCTTTCGTGCTGGCGCTCGCCTTCGTCGTCTCGATGCGACCCATCGTCGGATCGATCTCGGTGAGCGCGCGCGTGAGGTGTTCGCGAGCTTGGTCCGGGTCGCCGCGCACGCGCATCGTCAACGACGTGCCGGCGGTGTCGAGCCCGACCGGCAGGTACACGGCCGGTCCCGGCATCTCGAACAGGTCGAGGCCATGCTGCATGGTCATGACCGGCGCGAGACTGGCGCCGACGTCCCGCACGATGCCGACGATCGTGAAATCCCCATCGACGGAACGGGGATGCGCTTCCGGTCCGCCCCCTGAGATGGTTATTTCGATGTGGGTGACCTGTCCCACCGCGTCGCCTCGCGGCCACAACCGGCGTGCCGTGCTGTCGGACACCACGGCGACGCGCGCGTCGAGCGTGTGCTCCTGCGGCGTGAACGTGCGTCCTTTCAGCACGTCGATGTCGAGCAGCGCGAAGTACTCGGACGAGGCGAACTTGTAGGTGACGAGTTCGACGGCGCGCGCATCGCCCGCGCGGCCGGTGCCGCCATCGGCATCGCTCGCCGGCTGCCCAGTCGTGGACGCGGGCAGGCCAAGACCAACGGGTGCCATCGAATGCAACGCGTCCGGCCACGACGCCGCCATCCCGGCGACCGTTGGATCGGCCAATGCCGCGCGGACGACATCGGCCCGTCGCGACTCGTCGGCGATCGAGACCATGAGCGTGTCGCTCGTCCGGATGCCGGGGTTGACGTCTTCCGCCGCGAGCGCGCTGCGCAGGAACACGATGGACGTGACGAGCAGCAGCGCCGACGCGGCGACCTGGACGACGATGAGCGCGTTTCGCGCGCGTGCTGGCCGAAGGTCCGTCGTCGTGTCGCCGCGCGTGGTGCGTGTGAGATCCGGCCGCGTGGCGCGAAGCGCAGGGCCGAGTCCGAACAGCACGGTCGAGACGATCGCGCCCGACACCACGAAGACGACGACGCGCCAGTTCACGGCAGGGGCCGCGAGTGCGAACTGGTCCGCGACGTCCGGCGGCAGCGTCGTCGCGAGGATCTGCACGGCGCCGGCGAGAATCACGCGTGAGGCGATGAAGCCGCCCACGGCTGCCGCGAGCGCAAGTAGCAGGCTCTCGGTCAGCAACTGCCGGATGACGCGCCGGCGCGAGGCGCCCAGCGACAACCGGATGCCGATCTCGTGCTGCCGCGCGACGCCGCGCGCCAGCAGCAGGTTCGCGACGTTGGCGCAGCCAATCACGAGGACGAGGCCGAACGCGAAGAACAGCGGGACGAAGAGCAGCAGGCCGCTGAGCGCGGACATCAC
>DASZOV010000112.1:0-27607 GCA_035550595.1 Vicinamibacterales bacterium
GTCCGGCTGGTACTCGACCAACATCCTGGGCAATCGCGACGGCGAGGTGCTGGACGATCCCGACTCGTTCAAGACCAAGGAAGAGAGCAAGAAGTCCGTTCTCGACTACATCCTCCAGCCGCAGCTCTATCCGGATCTCTACGGCCACCTCTGCCACGTGGTGCGGATCAACTACTACCCGCCGCGCGGCGACAACAAGGAAGGCTGGGACAACATCGATCTGGTCGGCTGGCTCGGCTACCCGATGCAGCTCAAGATCAACTTCCTCTGTCGCGACAGCATCCTGGCTGCGCCCGTTGTCCTCGACGTGGCGCTGTTCATGGACCTGGCGAAGCGCGCGGGGATGTCGGGCATCCAGGAGTGGCTGTCGTTCTATTTCAAGAGCCCGATGCACGCGCGTGGGCTCTACCCGGAGCACGACCTCTTCATCCAGTTGATGAAGCTCAAGAACACGCTGCGCTACATGCGCGGTGAGGAGCTCATCACGCACCTCGGCCGCGAGTACTACGACTGAAGTCCGCGCGGCCAGTCGCGGCTCGGGCGCGGAGCGGTGCTGCTTCGCGTCATGAATTCCGGTAGCGCCGGCGTCCCTACGGCCGCCTGGCGCGCCTGAGGCGTCGAATCGCGTATGGGGCGCTACCAGCCGGCCATCGTCGGTGGCCTGTTCATCGGCATTCTCTCGTCGCTGCCGTTCGTCAGCGCCGGCAATCTCTGCTGCTGCCTCTGGGTCGTCGTCGGAGGCGGCATCGCCGCGTATCTTCAGCAGCAGCGCCAGCCCGAGCCACTCGATGCGGCTGACGCGGCGCTCGGCGGCCTGCTCGCAGGGCTCGTCGGTGCCATTCTCGCCATCATCGCGGCCGTCGCAATCTTCAGCGCCGCCGGCGACCTGATGCAGGATCGGCTGCGCGACCTGCTCGAACAGAACCCGCAGCTTCCGCCCGAGGTCCGCGATCGTTTCGACGTGCTGTTCACCGGGCGGAACATCGTGCTGCTGCAGGCTGCGGTCACGCTGCCCATGTATGCTGTGTTCGGCCTCATCGGCGGTCTCCTCGGACGCGTGTTCGTCGCGAAGCGCACGCCGCAGCGACCGCCCTCGCCGGACGCCTGAGCGCCGCGTCCGGACGTTTCGGCGGGCCCGCACGGTCCGCCGCTCCTCTCAGGTGTTGCCATGACCGACCGTCCGTCCGCTCCCGAGATCAACGCGCTGCTCAACGAAACCCGCGTCTTCCCGCCCTCGCCCGAGTGGCGCGATCGCGCGCTCGTGACCGACCCGGAGATCTACGCTCGCGCGGCCGCGGATCCCGAAGCGTTCTGGGCGAGCTTCGCGGCGTCGCTCGAGTGGATCGAGCCGTGGACGAAGGTCCTCGAGTGGAATCCGCCGCACGCGAAGTGGTTCACCGGCGGCAGGCTGAACGTGAGCGTCAACTGTCTCGATCGCCACCTGCGGACCGCGCATCGCAACAAGGCCGCGATCGTCTGGGAAGGCGAGCCCGGCGATCGGCGCACACTGACCTACTTCGATCTCCATCGTGAGGTGTGCCAGTTCGCCAACGTGCTGAAGTCGCTCGGCGTGAAGAAGGGCGATCGCGTCGCGATGTACATGCCGATGGTGCCCGAGCTCGCGATTGCGATGTTGGCGTGCGCGCGCATCGGCGCCGTGCACAACGTCGTGTTCGGCGGCTTCAGCGCGGACGCGCTGCGCGACCGCATCAACGACGCCGAAGCGTCTGTCCTCATCACGGCGGATGGCGGCTTCCGCCGCGGCGGCATCGTGCCGCTCAAGCAGACATCGGACGCCGCGCTCGAAGGCGCCCCCTCCATCCGCCACGTCGTCGTCGTGCGGCGGCGCGAAGCGGATCCGCTGCCGGTGACGATGAAGGAGGGACGCGATCGCTGGTACCACGAGCTCATGGCGGACGCGCCGTCGACGTGCGATCCGGAACCAATGGACGCCGAGGACATGCTGTACGTCCTCTACACGTCGGGCACGACCGGAAAGCCGAAGGGCATCGTCCACACGACGGCCGGCTATCTCGTCGGCGTCTACGCGACGACGCGCTGGGTCTTCGATCTCCGCGATGACGACGTGTATTGGTGCACGGCCGATCTCGGTTGGGTCACCGGCCACAGCTACGTCGTCTATGGGCCGCTCGCCAACGGCGCCACGGTGCTGATGTACGAAGGCGCGCCTGACTGGCCGGAGAAGGATCGATTCTGGGAGCTCGTCGAGCGGCACGGCGTGACGGTGCTCTACACGGCGCCAACGGCGATCCGTGCGTTCATGCGCTGGGGATCGCAGTGGCCCGCGCGTCGCGATCTCGGCACGCTGCGGCTGCTCGGATCGGTCGGCGAGCCGATCAATCCCGAGGCGTGGATGTGGTACCACGAGCACATCGGCCGCGGCCGGTGTCCCATTGTCGACACGTGGTGGCAGACCGAGACGGGACACATCCTCATCACGCCGCTGCCCGGCATCACGACGCTCAAACCGGGATCCGCGACGCGGCCGTTCCCCGGCATCACGCCCGAGATCCGCAACGCGGCGGGCCAGCCGGTGGAACAGGGCGGCGGATTCCTTGCGCTGACCAAGCCGTGGCCAGGCATGCTGCGCGGCATCTACGGCGATCCCGAGCGATTCGTCACGCAGTACTTCAGCCGCTGGAAGGACGGCGTGTATTTCACCGGTGACGGCGCGCGCGTCGATGCCGATGGCGACTACTGGCTGCTCGGTCGCGTCGACGACGTGCTGAACGTGGCGGGACATCGTATCGGCACGATGGAAGTGGAGAGCGCGCTCGTCGATCACCCGCGCGTGGCCGAAGCCGCCGTCGTCGGCAAGAAGCACGAGATCAAGGGCCAGGCGGTGGCGGCGTTCGTCACGTTGAAAGAGGGCACCGCGCCCGGACCGGAGTTGGCGCAGGAACTGCGCGAGCACGTGGCGCAGAAGATTGGCGCCATCGCGCGGCCCGATCAGGTGCTGTTCGCCGCCGACCTGCCGAAGACGCGGTCGGGCAAGATCATGCGCCGCCTTCTACGCGACATCGCCGACGGCAAGGCCCTCGGCGACACGACGACCCTGGCCGATCCGAAGGTCGTGGCGCAGCTGAAGGACGAGTACGAAGCGATTGAGAGCTGAGACAGGGAAACGGACAGAACTGAATAAGATGACACCGCGAGCCCCCGAGCGTAGCGAGGGCGGCGAAGCGCCGTAGCGTTGGGGGTGGGGCCCCAGCGCAACTGCAAGTCAAAGATGACTCCCCGAACTCCCCGCCCGCCATTCACGTATTCTGATAGCTGGCGGGTCCGGGCGAGGCCGGGGCCGTTCACCACGACGAGGACCTCCAGGATGCCGCTCATCGAGACCGTCGACTTGTGGAAGACCTACGTGATGGGCGCCGAAGAAGTGCACGCGCTGCGCGGGGTCTCGATTCAGATCGAGCGCGGCGAGTACGTGGCCATCATGGGGCCGTCCGGATCCGGCAAGTCGACCCTCATGAACCTCATCGGCTGCCTCGACACGCCGAGCAAGGGCAGCTACCTCCTGAACAACAAGCAGGTCAGCGCGATGAACGACGACGAGCTCGCGCACATCCGGAACGTCGAGATCGGCTTCGTGTTCCAGACGTTCAACCTGCTGCCGCGCGCGACGGCGCTGCACAACGTGGAACTGCCGCTCATCTACGCCGGCGTGTCGTCGAAGGAACGGACGACGCGCGCGAACGAGGCGCTCGAGAAGGTCGAGCTCGGCAACCGCAAGATGCACCAGCCGAACCAGATGTCAGGCGGCCAGCGCCAGCGCGTGGCCATTGCCCGCGCGCTCGTGAACAACCCGTCGATCCTCCTGGCCGACGAGCCCACGGGCAACCTCGACTCGAAGACGGGCGTCGAGATCATGGCGCTCTTCGCGAAGTTGCACGAAGGCGGCAACACGATCGTGCTCGTGACCCACGAGCCGGACGTCGCGGCCTACGCGCACCGCACCATTCACATCCGGGACGGGCAGGTCGAAAAGGACGTGTCGCGCGCCGCGTGAAACGGCCGTTTCTTCCGCCTGCATGACGCCACCGCTTCTTCAGTACGACCACGTCACGGTCCGTCGCGGCGATCAGATCGCGCTCGACGACATCAGCCTTTCGATCCCGGCCGGCGAGCACGTCGCCATTCTCGGTCCGAACGGCAGCGGCAAGTCGACGTTCATCAAGACGCTGACGCGCGAGTGCTACCCGTCAATTACAGGCCAGCCGAGCGGATTCCGCATTCTCGGCCGCGACACCTGGGATCTCTTCGAGCTGCGCGCGCTCCTCGGCATCGTCACGAACGACCTCGTCGCCGCGTGTACGCGCGAGGTGACCGGGCGCGACACGATCCTGTCCGGCTTCTTCTCGAGCATCGGCGTGTGGGCGCACCATCACGTCACGCCGGCGATGCAGCAGCGGGCGGACGAGATCCTCGATCTGCTCGAGGTCGCCTCGCTCGCCGACCGTCGGCTGGACGAGTTGTCGTCGGGCGAAGCACGCCGTCTCGTCATCGGCCGCGCGCTCGTACACGAGCCGAAGGCCATCGTCCTCGACGAGCCGACCAACAGCCTCGACCTGCGCGCGAGCCACGAGTTGCGCGAAATCCTCCGTAAGGTCGTTCACGCCGGCACGACGATGATCCTCGTCACGCACCAGTTGCAGGACATCATCCCGGAGATCGACCGCGTCGTCTTCCTTCAGCACGGCCGAATCGTCGGTGACGGCAGCAAGGCCGACGTGCTCACGCCCGAGGCACTCACGCACCTGTTCGGCGTGACCGTCGACGTCGCGCGCCGCGACGGCTACTACGCGGCGTGGTGAAGGAAATCCCGCCGGCCGCGATAGGATCGGTCGTCATGCAAACGCGGCAGCTCGGTACGAGCGATCTCCACTTCACGACGATTGGCCTCGGCACCTGGGCGATGGGCGGGGGCGGCTGGAAGTTCGGATGGGGCGCGCAGGACGACGCGGCGTCGATCCGCGCGATTCAGGCGGGAATCGACGCCGGCATCAACTGGATCGACACGGCCGCCATCTACGGCCACGGCCATTCGGAAGAGATCGTCGGCCGCGCGATTGCCGGACGCCGGAACGAGGTGTTCGTCGCGACCAAGTGCGGCCGCGTCTGGGAAGAGGGCAGCCGCGACATCGGCAAGCGGCTGCGGCGCGAGAGCGTCCTGGCCGAGGCCGACGCGAGCCTGCGGCGACTCGGCATCGACGTCATCGACCTGTATCAGATGCACTGGCCCGAGCCGGATGAAGAAGTCGAAGAAGGCTGGGCCGCGGTGAACGAGCTCATTGCCCAGGGCAAGGTACGCTACGGCGGCGTGTGCAATTTTTCGACGTCGCAGCTCGACCGTGCACAGGCGCTGTATCCGATCACGTCGCTGCAGCCGCCCTACAGCATGCTGCGACGCGACATCGAAGCGGAGCTCGTGCCCTGGTGCGCGAAGCACCATGTCGGCATCCTGGCCTACAGCCCGATGCAGGCCGGGCTGCTCACGGGCGCGTTCACGGCCGAGCGCGCGGCGGCGCTTCCGGCTGATGACTGGCGCCATGGCAATCCGCTGTTCCATGAGCCGCAACTCTCCGCGAACCTGCGCGTCGTCGAACGCCTGCGCCCGATTGCCGCGCGCCTCGGCGTCGGCGTGGCGGAAGTCGCACTCGCGTGGGTGCTGCGTTTGCCTGAGATGACGTCCGCCATCGCGGGCGCACGAAGCCCCGAGCAGATTCGTCAGACGGCCCTCGCCGGTGACCTCACACTTCCGACGGATGCGCTGGCGGAGATCGACGCGATTCTTGCTGAGCGCGAAGCGGTGTAGGCCGAACAGCCATCCTATCGGCCAGGGGAGCGCGCAGCGATGGCCGTTCTGAGAGACGATGATGCCGCAGTCGGACGTGGCGGCTGGTTTGTCCGCAGAGCGGCGCTGAAGATCGGGGGAGCAGCGCTCCTCGTTGCCATCGCTGTCCTGCTGAGTTCTTACCTGATTGGCTCTCGCCCGCGCACTTACTCGGTGGGTGACGAAGCACTCCTCGAGATCTACACGCTCGAGGCCGTTCATGGCCGCCTGCAAGTCGGCGCTTATTCGCGCTTCGGGTGGAATCATCCCGGCCCGGCCTGGTTCTATGCCTTCGCTCCAGGTTACGTCGCCAGTGGCTACCGCGAGGGGAGCCTCTTCGCGACGACGCTCGTCCTGAATCTGGCGTCCGTCGTCGCGCTGCTGTGGCTCCTGCGACGATCGGGCGGGCCGGTGGCACTTTCGGCGGCGGTGTTCTGGATCGGCTGGTACTACTTCCGCCGTGGCGAACCGGTTGGATGGGATTTCGGCGACTTACTCGCCAGCAGTTGGAATCCGCATGCACCGATACTCCCCTTGATGCTCCTGATCGGCCTGTCCGCGGCCGTCATGGCGGGGTGGGTCGCACTGCTGCCAGCGGTCGTAGGGCTCGCGAGCCTCGTGGCGCAGGCGCATATCGGGCTCGTGCCCGTGTCCTTCGGTCTGGCTGGCATCGCCTGCGTCGTTGGCGTGGCGATGAGACTCGCACCGAAGGGCCCGGCGCCGATGACACACGGCCCGGTCAGGCGTGTGGCGCGAGTGATCGATGCGGTGGCGCTGGCGTACGGTCTTCTCTTGCTCTGGATCTTCGTTATCGGCGGGTTCGACGCGCACATCGGTCCGTTGTCCATCACGGTCAATTCTTGGCGGCATCTCGCGCAGGTGCTCGTGATCCTCGTTTGCTTGCGCCACGTCGTGGACAGGCGCCACCCCGTTGTCGCGAGCCTGTGGGCCGGACGTCCCAACTGGTTCGGGATTCGAGCTCCGATCCAAGACCGCCGCGCCATCTGGCGCGCGCTCGCGTGGTCCGGCGTGGTCGGGCTTCTGTTCTGGATCTTGCCGCTGGTACAGGAATTCACCGCTTCCGGCCAAGGCAACCTGAGCCGGATTCTGGAATTCATGGGCGGATCGAACACCAGAAACCTGGCGAGCGGGATTGCCGCGTTCACCATGTACTTGATCGGTCCGCTTCGATCAGGTTTCTCAGTGGCAGCCGGTGGCAGGATTGTGACCGGCGCCGATCTCTCATGGCCGGTGTGCGCGGCGGCTGCGATAGAGCTCTGCCTGCTGACCGCAATACTGGCATGGGCGCTCGAGAAGCGCAGAGACTTTCCGGCGGCCCTTTGTCTCGCGTCACTTACGGCGTCGCTGACGGCGCTCCTCTCCTTGTTGCACGTTCAGGGCGATCTCTACGACCACATTGCCTTCTGGGTCTCGGCGGTTGGGACGATGAACCTCGTGGCGATCAGCGTAGGGCTGTGGACGTGGATGTCCGAGCGCTGGCACATTCGCGTGGCCGTGCCCGCGGTCTGGAGCCACTGGCTCGCAGCGGCCTTCGTCACGGGCCTCGCGGTCTTCGGCACGGTGCATTTTCTCGAGGGGCACCAGCAATCGAGGTTTTCGGACGAAGTCGCCGATGTGCGGACGCTCGCAGACGACGTGCAGGTCCAAATCGCGAGGCGCGGCCTGGCCGGGCAGCCCTTGCGCATCGACGTGACGCAGCCCGCATGGGCGATCGCCGCGGGAGTGATCCTGGAGCTGTACAAAGCCGGCGTTCCGGTGTCGGTCACCGGAGACGTCGGGTTCGTCTACGGTCCGGCGCTGGCGCCGACTGGCCGGGAAGTCGCTGAACTGCTGATCGCCGAACAGCCGTCTCAGAAGCTGCTGGAGGGACCGCCCGCCTTCGAATTCGTCGCCGAGTCTCGCGATGTCTCGATCTACGTCCGGACGCTGCGCAGGATCGATTCTCTCGGAATTGCGGGCACGGCGCTGAAAGGGGACAACGACCGCTTCGCTGCGCTCAGCGGCTCGCGGCGTCATCGTTTTTTACTTCTAGCTTCTGACTTCAAACTTCTGGCTTCAAACTTCTAACTTCGTCTCACACCGCCGCCCAATGTCCCGCCGCGACTTCGCGTAGCGGCAGCCGCTCGAACGACGCGTCGTCGTACTCGACGCGATCGAGGCGGCCAGTCACGTCGAGACGCGGGATCGCGGTGAGCAGCGCGCGCGTGTAACCGTGGGCTGGGGCGTCGAACAGACGTTCGGCGAGACCGAGCTCGACGATCCGTCCTCGATACATCACGGCGACGCGGCTGCAGATCTGACGCACGAGTCGCAGATCGTGCGCGATGAAGAGATAGGTCAAGCCCAGCCGCTGCTGTAGATCGAGCAAGAGATTGACGACCTGCGCCTGGACCGAGACGTCGAGCGCGGACACGGGCTCGTCGAGCACGAGGAGCGACGGCTCGAGTGCGAGCGCGCGCGCGAGGCCGATGCGCTGCCGCTGGCCGCCGCTGAATTCGTGCGGATAGCGCGCCGCCGCGTCCGCGGGCAGCCCGACCAGATCGAACAGCGTGGCGACACGCGCATCACGTGCCTGCCGGTTGCCGATCCGATGGATGACGAGCGGCTCGGCGACACTCGCGCCGGCGCGCATCCGCGGATCGAGCGACGAGTACGGATCCTGGAAAACCATCTGCAGGTGACGCCGCGTGCGGCGCAGTTCCCGTGGCGACATCGACAGGACGTTCTCGTTCCGAAACCGCACCTCGCCCGACGTCGGCTCGATGAGCCGCAGCAGACATCGCCCCGTCGTCGTCTTGCCGGAGCCCGATTCGCCGACGAGGCCGAACGTCTCACCCGTTTCGATGCTGAACGTGACGTCGTCGACCGCGCGTGTCACCGGGCCTTTTCGAAACAGCGAGCCGTGCGCCGCGAAGTCCTTGACGAGATGGCTGACCTCGAGGAGCGCGGTCATGCACTGGTACCCGAATAGAGAAAACAGCGCACGTCATGACCCGGTGACGCCGACGTGATCGGCGGCCGCTCGTCGCACGCTTCGAAACGCTGCGGGCATCGCGGCGCGAACGCACAGCCGATTGGCAGCGAGCCAATCGGCGGCACCGTGCCAGCAATGGCCTCGAGCCGTGTGCCCGGCCGCGCGCCGGGCATCGATGCGAGTAGGCCGCGTGTATACGGATGCGCTGGCGTGTGTAGCACTTCGGCCGTGGGCGCCTGTTCGACGATCCGCCCTGCGTACATGACCGCGACACGATCGGCCATTCCAGCGACGACGCCGAGATCGTGCGTGATGAGAAGGAGCGAGAGGTTGAACGCGCGCCGCATGTCACGCAACAGATCGAGGATCTCCGCCTGCACCGTGACGTCGAGCGCCGTCGTCGGCTCGTCCGCGATGACGAGCGCCGGCTCGGCCGAGAGCGCCAGCGCGATCATCGCCCGCTGGCGAAGGCCGCCGCTGAGCTGGTGCGGATACGCGTCCGCGCGTTCGTCGGGCCGAGGGATGCGGACCGCGTCGAGCAGCTCGACGACGCGTCGTCGTGCCGCGGCACCGCGCGCGAGCGAGTGGACGGCCAGCGTCTCTTCGATCTGCGCGCCAATCGTGTAGACGGGATCGAGCGCGACCATCGGCTCCTGGAAGACGAAGCCGATGCGCCGGCCGCGGATGTCGCGCATCTTGCGCTCGTCGAGATCGAACACATTTCGCCCGTCGATGACGACGCGTCCGCTGGCGATACGACCAGGGGGCCGCACGAGGCGGACGATCGACAACGCCGTCACCGACTTGCCGCTGCCGGATTCGCCGACGAGGCCGAGTGTCTCGCCGCTGGCAATCGTGAACGACACGCCGTCGACCGCCGGCGCCTCGCGGCCGTCGGCGAGGCGAAACACCGTCGTGAGGTCTTCGACCGCCAGGAGCGGCGCGGCCGCGTGTACCGGCTGCGACGTGGCCGGCGCGGTCGCGGGTGGCGTCATGCTCGAATTCTAATCAAGGCCGCATCGAGGCCGCGCGCGAATCGGCGCACGAGTGCATCAACGGTGTCGTCCCGCCGGCTGTGGCCGTCGGCGCGCCGATTCGGTTTCCCGGTAGAATCGCGCCGTGTCGTCGCCGCGGTGGACGCCTCCCGCCCCTGTCGAGCGCGCGTTTGCCGCCGTGTTCCTGGCCGTCGCGGCCACCGCGTGGGCCGCCCTCACGCTCGCCGAGTTCGACGTCTTCTCTCGCGGACGACTCATCGCGCTGGCCGCGCCCATCACGCTCGTAGGCCTCATCTGGATCTGGCGTGATCGGTCATCTCGCTCGGAATCCAACGGCGTTCGTCCGGCCGGCCGATGGTCCATCGCCGCGCTGATCGTCTGCCTCGTCGTAGCCGGCGCGCTGTCCGCGCATCCCGAAGAGCCGCTCATCGACGGCGGCGACGCGTCGATCTACGTCAATATCGCGGCGGTCATCGAGCATCGCGGCGGCATCACGGTTGCCGACCCGATCGTCGCCAACCTCACCGACGCGCAACGCGCCGCGTTCTTCGATCGCGATCCGCAGTGGCCGCACGTCTACAACCTGTTCCCCGGCGGCTTCCAGCTCGCCGAGGACGACGTCCATCTCGGGCCGAACTTTTTTCATCTCCTGCCTGCGGCCATGGCGGGTCTGTCAGCGCTCGCGCGATCGACGCACGCTGGACTGTTCGCCACGCCCATCGCTGGCATCCTGGCCGTCCTCGCGTTGTGGCTCGTCGCAGTGCGTTTGTCGTCGCCGTTTGCGGCTACGACTGCTGCTGCGCTCCTGACGGTGAGCTACGCGCACATCTGGTTCTCGCGCGTCGCCGTGTCG
This sequence comes from Vicinamibacterales bacterium, assembly GCA_035550595.1. Taxonomy (GTDB): domain Bacteria; phylum Acidobacteriota; class Vicinamibacteria; order Vicinamibacterales; family SCN-69-37; genus CALFMR01. The sequence continues at coordinate 10,701 of DASZOV010000112.1, forward strand.
GAGATGTTGACCGAGTGTCTGGTCATCTCCGGCTTGTATTTCGCGGTGCGTGCCGCGCAGGAGCGATCCGGACTGTCGGGCGCGCTCGCCGGCACGGCGTTCGGATTGGCTGCGGCGACGCGGTTGGAAGTACTGGTGCTCGTGACACCGCTCGTGGCTGCGTGTCTCGTGCTCGTCGCTCTCCGCCGTCGATGGACGCGCGCGACGACGTGGTTCGCGCTCGCGTTCGTGGCGCTGACGATGCAGGCGGGCTGGCACGCGTGGTTCGTGAGTTCGGCGTACACGCGCCGCATCCTGTGGCGTCTGTTCGCGACCGACTGGTGGTTCCGCACGACGACCTGGCTCATCCCCGCCGTTGTCGTGGGCATCGCGCTCGTCGTCTATGCGGTGTGGCGGCCGAAGCCGACGATGACGGTACGACCGTGGATGCGCGTGTGCCTGTCGATCGTGCTGCTCGCCGCGATCGTCCGATCGTGGCCGCACTTCTGGTCCGGATCGTTCGCGCTGCTCGTCACGCCCGCGGGGCTCGTCCTGATGGCGTGCGGCGCCGTGTGGCTGGCGCTCGACGCGCACGAGCCCGAGGCGCAGCTCGCCGTCGCGCTCTTCGTCGCGTCGGCCATTGTCTATATCGACGCGCCGCTCGACAGCCGCTTCATGCCGCTCGCCTGGCGCCGCGTCGTGCCGATCGTGCTGCCCCTCGGCGTCTGGTTCCTCGCTCATGCGATTGACGTCGTTGGTCGTCGATCGCGGCCGTGGCGATGGCTCGCAAGTGCCGCCGCCGTTGCCATCGTCGCGGTCACGGCGAGTCGCAGCCAGCCGGTCATCGCGATCTCCGACATGACGGGCGTCTATGAGCAGGTCGCCGCCATCGACGCGTCGTTGCCGGCACGTGCGGTCGTCGTGACCGATCCGAGCACGCCGGGGCAGCTTGGCCTCAGCCTCTACGGCGTGTTCAATCGCGACGGGCTGGCCATCCGCCACAAGCCCTCGACTGAAGCTGCATTCGCGCAGCTTGCACGGACGATCGATGCCGCGGGCCGATCGATCGTGCTCGCGATCGCGCCGCACGCCGTCGACGGCAGCGTCACGCGATACGACTTCAGCGGCTTCGACATCACGCCGATTGGGGCCGCGTCGGTCCACTGGGGCGGGATCGAACCCTCGCGCACCGCGATTCCGACCGGGCGACGGACGACGGACGTGGCGGCCGAGCTTTATGAGATCGCGCCACGCCGAGCGCATCCGCTGCCGCTCACGATCGACATCGGCCCGCGGGACTTCGGCTGGCGACTCGGCGGTTTCTACGATGCCGAAGACGTGCGCGGCGTGGGCGCGCGGTGGACGGGCGAGACGGCGGACATCGACCTGCCGCGCATCGCCGGCGCGACGCGCGTGCGCCTGGTGCTCCGTGTCGCGGCACCGCGGCCGGCGGGCCGGCCACCGGCGGCGACGACCGTGTCCATCGACGGACGTGTCGTCGGCCTCGCGGCCAATCTGTCGCCGGATTTCCGCGACGTGGCGCTGGCCCTGGACCCGGCCGCCGTCCGGCGAATCCAGGCCGGGCCGACGAAGCTGACGCTGCGGACTCCGCCGTTCGTGCCGGCCGAGACCGGCGGCACCGACACCCGGCGGCTGGGGGTCATGGTCGACTGGGTGCGTCTGGAAGTGCAGTAAGATAGGCGTTCGTTCGCATGACCTCCTCCCGGGTCTCGGTCATAGTCCCCGTCTACAATGGCGGGGCGTCATTCGACGCCTGTCTCTCCGCTCTGGCGGCACTCGATCCCGCGCCGCTCGACGTCATCATCGTCGACGACTGTTCGACCGACGGCTCGTACGAGCGTGCGGTCGACCGCGGCTTTCACGTGCGTCGCACGGTGCAGCGCGCCGGGCCGGCCGCGGCACGCAATCTCGGCGCCGAGGATGCGCACGGCGACATCCTGCTGTTCGTCGATGCCGACGTCGTCGTGCCGCCCAACGTCGCCGGCCGTGTCGCCGAGCTCTTCGACGCCGAACCCGAGACGGCGGCAGTCATCGGCTGCTACGACGAGTCCGCGCCCGACCGCGGCTTCTTCACGCAGTACAAGAATCTCTATCAGCGCTACGTCCATCAGCGCGCACGGCGCGACGCGTTCACCTTCTGGGGCGCGTGTGGCGCCATTCGCCGGACGGTCTTCGCGGAGCTGGGTGGATTCGATCCTGATTACAGCCGTGCGAGCATCGAGGACATCGAGCTGGGCTATCGGCTGCGCGACGCCGGCTATCACCTGCGGCTCGACCGGACGATCGAGATCACGCACCTCAAACGCTGGACGCTGACCTCGCTCCTGCGATCCGACATCTTCTATCGCGCCGTGCCGTGGACGTCGCTGATCCTGCGGTCGAAGCGGATGGAGCGCGACCTCAATCTCGGCTGGTCGCACCGGCTCGCGGTCGTCGCGTCGTTTCTCGCCGTGCTGTCTCTCGCCGCGGCGATCCGGCGCCCCGATCTGCTCGTCGTCACCGCGGTGTGCGTCTCGCTGCTCGTCGTCCTCGATGCGCGGCTCGGCGCGTACTTCGCGGCGCGCCGCGGCGTGTGGTTCGCGCTGCGCGCCATCGCCTGGCAATGGGTCCACTACCTGTACTCCGGGCTGGCCTTCGGCGCGGGTCTCGTGCTCTACGCCGTGCAGCGCCGCGCTGCACGCGTCCGAGTGGCGCGCTCGAATGCATCCGCCGAATCCGTCTGATCCGGTCGTCGTCGCCGGCGCGGGCCCTGCCGGGCTGGCTGCCGCGCACACGCTGCTCCGCCTCGGCCGGAGATCGACGGTCATCGAACGGCAGTCCGCGGTCGGCGGTCTCTCGCGGACCGAGCAATATCGCGGCTATCGCTTCGACATCGGCGGGCATCGATTCCTCACGCAGGTGCCCGAAGTCGAGGCGCTGTGGCACGAGGTCATGGGACGCGACCTCTTGCGCGTCCGCCGCCTGTCGCGCATCCACTACGACGGCCGGTTCTTCGACTATCCGCTCAGCCCGTCGAACCTCGCGCGCAACATCGGTCCGATCGAAGGACTGCGCATCGCGGGTAGTTACGCGCGGGCGCGGGTGACGCGCACCGGCCGCGAGGAGACGTTCGAAGACTGGGTGACGAGCCGTTTCGGCGCGCGGCTGTACCGGACGTTCTTCAAGACGTACACGGAGAAAGTGTGGGGCGTGCCGTGTACGGAGATCCGCGCAGACTGGGCGGCGCAACGCATCCGGAATCTCTCGCTCTGGACGGCCGTGCGCGGCATGGTGACCGGCGCGCGCGATGTGAAGTCGCTCGCCGGCGAGTTCCTCTATCCGCGGCTCGGGCCGGGACAGATGTGGGAACGATTCGCGTCGATTATTCGCGACGGCGGGTCGGACGTGCAGCTCGGCGCGGAGATCACGCGCGTCCACGTGCCGAACGGACGGGTGGCGGCCGTCACCGTGCGCCGTGACGGCGTCGAGCGAGAACTGCCGGCGCCGGCGCTCATCACGAGCATTCCGCTCTCGCGGCTCGTGGCCGTCATCGACGCGCCCGTGCCGCCCGCGGTCTCGCGCGCTGCGGCGAGCCTCGCGTACCGCGACTTCATCGTCGTCAATCTCATCGTGCGGCAGGCCGAGCTGTTTCCCGACAACTGGATCTACGTCCACACGCCGGACGTCTCGGTCGGGCGCATCCAGAACTACAAGAACTGGAGTGCCGATCTGGTGCCCGACCCGTCGCGCACCTGTCTCGGCATGGAATATTTCTGCACGGTCGGCGACGCGCTCTGGCAGCGATCGGACGCTGAGCTCCTGGAACAGGCGCGTCGTGAGATCGGCGTGCTCGGTCTGGCGCGGTCCGAGGACGTCGAAGATGGCTGCGTCATCCGCGAGCGCCGCGCCTATCCGGTGTACGACGCCGACTACCAGGCCCACGTCACGACCATCCGTCGTTGGCTCAACGGCATCGGCGGTCTCTATACGGTCGGCCGCAACGGCATGCACCGCTACAACAACCAGGACCACGCGATGCTCACCGGCATGCTCGCCGCCGAAAACGTCTGCGGCGCAGCGCACGACCTGTGGCAGGTCAACACCGAGCGGTCTTATTACGAAGAGCAGCGAGTGAGATCGGCAGGATAGGGCGTCAACTTTTTTTGCAGTGCGCTGGGGCCCCACCCCCAGCGCTACGGCGCTTCGCCGCCCTCGCTACGCTCGGGGGCTCGCGGTGTCATCTTTTTCACTTAGGACAGCCACGAAATAGCCCGTGCGGAAGCGCGTGGGCCAGCGTTCGGCGTGTTCGAAGTGCGCCAGTGCGCGGAGCAGGCGTGGCGGCCATTGTGGGCCGGCTGCGTCGGCCAACCGGGCGACGGGGACCGCGAGTACGCGTGGGCAGTGCAGGATCGCCGTCACCTCGATGACGCGAAACCCGATGCGCTCCAGGACGGCCGTGGCCATCGTCGGACCAAGTGTCGTCCCGACGAAGTACGGCACCAGGCCGAGGCGAGCGAGCCAGGTGAAGGGCAGCGCATTGCGCAGCGCGATGGCCGGATTCGCCGCATTGTCGAGTGTCAAGATGAATCGGCCGCCCGGGGCGAGCACACGGTGGAGTTCTTCGAGCGCCGCTGTGATGTCGCCGGCGTGCGTGAAGTGATCCAGCGTCGAATTCGAGACCACGGCGTCGAACGACCCGTCGGCGAATGGCAGCGAGCGGACATCGGTCGTCGCGCCGCGCACGGACGGATACCGCATTCGCGCGAGGGCGACTGTTTCTCGGGAGGTATCGATGGCGTAGATGCCGCGCGCGCGGTCCGCTAGTGCGGGGACGATGCCGACAGCGGCAGCCTCGTCGAAGAGATCGGTCTTGAGCAGCCGTTCCACGCCACCTGCCGACAGCCAGCGGCGGCAGAGCGCCGAGTTCACCGCATCGGAGTGCGCGCGCCATGTGCGATCGCGGCCGTGCTGCCACGCACGCGCGACGTCGTTCCAGTACTCGGCGCTCGTCGTGTCGGCGCCGCGCGGAGTCGACGATGTCATCGTCTCAGACATCGCCTTCGATCGTGTGCCGGCTGCTGCGGACCGCACGTGCGAACGAGGACAACTCGGCGCCCGAACATTCGCCGAGCGCCAGATACAGCGCTGCAACCCCCGCGCTGAGGATGCAGACTTTCAGAAACCACCAGGCCCCAGGCGTCGGCCATGACGCAGCGGCGAGATAGGCAGGCACTGCGATGACGATACCGCGCAGGCACGTCGCGATGGGAGGCGCGACGCGCCAGGTTGCGCGCGTGGCGGCGAGCGCGACGATGGCGCCGACGGCCGCGGCGGCGCCTGTGACGACGGCCGCGCCCATCGCGCCGAAGCGCGGCACAGTCACGAGATAGCCCGCAATGGCGACTGGCAGCACCGGCCAGGCGCAGCGCGCGGCTACGCGGGCATGTCCCGCCGCGGTCAGCACCGCGCTCGAGACCGTCGTGGCCGCAATGGCAATCGCCGCGACGAGGAACGGAGTCGCCAGACGGGCGGCGGGATCGAACGCGTGGCCGTACACGATTCGCACGATCTCGCCGGCTGATCCGGCCGCGATCGCGGCGAACGGCACGGCGGCCGCGACGCCACGCAGCGCATCGCGCGCGAGCCGGCGCGCGGCTTCCTCGTGGCCTGCGCCGATTGCCTGACTCATCGACGCCAGGAGCAGCGGCGAGAACGAAATCGCCAGCAGGCCAGGCGCGATCGCGAAATTCTGGGCCGCCGCGTACCAGCCGATGTCGGCCGTCGATCCGCCGAGCGCCTTGAGCGCGACGAGCCCGAGCTTGTCGAGCAGACGCAGGCTCATGGCGAAGACGAACGTCGGAACGGCGACGTGCCAGAAACCATCCGGCGCGCGCAGTGACCAGCGGCGCGCGTCGCCGTTCTCGTGGAGCCGGCCGACGTACGCCCGTGCGACGACCAGGCCGATCGCCGCGCCGATCACGTTGCCCGCGGCGGCGCCGTCGATCGAGAACCCGAGGCTCACGATGATGACCACGGCTGCGAGCCGCGCGATCCAGCGGACGGCGCCTGCCACGGCGCGATCGTGAAACCGACCGCGCGCGACGAGGATCGATCGGCAGCCGGTCGAGGTCGCGACGAACGGAATTTCGAGCGCGAGCCAGGCGAGGCACGATCGCAGCCGCGGCTCGTGAAGCACGCTCGAGAGCGGTCCGGCGGCCAGCCACAGCGGCGCCGCCGCGGCGATGCCTGCCAGCAGGTGCCAACGCAGCGCCACGCTGGCGATCGAACGCCATGCGTCGGTTTCGCCGACGATCTTGATCGTCGCGCGCGTGAGGAGCGCGCCGATCACCCATTCGGCCGCGGCCACCATCGACAACGCGAGCGCGAAGACGCCGTACCCGGCCGCGCCGAACGATCGCGCGAGGAGCGCGGCAATGGCGATGCCGACCGGCAGCGCGAGGCTCTCCGAGGCGAGCACCTGAATCGTGCCGCCGACCAGCCGGGCCCCGAGCACGGACGGCGTGTGTCGATCGGACGCCGACGTCACGCCGCCTCCAGCGATGCCGCGCGCCGCTCGATCGTGCCGAGCGCGGCCGTGGCCAGACGCGTCATCACGACGATGACGAGGAGCAGCGCGAGGACGCGCGCCGGCTGGAACCGGCCGCCGTAGAGACGGATGAGCGCGCCGATGCCGTTCGATGCGATGAGCATCTCGCCCGTGACGAGGCCCTTGACGGCCAGCGCGAGGCCGACCCGAAGTCCGGCCACGACGGTCGGCCGCGCACCTGGCCAGATGATGCGGCGCAAGACCTGCGCGCGCGTCGCGCCGAATGCTCGCGCCATCTCGATGAGCGGCGCGCTGGCGCCGCGAACGCCCGCGCGCGCGTAAGCCGCGATCGCGAAGACGGCGTAGAGGAACACCGTGGCCGCCTCGGTCGCCCGCGACGCACCGCCGATGGTGATGAGGACCGGCACGTAGACGAGCATCGGCGAGGCCAGTCCCGCGTCGAGATACGGACCGAGCACGTCGTCCGTGCGGGAAGAGATACCCATGGCCGCGCCCACCGCCGCGCCAATACCGGCCGCCGCGCCGAACCCGATGGTGAGCGCGGCCAGGCTGGCCGCGACGTTGGTGAAGACCTGTCCGTCGCGCACCAGCGCGCCGAGCGCGACGAGAACCGCCGAACAGGGTGGGAAGACCGGGCTCGCGACGAGCCGCGCGGCTGCTTCCCACGCCAGGGCCGTCACGACGATCGACGCGGCGCCCGCGGCCCGCGGCGTCATGAGGCCGCCTCGGCCTGCGATCGCAGTCGGGCCCACAAGTCGCGCTTCATCTCGACGAACGCCGGCACGCTGTCGAGTCCCTCGGGCCGTGGCCGCCGAAGCGGCACGTCGAAGCTGGCCTCGACGCGCGACGGCCGGCGGCCGAGCAGCACCACGCGATCGCCCAGCCGCACTGCTTCGTCGACGCTGTGCGTGACGAACACGATGGTCTTCGGCGCCGCGGCGTGAAGTCGGACGAGATCGTCCTGGAGCGATCGGCGGGTCTGCGCGTCGAGCGATCCGAACGGCTCGTCCATCAGCAGCGTCGACGGCTCGAGTGCGAGCGCGCGCGCCAGGCCGACCCGCTGCTGCATGCCGCCCGACAACTGTCGCGGATAGGCGCGCTCGAATCCCGCGAGTCCGACCGTCTGCACGAGCGCACGCGCGCGGTCCTCGCGCTCGACCCGGCCGACGCCTCGCAGTTCGAGGCCGAACGCCACGTTGGACAAGACGTCGGCCCACGGCAGCAGGGCGTGGTCCTGAAAGACGAATCCGCAGTCGCGGCCGGGACCCGTCACCGCGCGGCCGTCAATCGTCACCTCGCCGCGATCGGGCCGCACCAGTCCTGCAATCATCCGCAGCAGCGTCGTCTTGCCGCAGCCGCTCGGTCCGAGGACCGAGACGATCTCGTAGTCGCGGACCTGCAGATCGATCCCGTCGAGCACGAGCACACCGGCGTCGGTGGGATGCGCGCGGTAAGCGAAGTGGCAGTCGTGAAACGTGATCACGTCACGGCTCCCGGCGGCTGCCACGGCGCGAGGCGTCGCTCGAGCCTTGCGGCCGTCTTCATGAGCGCAACGGCTTCGGCGACGACGATGACGACGACGGCGTAGACGGACGCGGCATCGAAGTCGGCCTGAAAGCGCAGGATGAGACCGCCGATGCCGGCGGCCATCAGGACCAGCTCGGACACGACCATGCCCGAGAAGGCGCGTCCGAGTCCGAGTCGGAGCGCCGTGAGCAGCGCGGGCCGCGCGGCGGGCAGGATTATTCGTCGTGCGATCTGCCGCGGCGAGGCGCCGAACGCGCGGGCCATCTCGACGAGGCGCGTGTCGACGTCGCGTGCGCCGGCCTCGACCGTGACGACGATCACCGGCGCGGCGAAGGCGAAGACGACGAACGCGCGCGTCCAGAGCGACAAGCCTGCGGCCAGGATGACGAGCGGAATGATGGCCGACATCGGCGTCACCATCAGCGCATCGAGCTGCACGGCAAGGGCTCGCCCTGCGGCGGGCCGGCGGCCGAGGACGAGTCCGAGCGGCGCGCCCAGCACGGCTGCCGCGGCGAACCCGAGGACGAGCGCGGCATGGCTCGACGCAAGCGCGCGCCAGAGCGCGGCCGATACGAGCAGCCGCGCGAGTGCGACTGCCGTGGCCGACGCGGACGGCAGCAGCAGCGTGCCCGCCGACCGTCCGAGGATCTCCCAGACGAGCACGAGCGCCATGGCCACGGCCAGCCGCCAACGCCAGACGGCTGGATCGCGCGGCGGCGTGACGCGTCGATCCCACGTGCGTGTCGTCATGGCGTCGCCGGCCGTCCGCCGGCGTCCGCGTGCGCCGTCGGTGCCGGGTGTCGGTCGGAAGGGCCGAGATCGCGAAGCGCGGCGTCCAGGTAGGAGAGATCGGCGACCATTTCTGGCGTGAGCGCTGGCGAGAGCCTTGTGTGCCGCACGAGGAAATCGAGGGTTTCCTTCACCCCCGCGCGCGTCAGGCCGCCGTTTGGATCCCAGGCTGGCAGCGCCGTGTAGATGGGCGCGAGCGTCACCCAGTCGGGTTCGGCGCCCATCAATCGATCCGCGAGCGCGACGAGTTCGTCGCCATGTGTCGCGATCTCCCGGTTGGCGGCAACGCGCGCGCGGACGTAGGCGCGCACCCAGTCCGGATGTGCGGCCGCGAACCGTGTGTTGACGTGGACGCCCGTCGTTTCGACCGCCGGCCACTCGCGCGCGAAGTCCGCCATGACCGAGACGCGGCCCGGCGCCAGCCGTTCGAGGCGGACGACGTCGGAGAGCTGAAGCACGGTGGCCGTCAGCGATCCCGAAAGGAAGGCGGCCATGCGATTGGTCGAGCCAGGAACGAAGAGAATGTCGGGCCGCGCGTCAGGACAGGCGCGCGCCAGGTACGCGCGCGCGAGCGCCGTGCCGGCCGCCGCTTCGCTCTGGAGCGCGAGCCGGACGCCGTCGATCGCGCGGCATCCCGGCGCGCCGGCGACGACGAGGCGATGAATGTCGACGACGTGATCCATCACCGTCCGGATGGGAGCGCCCTTGGCCGCCGCCGACCAGAACGCGCGCGTCGATCCGTCGGCAACGTCGACATCGCCGCGCGCGAGAGCGTCGACGATGATTTCCGCCGTGGGGAACGAGCGAGTCGTGATCTCGATGCCAGACTCCCGCAGCCGCTCGTGCGCCAGCTCGGACGCCATGTCACTGAAGTCGAGCGTACCGGCGTAGCCGACGCGGATGTGCGGTGATGTGGGGGCCGATGGGCGATCCGCGCACGCGCCAGCACCGACGAGTACGGCCGCGGCCAATCCGGCGACGACGATTGGCGCGCTACGACGCATGTCGCTTCGGCGTCCGATCGACGTGCAGCGCGAGCACCTTGCCGGCGCGGGTCGCGCGGGGCTCGATGCGTGCCACGCGGATCGTCCCGGCCTCACGCCAGCGGTCGGTCATCATCCGGCCCGCCGCGCCGCCGCGGGCGAGCCCCTCGAGCAGGCGATCGACGACGCGCGTCTCGTCGATCGGGCCGACGGCCGGGCTGACGGCCAGTGTCACGGTCACCGTGCCGTCCGACTCGCCTTCGATCAGTTGATAGTCGGTCGGCCCACCGCCGAACTCCGCGGGCAGCACGCCCTCGAGGAGGCTGACGAGATCGCTGCCGAGAAAGTGCATGCCCTCGGCGGTCAGCTTCTCGTAGCTGCCGATGTCGTGGAGGTGTTGCGTGAAGCCGAGCGCCTGCCACGGACAGCCGCATGCGCGCGACGTCGGTGTCGCGTAATCGCCCACCTCGACGTTGAGCATGACGGTCGGTGTCGATCGGATGAGCGTGGTGAGGAAGATGGCCGCGATTGGGCCGGCCATGGGCGTGGCGGCGAGCGGCCGCTGGACGATGGCGGCCTTGTCGAGGGCGACGTGGACCTCGTCGAGCGCGGTTGGGCGCGTGCACGCGTTGGCGATGCGGCCCACTTCCGACATCGAGTAGTGCGTGAACGCGCGGCAGCCCGTGCGTGCGAGGACGGCGGCCTTGCCCGGGGAGTAGGGCTCACCGCCCACGCGGAACAGTGATCCATCGATGGCGAGACCCGCCGCTTCGGCGGCGAGACAGACGCGCACGGCCGATGCCGCGTTGGTGTCGACCAGGCCCGGCGTGTTCGCCGCGCGGCACGCCGCGAGCCAGGCCGCGACCCGATCGGCGCGCCCGACGGGCACGTGTTCGGGCGCGGGCAGCGGGCGGCCGTGCCAGCGGGCCGTCGCGCCGGCCGCTGATGTGAAGAGCAGGTGCCGCCATTCGGCGGTCGAGCGGACGGGGCTCTGCGAGAACCAGCGCGCGAACGGCGCGCCGATTTTCGCGAAGCGCAGCACGGCCTTGAGTCCTGCCGTGCCGGGCGGCACCGGGCGCCAGACGGCCTTCGGCCGATCGAGCAGCGCGAGCGCGGTCCCGGTGACGTGCTCGTAGCAGGCCTCGTGCGCGATGAGATCGAGATCGATGAGCAGTCGTCGGCCCGGGCCGCGCGATCCGCCGCTCCGCGCCGCGAACGATCTCGACGGCAGCGGGTTGTCGAAGCTCGCCGGCGAGGTCGCGATCTCGAGTGACCCGCGCCGGATCGGGCGGCGCCCTTTCACTTCGTCGAGCGTCACGTGAACGCCCGCGTCGTGCAGCCGCCCGAGGGCGCCTTCGACGCCTTCGGTCTCGACGAGCCGCGCCACGTCGCCGTACTCGGCGCCCGCATGTTGCAGAAGCGCGAGATACGGACTGGAGGGCTCGGCGTAGATCGCCTCGCGAACAAGCTGCAGCAGCGATGCGCCACGGTCGCGGAACTGGCGCGTGAGACGCACGCAGCCGTCGGACGGATCGGTCGTCTCTCGGAGAAACGGACCGAGGCCGCGCAGGAAGCGCGCGGTCATCCGAACGTCGTGGAGGATGGACGCGGGAGGGGCCATGGGAGGACGGCGCAGTCGAGACGCGGTGATTATCGCGGAATTGACCGCCACGCGCGCACATTCGTGAGCGGCGCGGCCGCGACTTCGTCAGCGCGTGGGCCGCCGTGTCGATCACAACATTGGCGTTTGACACCCCCTGGGGCCGCTCTTACAATTGCCGCAGGTTTTTCGGTCGTCCAGGCCTCATCATGCTCGTTCGATCCCCAGCCTTCACCATTCGACGCTTCGATCGGAGCCTCGCTCGGTGGTGCTGGTCTCTGCGCCCGTGCCCCCGGACGGCGCAGTGTGGAGGTCCGCATGGATTCGCTCGTGAACCAGTTGGCTCGTGAGCTCACTGACGCGATTGCGGCCGTCGTCGCCGACGATGCCCGCATCGAGGCGTGCCGGGAGAAGGCGCGCGCAGCCGGACTGGATATGCGCTTGTCGCTCGAGGCCGTGATTGGCTTCGTCGATCGTGCGAATCCCGGCAACAACGGTCAGAGCCGAGCCGGCGCGAAGCCCGCGGCGCCGCGCGCGCCATTCGAGATGAGCGCCAACGATCGCCGCTTCCTCAAGTCGCTCCGTATCTCGGCCGACGAGCCGGCGGAAAAGAAAGAAGTCGAGTAGCCCGCGCTACGCCTTCGTCTGGTTCGCGACGCTCGCGGCGGCCTTCGCGGCCGCTTCGGGATCGCCCAGATAGAAGTGCCGGATCGGCGCGAGCTCTGCGTCCAGCTCGTACACCAGCGGAATGCCCGTCGGAATGTTCAAATCGACGATGTCCGCGTCCGAGATGCGGTCGAGATATTTGACGAGCGCGCGCAGGCTATTCCCGTGTGCCGCGATGAGCACGCGCTTGCCGCGCTGAATCTCGGGCGCGATCGTCTCGGTCCAGTACGGCACGAAGCGCGCGACCGTATCTTTCAACGATTCAGTCGACGGCTGTTCGGCCGGCGCGAGGTCCGCATAGCGTGGATCGTGCGACGGATGCCGCGGATCATCGACCGTCAGGGCCGGCGGCGGCACGTCGTAGCTGCGGCGCCAGATCTTCGTCTGCGCCTCGCCGTGTTTGGCCGCCGTTTCCGCCTTATTCAAGCCCTGCAGCGCGCCGTAGTGGCGTTCGTTCAGCCGCCAGCTCTTCACGACCGGAATCCACAGCTCGTCGAGGGCGTCGAGCGCGATCCACGACGTGCGGATGGCGCGCTTGAGGACCGACGTGAAGCACAGGTCGAAGCCGTAACCGCCCTCGCGGAGCAGCGTGCCGGCCTGGCCGGCCTCTTCGAGCCCTTTCTCGCTGAGATCGACGTCGGTCCAGCCGGTGAACCGGTTTTCCTTGTTCCAGGTGCTTTCGCCGTGACGGAGCAGAACGACGGTGGGCATGGTCAGGAGAGCCGCTGAATGGCGGACCGGCCGGCGAAGCGCGCGGCTGGGCCGAGCGCGGCTTCGATCCGCAGCAGTTGGTTGTACTTCGACGTGCGATCCGACCGGCTCGCCGAGCCCGTCTTGATCTGGCCCGCGCAGGTGGCGACCGCGAGATCGGCGATCGTCGTGTCCTCGGTCTCGCCCGAGCGGTGCGAGATGACGCTGGCATAGCCGGCCTGGCGCGCCATTTCGATCGCGGCCAGGGTCTCGGTGACCGTGCCGATCTGGTTGAGCTTGATGAGAATCGCGTTCGCGATGCCTTCGACGATGCCCTCGCGCAGGATGGAGGGGTTCGTCACGAAGATGTCGTCGCCGACGAGCTGCACGCGCTGGCCGAGCGTCGCCGTGAGCTGCTTCCATCCGGGCCAGTCGCCTTCGGCCAGGCCGTCCTCGATCGAGACGATCGGGTACTGGCGGATCCAGTCGTCGTAGAGCGCGATCATCTCTTCGCTCGACTTGATGCCTTCGCCCGACTTGGACAGCGTGTAGTGCTTGGCCTTCTCGTCCCAGAATTCGCTCGACGCCGGATCGAGCGCCATGAACACGTCGCGGCCCGGCGTGTAGCCGGCCGCGCGCACGGCTTCGAGGACCAGCTCGACGGCCTCGCGGTTCGACGAAAGGCTCGGCGCGAACCCGCCTTCGTCGCCGACGCCGGTCGACAGGCCACGCTTCTTGAGAATGGCGCGGAGCGCATGGAACGTCTCGACGCCGGCGCGAAGCGCTTCCGAGAAGGTCGGCAGCCCGGCCGGTACGACCATGAACTCCTGGAAGTCCACGTTCGAGTCGGCGTGCGCGCCGCCGTTGAGGACGTTCATCATCGGGACCGGCAGCACCGGGCCGTTGGCGCGCGCGGCGAGCGGCACGAGCGAGGCGAGATGTTCGTAGAGCGGCACGCCGGCCGCAGCCGCCGCGGCGCTGGCTACGGCCATCGACACGCCGAGAACGGCGTTCGCGCCGAGCCGGCCGAGGTTCGGCGTTCCGTCGAGCGCGGTGAGCTGCGCGTCGATGGTCCGCTGATCGGCTTCCTGTCCAACCAGGGCCGCCTGGATTTCGTCGTTGACGTGGCCGACGGCGCGCAGAACGCCCTTGCCGCCGAAGCGGCGCTTGTCGCCGTCGCGCAGCTCGAGCGCTTCGCGCGTGCCGGTCGAGGCGCCCGAGGGCACCGCCGCGCGGCCGTGCGCGCCCGATTCGAGGACGACTTCCACTTCGACGGTCGGATTGCCGCGCGAGTCGAGAATCTCGCGAGCCTGAATGGTGCGGATTTTCACGAAGGCGATCTCCACGTGCGCCTGCGTCCGGAAACGGACGCCGAAGCGCGGCGCATGGCCGGCACTTCACCGGCAGGCGGGCAGACAGTCTATCACGGCGTTCAGGGCCGATTGACGCGTCCGGCGCGCCGTTCGACGGCCGTCGCGCGTGTCGACCGCGTCTGGTTTTGCCAACCGATCCGGGCTACCATGAGGTGCCGCTCAGTCCCCCTGGCGCAGGACGCCGCGTCGTGCGGCGCCGGCGCCGAGTCGCACGCGACGGTTCGCTCGTGGCCGTTCACGAAAGAGGGTGTATGCCCCGCCACCTTCCCGTCTGCCTGGTGCTCGTTGCCGTCCTCGGTTACGCGGCTCCATCCGTCGCGCAGCCGCCGGTCGCGCCATCGCCGGTCGTCTTCGAAGCGTCGGCCGCTGGTGGCCGGTTGCAAGGCATCGTCACCGACCAGGGCGGCGCCACGATTGGCGGCGTCAGCATCCTTGCGTTCGGCGCGACGCTCGCAGCGGTCACGACCGACGCGCAGGGGCGCTTCGCCCTCGCGTTGCCCGCGGGTCAATACGTTGTCCGCGCCGCGCGTGAAGGATTCATCTCGACGTTCCGCGAGCTCATCCACGTCCAGACGAACACGACGGTCGAACGTCACATTCAACTGACGCGCGCCGACGAGACGGCCGTTCAACCCGGCACGACTGCCACGCCAGACGAGCCTGGCAGCGACGTCGAGAACTACAGCGAGACGGCGTGGCTCCTGCGGCACCTGCCGAGGACGGCATTGCGGGACGCGGCGCCTGATGCGCTGGGCCGTGACGCATCGGATGGACCGTCGAACGCCGTGGCCGGACGATGGCTCGACGCCGCCCTCGATCAATCGACACGCGCGGCCTCCTCGTTTTTCGCCAACACGGACTTCAGCGGTCAGGTCAACTTCGTCACGACCCAGTCGCTGGCGCTGCCTGGCACGGACGCCAGCCTTCTCCAAGGCCTGCCGCATGGTTCGGCGGACGTCGTCGTGGGCGCGCCGGTGGGATCGGTCGGTGACTGGTCGCTGCGTGGCGTTGCGGCCGCGTCGGACTTGTCGTCGTGGACGCTCCTCGCCGAGTACAAGTCGCGGCCCGAGCAGCCGCACGCGCTGCGATTCGGCGTGTCCTACAGCACACAGGCGTTGTCGCCCGAACGCACCGCGTCGTTGTCGGTTTCGCTGCCCGCGTCTCGCAGCGTCGGCGGGATGTACCTGTCGGATCGCTGGCGCGCGGCTCGTGCGCTCGAGCTGAACTACGGGCTGCGCGTCGACCGCTACGACTACATGGCGTCGCCGACGCTCGTCAGCCCTCGCGCGGGCGCGCGGCTCCGTGTCATCGACCGAACGTACTTGAGGGCTTCGATGTCGGAGCGCGCGATTGCGCCGGGCGCGGACGAGTTCCTGCCGCCGACCTCGTCGGGCGTCTGGCTGCCACCCGAGCGCACGTTCTCGATGCTCGTCGATGGCGCGCCCATGCGGCCCGAACGCGTGCGGCGCGAGACGGTAGCCATCGAGCGTGAGCTGGGCGAATCGGCACCGGTCACGGTCCGCGTCGGCTGGTTCTCGCAGGAGACGGCGAATCAGCTCGCGACGCTCTTCGGGCTCGATGACGCGAGCGAAGTCGGACACTACTACGTCGCATCGGCCGGCCAGGTGAGCGTGGTCGGCTGGACCGCGTCGGCGAGCGGCCATTTCGGCAAGAACATTCGAGGCCGCGTCGAGTACTCATCGGGGCGCGCCGATTGGGGCGATGGACCGGGCCACGCCCGGCTCGTCAGCCAGATGGCGCCGTCGGTCCTGCGCACTGGCGTCGAACGCGTCCACGACCTGCTGACCGCGCTCGACATCGCCGTGCCCGAAACCGGCACGGCCATCACCGTCGTCTACCGGCTCGACAGCGCGTTCAGCGGCGCCGATCGCCGCGATCTCGCCCCGGGCGTCGCGGGCCGCGTCAATTTCGAAGTCCGCCAGCCGCTGCCGTACCGGCCGTTCGGCGGCACGCCGCTCAACCTGCTCTTCGCCGTGCGCACGCTCCTGCACGACACCGACGCGCCCGGTTCGATCTACGACGAGCTGCTCACCGTGCAGGCGCCCTTGCGGGTGACGACGGGCCTGCAGGTGCGCTTCTGATGTCGAGCCGATATCCCGGACAGGTGCATGCGGCGGTCGCGAGAACCGCGCGTGCCGCCGGCGTCTAGTCGCATGGCCATGGCCGTCCGCCCCCTGCGTCCGCTCGTTCGCGTCGCCCTGCCCGTGGCGATGGCGGCGGTCCTCGTGTGCCTGGCCGTCGTGAACGTGGCGCTGGTCAAGACGTGGCCCGGTGAGCTCGAGGATGGCGTCCTCTGGGCCCGCGAAGGGTCGAACGTCGTCGCCGTCGAAGTCGCTGACGATACGGCTGCGGCGCGGGCGGGCATCGCGCCGCGCGACGTGCTGCTGCTCGTCGACGGTCATGAAATCCAGGCGCCGGCCGACGTCTCGCAGATGTTGAAAGCCGCGCCCGGCGCCGCGCACGAGTACGTCGTCAAGCACGCGGCCGTCGAACGGCCGGTCGTGATCCATCTCGAGCTCTCGCCGACCGTGGCGCACGGGCTCTACTATTCGCTCGCGCTCGTCGGCATTCTCGCGCTCGTCGTCGGCGCGTCGGTGCGCTTGCGCCGGCCGCACGATCCGGCGACGCTGCACTTCTTCTGGCTGTCGGTCGCCTTCTTCGGCGTGCTCGCGTTCACGCCGAGCGGCCGGTACGATCGGCTCGACTACTTC
>DASZOV010000113.1:0-11291 GCA_035550595.1 Vicinamibacterales bacterium
GTCGACGATGCCCGCCAGCACGTTGTCGGTGGCCGACAGCTTGGCGGAGGCCGAGTTGCTCGTCGCCGTGTAGGCGTCGATCGTGGCCATCGTCGCGTGCTCGCCGATGGCCTGGCTGGCGCCGAGCGGGTCGTCGCTGACGCTGTTGATCCGGCGGCCGGTCGCCACTTCCTGTTGCGCTTTGGCGAACTGGTTCGCAGCGGTGTTGATCGCCGACAGCCCGTCGCGCATGACGTCGAAAATGACTCGCATCACTGCACCATGTTCATCAACGTGTTGAGCGTGTCCGAAATCGTCGTGAAATACCGCGCGTTGGCTTCGTAGGCCCGTTGGAAGCGCATCAGGTTGGCCGCCTCCTCGTCGAGCGACACCCCGGACGTCTGGTCCCGAAGCTGCTGGAGCTGCTGGATGACCGCGTCGTGCGACGCGCTCGACGCCGTCGCGCTCGAGACGTCCGTGCCGACGCGATAGGCGAACTGGCTCCACGCGGCGAGCGGCGACGCCGTGCCGCCGACCGCGATCGGCGCGTCGCGCAGCCCGGCAATCGTACGCGCCGTCTGGTTGTCGCCCACGGCACCCGTGCCGGACGCGGCAATCAACTGCGGATCGTCGTTCACCGCATCGGCCACCGACAGCGACGCGGCCGCGCCGGCGACTGTCGCTGGCGGCGTGAAGAAGTCGCCACCCGCATCGCCGTTGGCGTCGAAGCCCGCATGGTGCGCCGTGTTGACGGCCGTCGCGACGTCGGACGCGAGCTGATCGATCTGCGACTGATAGCCGGGCACGACCGTGTCACGCACGTGCAACAGGCCGCCAATCTCGCCGCCGGTGATCTCGCTCGTGATGTCCATGCCATCCGACTGGATGGCGGTGAGGCCGTTGGGCGCGGTCGCCGTGCCGGTCAGCGTATAAGCCGTCGCGCCCACGACGAGCGCGCGGCCGTTGCCGACCGAGAGATCGACCTGTCCGTCCGGCCGTGACGTGACCGCGGCGCCGGTGATGCGCACGAGCTCGGCGACGGCCGAGTTGCGCTCGTCACGGAGGTTCTCGACGTCCGGGCCGTTGATGCTGATCTGATCGTTCAGGTGCGCGACCTGCGAGGCGAGCTGGTTGACCTGACCGAGGTCGCTGACGATCGACGCGTCGGCCGTCCGGCGCGCGGTGCTCAACCGATCGGCCATGTCGTGAAAGCCGCTGACGAGCTGCTGCGCCTGCACGACGACGCCGTCGCGCGCGGACGCGGACGTCGGGTCATCGGCCAGCGTCGAAAACGCGTCGAAGAACGACGAGAGCTGCGCATCGAGCGACTGTCCGGGCAGCCCGACCGCGGCCTCGATGTCGGTGAGGCCGTTGACGGTCGCCTGGTCGTAGGCGCCGGCTTCCTGCTCGCTCGCGAGCCGCGCCTCGACGAACGGATCGCGCTCGGCGCGAATGCCCTGCACACGGACGCCGCCGGTCGCGCTCAGGTCGGTCGCGGGCGGCACTTCGGCCAGGAGCAGCGTGCGGCGCGTGTAGCCGGGCGTGTTGATGTTGGCGATGTTCTGCCCCGCCACGTCCATGCCCGTGTTGGCCGCAGCGAGCGACTGCGATGCCGTCGAGAGACTCGTGAAGAGGCCGGACATGATCAGGACACCGACGTCAGATGATGGGGCGCCGCGGTGGCGAGCGGACGCCGGCCGGCGCGATCGTAGGCGGCGCCGGGCAGCACGGCACGTGAGAAATCAGTCGCCGATCGTCCGAGCGCCTGACAGCGCGCGAGCGATCCGCGAATCGCCTGGAGCGCGCGCGCGACGTCGGGCGACGACCGTTCGTCGCCAGACGGCCGCCATGCAGCCAGTTGCGCGGCCGCATCGGCGATCGGCGCTTCGGCGGCGAGCACGGCCGCGGCGTCGCCCGCGGCGAGCGCGTCGGCCAGCGCGTCGAGCGCCGTGCCAATCCGCACGAGGACGTCAGGCGGCCTGGGAGTCATGGACATCGGTGAGCGCGGTCAGGATGTGCCCGGCCAGCGCGTCGAGATCGGTGCCGAGCGTGCCGGCGTCGAGAAGCGCACGCCCACGCGCGACGGCGTCCGGACGCACGTCGCCGCTGCTCGCGGCGCGGATCGCGGCATCGGCCAGCGCCAGATCGCCCGACAACTGGACGTGATCGCGGTTCGCGGTGCTGCTCGCCGTGTCGGCCGCACGCGGCCGATCGAATCGCGCAGCGCTCACCGTGGCGGCAAGGTTGTGACGCGGGTCTTCGACTTTCATACGTTCTCTCCCGATACCGGGAAGCTGTCCCCACGTGCTCAATCGGCCTCACATCAGAAAACTTGAATCCACTTTTTCTGGCTTCTGGCTTCGCCCTTCTAACTTGTCGCGCGCCAGCCCCTGGCTTCTGGCTTCCAACTTCTAACTTGATCCAGCTTCGCCCTTCAGCTTCGCCCAGCTCACCATCGGGTTCACCGGCTGCCCGTCGTCGAGCACTTCGAAATGGAGATGCGGACCGGTGCTGCGGCCGCTCGAGCCGGACTGCGCGATCGTCTCGCCGGCGGTGACCGTATCGCCGGGCTGGACGTCGACGGCCGACAGATGTCCGTAGCGCGTCGACAGACCGTTGCCGTGGTCGATCATGACCGTCAGGCCGTACCCGCGCATCTGGCCGGCGAAGGTAACGCGTCCGTCGCGCGCGGCCGGCACGCTTTGCCCGACCGGCATGGCGACGTCGATGCCCTTGTGGAACCGGCGCGTGCCGTCGATCGGATCGCGCCGCCAGCCGTACGCGGAGCTGAGCCGGCCGGCGAGCGTCACCGGCTGCGCGTCGGCGTCACCGTCGCTGTCATCGGTCGCGCTGTCAACCGTTGAGGCCACATTGGGCGTCACCATCGGACCGGACGCCACCGGAGCCCACGCCGCGTTCGACGCGGCTGCTACGACGGGTGCGATGGCCGAGGCCATCGCGGGCGTGAGGCTCGACGTGAATGCCGGCATCGTCGATGCGCCCATCGCCGGCGAAAACGCCGCCGGCATCGTCAGACCGGATGTCGTCGTCGACTCGCCCGCGGCCTGCGCGGTGAGCGGCGATGCAATCGCGTTGGCGAGTCCGATGCCGCCCGCCTGCGCGAGCGCGATGCCGAGCTGCGACGTCATGGCATCCGACAGCGGCCCGTCGCCGAACCCGCTCGCCTGGTCCTCGTCTTCGTCGAGCATCGACGAGCGCATCTCGCGCAGCATCTGCGACAACAGCATGGATTCGAACTGCGCCGCGAGCGTGCGAATCTGATCCGCCGTCGGCTTCCCGCCGCCGGAGACACCCGTCGCCGACACGTCGGGCGTCATGCCCACGAGCGGATTGACGATGGGTGTATCAGACATTGGATCAGAGAATCACTATCTCCGCGTGCAGTGCGCCCGCGGCTTTCAGCGCCTGCATGATCGCGATGATGTCTCGCGGTGTCGCGCCGAGCGTGTTCAGGGCGCCGGCGACGGCATCGAGCGTCGCGCCTTCTTCGAGCGAGACGAGCTTCGCGGTGCCCTCATGAATGTCCACCTGCTCGTTCGGCACGACGACGGTCTGTCCGCCCGACGAGAACGGCGGTGGCTGGCTGACCTCGTACTTCGTCGAGATCCGCACCGACAGATTGCCGTGCGCCACCGCGGCCGGCCCAAGCCGCACGTCGCCGCCGACGACGACGGTGCCCGTGCGCTCGTTGATGACAACGCGCGCGACGACGTCGGTTTCGACGGGCAGTGACTCGAGGTCCGCCATGAACTCGGGGATCGACGAACGGTACCGTTCAGGCACCTGCACCTGGATGCTGCCCGGATCGACGGCATGTGCGGCGTTCGTGCCGAGGTGCGTGTTGATCGCGTGAACGACGTGCGACGCCGTCACGAAGTCCGGCTCGAGCACGGCGAACGTGAGCGTGTCGGTGGCCGGCATGGGCGTGTTCTGCGCGGTCTGCACGATCGCGCCACCGGGGATGCGGCCGACGGTGAGATGGTTCACCTGCACGCTCGAACCACCGCCACTGCCTCCGCCGAAACCGCCAATCGACAGCGGCCCCTGCGCGAGCGCGACCATTTGGCCGTTCGGACCACGAAGCGACGTCGGGAGAAGCGTACCGCCTTGCAGGCTGCGCGCGTCGCCAATTGACGAAGCCACCGCATCGAGTCGCGCGCCGGCGCGCTGATAGGGCGAGAGCTCTGACGTCACGACAACGGCGGCGATGTTCTCCACCTTCATTTGATCGGCCGGCACGACGACGCCGAAGCGCGACAGCATGTTGGCGAGCGATTGCGTCGAGAAGATCGTCTGCCGCTTGTCGCCCGTCTTGTTGAGGCCGACGACGAGCCCGTATCCGACGAGCGGCATCGGACGGAAACCTTGAAGGTTCACGACGTCCTTCAACCGCGAGACGTCGGCGCTCTGCGCGGCGACACCGGGCAAGAGCGTCGTCGCGAACGACGCGACGGCAATCGCGAACACGAACCGGCGGATGGATGCGGACGTGGACATGGCGGCCTCAGAACACCTTGTTGAGCGCGCGCACCAGCCAGCCCGGCTGCAGCGTGTCGTGAATGAGTCCCTGGCTGAGTGAGCGAATGCGCAGCTCGCCGATCGCGGTCGAGGGCACGATGTTGCCGGGCAGGATGTCCGCCGTGCGGACCACGCCCGAGAGGACGACGACGTTGCGGTCGCCGTTGATGTCGACTTCGCGAACGCCCTCGATGACGAGATCGCCCGTCGGCAGGACGTCGGTGACACGCGCCGTCATCATCGCCGACAGCTCCGTCGTCCGCGTCGTCCCACCGGAGCCCGTGAACTTGGTATCGCTCGACGCGGGCACGAGCTTCGAGAACAGCTTGCTCGTGGGCGTCGGCAGCGTGACGTCGGCCTTCGACGACTTGCCGACGTTCGAATCCGCCGCGCCCGTCGCGCTGAGACTCTCCATCACGCGCACGGTGACGAGGTCATTGACGTGATGCGCGATCGGATCGCTCGCGAGATCCGCCATCCACAACGCGTCGGGCGGCGGCAGCTTCCGCGCGGCCTCGAGGAACTGCGCGTAGATCTCGTCGTAACTCGGCGTCTGCTCCGCCGCCGCCAACGAGACCGGCATCGCGACGAGACACGCGGCGACGACGGCACGCGCGAAGGACATCGACTGCTTAGCGGCCATTGAGCACCTCGACCACACCTTCCTGAACGACCCGTCCACGCAGGTAGCGCCGCGTCGCTGGATTGACGACGCGAATGACGTCACCGGCCGATCCACCGTCAGCCGCCACCATCGCGGCGGTGACGCGAATCGCGCCGGCAGCGGCGACGACGGTCACGTGATCGCCCGGCTCGACGAGCCGCCGGAGTTTGACGAAGCTCGCGAGCACGGTGGTGCCAGCGGTCATCGGACGCAGCACGCGCGCCCCGATGAGATCAGCCGCGGCCGGCAGCGGACTCAACGGCACGCCGGTGATCTCGCCATGCGCGACGCGGACGTCGTCGGCCGTCAACATGTGGCCGCGATCGACGGCGTGCGTCGTCACGGCGTAGTCGGCGACGACGCGCACGGTGGCCGACGCCGGAAGCGCGGCGCCAGCGGCCGTGATGAGCGTGAAGCGGATGGGACGGCCGAGCCACGCGGACGGATCGAGCCGCGCCTCGCGAAAGACGGGCGCGTCGCCGACGAGGCCCGCCGGATCGACCGACACGTCCGCGCCTGCGCCGATGCGCGCCAGAATGGCGGCACGCATCGCACCGGCAGCCGACGAGGCGGGCGCGGCGGCAGGCGCCGCCGTGGCCGTGACAACGGCCGCGACGAGGACACCGGCGAACGAGAGGCGCGAGCGGATCGACATCGGCCTACTGGACGAGGTTGTTGACCTGGCCGAGCATCTCGTCGGCCGCCTTGACGACGCGCGAGTTCGCTTCGTAGGCACGCTGGCCGATGATCATGTTGACCATCTCCTCGACGACGCTGACGTTCGAATCCTCGACGAAGCCCTGCTGCAGCGTGCCGCGAGCGTCGGTGCCCGGCGAGCCCGCCTCTTCTTCGCCCGATGCCGTCGTCGGCTGGAACAAGTTGCCGCCGAGCGGACGAAGGCCGCCGGCGTTCGCGAAGGTCGCGATCTCGATCGTGCCGAGCTCCTGCGCCGCGGTCTGGCCGGGAATGGTCGCCGAGACGACGCCGTCCTTCGAGATGCTGATCGACGTCGCGTTGGTCGGAATCGAGATCTGCGGCTCGAGCGCATAGCCCTCGGCCGTGACGATCGAGCCCTGCGAGTCGAGATGGAAGGTGCCCGAGCGCGTGTAGGCGTCCGTGCCGTCGGGCATCGCGATCTTGAAGAAGCCGTCGCCCTGGATGGCGAGGTCGAGCGGACCGCCGGTCGAGCGCATGTTGCCAGCGCTGAAGTCGCGTGCGGTCGCGACCGCGCGCGTGCCGAGGCCCATCTCGAGGCCGACGGGCGCTTCGGTCGTCGCCGACGCCGCGGAGCCGGCCGCGCGGACCTCCTGATAGACGAGGTCCTCGAACTCGACGCGGCTCTTCTTGAAGCCGGTCGTGTTCACGTTGGCCAGGTTGTGCGCGACGTTGTCGATGTTCGTCTGCTGCGCGTCCATGCCGCTCGCCGCCGTGTAGAGTGCGCGAATCATGACTCTTGTCCTCTCTGTCTCTTCTGTCTCTGCGCGCGTTTCGAAGTTCGAAGTTCAAAGTTCGAAGTTGACGTTCCGCGTCGTTACGTCCGCCCGAGCCGATCGATCGCCTTGCCGTCGACGTCGTTCATGAGCACGGACATCGCCTTCTGCAGCGCCTCGAATCCGCGCGAGACGCTCGTGAGCTCGGCGAGCCGGTCGGCGACCGACACGTTCGACTGCTCGAGCGATCCAGCGCGGACCGTCGGCGAGGTCACCGGCGTCGCCGTCTGACCATCGGCTGCGAGCCGGCTGCCGTCCTCGCGCGTGAGCGCGCCCGGATCGGCGAAATTCACGACCGACAATCGTCCCGCCTGCATCGTCCCGGCCCAGACCGTGCCGTCTTCGTCGACGTGCGCGTCGCCCGGCCCGAGCGTGATCGGCTTGCCGTCGGTGCCGAGCACGGGCATGTCGTCTTCGGTCACGAGCTGACGATTCGCGTCGAGCGTGAAGTGCCCGTCGCGCGTGTACCGCGGACCAGCGGGCGTCGAGACGACGAAGAAGCCCTGGCCGTCGATCGCCAGGTCGAGCGGACGACCAGTCGGCGCAAGCGCACCGGCGCGCGCATCGAGCCGGCCGCCGCCGTACGTCGTGTCGATCGCGGTCTGCAACGTGTCGCTGAACGCCGGCCGTTCCGCCACCGCCCCCGTGTCGCGCCCGCCCTTGTATCCCGTCGTGCCGACGTTCGCGATGTCGGACGCCAACCGATCGAGCTCATCGACCCGAGCCCGCAGGCCGCTCAACGCGATGTATTGGCTTCCGGACATTGGAGTACCTCTTTGTCAACTTCGAACTTCGAACTTCAAACTTCGAAAACTTGCCCGCGCGATCGAATTTCGAAGTTCCGAGTTCGAAGTTCGAAGTTGGACACGCTCGTTCACGTTTGCTCAGACGCGCCTTTCGGCCTCTGCCAGTTTCAAATGCAGTCGGACTTCGCTTTCCGACAGCGACTCGATGCCGGCGATGTCATCCAGCCGTGCACCGCTTTTCGCCGCTGCGACGACGCGGCGCGAGACGGTGGCGCGAGAAGCGCGGGGCGCGGCGCGGCGGCGGCCGAGCGCCTCGATCTCGCGGAGCACGGTCGAGAGTCCCGCTTCGGTCGTATCCGTCAGGAGCGCCAGGCCATCGGCGAGCCGGCTCATCCGTTCGCGCAGGTGCGAGAGCTCGCGCAGCGTCTGCAACGTCCACAACGCGAGCGCGAACAGAATGAGCGCGGTCGCGCCGGCGCCGATCGCTTCGCGGTGCATCCAGATCGCGGCCGTCATGACGTCTTCGCCTCCAGCTCCGGGCCGGACTCGCCGCCGGTCAATTCCGTGATGCGCACGCCGTAGTTGCCCGAGACAATCACGACCTCGCCGCGCGCGATGACGCGTTCGCCGACGAGCAGCTCGACCGGCTCGTCCGGCGATCGGCCCATGTCGATGACCGATCCGGGGCCGAGATCAGCCAGTGCGCGCAGCGGCATGACCGCGCGCCCGAACCGGACCACGAGCGGCAGATCGACATCGAGCACGGCTTCGAGCCGCGCGTCAGGCGGGGCCGCCGCACTGGTCTGCATCGCCGCGGACAGCGGCGCATCGTCGGGCAGGCCGGCGGGCATGTCGTCGGTCGTCATCTCACTGAGCTCCGTTCATCGCCGCGTGCGGCGCGCCGCAGCGTTCTTCCACCATCACCATCAGCCGGCCGCGATCGGAGGCGAGCCGGCCCGTGAACTTGCGCACGCCACCGGCGTAGACGTCGAGCGGCCGATCGGCGGCGAGCGGCAGCGCGACGACCTCGCCCGGCTGGAGCGCGAGCACGGCGCCGGCGTGCAGCTCCGTGCGGATGAGCGGCACGACCGGTACGGTCACGCTCGCCAGGTTCTCGTCCATCCACGCGCGCTCCTGCGCCGACAACTCGCGGCGCTGGCGCTGCCAGGCGTGCGCGAAGTGCGTGCCGGCGACCTCGACGACGCTCGTCGGGATGCAGAGATTGACGAGGCCGCGCACGGCGCCGATCTGCACGTCGAACACGACGGCGACGACGATCTCGTTCGGCGCGGCGACCTGCAGCATCTGCGGCCGCGTCTCGCGCGCGCGAATGCCGAACGTGAGGCTCGTCACCGGCCGCCACGCTTCCGACAGGCCCTCGAGCACGAGCTTGAGCACCGCGTCGACGACGTTCTGCTCGATTTCGGTGAGCGGACGGTTGACCGGCGCCGGCTGGCCGCTGCCGCCGAGCATCCGATCGAGCATGGCGAACGCGACCGATGGATTGATCTCGACAGCGCCCAGCTCGTCGAACGGCGCGATCGACAGCGCGTAGAACGCCGTCGGATCGGTGAGCGATCCGAGGAACTCGGAGTACGCGAACTGCTCGACCGAGGCGACCGTCATGTTGATCGTCGTTCGCAAATAGGCTGAGAGCGACGTCGACATGTTGCGCGCGCAGCGCTCGTGCAGGAACTGGAGCGCGTGAATCTGTTCTTTCGACACGCGGTCCGGCCGCCGGAAGTTGTAGCGGACGACCGGTCCCTGCGCGTTGGCGCGGCGCCCGATCGGGGCGTCGGCCGCCACCGTGAGGAGCGCGTCGATCTCGGCTTGCGAGAGGATCTTGGCCATGGCGTCAGTGCGCGTGGGCCGCGGCCAGCCCGTCCTGGAGAAGCGATCGCAGACGCGCGAGCGCCTGCGTGCGAAGCTGCGACACGCGCGACTCGCCGACGCCGATGACCTGCCCGATCTCGGCGAGCGTCAGTTCTTCCTGGAAGTAGAGCGCGAGGATGTGACGCTCGCGTTCGGGAAGCTCGGCGAGCGCACCGGCGAGGCGCGCGGCCAGCTCACGGCGCTCGAGTGCCGCGTGCGGCCCATCGTCGCCGTCCATGAGGATTTCGACGAGGTCCTCGCCGTTCGCGTTGTTGCCCGCCTGACGGACGACGGCCACGTCGGCGGCGCGCAGTTCGTCGAGCACGCGGTCGTATTCGACCGTGTCCATGCCGAGCGCGGAGGCAATCTCTTCGGTTTCCGGCTCGCGGCCGAGCAGATGACGCAGGCGCGTGAGCGTCGCGTCGACCGTGCGCTGCAGGCGACGAACCGAACGCGGCACGCGATCGAGGCCACGCAGCGCGTCGAGCATGGCGCCATGAATCCGGCGGCGCGCGAAGGCGTCGAACGGCACGCCGAGCGAGGGCTGGAAGCGGCTGGCCGCGTCGATGAGGCCGAGCACGCCGACGCTGACGAGCTCGGACACCTCGACGTGCGACGGCACGCGCCGGCCGAGCCGGTTGGCGAGCGTCTTGACGAGGTCGACGTGCGCGAGCACGAGCGCGTCGCGCTCCTGGAGGTTCGTCGTGGGCGCGGGTCTCATGCGCATTGCGGCGCCTCCGCAACGACTGATGGTCCACGTCCCGTTGGCGTGGACGGCCAGGGGCCAGCACCGAACGGCCGCGCCGACGTCAGACGGCACGCGAGCCGGCGAATGTCGCGGCTCGCCGGACCAGCGACGTCGCTGCCGACGAGCGGCATCTGCGCGAGCCCCGAGTCCTTGACGGATCGATCCTCGAGCACGTGCCCCTCGTAGCGCAGCGTGCGGCCGAGGAAGCGATCGGCGGCGAGCGAGATCTGACGGAACACGAGCCCGCCTTCTTCCGCGTCACGCGCCGCGTTGACGACGACGCCAATCGGCTTGGCCGCATCGCCCGCGGTGACGAGCTTGATGACGGCGTACGCGTCGACGACGGCCGCCGGCTCGAACGACGTGACGACGAGCACGTAGTCGGTGAGCGCGATGAGATCGAGCACGTTGTCGCTCACGCCCGTGGCCGTGTCGAAGAGCAGGAAGTCGAGATCGCGGCTCGCCTCGTCGATGGCGTCGATGAGACGCGGCCACTTCTCGCGATCAATCGCGGCGAGCGCGCGCACGCCGCTGCCGGCGGGAATCACGCGCACACCCGATGGGCCGTCGAGCGTGATCTCGCTGACCGTCTTCACGCCGTCCAGCACGGCGCCCAGGTGATCTTCCGGCGTGAGGCCGAGCATCACGTCGATGTTGCCGAGCGCGAAGTCCGCGTCGATGATGCCGACGCGATGTCCGAGCCGCGCCATGGCCACGGCCAGGTTGACGGTGAGGCTGGTCTTGCCGACCCCGCCCTTCCCGCTGGTGACGGCGATTCTCGTCGCCGGCTGGCGCCGGTCGTCGCGGGCGATCAATGACACAGGGCTTCCTCCATGGCCGGCTCGCCGAGCAGCGCCGAGGCCAGGCTGGCCGGCGTCGCGCGCCACAAGTCTTCGGGCACGCGCTGGCCGGCCGTGAGATAGGACACGGGGAGTCCGCGCTCGCGCACCGCGTCGAAGAGCGGCAGCATCGAGTCGGACTCGTCGATCTTGGTGATGACGACGCGCGACGGGCGCAGGGGCGCGTAGCGATCGAGCAGACGGCGCGCGGTCGCGGCCGACGTGTCAGCGGCGAGCACGACGTGCGTCCGCACGCTGCGTTTGCGATCGAGCACCTGGAAGAGCGCGGAGATGTTCGCGTCGATGGGCGACCGGCCCGCGGTGTCGACGAGCGCGGTGTGGCGCGTCGTGCCGAGGGCCTGTTCGAATTCGCCGGCGGTGCGCGCGATGCGGAACGGCATGCCCATCACCGAC
>DASZOV010000114.1:0-9679 GCA_035550595.1 Vicinamibacterales bacterium
CATCGGCTTGATGGCCACGATGTTGCCCGGCGTGCGGCCGAGCATCTCCTTGGCCTCCTTGCCGACGGCCTCGATGCGGCCGGTCACCTTGTTGATGGCGACGATCGACGGCTCGTTGACGACCACGCCCTTGCCGCGGGCGTAGACGCAGGTATTCGCGGTCCCGAGGTCGATGGCGAGGTCGCTCGAGAAGAGGGAAAAAAGCGAGCGAAGCGTCAATGCAGCTCTGGCTCCTCAGCAGGAAGGCGGGCCGCGTCGTTCTCGCTGCCGGCGATGTGGATGCCGTTCTTGCCGGTGACTTTCACGCGGTACATGGCGGCGTCGGCCGCCTGAAGAAGCCCTTCCGCCGTGTCGGCCACATCAGGCAGCGTCGCGACGCCAATCGACGCGGTGAGCCGGCTCCCGGAGCTGCGGTCGGCCAGGAAGGTGAAGCGCTGGATGCGATCGCGCAGGCGGCGCGCGACCGACTGCGCGCCGTCGACGCCCGTCTCGGGCAGGAGGATCGCGAACTCGTCGCCGCCGAAGCGCGCCACGATGTCCGTCTCGCGCGCGCTCGTGCGGATGACGTCGGCCGCCTCGATGAGCGCGCGGCTGCCGAGCAGATGGCCGTTCGCGTCGTTGATGCGCTTGAAGCCGTCGAGATCGATGAAGAGCAACGACAGCGGCCAGCCGCTGCGCATCGCGCGTTTGGTCTCCTTGCGGAGCGCGTCGTTCAGGTAGCGCGAGTTGTAGAGCTGCGTCAGGTCGTCGGTGACCGAGAGCGCCTCGGCGCGCGAGACGCGGAGCGCGGTCGCGAGCGCGTACGCGCCCGGCTCGAGCAGACGGAACATCGAGTCGGTGAACGACTCGGACATGGTCGGCAGCCGACGCGCGCGGCTCGGGTCCACGCCCACGAGCACGCCAACCGTGGCGCCATTGGCCACGAGCGGCCAGCCGACAACCGACGCCTCGACGAGCTTGGACTGCTCGCCCTCGGCGTCGACGCGATCGTCGAGATAATTCGTCACGCGCACGACGGGCTGCCCCGTGCGCACGACGACGTCGGCGAACGACTGCGCGGCATGCTGCAGCGACGGCTCGGCGTCCTTTTCCTTGCGGCCGAGCAGGTGCGGCGCGCCGTCGGGCTCGACCGCATAGACGAACCACTCGGCCAGCGGGAGCCAGTCGCTCGCGCGCGCGGCGAGCGCTTCGGCCACGCCGGCCGGCTCGGGCGCGACGTTCACGGCACGCACCATCGCGCCGATGACGTCCGGCTGCGACGCCAACTGCAGCAACCGCGGCGAGGCCGCATCGATGCGGTCGGCGAGATCGACGACGTCCTGGAAGCCGAGCGCGCGCTCGACGTCCTCGAGCCGCAAGGGCGGTGTCAGATGCTCGCGGAAACCGAGCGCGTGCGAGAGCTCGACGAGACCGGGTTGATCGGTGAGGCTGTAGGACGCCGCGGGCACGTTGCCGATGAGCGCCGAGACGAGACGCTGCGATCCGTCTTCCGGCGTGAGCTCCCAGAGCAGACCGGCGACGTCGTTCGGCACGGTCCAGAGCGTGCCCTTCTTGACGAGCTCGAGACGCAGCCCCTCGGCGGGACGCAGATCCGCGAGATGCTGCTCGACGTTTTCGCTGCGATGGTAGACGGCAACGGTGAGCACGCCGTCAGGCGCGATACTCTCTGACGCGGAAGCTCTCCGCGGGCGGCGTCCCAGCATGGTTGCGTCGTTCGCGACAGGTCTTGACGGGTCGGCGGCGGCCGACGCCAAACTATAACATGGCGTGATGGCGCTGGATCGACCGCGCGCCGCGAAAATCCGCGTCTCGCGGCCGATTGCGGCGCGGATGCGGAGCGAAGTCATCCACGACGCTGACTCTCGCCGCCGAGAGTCGCGGAGCCGTGACATAATGCCCGTTTTGCACCGGATGCAGGAGACGTCCCAGCCATGACGATGCTCGACCGGATGCGCCGACACAAGTCCTGGCTCAAATGGAGCCTCGGGATCGTCGTCGTCTCATTCATCCTCTTGTACGTTCCGCAGTTCCTCAGCAGCTCGACCGGCACCGCCGCGCCGAGCGATGTGGTGGCGACCGTCGAGGGGCGCAGCGTAACCGCCTCGGCCTATCAGCAGGCCTATCAGCAGCAGGTCGATCAGCTTCGGGCCTCGTACGGCAACGTCACCGAGCAGATGCTGCAGCAGCTCGGCATCGCCCAGCGCGTCGTGCAGCAGCTCGTCAACCAGGAAGTCGTGCTCGCCGAAGCGAACCGGCTCGGCATCACCGTGAGCGATGGTGAACTGCGCGAGCGGCTGCTCCGCCTGCCGATGTTCCAGGAAAACGGCCAGTTCGTCGGCGAGGCCGCCTATCGCCAGATGCTCGACCAGGCGCGTCCGCCCGTTCGTCCGGCGGACTTCGAGAACGAGTTGCGGCGATCGCTCATCGCCGAGAAGCTGCAGGCCGCCGTCACCGGCTGGATCCACGTGTCGGACGCCGACGTCGAGCGCGAGTACCGTCGCCAGAACGAAAAGGTCAAGGCCGACCTGGCCGTCTTCACGGCCGACAAGTTCCGCGCCGGCATCACGCCGACCGACGCCGAGATCTCGGCGCAGTTCTCCGCGCACCAGGAGACGTACCGCGTCCCGGAGAAGCGGCGCGTCCGCTATCTCTCGATTGACGCCGAGGCGCTCCGCAGCAAGATGACCGTGACGCCGCAGGAGGTCGAGGCGCGCTACCGCGACAACCTGACGAGCTACACGACGCCCGAACAGATTCGCGCGAGCCACATCCTCTTCAAGACCGAGGGGAAGGACGCGGCGGCCGTGCGCAAGGTCGCTGAATCGGTGCTGGCGAAGGTGAAAGCGGGCGGCGACTTCGCGGCGCTCGCCAAGCAGTACTCCGAAGACGACGGCAGCAAAGCGAATGGCGGCGATCTCGGGTTCTTCGGCCGCGGGGCGATGGTCAAGGAGTTCGAGGACGCGGCCTGGGCACTGCAGCCCGGCCAGGTGAGCGGCCTCGTCCAGTCACCCTTCGGCTTCCACATCATCAAGGTCACCGATCACCACGCGGCCGCGACGCGCACGCTCGACGAAGTGCGGCAGTCGATCGAGGACACGCTGCGCTACGAGAAGGCGCGGACCGAAGCCTCGCGCCTGGCCAGCGAGATCGCACCGACCATCAAGGCGCCAGCCGATCTCGACACGGCGGCGAAGGCGCACGGGCTGACGGTCGGCGACTCGGGCCTCTTCTCGCGCGACGAACCGCTCGCGGGCCTGGGCTTCGCGCCCGCGGTCACGGCATCGGCGTTCTCGCTGCAGAAGGATCAGGTGAGCGGCGAGCTCGCGACGAACCAGGGCTACGCCTTCATCGCGGTCACCGAGATCCAGCCGTCTGCGTTGCCGACGCTCGTTCAGGTGAAGGACAAGGTCAAAGACGACGTGATTCGGCAGAAGGCGCTGGCGATCGCGCACGCCAAGGCCGAGGCCATGGCGAAGACGGCCAAGACGAACTTCGCCGGCGCCGCGCGCGCGGCCGGCGTGGACGTGAAGTCGACGGACTTCATCGCCCGCGGCTCGTCGTTCCCGGAGATCGGCGTGAGCGACAAGCTCGACGAGGCCATCTTCAAGCTCGCCAAGGGCGAGACGAGCGCCCCGGTCGACGCGGGCGACGCCGTCGTCGTGGCGCGCGTGACCGATCGGCAGGACATCTCACCCGACGCGCTCGCCGCCGAACGCGACTCGCTCCGCGAGCAGATCTTCGAGCAGCGCGCCGACGCGTTCTTCAGCGCCTACCTCGCGAAGATCCGCGCCGGGATGTCGATCACCTTCAACCAGGCCACGCTCGAGGCGCTGACGAAGCAGTCGTAGCGGCAGCGTGTCATCTTCTTCGCAGGAGCAACTTTTTTAAAGTTGCTCCTGCGCGATCTTCGCGCCTTCGCGTGAGACCCCGGTCCTGTCAGCTCTCTTCGTTACGCTGGGGTCTGAGCGGCAGGTCAGTCATCTTCTTTGCAGTGGCGCGGGGCCCCACCCCCGCGCCTACGCGCTTCGCCACCCTCACTTCGTTCGGGGGCTCGCGGTGTCAACTTTTTTAAAGTTGCCCCCTTCGCGATCTTCGCGTCTTCGCGTGAGGCATCCGTCCTGTTAGCTCTCTTCGTTACGCTAGGGTCTGAGCGGCAGGGCCAGTCATCTTCTTTGCAATGCGCTGGGGCCCCACCCCCAGCGCTACGCGCTTCGCCGCCCTCGCTACGCTCGCCAGTCATCTTCTTTGCAGTGGCGCGGGGCCCCACCCCCACGCCTACGCGCTTCGCCACCCTCGCTACGCTCGGGGGCTTGCGGTGTCATCTTTTTTGAAGTTGCCCCCTTCGCGTGTTCGCGTGCTAGCGCACGAAGATGTTCGGCATGATCGCGAGCGGCTCGCCGCGGCGGAAGAGTTGGAAGATCGACGCGGCCGAGTCGACGGCACGCGCTTCGGCAGGCACCAGGCCGAGGCCGAGGCGCGCCGACAGCGACGTGTTGAACGGGTTCGAGAGCAGATCGTAGAACGACCGCTTCGGTGGATACACGACGAGCCGGACGCCCTTCGACGGATCGAGCTTGGCGCGGTCCTTCGCGATGGCGATCGCGCGGTCGAGGCCGCCGATCTCGTCGACGAGTCCGATCCCACGCGCCTGCCGTCCGGTCCACACGCGGCCTTGCGCGACGGCGTCCACCTTCTCCGCCGGCTCACGCCGCCCCTCGGCGACGCGCGACAGGAAGCGTTCGTAGGTCGTCTGCATCTGCTCTTCGACCTTCGCGCGCTCGGCCGGCGAGAACGGACGGAACGGCGAGTAGATGTCCGCGAACGCGCCGTCGCTCGCGCCGCCGGTCCCCACGCCGATCTTGTCGAGCGCGCCCTGCACGACGAACTTTCCCGTCACGACGCCAATCGATCCGGTGAGCGTGCCGGGATCGGCGACGATCACCTGCGCGGGCGCCGCGATGTAGTACCCGCCCGACGCGGCCACGTCACCCATCGAGACGATGAGCGGCTTGACGTCGCGCGTGAGCTTCATCTGACGCCAGATGGCCTCTGATGCGATCGCCGATCCGCCCGGGCTGTCGATGCGCACGACGACGGCGCGGATGGCCGGGTCGACGCGCACCTTGCGCAGCCATTCGCCGAAGGTGTCCGAGCCGAGCACCGTGCCGCTCGGCGAATCGAACGAGCTCTTGCCGCTCGCGATCGTGCCGACCGCGTACAGCAGCGCGATGCGGCCGCCCGTGTCGGCCGGCGGGCCTTCGGCGTCGATGGCGCGCTCGTACGTCTCGGCGTCGATGGCGCTCGTGCCCTGCACGGGCGCGGCGTCGTCGATCTGATCGTCGTACGCCAGTTCGTCGACGAGCCCCGCGCGGTGGGCGTCGTCTGCGAGATAGGGGCCGCCGCCGAGCGCGGTGCGGGCGGCATCGGCCGACAACTTGCGATCGCGCGCAACGCTCTCGACGATGGCCTCGTACCAGTCGTGGTTGAGCGAGGCCGTCATCTCGTGGTGCGCGGCCGTGAAGCCTTTTTCGGTGAACGTGTTCGACGCCGTTTTGTAATCGCCGATGTGCAGCAAATCGGGATAGACGCCGATCTTGTCGAGCGCGCCGCGGAAGAAGAGCTCATAGGACGCGAGCCCCGCGACGTCGAGCTGGCCGCCAGGCATCATGACGACGCGATCGGCGGCCGACGCGAGGTAGTAATCCGCCATGCCGCCGGCCTCGAGATAGGCGATGACGGGCTTCTTCGACGACTTGAAGTCCTCGATCGCGTCGTGGATCTCCTGCACCTGGCCCCAGAGCGCGCTGCCGACCGACGGCCGGATGACGAGCGCCTGGATGCGCGCGTCGGCTTTCGCACGCGCGATCGCGTCAATCGTCGTGCGGAGCGTCGGGGCGCGACGCAGGAACTGGCGGAGGACGTCGGACGGTTCGATCTCGTCGAACGGCGCCTCGATCGGCAGCGACAGCGTCGCGCGCGCGGGCACGGCCGGCGGCGGCTCGACGAACAGCGCGACAGTGAACATCGCCGCCGCGGACACCACCACGGCCGCAAGAATCAACAGAATGACGAAGACAACGCCCCGGCGAACCGCCACAGCCACCTCGTAGGCAGTATAGCGTCCGCGTTGCGCCTGACGGCGCTCGGGTCAAGTCAGAAGTTGGAAGCCAGAAGTAAAGAAGATGACACCGCGAGCCCCCGAGCGAAGCGAGGGCGGCGAAGCGCGTAGCGCTGGGGGTGGGGCCCCAGCGCATTGCAAAAAAGATGACTGCCCCTGCCGCTCAGCCCCCCGCGCAACGAAGAGAGCTGACAGGACGGATGCCTCACGCGAAGACGCGAAGGCGCGAAGAAAGTTAGAAAAAAAGATGACACCGCGAGCCTCCGAGCGTAGCGAGGGTGGCGAAGCGCGTAGGCGCGGGGGTGGGGCCCCGCGCCACTGCAAAGAAGTCGACTGGCCTGCCGCTCAGCCCCCGAATCGATTCGCCCGCCGGCCCGTGAACCCCGCGCGGATGTAGAACAAACTCCCGGCGTGCGGCTGTTTGGCGAGTTGTTCGTCGGTCAGGCCGCGGCGTGCCGTCGTGACGTAGATCGTGTCCAGGTGCGTGCCGCCGAACGCGCACTTGGTGACGAGGTCGGCCGGGAAGACGAACGTGCGGTCGAGCGTGCCGTGCGACGTGTAACGGCGCAACGCGCCGCCTTCCCAGAAGGCGACCCAGACGCCGCCATCGGCATCCACCACGAGACCGTCAGGGTGGCCGTCGCGCGGCGCGGTCACGGTGACGAACGGCCGGCGGCCGCTCGCGACGCCGCGGTCTTCGTCGAAGTCGAAGACGTCGACGCGATCGGTCCGCGTGTCGATGTAGTACATCTTCCGGCCGTCCGGACTCCAGTCGATGCCGTTCGACGTCGTGACCGGCGTGAGCATCTCGTGCACGGCGCCGTCCGGATCGAGCCGATAGAGCGTGCCCTGCTCCGCCTTGCCGACGAGGCTCATCGTGCCGGCCCAGAAGCGGCCGCGCGCGTCGACGTAGCCGTCGTTCATCCGGATGTCGGTGCGTCCCGGCGCCGCGTCGACGATCTCGGTCGTGCGTCCGGAGTCCGGATCGAGCCGCATGAAACCCGTACCCGCCGCGAGCAGCCAGTCCCCACGCGACGTACACGCAATCGCCCCGACGGGCCGGCCGACGTCGTAGACCCGATGATCGAGCGAGATCGGATCGTAGGCGTGCACGTGCCCCTGCATGATGTCGGCGAACAGCAGGATCTTCCGCCGGTCATCCCAGATCGGCCCCTCGCCGAGATCGAGATGGATGTCGAACATCAACTCCGGACGCAGGGACGAGGGTGGCAGCATGAGAGGATCTCCGGGGGTCAGGATAATGGAAACTTCGAACTTCGAACTTTGAACTTCGAACTGGGTTCCGCGTTTGGGAGAGTGCGCTTCCAACGAAAAGATGCGCCGAAGGCGCCTCGTCCATTCGAAGTTCGAAGTTCGCAGTTCGAAGTTGACGAGCGCTCTTAGCTCGATGTCTTCGGCGCGACCGGCCTCGTCGTGATCGCGATCGACACGCCCTCGCGCGTGAAGGCGGCGTGCAAGTGTTTGACGAGCTCGTGCTTGACGAGGAACTGGTCCGCGAAGGCGCGCACGCGGACGCCAATCGCCATGCGCACGCCCGTGTCCGTGAACGTCTGGAAGCGGACGCTCGGTTCCGCCGTCGGCACGCCGCCGGCGACGCTCGCCATGACCTCACTCGCGACGCGCAGCGCCGTCTGCTCCGCGACGTCGAGATCGACCGTCGGATCGAGCGTCACCTCGACGCCGATGCCCATGTCGCGCGCGGGCCGGCTGAAGTTGGTGACGACGGCCTGCGCGAGCTTGGCGTTGGGCACGACGACCAGGTTGTCGCCGAGCTGCCGCAGCCGCGTCGACCGCCACGTCAGGTCGGCGATGTAGCCTTCGGCCCCGGAATCGAGACGCACGTAGTCGCCGATCTGCACGTCGCGCGCAATCGCGATGAAGATGCCCGCGAAGAGATTCGACAGCGGATCCTGCAGCGCGAGCGCAACCGCCAGGCCGCCGACGCCCAGGGCCGTCAGCCACGGCGTGATGTCGTAGCCGAACGACCGGATGACGACGAGCGCGCCGAGCGCCAGGATGACGATGCGGACGACGTTCTGGCTGAGCGCGGAGACCGGCTCGCCCGGCGACGCGCGCGGCCCGTAGGCCGCGACCAGCCGTGACGCGACGCTCGCGAGCGCCATCGTCACCGACAGCACGCCGAGGCCGGAGAGGATGCGGACCGCGATGCGGTGGGGCTCGTCGGCGAGCGGCCAGGACGGCAGCGCGAGATAGATGCCGACGAGCAGACTCCAGAACGGGACCCGCCGCGTGATCGCGCGAACCAGCGCGTCGTCCCAGTCCTCGGGGGTACGCGCGGCAAGAGGTCGGAGCCGCGCGTCGAGGATGACTTTGATGAGATGCCCGATGCCGTACGCAGCGGCAACGACGATCGCCGTGCTCACCAGCCGCCAACCCCACTCCGGCCACGCACCAATCACAGATGGCGCCTCCGGGGGTGATCGTGCGCCAGAGACGAAGGCGAGGGCAAGGGGGAACGCGCCACGACAGGACGGTGGGCGCGGCGTTCAACTTCGAACTCGGAACTTCGAACTTGGGTTCCGGGTTCCCCCTGGCCTGAAGGGCCGGGACTCCACAATCCGTTGACGAGACTCGTCCCCTTGATGAGACTCGTCGTGATGAAGTCGTCGCGAACTTGTTCGCGGAGCCCAGGGCCTTCAGGCCCTGGGAAGAACCAGGAACCTCAGTTCGAAGTTCGAAGTTCAACGTTCGAAGTTGACACAGCTCTTCACTCTCCGTCTACGCCACTTGTTCCGCGGCGGCGCGGAGTTTGGCGATCGCGCGCACCTCGATCTGACGCGCGCGTTCGCGCGAGATGGCGAGGCGGCGGCCGACTTCTTCGAGCGTGTGTTCGCGTTCGCCGAGGCCGTAGTGGAGACGGAGCACTTCGCGTTCGCGTTCGGCGAGCGGTGCCATGACGCGTTCGACTTCGGCCGCGAGATCCGCCGGCGTCGGCGACGTGTCCTCTGGCGGCGCAGCCAGGTTCTCGACGAGCGTGCCGATATCCGTTTCGCCGTCGCCGAGCCGGGCATCGAGCGAGACCGGCTGGCGCCCGGCGGCGAGCAGCAATTCGACGCGCTCGACCGGGACGTGCAGCCGCGCGGCGATCTCGGCGGCGTCAGCGTCACGACCCAGCTCGCGGCGCAGCGCGTCGCGCACCTTGCGGACGTCGGACAACGACTCGAAGACGTGGACCGGCAGGCGGATGGTCCGGCCGAAGTCCTCGATCGCGCGCGTGACGCCCTGCCGGATCCACCAGGTCGCATAGGTCGAGAACTTGAAGCCGCGGCGGTACTGGAACCGATCCACGGCCTTCATGAGGCCGATGTTTCCTTCCTGGATGAGATCGAGGAACGACAACCCGCGGTTCAGATACCGGCGCGCGATCGAGACGACCAGCCGCAGGTTGGCTTCGAGGAGCGCCTGCCGTGCGTCGGCGAGCGCCGCTTCGCGCGCCGCCACCGCCTGCCGCCGCGGCCGGAAGGCCGCGGCGGTCAGGCCGAGGCGGCCCTCGACCGCCGC
Source organism: Vicinamibacterales bacterium (assembly GCA_035550595.1). GTDB lineage: Bacteria > Acidobacteriota > Vicinamibacteria > Vicinamibacterales > SCN-69-37 > CALFMR01. The sequence goes on from DASZOV010000114.1 coordinate 9,662, forward strand.
GCGCGCCTCACCGCGCGT
>DASZOV010000115.1:0-67419 GCA_035550595.1 Vicinamibacterales bacterium
TTCGGCGACCGACAGCAGCCGCTCGACGCCGGCCAGGTTGATGCCCGCGTCGTCGACGAACGTCTTGATCAGACGGAGCCGGTCGAGCTCGTCGTGCGTGTAGACCCGTACGCTGCCCGACGTGCGGTGCGGACGCACGAGTCCCAGACGCTCGTACTTGCGGAGCGTCTGCGGGTGCATGTCGACGAGCTCGGCCGCCATGCTGATGAGATAGAAGTCCGGCGCCTTGGTCACCGCCATGCCACGATCTGAATATAGGACTTGATACGACTTGTGTCAAGACGTCCGCCGCCGGCGCTCGCGCACTGACGCCAACGGCTCTCGGCGCCGGTACACCCACACGCGCGCACGAACGGACGGCCGTCCATTCAGTGCCATACTCCGAGGTCATGCCGTTCGGCCTGCACGCCGCCGACTTCGTCACGATTGGTCTGCTCGTCGTCCTCGAGGGACTGCTCAGTGCCGACAATGCGCTCGTGATGGCGATCATGATTCTGGGGCTCCCGCGCGCCGACCACGGCAAGGCCCTCCGCTATGGCCTGGTCGGCGGCTTCGCGTTCCGGATCGCCGCGACGCTGCTCGCCGTGTATCTGATCGGCTTCGTGTGGATCAAGCTGGCGGGAGGACTCTATCTCGCGTACCTGACGGCCTCGCACTTCCTGCAGTCGGGCGACGCCGAGACGCGCCGTACGCCACCCAAGGCGCGGCCGATGCTGGGACTGTCGGCGTTCTGGGCCACGGTCCTGCGCGTGGAAGTCGTGAACCTCGCGTTCTCGATCGACTCGATCCTCGTCGCGGTCGCGATGTCGCGGAATCTCGCCGTCGTGCTGGCCGGTGGCATTCTCGGCATCATCGCGATGCGCCTCATCGTCGGCCAGCTCCTCGAGATCATCCGCCGGTATCCGGCACTCGTCGACGGCGCGTTCGTCATCATCGCGTGGGTCGCGGTGAAGCTCGTGATCGAGTACGCGTACGACGCGGGGTGGATTGCCTGGGAAGTGCCGCGCCCGTGGTCGCTCGGCCTCATCGTGACGATCTTCTTGGCGTTCTGGATCTACGCGCGCCTCCATCCGGCGCCATCGGATGACGACGACGCAGGCGAGCCGCCGGTGGGATCGTCCAGCGAATAGCGCAGGTCGACTTGCAGAACTGTCGGCCACCCGTGACGGCCGGCCGGCAGGTGCCGGCCGGCGAATCGGATTCGCGCCGGGCGCGATGTCGTATCGAACTCGCGACAAATGAATCAGTTGCGTCAATAATTCCCCTGTGACGTCTGGCCCTTTGCCGTCCGGTGATGTGCTGGTACGGCGCTTGCGCTCTGCTGCCTCTTCGATGCCTCCGACTGCCGTCCTTTCCATTCGCGCTTCTGCGCTGTCGCCCGGCGTCCCGCTCGGCGTAGAACCGGGGGAGTGGTTTGCCGTCTGGACGCGGTCGCGCCACGAGATGGTCGTGCGCGACCAACTCGACCGGAAGGGCGTCGAGGCCTTTCTGCCGACCGTGACGCGCTGGAGCCGCTGGAAAGACCGCAAGAAGCGCATCGACTGGCCGCTCTTTCCTGGGTATTGCTTCGCACGCGTCGGCATCGAACGCACGCTGTCCGTCCTTTCGTGCAGCGGCGTCGTCGCGATCGTGTCGTTCGACGGCCGTCCGGCGGCCATCCCCGACGAGCAGATCGCAGCCATCCGCGCGCTCGTCGAGAGTGAACTTCGCCTCGATCCCTGTCCGCTCATCCGTGAAGGTGCCGACGTGGAAGTCGTCTCGGGCCCGCTTTGCGGCGTGCGGGGACGCCTGGTGCGAAAGGGGAGTCACGCCCGGCTCGTGCTGGCCGTGGACCTGATTGGCCAGGCGGTGAGCGTCGAGATCGACGCCGCTGATGTGCGGGCGTGTTGAGGAGACCGGGACAACGAGCGCGAGAGACGTATCGAATCGGATTCTGGTGTGATCCAATTGACACACTTATATCGATCCGGCTACCATGTCGCTCGTCCGCGCCCGCGGACGTCGTGGACCGCCGCCCGGCGGAATCCCTGTAAGTCAGAGGGCGAAGCTCTACCCGGTCGCCCGTGTTCGCCTTCCGTGATTGCACGTCCAGATAGGAGCGTTCCCGTGTCGAGACTTGGCTTGTCCCTGGTCCTCGGATGTCTGTGCGCCGCGGGCGCCTGCGCACGCAAGGCGCCGCCACCCTCCGCTCCCGCCGCGGGCGGCACCACTCCCGTGTACGACAGCGCGACCGGGAAGCTCGAAGCCCTCGTCTCCGATCACAACGGCGACGGGAAGCCCGACACGCGTGCCGTCATGGACGGCACGACCCTCGAGCGCATCGAGCTCGACCGGAACGGCGACGGCAAGACGGACCGCTGGGAGTACTACGCGCCTGGCGCGGCGGGGCAGCCGCCGGTCATCGTGCGCGCCGAACAGGCGGCCGGGCCGGACGGCCGGATCACGCGCCGCGAGTTCTACAAGAACGGCGTCATCGACCACGTCGAGGAGGACACCGACAACGACGGGCGCGTCGACAAGTGGGAGCAGTACACCGACGGCGCGCTGTCGCGCGTCGACCTGGATCTGCAAGGCAAAGGCTATCCCGACCGAAGGCTCATCTACGACGCGTCGGGATCGGTCACGGCCGTGGAAGAGGACAACCATGGAGACGGCACGTTCGTCCCGCTCGCCCCGTCAGGCGGTCGCGGACCCTCCGCTCCCGCCGCCGCTCGCTGACCGCGAAGACGCGGCGGTCCTGCTCGTGACCGCGGCGTCGAACGGCCATCGCGCGCTCGGCACGAGCTTCGGACGGGCCCTGGTTGCGACGGTCGTCGCCGCCGACGTGACCGCGGCGTTGAGGCTGGCGGCCACGCGGTCGTTCCTTCTCGCGATCGTCGACCTCGCCGACGGGCCATCGGCTGTGACGACGCTGCGGCTGCTTTGCACGCACGCCCCGATGCCGGTCGTCGCGATGGCGGATGCCATCGACCCCGCGCGGTCGGTCGACGCGCTCGATGCCGGCGCCCTCGACGTACTGGCCTGGCCGATTGACGATCGCGACGTGGCACTGCTCCTCGCGAACGTTCGGGACCGGCAAGGCGTCGGGACTGCCGTCGAGACGGGCGAGGATCCCGATCCGGTCTTCGCGCACTCAGCGCCGATGCGGGCCGCGATGAACCAGGTTCGTCTCGCGGCGGGGGAGCGATCGCACGTGCTGTTCGTCGGCGAGCCGTCGACGGGCCGACGTCTGCTCGGACGTGTCCTGCACCGCGCCGGTGGACATCCCGATCGACCGATGGTGGCGCTCGACTGTGCGGGGCTGCCGCCGCGTGAGATCGAACGACGGCTGTTCGGTACCGTCGAAGAGACGGGCGCTTCCGCGTCCGACGAAGCCGTGGAGCCGATTGACGCGTCGAGCGCGCTCGGACGCGCACGCGGGGGCACGCTGGCCCTCAGTCATCTTTCCGACGCGCCGGCACGCGTGCAGGTGCGGCTCGCACGTGTGCTCCGCGATCGGGAAGCACGTCTCGCCGGCAGTCGCGTCATCGTCCCGCTCGACGTGCGGATCGCCACGGCGGCCGCCATCGACGGGGCTGGCGGCCCGGCCGACGGCCGGCTCAGGCCCGACCTCGTCGAACGTCTTGCCGAAGTGCGGATCGACGTGCCGCCGCTCCGCCGCCGTCGCGAGGACCTGCCGTTGCTCGCCGCGTACCTGCTTCGGCAGGCTTGCGTCCAGCGCGACGTCGATCCCAAGCGCTTCAGCCAATCCGCGCTCGCCGTGCTGGCGGCGCTTCCCTGGCACGGGAACGCCGCCGATCTGGTCTCGCTCGTTGATCTCGTCGTCGATCGCGTCGACGGCCCGGTCGTGCAGATCGGTGACGTGCTGGCGCACGCGGCGCTCGATGGCGTGGCCGCGCCGGTCGAAGCCGGCCTGACGCTACGCGACGCCCGTGCGCGGTTCGAGCGCGACTGCATTAGCGCGGTGCTCGTCCGGCACCGGGGACGAGTTGGGGAGGCAGCCAAAGCGCTGGGCATCCAGCGGACGAACCTCTACCGGAAAGTGCGGCAGCTCAAGGTCCAGCGCTCGCTGCTCACCACGCGGAAGTAAGACGAAAGCACGTGCAATGGCGATCGAAGCTGATACGAAGACGCCCGAATCCGGCCGAAAATCTCGCGTGATTTGCTTGACACGCCGCCGGGGGTGCCCGACAATCGAGAGTCACTGGGGTGGGCTATCCGCCCTGGCCTATGAGGAACCGCACGATGGCACTGAAACGCGCGCTTGCAGTCGGGCTGATGATGACGATGGGGCTCGCGCCGCTGGCCGCCCAGCAGGCGGTGACGACCGGTACCATCAGCGGCAAGGCGGTCGACGAGGCCAAGAAGCCGTATTCGAACTACGTCGTGCAGCTTCGCGACATCGCAACCGGCCAGATCGTGACCAGCCAGACGCTGGATCCGCAGGGTCTCTTCTCGCTCGCGAACATCGAACTGTCGAAGCGGTATCTCGTCGAGCTGTACAACGTGCGGCGGAGCAAGGTGGTCTGCAGCGAAGGCCCGTACACGTTGAAGGCGCCCGATCAGGAAGTCAAGGCCGACGTGAACATCGATTGCGGCGCGACGCCGGCAGCGCTCTGGCTGCTCGCCGCGGGCGCCGGCACTGCGGCCGCGGTTGCGACCGCGACGGCCAGCGGCAGCAAGTAAGTCCCGCCACGCGATTCTCACGCGCGTCCGTGCCGGCCGTGACGACCGGTCTGGCACGTTGGTTCCGTTCGTCTGTCGTGGGCACCGGTCGTCCGGTCATCTGGACCGCGCTCTTCATGTGGGCGATCCTCTCCGTCGCCGTGCCGCGACGCGCCTTCGCGCAGGACTCCGGGACTCCGCCGAACCCGTCAGACGCGTCGATGCGACTCGGGCCCATCGGGTTGACGCCTCGGTTGCAGATCCAGGACCTCGGGGTGGACAGCAACGTGTTCTACGCCCCCGATCATCCGACGAGTGATTTCGTCGCGGTCATCGCCCCGTCCGTTGACGCGTCGATGCGCGTCGGCCGCGCGATCCTCAGCGGCACGACGACGCTGCAGTGGATGTATTTCCAGAAAACAGCCAACCAGCGATCGCTCAACCTCAACCAGACCGCGCGCCTCGACGTGCCGTTCACGCGGATCGCGCCGTACATCGACGGCGCGTACCTCCACACGCGGCAGCGGCCGAATCTGGAGATCGACGAACGCGTGCAGCAGATCGAACAGCGCGGCGGCGCCGGTACGGTCGTCCACCTCGGCGCGTTCACCTCGATCGACGTCAGCGCGGCGGCCGATCACCTGGACTTCAGCGCCGGCAACTTCGGCGATGAGCTCCTTGCCAACGCGCTCAACCGCGATAGCCGTTCCGGCCGCGTCGAGATCCGCCGCGATCTCACCGCGCTGACGACGCTCATCGTTCGGACCGACGTGCAGCAGGATCGATTCGAGTTCGCCACCATCCGCAACACCGACAGTCTGGGCGTCGTCGGTGGCCTCGATTTCCGTCCGTCGGCGCTCATCTCGGGCACCGCGCATCTGGGTTTCAAGGCGACCAACGCGAAGTCGCCGCTCGTGCCCGACTTCCGCGGGCTCGTGAGCGACGTCAACGTGAGCTACGTGCTGCGCGAACAGACACGCTTCACCATGAAGGTCGGGCGCGACGTGGACTATTCCTTCGAGGACGCCTGGCCGTACTTCCTCATCACGAGCGTCAACCTGGAAATCAAACAGGCGGTCGGGCTGCGATGGGACGTCGTGGCGCGCGGCGGTCACAGCCTGCTGGCCTATCGCACGCTGCGCGATGAGACCGCGGACGTTGATGCGAACCGCGTCGACGTCGTCGATCTCGTGGGCGCCGGCGTCGGACGTCATCTGGGCGACGACGTGCGCGTGGGCGTCGACCTCAATTATCAGCGCAGGCGGTCGCCGGTGCCGCTGCGGTCGTACCATGGCTACCGGTTGGGAGGCTCGGTCACCTATGGCTTCTAGAACGATCCGGTGGAGTGTCGCCGCGGCCGTGTTGGCCCTCGTCGTGGCGGGCGTCACGGCGGTCCAGGCGCGGCAGGCGAACCCCAAGATCGGCCCCCGCGACCAGATCACGGTCACCGTGCAGAACGCGCCGTCGCTCTCCGGTGAGTATCAGGTCGATGCCGAGGGCGTGTTCGTCTACCCGCCGATCGGCCCCATCAAAGCGGGCGGTGAGACGGTGCGCGATCTCGAGGTCGATCTGACCAAGCGCCTGATTGCGGCCGACATCCACCGCAGTCCGCACATCACGGTCGAGCTCAAGCAGACCGCCAACAAGGCCGTGACCGTGAGCGGGGCAGTGCAGAACCCCGGCCAGGTCACCTATTCGGGTGAGATCACGCTGTTCGACGCGCTCGTCCGGGCGGGTGGGCCAACCGACGTCGCCGGCGAAGACGTGCTCGTCATCCCCGCTGACGACGACGCGGCGACGGCCGCGGGCGGAAGCGACGTGCGGACGGTCAACCTGCAGCAATTGATGAGCGGCAACCTGGCCAAGGCCGATATCGACCTGCACGACGGCGACCGGATTCTCGTCCAGCGGGCGCAGCTCGTGACGATTACGGGCTACGTGAACGCCCCGGGCGCCTATATGATCAAGCCGGGCACGACCGTCCAGCAGGCGCTCGCGCTGGCCGGCGACATCAGCGAGAAGGGCACGACGCGCGGCCTGCGGATCATGCGGAAAGGGCCGGGCGACGCCAAGCCGCGGGAGTTGAAAGACGTGAAGCTGTCGGACCCGGTCGAGCCCGGGGACACGATTATCGTCCGCAAGAGCATCATCTAGGACCGTCCATGGCCACCCCACGCTCGTCATCCGCCGCCACCTGGCATCCGACCGAGTACCTTCGCATCCTGTACAAGCGGCGCTGGGTGGCCATTCCCGGCTTCCTCGTCGTCTTCCTGACGGGCGCGATCAGCAGTCTGCGGACCACGCCGTTGTACGAGGCGACGACGCAAATCCAGATCGATCAGGATGCGCGGCGGGCGACGTCGATCGATTCGGTGCTCGCCGACCGCGGGTCGTGGTACGACGACTCGTTCTATCCGACGCAATATCGCATCCTGCAGAGCCGTGACCTCGCGCTGCGCGCCGTCGCCGAACTCGGTCGACAGAACATCGTCGAACGCACGCCGCCCGCGCGGCTGTCGCTCAATCCCACGCAGCTCGTGTGGATGGCGGTCGCGGGCATCAAGCATCTGGTTGCGACGCCGGCGGTGCCCACCGCCGGCGCTGACGCGGACCTGCCCCAAGGCGTGCCAGCCGGTGCGCTCGCCAAGGCAGCGCGGCTTCAGGGCGAGCTCACGGTCGTCCCCGTGCGCACGTCGAGTCTCGTCGAGTTGAAACTGCGGTCGCCCGACGCGGAGTTCGCCGCGCGGGCCGTGAACGTCATCGCCGACGAATACATCAAGCGCAGCCTCGAAATGCGCGTCGACGCGTCGAAGGAAGCGAGCGACTGGCTGAGCAAGACGCTCGCCGAGCAGCGGAAGAAGGTCGAAGCGAGCGACCTCGCGCTCCAGGACTTCAAGGAACAGAATCACGTCGTCTCGGTCGACGACAAGCAGAACATCACCAACCAGAAACTTACCGCCCTCAATCAGCAGCTCATCGACGCGCGCATCGCACGCTACGACAAGGAAGCGAACTACAACCAGTTGCTCGATCTGCGCGCCAAGGGTTTGCCGCTCGATTCGTTCCCGGCGGTGATGTCGGCCGACTTCGTTCAGAAATTGAAGACCGAGCTGTTGTCAGAGGAAGCCAAGCAGGACGATCTTCGCAAGCAGGGCTTCGGCGAGAACTACGCGCCCCTCAAAGCGCTGACGGCACAGGTCGCCGACACGAAGCAGCGGTTGAACGCGGAAATCGACAAGGTCGTCGAGTCGGTCCGGACGGAGTTCGAGGCGGCCAAAGAAAAAGAGGACGCGATGTCGCGCGCCCTCGAAGCGCAGAAGGGCGAATCGATCGGCCTCGACCGCAAGGCGATGGAGTACGCGGCGCTGCAGCGTGAGGCCGACGGCAATCGCCAGCTCTACGAGACGCTCTTGCAGCGGACGAAGGAGACCGGCGTCTCGAACGAGTTCCGCGGCACGAACATCCAGGTCGTCGACAAGGCGGTCGTCCCGACGGGCCCCGTGCTGCCCAACACGCCGCGCGACCTCGCGATTGCCGGCGCCGGTGGATTGGCGCTCGGCCTGCTGCTGGCCTTCGGCTTCGAGTATTTCGACAGCCGCATCAAGTCGCCCGAGGAGATCAAAGCGCATCTCGGCTTGCCGTTCCTCGGCATGATCCCGACGGTGACCGGGGCCGACCAGCGGCCCGAAGCGCCGATGCTCCTCGAGGACGCGCCACCAGCGTTCGGCGAGGCGATCCGCGCCATCCGGACGAGCGTGCTGTTCTCGTCGACCGATGAAGGCGCGCGCGCCGTGCTCGTGACGAGCACTGGACCGCACGAGGGCAAGACCGTCGTGTCGAGCAGCCTCGCGATCACCCTGGCCCAGGCCGGTCTGCGCACGCTCGTCGTCGATGCGGACCTGCGGCGGCCGCGCCTGCACGAGGCGATGAACGTGCCGCAGGAGCCGGGGCTCTCGAACGTGCTCGTCGGCGAGCTCGGCGCGCCCGAAGCCGTGCGGCAGACGTCGGTCGAGCACCTGTCAGTGCTCGCCGCCGGACACATCCCGCCGAATCCGGCGGAGCTGCTGGGGTCGCCGAAGTACATCGCGCTCTTCGAGGATCTGAAGCGGCGCTTCGACTGGATCGTCATTGACGCGCCGCCGGTGATGCCGGTGACCGACGCGGCCATCATCTCGCGGCTCGCGAGCGGCGTGCTGTTCGTCATCGGCGCCGAGATGACGCCGCGGCAGAGCGCGCTGACGGCGATCGAGCATCTGCAGTCGGCCAACGCGAAGTTCGTCGGCGCGGTCCTCAATCGCGTGAACGTCCATCGTCACGCGTACTATTACTCCCCGTACTACCGCAAGGACTACGCGAAGTACTATCAGCGATCGGCCAAGGGCGCCTGATCGCACACGCGGACGCCGGCCGTCGGCCGGCACGCGTCACCTCGTGTCGCACGCACCCCACACGCACGTCATCGTGCCGCGCTCGGGCTGGGCGCCCGTCGAGCTCGGCGAGCTCTGGGAATACCGCGAGCTCGTGTACCTGCTCGTCTGGCGCGACGTGAAGATCCGCTACAAGCAGACGGTACTCGGCGTCGCCTGGGCCGTGCTCCAGCCCGTGCTGACGATGGTCATCTTCAGTATCTTCTTCGGCAAGCTCGGTGGACTGTCATCGGATGGGTATCCGTATCCAATCTTCGCCTACTGCGCGTTACTGCCCTGGCAACTCTTTGCGTTCGGCGTGGGGCAGGCGAGCGAGAGCGTTGTCCTGAACCAGCGCATGATCACGAAGGTCTACTTTCCGCGAGTGATCATGCCGATGGCCAGCGTGGCGGTTGGACTGGTAGACTTCGCGATTTCCTTTCTCGTCCTGCTCGTGCTCATGGCCGGCTACCACATCGCGCCATCGCCGGCCATCGTGGCCGTGCCGGTACTGGCGCTCGTCGTCGTGGCCGCCGCGCTCGGCGCCGGCCTGTGGCTCTCCGCCTTGAACGTCACCTATCGCGACGTGCGTCACGCCGTGCCGTTCCTCATTCAAGTCTGGTTCTTCGCGACGCCGGTCGCGTATGCGACGTCGAGCGTTCCGCCCGCGTGGCGAATGGTCTACGCCTTGGTCAACCCGATGGTCGGCGTCATCGACTCGTTCCGATGGGCGCTTCTCGGCGCAGGCGGCCCACCGCCGGCCGAGCTCGGCATCTCGATCCTCGCGATTACCGCCATGCTCGTGAGCGGCCTGTTCTACTTCCGGCGCATGGAGCGCCGTTTCGCGGACGTGGTCTGAGCCGTGCCGTCAGCCATCGTCGTCGAACGACTGGGAAAGCGGTACCGGCTCGGCGAGCGCGAGCCCTACGGCGCGCTGCGCGATTCGATCGCGCGCGCGGCACGTGCGCCGTGGCGGCTGGCCCGGCGCCTTGGCCGGCGAGAGCCGGCCGAGCCGTGGGTCGCGGCGCTCGACAACGTGTCGTTCGACGTCGCCGAAGGCGAGGTCGTCGGCATCATCGGCCGTAACGGATCCGGCAAGAGCACGCTGCTCAAGATTCTCTCGCGCATCACCGAGCCATCGTCAGGCCGGGCGGAAGTCCGAGGACGTGTCGGCTCACTCCTCGAGGTCGGCACCGGGTTCCATCCGGAGCTCACGGGCCGCGAGAACGTCTTCGTGAACGGCGCGATCCTCGGCATGCGGCGCCGTGAGATCGCGCGCCGCTTCGACGAGATCATCGACTTCGCCGACGTCGATCGCTTCGTCGACACGCCGGTCAAGCACTACTCGAGCGGCATGCAGATGCGGCTCGCGTTCGCCGTCGCCGCGCATCTCGAACCCGAAATCCTGCTCGTCGACGAGGTGCTGGCCGTCGGCGACATCGAGTTCCAGAAGAAGTGCCTCGGCAAGATCGGCGCGGTCAGCCGCGACGGCCGCACGGTGCTGCTCGTGTCGCATCAGATGAACCAACTCCGCCGGCTCTGCCGGCGGTGCGTGTGGCTCGAGGCCGGGCGCGTGCACGAGATTGGCCCGGGCGGGGAGACGCTGGCGCACTACGAACGTGCGCTCCTCGCGCCGGATGCCGCGGCGGCTGCAGGGCGCGTGTTTCGTCAGTGGCAGCTCGCTGGCGGCGGACACATCGTGCGGATCGTCGACGGTCCGGTGACGATCGACCTTCGGCTCGCGCTGGCCGAACCCATTTCGCGCGGCCACCTCGGCATGTCGATCTACAGCGAACGCGAAGAGCTCGTCGCCGGATGGGCCTTCGAGCCGCTCGATCTCGAGGCGGGCTCACGCGACGTCCGCATCACCGTCGCGTCGTTGCCGCTCAGGCCAGGTAGCTACCGCTTGGTGTTCTCACTGTTCGATCGCGGCAATAACGTGACGGGTGGCGCACTCGTGGAGCAATGGGCGGCGCTGCCGCCGCTCGCGCTCGACGTGCCGCCGTTGTCGCATCCGCAGGACCACTGGGCAGGCGTCCTGAACGTGTCCGCAGAACTGGCGCTGGCTGATGAGGCGGGCGCCGATGCGCCGATCGTGTCGACATCCGCGTGAACCGGTATGAGCGCGTCCAATGCTCCGGTGATCTCGGTGGTCATTCCGGCGTGGAACGCGGGCCGTTGGATCCGCGCCACGCTCGTCTCGGTCGCCAGTCAGCGCGAGGTCTCCGTCGAAGTCATCCTGATCGATGACGGGTCGGACGATGACACGGTCGTGATCGCCGAATCGGTCACCGACGTGCCGGTCACGGTGATTCGCCAGACGCGCATGGGGCCGAGTCGTGCGAGAACGGTGGGCACGGCCGCCGCGCGCGGTGCATTCATCCAATATCTCGACGCCGACGACGAGCTCACGATGGGTACGCTCGGGCGTCGGCTCGCGGCGCTCACGTCGAGCGAAGCCGACGTCGCGTACTGCGACTGGGTCCGATGGGAACCCGATGCCGCCGGTCTGTTTCGCGAGACGGAGGTCGTGGCCGACGAACTGAGTGCCCGGCCCGACGTCGACCTGTTCACGCGACGCTGGTGGCCGCCCGGCGCGCTGCTGTATCGACGAACCGTCGTCGATCGCATCGGGCCGTGGCGCGAGGACTTGCCGATCATCCAGGACGCGCGGTTCGCACTCGACGCGGCGGTGGTGGGCGCGCGCTTCGTTCACGTGCCCGGCGTCGGGCTCCGTTATCGCCAGATGCCGGACTCGCTCTCGCGCCGCGATCCGCACGCCTTCGTCCTCGATCGCCTGCGAAACGCGCAGACGGCGGAAGAAGAGTGGCGAGCAGCGGGCACGTTGGACGACGCTCGTCGCGGCGCGCTCGTCGAGGTCTATGGCGCACTGGCGCGTAGCCTCTTCGCATACGACCGCCAGCGTTTTCACGAGGTCTACACGCGCCTGCGCGAGCTCGACCCGGCATTCCGGCCATCTGGACCGCCATCGCTCCGCCGCCTCTCGGCCGTCATCGGATATCCGGCCGCCGAGTACGTCGCGGCTGCGTGGCGAACCGCCAAGCGGGCCGTTCACGGAGGCGCGGACGGCAAGGTTACGGACACGGCCTCATCGTCGTGAAGGTCCTGCACGTGACGTTCTCGCTGCCGCCCGACTCGCCGGGCGGGACGGAGGTTCACGTGCGTGGCCTGTGCGCGGCGTTGCGCTCGACGGGCGTCGAATCGGTCGTCGCGGCACCGGCACCGGTGGCGAGCGCAGGTGATTTCGATGGCGTCCGGACGTATCGGTTCGCCATGTCGACGACGCCCGCCGATCTCGCCGTGCTCTATGGTGCCGGCGATGCGACGGCCACCGCGTCGTTCGTCGAAATCCTCGAGCGCGAACGGCCCGACGTCGTACACCAGCACGCGGTCACGCCGGCGTGCTCAGCCGACATCCTCACGACAGCGCGCGTGCGTCGTGTCGCAACGGTGCTGACCTACCACACGCCTGCCGCATCGTGTCAGCGCGGCACGCTCCTGCGGTGGGGAAGCGAGGTCTGCTCGGGCGACCTCTCTCGTGAACCCTGCGCCGCGTGTACGCTCCACGGACTTGGCGTACCTCGGCCATTCGCACGGCTGCTCGCGGCGACCCCTCGGTCATTGGGGCGGGCGTTTGCGCGGCAGCGACTCGCGGGCGGCATCTGGACCGCGCTGCGCATGCCGGCGCTCATCGACATCCATCACGCGCGCACGGCGGCGCTCTTCGCGGCCGCCGACCGCGTAATCGCGCCGGCACCCTGGGTGGGAGATCTTTTGCGGCGCAACGCGGTGCCGGTGGATCGACTGGCGCTCATCCGTCAGGGCGTGGAGGCCGTCGAGACGCGTGCGCCGCGGCCGCGGCGGCCGGGCGAGCCGCTGCGGCTCGTTCATCTTGGACGTCTCGATCCATCCAAGGGCACGGCGCTGCTGATCGAAGCCGTCCGAGCGATTGCCGACGCACCGCTCACGCTCGACATTTTCGGCGTCGTGCAGGATGCGGCGGCCAGCGGCCGGAGGTCGGCCATCGAAACGCTCGCCGAAGGCGACACGCGCATTCGCGTCCTGCCCGCGCTGCCGTCAGATGGAGTCCACACGCGGCTCGCCGACTATCACGCCGTCGTCGTGCCGTCGCAGGGAATGGAGACGGGACCGCTCGTCGTGCTCGAGGCATTTCGCGCGGGCCTGCCAGTGATCGGATCGGCGCTCGGTGGAATCCGCGATCTCGTCCGACCCGATGTCGACGGTTGGCTCGTCGATCCGTTCGGGTCGGTCGATGCGTGGTCGCGCGCGTTGATCCGCGCGGCCGGCGAGGAAGGCGCGATCGAGCGTCTGCGCGCGAACGTCAGGCCGCCGCGATCGATGGCCGACGTCGCGCGCGAAACGCGCGCCGTGTACGACGCGGCGATCGCCACACGCCGGCACGCCGCGGTCGCTGCACGATGACCACCGCGTCGCCTCGCCGTCCGCGGATCCTGTACGTCCAGTACACGAATCCGGCCGGTTATCCGCCGATCGAGCACAGCGTCGGCCTGTTCGTCGATGCAGGGTGTGACGTCGTCCTGCTCGCCGTTGTCGGTGCAGGGGATCGTCTTCGCTTCAGCGAGCGTCCTCATGTCCGCGTCCGCGTCATGCGCGCGGCGCGACCCGGATGGCGGCAGAAGCTGCACTATGCGCGGTTCCTCGCATGGACGTGCTGGTGGGCGTGGCGCTGGGTTCCGACGTGCGTGTACGTGTCGGACCCGCTCGGTGCGCCCGCCGGGGTCCTCGCGGCGCGGTTGTTCAGACGACGCGTGATTTATCACGAGCACGACGCGCCGTCTTACGCGCAGCCGACACGCTTCTTCCGGCTGGTGCTCTCAGCGCGGCGGACGTTGGCGAGACACGCCGTCGTTTCCGTTGTCCCGAACGCCGCGCGTGCGGAGACATTCACGCGAGACACCGGCGCGAGACATGTCGTCGTCGTGTGGAACTGTCCACGCCGGAACGAAGTGACGCCGCCACGCACCGAGCCGATGTCGCAGGTGCTCCGTGTGCTTTACCAGGGATCGATTGTGCCGGCCCGTCTGCCACACGCGGTGATTGAAGCCGTCGGTCGCGTGCCAAGTGTCGAACTCACCGTCGTCGGATACGAGACAGCCGGCGCTCCGGACTACGGTCAATCGCTCCTCGACGTCGCCAAGCGCGTCGGCGCCGCCGATCGTGTGCGCGTGGCAGGCACGACGCCCACCCGCGCGGAACTGATGCGCGACTGCGCGGCATTCGACGTTGGCTTGTCGCTGCTGCCCGAACGAGGCGGGGACGTCAACGAAGAACACATGACCGGCGCATCGAACAAGCCGTTCGACTACCTCGCGTGTGGCCTCGCGGTGCTCGTCACCGATCGACCCGACTGGCGGGCGCTCTACGTCGAGCCCGGGTTCGCCCGCGCGTGCCGTCCGCACTCGGCCGAGAGCGTCGCCGACGCCTTTGCCTGGTTCGCGGCGCACGGCGACGAGACGCGCGCCATGGGCGAACGTGGCCGACGGCGCATCGCCGAGGCCTGGTGTTACGACGAGATGTTCGTGCCGGTCCTCGACATGGCGCTTCACGGCGTGCGGTGATGCTCGCCGTCATCGAAACGCATCCGGTCCAGTATCACGCGCCCGTCTATCGCGCGGTGCAGCAGCAGTTCGGGATTCCCGTCACGGCCATCTATGGATCCGACTTCAGCGTCGCCGGGTACCGTGACGCGGAATTCGGCGCGTCGTTCGCGTGGGACACGGACCTGCTGTCTGGCTACACGTCGATCTTTCTCTCGCGCAGTGCGCCAGGAACCACGCCCGACCTGCGGACGCTCGCGACCGATGGATTGCGCGAAGCGCTACAGTCCGTGCGTCCGCGCGCGACGATGGTCGTCGGCTACAGCCCGCGATTCCATCGCGTGGCTTGGCGCGAGGCGAGAGCGCTCGGACGGCCGGTCATCTTTCGTGGCGAGACGACCGACGTCGCGGTGAAGCGCGCCTGGCCTGTCGCCGTCGCTCGAGACGTCGCTTTGCGTTTAGCGTATCGCCGATGCGCGGCGTGTCTCTACATCGGCCACCACTCGCGCGATCATTTCCATCGTCACGGCGTCGGACGCGACCGTCTGTTCTTCTCGCCGTACTGTGTCGACGAGTCGACGTTCGCGGCAAGCGACGAGGCGCGCGAACGCCTGCGCCGCGCCGGGCGTGACGAGATGGGCGTTCCGGATACGGCCGTCGTGCTGTTGTATTCCGGCAAGTTGAGCACGCGAAAGGGCATCGACCTGCTGATTCCGGCCGTAGCGCGTCTGCCCGAGGATGTCCGCGCACGCGTTGTCATCGCCCTCGTCGGCGATGGAGAACTCCGTGCTCGCATGATCGAGGACGGCGCCAGGGCCGGCGTCGTGGTGCGGCCGCTCGGGTTTCGCAATCAGCACGAGCTCAGCCGGTTCTATCACGCCGCCGATCTGCTCGTGCTTCCAAGCCGCGCCTCCGAGACGTGGGGGCTCGTCACGAACGAGGCGCTCTTGCACGGCCTTCCGGTCGTCGTCTCCGATCGGGTGGGCTGCGCGCCGGATCTCGTGACGGACGGAGTCACCGGCGCCGTTTTCGCGTCCGAGTCGGCGGAAAGCTTGACGGCCGGGCTCGGTCGAGCGTGGCCGCTGGTGGGACGAAGCGAGGTGCGGGAGGCGTGTCGACAGCGGGCCGCTGACTACAGCCTGATGCGTGCCGCTGAAGGCATCGCGCACGCGTATCGGCGCGTGGCTGCGCCCGCGTCCAGGCTGGCATGAGCGCACGCGTTCTCATAATCGGTCATCCCGGCGAGACGCATCTTGGTGGCCACCTGATGCGCGCGGCGGCCGCGCTCGGTGTCGACGCGACGCTCGTCGATTCAGCTGAGGCGTATGGCGGATCGGCGTGGCGGCGTCGCGCCAACTGGTGGCTGCGAGGACATCGGCCGGCGCGTCTCGAGGCGTTCACGCGCACGGTCGTCGCCGCCGCGCGTGACACCGCGCCCGACGTCGTGCTTGCGACCGGCATTGCGCCAATTGCCGCCGACGGTCTCCGTGCAATCGCCGCGACTGGCGTGCGACTGGTCGATTACCTGACCGACGATCCGTGGAATCCCGCGCATCGCGCCTCGTGGTTTTTCGCGGCGCTTCGAACATACGACCACGTGTTCACACCTCGTCGATCGAATCTCGGAGATCTCGAGGCGCTCGGTGGACCTGAGGTGTCGTATCTGCCGTTCGGCTACGATCCCGACATCCATCGTCCGCCGTCATCACTCACTGACGATGATCGCCGGACGTACGATGCTGACGTCATGTTCGCTGGAGGCGCCGATCGCGAACGGGTGGCGACCGTGCAGCCGCTCATCGCCGCCGGATTGCACGTGGCGCTCTACGGCGGCTACTGGGATCGTGACCCGGCGACGCGCGCATCGGCGCGTGGATTTCTCGACGCCGACGGCATTCGGCGCGCGGTGGCCGTTGCGCGGTTGTGCCTGTGTCTCGTGCGACGCGCCAATCGCGACGGCCACGCCATGCGCTCGTTCGAGGTGCCGGCGATCGGCGGCTGCCCGCTCGTCGAAGACACGCCGGAGCATCGCGCCATCTTCGGCCCTGATGGCGACGCGGCCGTGTACTTCGACTCGCCAGAAACGATGCTTCGCGAAGCCCGCGCCCTGCTCGCCGCGCCGGAACGACGACGTCAATTGGCTGAAGCCGCACATTCGCGAATCACGCAGGGCGGCCACACGTACCGCGACCGGCTGGCGGCCATTCTCGAGACCGTGGAGAGGGCACGCGCCTCGCGTGCGGCGCTCAGTCAATGAGATCCCTGCGGATTGCGATCGTCGCGCACGGCCGCTTTCATGCGTTCGATCTCGCGCGTGAGCTCATCGCGCGTGGACACGAGGTGACGCTCTTCACCAACTACCCGCGCTGGGCCGTGACGCGTTTCGGCGTACCGGCGACGTCGGTGCGAAGCTTCGTCGCGCATGGCGCGTGTACACGGCTGGCCGGCCGGCTGCCGTCGCTCGCTCGCCGGTTTTCGGCCGAACGTCGGTTGCACCGGATGTTCGGGCGTTGGGCGGAACGGATGCTGCGACAGCAGCGATGGGATATCGTGCACTGCTGGAGCGGCGTGTCCGAAGAAGTTCTCCTCTCGAAGCGTGTCGTCGGACACACCGTGCTCATGCGCGGATCGAGCCACATCGCGGTTCAGGCACGGCTGCTGACCGATGAAGCGACGCAGGCTGGCGTGGCGATCGATCGGCCGAGCCCGTGGATGATCGCGCGCGAGATGCGCGAGTACGCGCAGGCCGAGCGGATTCTGGTGTTATCGAGCTTCGCCCGACAGACGTTCATCGACGAGGGCACGAGCGACGACCGGCTGACCGTCCTGCCGCTCGGCGCGGACGTCTCGGCGTTTCGACCGGGGCCGGACGTTGCCGCCGCCCGTGCTCGGCGTATCCTGGCTCGTGAGCCGTTGCGCGTGCTCCTGGCGGGTGCCGTGTCGTTCCGCAAAGGCGTTCGACACGTGGCTCGCGTGGTCAGCCAGATCGATCCGGCGCGCGTGACGTTCACATGGGTCGGTTCCGTACTACCCGAAGCCGCGGCGCTCGCGGCTCAGCTCAGGGCACGCGGCGTTCGGGTCATGGGCCACGTGCCACAGCAACGGTTGTCTGCACTGTACGCCGAGGCGGACGTGTTCCTGTTTCCCACGATTGAAGACGGCTACGGCATGGTGCTCGCGCAGGCGCAGGCCGCCGGGTTGCCGGTGGTCGCGTCGACACACAGCGCCGCGCCTGACCTCATCCGCCACGGTGACAACGGCTGGCTCGTCGAACCCGGAGACGTGCAGGGGATGGTCGACGTCCTGAACTGGTGCGATCGCGAGCGGTCTTCGCTCGCCGCGATGGCCGCACGCGTCTATCGGGATGGCTGGCCGCGATCATGGAGCACGGTTGCGGCCGACTTCGAGGCCCTCGCCGCCGCGCTCCGTGACGCATCAACAGGAGAGCGGGCATGACCGGCGACGCGGATCTGACGTTCTGGATCGTCGTCTGGGCGATTGTCGCGGCCTTCCTCCTCGTGCGGCACTGGCGCGATGGCGCTGGTACGGGTCTGCTTTTCGCCTACGTGCTCGGCTTCGGTGCGCTGCACTGGTTCTGTGCCGTGTTGTATCTGCTGCCATGGCACATGGGCTACAACGGCTGGCTGACGGCTGAGGGGCTGCGCCAGTCGGGCATCGCGATTCTGGCGTTGGCGGCCGGGGCGGAAGTCGTCGCGCAATTCGCCCGGCGTGGCCAACTCGCCGAAGCCAAGGTCTTGGCGCCGGCGCCAGTCGACGACCGGCTCGTGCGACTCTATTTTCTGGCGGGCGGCCTGCTGTTCGTATGCTTGATGCCGCTGGCGGGTCGGATTGCCAGTCTGACGGCGTTCGTCTCGACCGGCTCGCTGCTGGTCGTGGTCGCCGTGAGTCTCTGCTGTTGGAATGCGTGGGTGCGAGGCCAGCGCGGGCGTTTCTGGTTCTGGTTGCTCGCCTCGTGTGTCTGGCCGCTCGTGACGATCATTGGCCAGGGATTCCTTGGGTACGGCCTGGGCTTCACGCTCATGACCTTCACCTTCGTCTCCGCCTTCTATCGCCCGCGATGGCGCGTGGCCGTGGCGACGGTGCTGCTCGGGTATCTCGGCCTGTCGGTCTACGTGACCTACATGCGCGACCGCCGCGACATTCGCGAGGTCGTCTGGAGCGGCGCCGCGTTCGCCGACCGGATCGCTAGAGTGGAAGAGACGTTCCTCGATCCCGAGTTCTTCGATCCCCGCCGGCCCGAGCACCTGCTCCGTGTCGAAGAGCGTCTCAATCAGGATGCCCTCGTCGGCGCGGCCGTGACCTACCTGGCCAGCCGTCCGCGCGAATTCGCGCAAGGCACGACGTTCGTCCAGGCGCTCGTGGCGCTCGTGCCTCGCGCGATCTGGCCGGACAAGCCGGTCGTCGGCGGGAGCGGTGACCTCGTCACGACCTATACCGGCATCCGCTTCGCGGAAGGCACGAGCGTCGGCATCGGCCAGGTCATGGAGGCCTACGTCAACTTCGGGCGTGACGGCGTCGTGATCCTGTTCTTCATCCTGGGCGGCGTCATCGCGTGGGTCGATCGCTGGTCCGCGCTCCGACTCCGGCAGGGCGATGGCACCGGCTTCCTCGTGTGGTATCTGCCGGGTTTGTGTCTCTTGCAGGTCGGCGGCTCACTCAGCGAAATGACGGCGGCCGCCGCGGCCGCCTGGATCATGGCGTTCATGGTGAACCGCGTCGCCGCGTACAAACGATGGACGCACGGCGAGGACTCGCTAGTGCCCGGGACCCACGTGCGCGAGAGCGAGGTCCGGTAGTGGGCCCTGCGCTCGCGGCGATCACGCTTGGCGCGCAAGGCGGTGGCGTGGCCGTGGTCTCGCGTCTGGTGTGGCGCGCGTTGCGGTCTCGTTGGGGGGATGCCGCCACGCTCGTGCCGCTCGTCACCGAAAACGACGCGTCGCTGTCGCTCGAATCCACGACGCTCGACCGGATGAAGTTCGGCACACGCCTCGCCCTCGAACAGGCGCTCGGCCGTTCATCGTGGATCATCTACAGCCATCTCGCGGTCGCGCAGGTGCAGCGCTTCGTGCCACCCGGCCTGCGACGACCGTACGCGGTCTTCATCCACGGCATCGAGGTCTGGCGGCCGCTGACGATCGCCCAGCATGCCGTGCTCGCGGGCGCCGCGTTGCGCCTCGCCAATTCCGAACACACGGCTGCTCGCGTGCGGACGCTTCATCCGA
This sequence comes from Vicinamibacterales bacterium, assembly GCA_035550595.1. GTDB lineage: Bacteria > Acidobacteriota > Vicinamibacteria > Vicinamibacterales > SCN-69-37 > CALFMR01. Next base: position 19,915 of record DASZOV010000115.1, read on the forward strand.
GCATCGGTCCGATCGACGCATGTCCGCTGGCGTTGCCAGACGATCGGGACGTGCACGGTTCGGCGACAACGCTGCCAGCGGCCGTTGGTCCACACGCCGTCATCATCGTCGCGCGCATGGATGCCGGTGAGCGCTACAAAGGACACGACGCGCTGCTCGACGCATGGCCGACCGTCCAGCGCCGCGTGCCGGATGCGCAGCTCATCGTCGTCGGCGATGGCGATGACGCGCTGCGGCTTCGCGCGAAGGCCACGACGCTCGGTGTGGAACGGGCGGTCATGTTCACGGGATTCATCGACGCCGGGATCCGTGACGCGCTGTACGATCGGGCCGCGGTCTTCGCCATGCCTAGTCGTGGCGAGGGATTCGGCCTGGCGTATCTCGAGGCCATGTCGCACGGATTGCCGTGCATCGGCTCCACGCACGACGCGGCAGGCGAGATCGTGACGAACGACGTCACGGGCTTCCTCGTCGATCAGACGGACACCCCGGCGCTCGCCGATCGAATCAGTCGTTTGCTCGAGGATGCCGAACTTCGCCGCGCGATGGGCGAGCGAGGCCGCGCGCGCGTCCATCGTGAGTTCACCGAGGCGGCGTTCGCGGCTCGGCTGCTCGCGCTCTTGGACCGCGCCATGCCGGCCAGCGTTGCTCCATCGGCGTCGCTGGCTTCGCCTGGTGCCTGAGTGAGGCGCGTGCTACACGTCGTGCCCGCGCTCGCCGCGCGGTACGGCGGCCCGAGCACGGCCGTCCTCGGCATGTCGCGCGCGCTTCGGCAGGCTGGCGTGGATACGCTCATCGCCGCCACGGACGCCGACGGGCCGACGCGCCTGCCGCTGCCGGACGGCGTGCCGGCGTCCTTTCAGGATCTGCCGGTCATCACGTTCCACCGCATCGGTGGCGAGGCGTTCAAGTGGTCGGGCGGGCTGACGCCATGGCTCGCACGGCACGTCGCCGACTTCGACGTCGTCCACGTGCACGCGGTGTTCTCCCATGCGTCGTGGGCCGCGTGTCATGCCGCTCGTCGCGCGAGCGTTCCATTCATCGTGCGGCCCCTCGGGACCCTCGACGGGTGGAGCCTTGCGCGACATCGCCTTCGAAAACGCGCGCTCTTGGCGATGGGCCTCGCTACTGATCTTCGCGCGGCGTCGTTCATGCACTACACGAGCGACGCCGAACGCCGATCGGCCGAGGCCATGCTGCCGTGGCTGTCCGCTGGCGGCGTGATTCCGTTGGGCATCGATGACGCGTGTTTCGACATCGCGTCCGAGCCCGCCGATGCACCGTCCGTTCTGATGTTGTCTCGACTCGATCCAAAGAAGGGCATCGACGTCGTCATCGACGCCTTTCATCAATTGCCAAGTGCCTGCGACCACTGGCGGCTCGTCATTGCGGGGACCGGTACACCCGCGTACACGGCGCACCTACGCGACATGGCCGCCGCGGGGCGGGCGGCTCGGCGCATCAGCTTTCCTGGATGGATCGACGGAACCGCCCGTCTGCAGGCGCTTCGCGCCGCCAGCCTCGTTGCGCTCGCGTCGCAGCAGGAAAACTTCGGTCTTGCCGTCGTCGAAGGCCTGGCCGCCGGCGTTCCAGCCGTCGTGACGCCGGGCGTCGACCTGGCCAATGAGATCGTGACCGCTGGTGCAGGCTGGCTCGCAGAACGTACGCCGGCGTCAATGGCGAGTACGCTGACGGCCGCGATGACCGATGCAACCGATCGACGGCGTCGTGGTGAGGCCGCGCGCGTGTTCGCCACGCGCTTTCGCTGGGACGTCGTCGCTCGACAATTGACGGACCTCTATGACGGGCTCGTGTCCGCAGGCGGAGCGGTCAACCGAACGACCACCGCTGCGTCAGCCGGCGGGGGAGCCTGACGCGCATGTGCGGCGTTGCCGGATTCGTGCAGTGGGATGGCCGGTCGATGGCGGCCGACGACGCGCGGAGTGTCGTCGAACGCGTGACGACGGCCCTCGCGCATCGGGGGCCCGATGGGGCCGGTGTCGTCCAGGCTGCGTCAGTGGCGGGCGGCCCGCTGGCCGTGCTCGGCCACCGGCGTCTCGCCATCATCGACTTGTCCAAGCGTGGCGCCCAGCCGATGGTGAGTCCGCGCCGCCGCGTGACGTTGAGTTACAACGGCGAGATCTACAACTATCGCGTACTCCGACAGGAGCTCGAAGGCGACGGCCGTACGTTCGCGTCGGACTCGGATACCGAGGTGCTCCTGCAAGGCTATGAAGCCTGGGGACCAGCGGTCGTCGAGCGGCTCCGCGGCATGTTCGCGTTCGCGATTTGGGATGGCGACGACGAGCAGTTGTTCGTTGCCCGCGATCGTTTCGGGATCAAGCCTTTGTACGTATGTGAGCGGCCGGAACACATCCTGGTCGCGTCAGAAGTGCGCGCGCTTCTCGCGTCTGGCCTGGTGCCGCGACGTCTCGACACGTCGACCCTGGATGCGTTTCTCGAATATCAAACCGTCCCCTCGCCGCGAACGCTCGTCGCCGGTGTCCGCATGCTGCCGGCCGGTCACGTCGGCCTTGCGAAGCACGGCCGACCGCTCGAGACGCGTCGTTACTGGGACCTGGTCGCGAACCGCGAAACGTCCGCCGCCTCGTTGCCTCCCGACGAAGCCCGAGCCGAGCTCGGCCGTCGGCTGCGCGAGAGCGTGGCTCTGCATCTCACGAGTGATGTCCCGGTCGGCGCTTTTCTGTCGAGCGGCATCGACTCGAGCGCCATCGTGGCGCTCGTGCGTGAAGCCGGCGTCGTGCCAAGGACGTTCACGGTCAGTTTTCCCGCCACGTCGTTCGACGAGGGGCCGAATGCCCGGGCGGTCGCTCACGCGCTCGGCGCCGAGCACACGGAGATTCCGATCGCGCTCGCGCGAGTGCCAGAGCAAATCGCGGCAGCCGTGGCGGCACTGGATCATCCCAGCGGCGACGCGGTGAACTCGTTTCTCGTCTCGCATGCGGTTCGCGCGGCCGGCCTCACGGTAGCGTTGTCGGGTGTCGGCGGCGACGAGCTCTTCGGCGGCTATCCATACTTTCGACATCTGGCGCGTCTCGCGCGCGCCGCGGGAACCTGGGGCCGGTCGCCGCGTGCCGTGAAGCGACTCGTCGGACGTACGGTCGCTCTCGCGGGCCGCGGCTCGCCGACCGCGCGCAAGGCTGCCGCGCTGCTCGAGACCGACGGATCGGTCGTCGATGGCGCTCGTATCCTTCGGCAGATGTTCTCGCCAGCCGAGCGTCGAGACCTCCTTGGCGACACCGCCGTGTCGTTCAACGCAGACGACGATTTCGATCGCCTCCGTGAGGCCGAGCACGTTGACGGGCTAGACCTGATGTCGCTCGTCTCGTACATCGACGCAACGACGTACATGCACGACGTGCTGCTGCGCGACACGGATCAGATGAGCATGCACACGGCGCTCGAAGTCCGCGTGCCGCTGCTCGATCACGTCGTCGCCGAGTTCGTCATGGGGCTGTCCGACGCGCAAAAGGGCGACGGCGACGTGCCGAAGCGGGCGCTCGTCGAGAGCGTCCCGCCGCTGCCGCCGGTCGTGCTCGGCCGCAAGCGCGGGTTCGTGCTGCCATTTGCGGACTGGATGCGCGGCGAACTCCGCGACTTCTGCGAAGCGCATCTCGGCGACCACGGCTTGGCCGGCCGCGGAATCCTGCGCGCACCGGCGATCGCGCGGCTGTGGGCGGATTTTCTCGCGGGCGATCCCCGCACGACCTGGTCACGGCCGTGGACGCTCGTCGCTCTCGATGCGTGGATGGCCGACAACGCCATCGAGGTCCGCACGTGAGCGTCGAGGCCGTGTCGGTCGTCGTGCTGACGTTCAACGAGGCGGAGAATATCGCGGCGTGTCTCGACAGCGTCCGTGCATGGGCCGCGCAGATCTTCGTCGTCGATTCCGGGAGCACTGATGACACCGTCGCACTGGCCGAAGCCCGCGGCGCGGTCGTCGTCACGCATCCGTTCGAGTCGCATGCCGCGCAGTGGCGATGGGCGCTGTCCGCGTTGACCCTCGAAACGCCCTGGGTGCTTGCGCTCGACGCGGATCAACGCGTGACACCGGAACTCGCCGACAGTCTCGCCCGAGCACTCGCAGAGCCGGGCAATCGCGTGGGGTTCTTCCTGAACCGGCGGCAGATCTTTCGCGGCCGCTGGATCCGGCACGGCGGCTATTATCCGAAATACCTGTTGAAGCTGTTTCGCCGCGATGCGGTCACGGTGGATCCAGCCGATCGCGTCGATCATCATTTCCGCGTCACGGGCCCGACGGCCCAGCTTGCCGGCGACCTCATCGAGGACAACCGGAACGAGGCACGCATCAGCGAGTGGATCGCGAAGCACAATCGGTACGCGCGGCTGCAGGCTCTCGAGGAGATCGAACGTGCCGGCGAGACGACCACAGGACGATGGTCAGGCAATCCGGACGAACGGACCGCGCGGCTCAAGGGCGTCTGGCGTCGCATGCCGCCGTATCTGCGGCCGGCGGCGTACTTTTTCTACCGCTACGTCCTGCGCCTCGGCTTCCTCGACGGCAAGGAGGGCTTCGTCTTCCACTTCCTGCAGGCGTGGTGGTACCGGCTGCTCGTCGACATCAATCTGGACGAATTGAAGCGCCGCTGATGCACTCGATTCCTGCGACGTCATGAACATTCTCGGGATCAACGCGTACCATGCGGACGTCTCGGCCGTCCTCGTTCGCGACGGCGAGCTCGTCGCGGCGGTCGAAGAAGAACGCTTCCGGCGGATCAAGCACGTCGCGGGATTCCCGACCGAGGCGATCCGTGCCGTCCTCGAGATGGGCGGCATCGGCGCAAGCGACCTCGACCATGTCGCGGTGTCGCGCCGGCCGGGCGCGCACTTCTGGCGCAAGGCGTGGTATGCGATCAGGCATCGACCCGCGGCCCGGCTCGTCCGCGATCGTGCGGCCAACCATCAACGCGTCCGCGACGTGCCGCAGACGCTCGCCGCGGCCCTCGGTCTCTCGCCGGGTCAACTGCCGACGATGCACTGGGTCGAGCATCACCCGGCGCATCTCGCGAGCACCTATTTCGTCTCGCCCTTCGACGAAGCGGCCGTATGCGCGATCGACGGATTCGGCGATTTCGTCAGCACGTCGTGGGCGACGGGCCTGGGGCCGCGGCTCGACGTCAGCCCACGTGTCTTTTTTCCGCACTCGCTCGGGCTGTTGTATCTCGCGATCACGCAATATCTCGGCTTTCCGCATTTCGGTGACGAGTTCAAAGTCATGGGACTCGCGCCGTACGGGCAGCCGGATTTCGTCCGTGAGATTGCACAGCTCATCCGGCTTCGTCCTGGCGGCGGTTTCGATCTCGACCTGTCGTACTTCGTGCATTGGTCGGGTGGCGCGTCGATGACCTGGGAAGCCGACGTGCCCGTCCTCGGCCGCGTCTTCAGTCCGCGTCTCGAGACGCTGCTCGGTCCGGCACGCGATCCGGGCGAGTCGCTCACGAGCCGTCACGAGGCGATTGCGGCATCGCTGCAAGTCGTCTTCGAGGACGCCGCCGTTCACGTGCTCAACGCCCTTCACGCGCGCACGAAGCTCACGCGGCTGTGCCTGGCCGGCGGTTGCGCCATGAACAGCGTGGCCAACGGCAAGATCCGCGAGCGCACACCGTTCACCGACGTCTACATCCAGCCTGCGTCGGCCGACAACGGCACGGCGCTCGGCGCGGCCTACTGGGTGTGGAACCAGGTGCTCGGCCAGCCACGGCGTTTCGCCATGGATCATGGCTACTGGGGCCCGGCCTTCGACGAGGAGAGCATTCGCGCCGCGTTGGCGGCGCGCGCGGCCGACGTCGGCAAAGCCGGCTGCACTGCCCAGGCTTTCGACCGCCGCGAGGCGCTCTGCGTCTTCGTTGCCGATCGCATCGCGGCTGGCGACGTCGTCGGCTGGTTCCAGGGACGGATGGAGTGGGGGGCGCGCGCGCTTGGTAACCGCAGCATCCTCGCCGATCCGCGGCGCGCCGACATGCGCGAGATCATCAACACCAAGATCAAGTTCCGCGAGAAGTTCCGTCCGTTCGCGCCGTCGGTCCTCGAGGAAGCGCACGCCGAGTACTTCGTCGGATCGGTGCCGGATCGCTTCATGATGCAGGTCTACCCGGTGCGTCCGGAGAAGCGTGACGTCATTCCCGCCGTGACGCACGTCGACGGTTCGGGCCGCCTGCAGACGGTCAGCCGCGATACGAATCCGTTGTATTGGGAGTTGATTCACACGTTCGGCGAGCGGACCGGTGTGCCGATGGTGCTCAATACGTCGTTCAACGAGAACGAACCCATCGTGCTCGGCCCCGATCAAGCGCTCGACTGTTTTCTGCGCACACACATGGACGTGCTCGTCATGGGCCGGCACGTCCTCGTCAAGTAGCGGACCGTGCACATCGCGTTCTTCAACCGTTCGTACGCGCCCGACGAGACCGCGACCGCGCAACTGCTCGCCGACCTCGCGGAGGGACTCGTCCGCGACCACGGCTGTCGCGTGTCGGTCGTGGCCGGACTACCAGCCGCTGCGGAAGCACGCGGACAGCGGACGACCGTCCGCGAGGAGCGCAACGGCGTCTCGGTGATTCGCGTGCGCGGCACGCAGTTCGCCAAGCGGCGTTTCGTGGGCCGCGCCATGAATTACCTCACGTATTTCCTCTCGGCATGCCGTGCCGGCCTCACGCTCGATCGTCCGGACGTGGTCGTCGCGCTGACCGATCCTCCGATCATCGGCCTGGCTGCCCGACTGGCGGGACTGCGCGCCGGCGCGCCGCTCGTCATGATCTTCAACGACCTCTTTCCTGAAGTCGCCGTCCTGCTCGAGGGCTTTCGCAGTCCGGCGATCAACGCCGCGTTGCAGCGCGTGAATCGCTATCTCGTCCGACACGCCGCGCTGTCGGTCGCGCTGGGCGAGACGATGAGGCGGAGGCTGGTCGAGACCAAAGGGGCGCCGGCCGACCGGACCATCGTCATCGCGAACTGGGCGGACACGCGAGCCATCGTGCCCGAGCCGAAGCCGAACGCGTTCACCGCCGCGCACAATCTCGACGGCACGTTCGTCGTCATGCACTCCGGCAACCTCGGACTTTCGCAGAATCTCGACACGCTCATCGATGCCGCGGCGCTCCTGGCCGACAGTCCGGACATCCACGTCGTGCTTCAGGGCGACGGCGTGAAGAAGGCGGACCTGCAGCGGCGCGTGAAGGAAGCCGGGCTGGCCAACGTGTCGTTTCTGCCGTTTCAGCCGCGCGAGCGTTTGTCCGCGTCGTTCGCGGCCGCCGACGTCTTCGTCGTCTCGCTGCAGCGCGGCATGGCCGGCTGCATCGTGCCGAGCAAGCTCTACGGCATCCTCGCGGCGGGACGCCCCTACGTCGCGGCCGTCGAAGACGACTGCGAGGTCGCGGCGCTCACGATCGAGCACGACTGCGGCGTGGTGATTCCGCCGGGCGATGCGCCCGCCCTCGCGGCGGCGATCCGCCGTCTGCGCGCGGATCCGGATGGCCTCGCGCGGCAAGGCGCCAACGCACGGCAGGCGTCGTACGCTTTCGACCGCCGCGTACAGATAGGGAAGTATGCCGAGGCGTTCGGCCGCGTATACGCGTCGCGGTCCCATGGCCGGGCACGAGCGTCTGAGGAAACGGCTGATGTCCACCGCTGATTCGCGCGTGGCGCCGGTGGTCGTGGACGCCACCCGTGCGCGTGGCGGCGCGAGATCGCGCCTGTCGCTCGGATTGAAACGCGCGATGGACGTGACGCTCTCCGGCGCCGGCCTCCTCGCGTCGTCTCCGCTCTGGCTCGTCATCGCGATCGCCGTCAAGGCCGAGGACGGCGGCCCGGTGTTCTACGGGCAGGATCGCGTCGGGCAGGGTGGCCGAATCTTTCAAGTCGTCAAGTTCCGGTCCATGATCCCGAATGCCGAGTCCGGCGTCGGCGCGCTGCAGTCGGGCGTGGCCGATCCGCGCGTCACGCGTGTCGGCCGCCTGCTGCGGGCGACCGCGCTCGACGAGCTGCCGCAACTCTGGAACATCCTGCGCGGCGACATGAGCTTCGTCGGCCCGCGCGCGCTCCGTCCGGGCGAAATCGAAGTCTCGGGCAACGGCCGAGAAGAGCGACTGGAAGACGTGCCCGGCTTCGACGCGCGCTGCCGCGTCCGTCCGGGGCTCACCGGCGTTGCCCAGATCTTCGCGGCGCGGGATATTCCCCGTCGGCAGAAGTTCCGTTACGATGCCCTCTACATGCGACGGCAGTCATTCGGGTTGGACGTGCGTCTCGTGTTGCTCTCGTTCTGGATCACGATGAAGGGAACATGGGAGGAAAGGGGACGCAAGTTCTGACGGCCGTGCGTGACGTGGTCGTCGTGGGCGCGGGACCGGCGGGATCGGTCACCGCTGCAGCGCTCGCCGAACGCGGCCACGACGTGCTCGTGCTCGAAGAGCATCCAGTCGTTGGCGAACCCGTGCATTGCACGGGCCTGCTCGGCCTCGACGCCTTCGACGAATTCGATCTGCCGCGCGACTTGATCCTCGGGCATGCGGCCGGCGCGCGCTTCTGGGGCGCCGCCGGCCAGTCGGTGCCGATCGCGTCGCATCGCGCACAGGCGACGATCATCGACCGCGCCCGCCTCGATGCCGTGTTGGCGGCTCGCGCGGTTCAACGGGGCGCGGAACTCCGTCTCGATCAGCGCGTCGAGCGCGTCGCGCCAGACGCCAGCGGCGTCAGCATCACCATCCGCGGGGCCGACGCTCCGATTCGCGCGCGTAGCTGCGTGCTCGCATGCGGCGCGCACTACGGACTCCAGCGGAGCCTCGGCATCGCGCCTCCTTCGACGTTCCTTCTGAGCGCGCAGATCGAGACGCCTTTCCCGGCGAGCTCTGAAATCGAAGTCCGCTTCGGTCGCCAAGTCGCGCCGTCGGGTTTCGCTTGGTTGGTGCCGTTCTTTCGCGACGGCGTCCCGTATGCGCGTGCGGGCCTGATGAGCGACACGCGCAGTGGCGAGCGGTTCGGCGCCTTCGTCGCCTCGCTCGCCGAACGGGCCGGTACCGACCCGCGCGATCTGCCTCGGCCGCGCCTCAAGATGTTGCCACTTGGCCCCGTGGCGCGGACCTACTCGGACCGCATCGTGCTCGTCGGCGATGCGGCCGGACTCGTGAAGCCCACGACCGGCGGCGGCATCTATTACGGGCTCTTGAGCGGCCGCATGGCCGCCGATGTCCTCGACGATGCCCTCGGCCGCGATCGGCTGCGGGCGCGAAACCTCCGTGGATATGAGTCGCAGTGGCGCCGGCGACTGGGACACGAGATTCGCGTCGCACTCGCGTTCCGTCGTCTCGTCGCGGGATTGAACGACGAGTCGATCGACGCGCTCATCGACCTCGCGCAGGTCAACGGCGTCGTGCCGCTCCTGCAGGAGACGGCGTCGTTCAACTGGCACCGCAAGGCAGCGGTCGCGCTGCTCGCGCACCCGGCGTTCCGCCGCATCGTGCTCGATTCCTGGGTGCGCGCCGCCGCTGGTTCTGCGTAGGAACACGACCGTGGATCGCGTGTTGGACCTCCTCTCCACCGTGCTCCGCGGCGACGCTCCGCGCGCGTCGGCATGGGACGCCGTCGATCGGACCGAGCTCCTGACGATTGCCGACGAGCAAGGCGTCCTTCCACTCGTCGCCGATCGGCTCAGCACCGCGTCATGGACGCCGCCGGCGTTGCGCGCCGCGCTCACGCCGCGCCTCGCATCGGCCGCGGCGCTCGACGCCGTCCAGGAAGTCGACCTCGCGAGGCTCCTGGGGGCCATGGCCGCGCAGCACGTCGACGCACTCCTCTTCAAGGGCGCCGCGCTCGCCTACACGCACTATCGCCAGCCACATCTTCGGCCGCGTTTGGACACCGATCTCCTCGTGCCGCCTGACGGCCGCGAGGCGGCGCGGCGAGTCCTGCACGCGGAGGGCTACCAGCTCGTCGCGCAGGTCGAAGGCGACCTCGTCATGTATCAGGAGACGTACGTCCGTCGGCCGTCCGGCCGACCCGCGCACGTCGTCGACCTGCACTGGAGACTGGCGAATCCGCAGCGGTTCGGCCAGGTCTTCACCTACACCGACCTCGCACGCCGTGCCGCGCCGATTGCCGCACTCTATCCTGCGGCACGTGCGCCACGCGCCGTCGACGCGTTACTGCTCGCGTGCGTGCACCGCGTGATTCACCACGCCGCGTCCGAGCGGCTCATCTGGCTGTTCGACATCCACCTCGTGGCGGCGTCGCTTTCGACGGCGGAGTGGCGCGATCTGGAGGCGAGGGCCGTCGAGCGCGGCATCGCACCGTTCTGTCTCTCCGGCCTGAGACTCGCTGCTGCGCGTTTCAGAACGCGCGTGCCCGAAAGCGTGCTCGGTCGTCTCTCCGCCGCCGCTCGCGCCAGCGGCCGCGGGGAAGCCGCACGTCTGGTCGGGCCGCCGCGGCGTCACGTCACGCAGGTCGTGGCCGATCTGCGCGCGCTGCCCGGCTGGTCGGCGCGCTGTCGGCTCATGTCGCAGCATCTCTTTCCGTCCGCGCGCTACATGCGCGGCACTTACGCGCCAGCCAGCCGGCTGCCACTGGCCGTGCTGTACGTGCGCCGCGCCTGGCACGGCGCACGCCGCTGGCTCGTCCGTCCATGACGGTCGTCCGTGTCGCGCGCTTTCTGACCGTCGCCCTCGTGGCCTGGGGCGCATTCGCGTTCGGCGCGGTGTATCCCTGGGCGTACTGGCCGCTGGCTGCGGTCGCAGCACTCGTCGGCCTCTGGGGCATCGTCGAAGGCCGGGCCTGGAACGATCCGCGCGCCCGGCGTCTCGGTTTCGCGCTGGCCGTGCTCGTCGTCGCCGTCGCGCTGCAGGTCACGCCGCTCCCCGTGTCCTGGACGACGGCGATCTCGCCAGGCATCGATCGGTTCTTCGAACAGTACCAGCTCGGCTACACGCCGCCGGCGGCGGGATGGCGCGCGCTCTCGCTCGTGCCGGACAACACGCTGGTCGTGCTGGTCGTCCTCGCAGGCTTCGCGCTGCTGCTCGTCGGACTCGTGCGCACGGTACGGCGCATGGGACTCGATTGGCTCGCGACGGAACTCATGGGGATCGGCGTCGCACTGGCCGTCTTCGGTGTCGTCCAGCGCGCGCTCCTCGGTATCGATTCCGGTCACCCGCTCGTGTACGGCTTGTGGGCGCCGACCGAAGGCGGCCAGCCGTTCGGCCCGTTCATCAACCGCAATCACTTCGCCGGCTGGATGACGATGGTGCTGCCCGTCGTCATGGGATATTCGTGCGCGCTCGCGCAGCAGGTCGGCCGACCGGACACGCGCGGCTGGCGCGACTGGGTGCAGTGGGGCAGCACGGTGGAGGCGAGCCGGCTGATTGTCGTCGGCGTGTCCATCCTCGTGATAAGCATGTCGCTCGCCTTGACCGGATCGCGATCCGGCCTCGCGGCATTCGCGGTCGCGGCGGCCGTTCTCATGATCTTCGTCGCGCGCCGCACGCGTACGGTCGCGTGGCGTGTCGCCGCGGCGGGCTCTCTGGCCGTGCTGCTCGTGGGCGCAATCGGGTGGGCCGGGGCCGACGTGGCCGTCAATCGGTTCAGCGTCGCCGCCCGCGACCTGCCGAATCGCGTGCACGTCTGGCAGGACACGTTGCACATCGCGCGCGACTTTCCCGTGACCGGCGTCGGCCTCGGCAGCTACGCTACGGCGATGCTCATCTACCAGACGGGCGATCGTGAGGTCATGTACGCGCAGGCTCACAACGACTACGTCCAGGCCGCGGCCGAGGGCGGGTTGCTGGTAGGATTGCCCGCGCTGTTCGTCGTCATTGTCCTCGTGCGACAGATCGTCCACCGACTCCGCACCGCCGAAGACGACCCGATGTCGGGCTGGATTCGGATCGGCGCGATTGCCGGCCTGGCCGGCATCGCCGCGCAGTCGTTCGTCGACTTCAGCCTGCAGATCCCCGGTAACTTCGTCCTGTTCGTCCTGCTCCTGGCCATCGCGATCCATCGTCCGGCCCGTTTGCCCTATGCGCATCGGGTGTGATCTCGACGGCGTGCTGGCCGATCTGCACACGGCGTTTGCCGAGACCGCGCGACGGATGTTCCCCGAGGTCGCCGACGCGCTGACGCCGGCCGATGTGGCCGCGTCGCCGCCCGAAGACGACGAGCCGGCCGAGCCGGACGGGTATGCACCGCCGCCCGAGATGGCCCTCTCCCGTCGGCAATCGGACGCCGTGTGGCGCGAGCTGGAAACGCGCGAAAACTTCTGGGAGTCGCTCGGCGAAATCGAATCTGGCACCATCCGCCGGCTGGCGACGCTCGCGGACGCGCGCGGCTGGGAGTTGATCTTCCTCACGAGCCGTCCGCGATCTGCCGGACGCATCGTGCAGCAACAGAGTCAGCGCTGGCTCGCGCAGCAGGGCTACGAGATGCCGAGCCTGTTCGTTGTCCACGGATCGCGGGGCCGGATCGCCGACGCGCTCCAGCTCGACGTCGTCATCGACGATCGGCCGGAGAACTGCCTGGACGTCGTCCTCGAGTCCAAGGCCGGTGCCATCCTCGTCTGGCGCGGGACGCGCGGCAGCGTGCCGGTATCAGCCAAGCGCATGGGCATTGCCGTCGTGCCCACGATGGAAGCCTGCCTCGACGCGCTCGTCGCGGCCGATCGATCGAAAAAAGACGTCCCGCTCCTCGATCGCATCCGCCAAATCTTCGGACTGCGCACGCGGCCCGCCGCGCCATTCCTCCGCTAGCTCCCACCATCTCGGCGAACAAAATCGTGCGCGATACACGATTCTGTTCGAACGCCGTTTCACTCCTCATTCAATCCTGTTGTTCGCGTACGATTTCGTGCGCCGACGGATCTGCGGCCGATCCGTACGCCGTCCGCACGAAAACGTAACGCACGCGCGAAAGTCGTGAGCCGTGGGATCGACACCTTCCGCAGCCGCCGTCCGAGTCGCGCATTTCACGCGAGTTTCCTGACGATCCAGCCTCGAACGCCGTGGCACATCGCTTGCCCCAAGACGACCGCGGCTGTCCTGGCGAGCACGCTCGCTGCCGGCATGCGACAGCCAACGAGCCTCTCAGAGGCCGAAAGGGTTGTCCATGCTGCGATCGGTTGTTGCCGCTTCTGTCATCACTGCCTGCCTCGTCGTCCCTTCGCGCGCGTGGGCGCAGGAACTGACCATTCCCGACGGCGGCCCGATGCTCACGCTCGCGGCCGCGCCTGTTTCGGCCGTCAGCTCACCAGCGCTGGCGCAGCGGGATCTCTCGCTCTATCGTCCTGTCGTGGACGAGCCGTCGCATTCGTCGAAGCTCCTCACGTCGCTGTACGTCACGACGGCCGTCATGCAGGCGCTCGACGTGCACTCGACCTATCAAGCCCTCGGGCGCGGCGCCGTCGAAGCGAACCCGCTCGTGAGCGGGATGACGGGTCACAAAGCCGCGTTCTTCGCCGCGAAGGCGTCGGTCGCCGCCGCGTCGATCATGGCCGCGCGTCGGATGGCCGAACACAACAAGGTGGCGGCCATCCTGACGATGGTCGGCATCAACTCGGCCTACGCGATGGTGGTGGCGCACAACTACCACGTCGCGAACAGCCTCCGCTAACGACCTCGAAATCACGCACCGCCGCGGGCCTCGTGCCCCGGCGGTGCGCTCGTGCTCGTCGGACGTTTCACCCCGGCCTGTCAGCGGATCGCCCTCGCACTTTCCCGGTTTCCCATCTGTCATGGCGTGTTCGGCCCCAAGCTCCGATCGTCCAGGGAGCTGGAACTGCTGGGCCCTACCGTGCGTCGCACGGCACGCAGCCCACGTCTTTCACGCGACACCTGTCCGTCAGGGCCCGACCGCGTTTATGATGGGCCGTCCATCTCGTATGGGTGACCGATGACGAATGAGCGGCGACAAACGACACGCGTGGCGATCATGGGGCGGCTGCACGGCGTGGCCGTGTCGCTCGACATTCCCGTGAAAGTCCAGGACCTCAGCCTCGGCGGAATGGCCATCGAGACCTCCGTGGCGTTTCCGGTCGGCGCGGTACACGAGTTCGAGGTCACGCTCGGCGACGGATCATCCGTCCTCCTCCGCGGCCGTGTCATGCACTGTCGTACGATCTCGGCCGCCGACGTGACGCCCCTCTATTCCACGGGCATCCAGTTCGTCGAAGACGAGCCCACTGAGAACGCGGACATCGGCGACATCATCGACAAGTTGAAGTAGGGAAGACCAGAGCGCCGGCATCGTCGCCTGTCCTGGGCGAGCGTCCGGCGAGCATCCTCAGACGACGGCGGCAGGCGTATCGATGGGGTCGGCGTGGCCCGCGCGACCGAAGCGGCATGTCGGCGTGAACGTCGCGACGTGTGCGGCGTCGTCTCCGATCACACCATCGCCCGTCGTCACCCACGCGTGGCCTTCGACGCCGCGTGTGCCGCGGCGGAAACCCACGACCAGTCGCGGGTCGGCCCCGCGGGCGGAGAGTTCACGGTAAAGCACGAGACTGCGACGCAGGCAGTTCCGGTCTCCAGGGACGAGCTGGCCCAGTCGCGTCACCGCGGCGGCGATTCGCTGTGCATCGCTGGCATCGGACCGGCCGGTCGGCGCTCGCCACGCCCATCGAACCAGACGATTGAGGGGTACGACATGCCGCAGCACGCCGGCGAGCACGTACGTCGGCGCGAGACGAGCGAGCGTGATGGCCGTTCGCCAGCGTCGCCGCCCGACGGAGGCCGTCGGCATGATGGTCAGCTCACGCGTGTCGCCGCGTCGACGACGGCGTCGACGAGACGACCGATTCGAGACAAGTCCGGACGGTAGGCGAGGTCGATGACCGGCGTCGACTCGACGACGGCGAGATAGAACTCGACGAGATCGCGCGACGCGGGACCAGCACTCGCGTCGATGGCGTGCGCGTGGGGGAGCAGCGCGGCGAACGCGCGCGCCTTCGGCACAACCGCAGCCGTCACGGTCTCGGCGAGTCCGGCGTCCTGGCGAACGAGAAAGATCGCGCGCACGGGGCACGCCTCAAGGCGCGGCTGTGAAAACGTGCGAACGCGTACGGGGTGTCGATTGAAGTGATCGCGAGAGGCGGGGCGCAGACTCGGCGCGAAGACACGCGGCCATGCGACGAGATCGCGGGCCGGCCGAGACAGCACGACGGAGTCGTCAGCGAACTGGACGTGACCGGCCAATTGCATCGCGTACGCGAGCGTCGACTTGCCCGACCCGGACGCGCCGCAAAAAGCGAGGACGCCGCCCCGCGGCGCGAGCGCCGCGCTCGCGTGCAGTACGTGCCAGCCCAGGCCCTGCAGGATGATGGGTTCGGCCGTGCCGGGGAATTCGCGCGCGATGGAGGCGGCGTCGACGCCCGGTTCGGGGTGAACCACGACGTCGTCTGAGCCACGCGTGAACGTGAAGGCGCCGAGGCCGCGCCAGACGATGCACCCGCCCGATGCCGAGATGAACGCACGACCTTCGAGTTCACCTGAGGGACGGCACCACGACGCCCCCGGGCGCATGTCGTGCGTCGATGCGGACGGCGCGCCGGCGAAGATCAGCCGGAGCACGGCCGGCGGACGCACCGACGCCGCGGACGCATTGCGCATCAGACTGATCGCGCCAGAGCCGGATTCGCCACCGGCCGGGGCCTGACGCTCAGAGACCGCAGACGTCGCTATCGTCGGGCAACGCGTGGTGCTTGAATCCACCGCAATCGTCGCCGCCACTCGCCTTGAGGGTCTGGACCAGAGCACTCACCGCCCCAGCCCGGGTGATCGTGGGCGCGGTCCAGCGTCGCCGGCCTGCGAGGAGGGGCGCCGCTTCGCCGAAATCGTCGCTCTTCCGCTCGTCTACTCGCTGCATTGAGCACTCCAAAGTGGCTCTCATTCTACGCTGATCCCGATGACAATTGTGTTCGAAGCCAGGCTTCGGTATTCAGTAATTCCCACAGTCGGTGCGTCCCCTTGAGTGAGACGGCGGTCGTCAGTAGGCTTTCCGCGGCCGACGGCCCATTCACGATGCCCAGTTCTTCCAGAGCCTGCACACCGCCGAGCGTCTGCCATACCGACCGCGCCGCCTGAGTGGCGCTGCGGTGAAGGACGCGATTGGCGAGGACCTTGGAACGCGCCTCCACGCCAAGCCCGGCGAGATACCGGCCGACACTCCGGCGCAGCCAGCCTTTGATCGCGCCGTCCGCGTTCAAGATGTCCGGGGGCATTCGACAGGCGAAGTCGACCAGGTCGGCATCGAAGTAAGGATGCAAGAACATGAATCCGCGCCGACCGCCGAGCGCGAAGAACTCTTCCATCTGCATCGACGTGACTGACGAGTCGAACGTCGTTCGCGTGTCGGCGAGCGCGAACGACGCGCCCGCCGCGCCGAGGCCGAGCGCCGCAGACGCGCGCGCTTCCTGCGCGCGGCGAAGCCTCGGATCGGGCGACATCCATGCCGGATCGCCAGCCGCGAGCCGTCGGCCGCGCGCGCGTCGCCACATGCGCGGTACGAACCGGCCGATCGCGGCACTCGCGAGTGGGCGAAGCCCGTACGGCACGGTGGGCGAAGCGCCATACGCCGCACGCCAGGCTCGCGCGAACCGTGAGAGTCCGACCAGGTTCCCGTGCGCGAAGAGATCGGCCGCGAAGTACGGCGATGTCGCGAGCCACTCGTCGCCGCCCGCTCCCGTGAGGACGACGTCGGTTGCGGGTGAGAGACCGGCGAGCGCATCGTACGCGGGCCCGAAGACGTTCATCAACGGAAACGGCAGCGTGCGGCTCAAGGCCAGACACTGCACGAGCAGCGACTCGCGGGCCGTCACCTCGTCGAATTCGAGCAGATGGAACGGGAGGCCGAGTTGCTCGGCTACCGCACGCTGCAGGGGACGTTCGTCCGCGGTCGGGTCGGAGAAGCCGAGCGCCAGGGCGACCAGCCGCGGAGCATCTCCGCGCTCGGCCAAGCTGGCCGCGACCCCGGCGATGCTGGTCGAATCGAGGCCTCCGCTCAGGAAGATGGCCGGGTGCGCCGCGTCGAGACATCGTCGCACGGCGCGCTCTTGCACGGCTTCGAACGCCGCGAACGCCTCCGCCTCGTCCGTGTGACGGTCGGCCTCGGTCGCCGGCGACCAGTACTCCTCGACGCGAACTCGGCCGGATTCGACAACCAGACATCGCCCGGCGGGTACGCGTTGCACGCGTTCGAAGAACGTTTCCGACGGATCGGGGAAGCGGCGGCACAGCGCGTCCGCCAATGCCACGCGGTTGATGGCGGGACCGACGCCCGGTTGAGATGTGAGGGTCTGCGGCAGCGACGCCAACAGCACGCGGGATCCAGTGTCGGCGTAGAAGAGCGGCGCGATTCCCATCAGGTCGCGCGTGGCGATGACTCGACCGGCCGTCGCGTCGACCACCACGAGCGCGTACGCGCCGCGCAGTTTCCGCAGGGCCTCGGCGCTCCATCGCTCGTACGCGCCCAACGCGAGCGCCGCGTCGCTCGTGGCGCGCGCGTCGACGCCGAGCTCACGCGCGAGCTCGACTCGATCGTGCAGTCGGCCGACCAGATCAACCGCGATCGGCCCCTGCGCCGCGCCCCAGTCGTGTGTCCACCGCGCGCGGCCCGGCTCGTCGCGCGGCACGTCGACGAGCCACGCCGCCGATGCAGTCATCCGGTGGCCCGCGCTGGACGCGGCGCCGCCGGCTTCGTCTGTCACCGCAGCAGTCCCTCAGCGCGCAACGCGTCGACGAGCTCTCGGCAGGCGGCCAGCCCGTCGCCGGCCGTGACGTCGAACTCCTCGGTGAGCCGCGCAGCCATCTCGTCCAGGCCCAAGCCTTCGACGATCAGCTCCCACACGCGCATGCCGGTGTCGTTCAGCTCGAAGATCGCGTTGGTCCGCAGGTCGACGAGCACCCCGCCGTCGCCGACGCGTCGGACGACGATGTCGGGACTGGCGGGTGTGAAGGGGTGGGAAGACGTGGTGTCGCCTTTCGCGGCCGGCTTCACGCGTTCCTCGTGTGGATTGGACCTCTACGCGCCGACAGGTTCGGTTCGGCGCCGGAGAAGCGCCCGGCTCAGAAGTACAGGCTCAGTCCAACCACCGCGCGGAAGAAGTCGAAGTTGCTCGCGATGGGAATGACGCCGTTGTCCGACGGCCCCTGCAACGCGCGGTAGTAGCGCAGGTCGCCTCGCACGCCCACGTGATCGGTGAGGAGCGAGTTGACGCCGATGCCGAGCACGATGCCGAAGTCGTTGTAATGCACGTCGTCGAAAATGTCGGTGCCCTTGACGTTCGGGCGAATCAGGCCGACGCCGACGAGTGCGTACGGCTTGGTGCCTTTGCCGTCCGGGTTGCCGCCGACGATGAAGCTCGCCGTCGCGGTCGTGACGCTCGCCTCGGGATTTTCATCGAAGAAGTTCGACGTCCGGGCGTACTCGAGCTCGAGGCCCGCCGAGTTGCCGAAGAAGGTGACCGACCCGCCGAAGGTCGGCTTGGCGGCCGGCGCATCGGCACCGAAGGTGACGCCGACGAGCGGCGAGATGAGCGTATCAGCCGCCGCCGCGGTAGACGGCACGGCCAGGGCGGCCGCCAGAACGAAAGACGAAACGGTCAACAACCTCGCGCGCATGGACTATCCCTTCTGCGATGTAGGGCGATCGCGAACGTTCATGCGATCAAGGGCATCAGTATAGCGGCAAACATCGCCTCTCACGTCGAACGGACCACGGGGTCGACGGTCAGTCCTCGTCGGGCCGGAGGCGTCGTGGGCGTCAGGGCGCCGCGGCCGGCGCGTGCGCCTCGATGGCCGGAATCGCCGAGACGACGACGTCGCCGACGACCTGTAGGCTGCGCGCCGAGACGTGGGCCAGGTTGTCGTCAGGCGTGTGCCAGGGGGGATATTCGAGATCGATGATGTCGATCGATGGCACCCCGGCGGCCATGAACGGCTGATGGTCGTCTTCGATCTGCGTGTCCGCGTCGACGAACACACCGCCATACCCTAGCCGTTTTGCGGTGGCCCAGACGACGTCGTTCAGCCAGGGCGTCGAGGCCGCGTCGCGGCGGATCTGCAGGTCGCGATCGGCCACCATGTCGACGAGGACGACCGCGCGCAGGCTTTTCAGCGCGCCGGCCTTCTGGGCGGCCTGCACGTAATAGCGGCTGCCGTAGGTGTGGTCGTACCCCATCCAGTTGACGAAGGCTTCCTCGCCGTCGAACCACACGAGGTCATAGGTCAACTCGTGCGGCGTGGCGGAGAGCACGCGCGCGAGCTCAACGAGGAAGGCGGCGCTCGACGCGCCGTCGTTGGCGCCGACGAACACGCGGTCCGTGTAGAGTTTCGTGTCGTAGTGACCGGCGAAGAGCAGCCGTTCGGAAACGCGGCCGGGAAGGCGCACGATGAGGTTCACCATCTCGACACGGCCCATCGGCGTGTCGGCGATGAATGGTTGTTCCTGCACTGTGAGCCCCATTGCCGAGAGCTGACGGGTGATGAGCGCGCGGGCTTCGCGGATTTCCGGAGACCCTGGCGGCCGAGGGCCGATCTGGACGAGATCTCGCAGCGTGGCCATGGCGCGCTCGCCGTCGAAGGCCGTGCGCGGTCCTTCGACCGGGCGGGCGGCCTGACGCGCGACAGCCGAGAGCGCCGCGTCCGTGCGCCACCACCACGCGCCGGCCACGAGCGCCGCGCCCACCACCGCGGCGGCCACGAGTACGCGTCTCGTCATCGCCTGCGATGGACGTCACGCGCCGGGGTCTCCGGCTCGTCGTCGCCGGCCTCCGCGTCGTCGTCAGACGGACGCTGCGGCGTGCCTGGAATGCGATAGTCACCCGACAACCAGCGGCCGAGGTCCGCCATCTTGCAGTGCTCGCTACAGAAGGGGCGCCAGCGCGGATCGATGGGCTGCGTGCGGCAGTACGCGCAGCGTGGGGCGTCGGACATCCTGCGATCATTCTAGCGGCTCGACCGTCAGTCGACCGAGCGCGTCTTGCCGCGCGCGCTGGGATCGTCAGCCTCGGGGCAACGACGCGCCCTCAGCGCCTTCGAGGAACTCGCCGACGTGGCGCCGCAGTTCGTCCTGAATGTTCGCAATGGACTTGCGGCCGTCGAGCACGCGGAACCCGAACTCCTCGGCCATGGCCGCGTACTCTTTCAGCAACTGTCGCTGGTAGGTGCGGAAGCTGTCGTAGATGTCGTCGCCGGACTTCATGTCCATGCCCGATTCCCAGTAGGCCATGCCACCGGCCTCGAGCACGCGCCGGGCGAGTGCCTCGGCATCGATGCGCAGATAGAAGACCAGATGCGGTGCGATGGCGAAGCCGTACAGCCGCCGCATCCACTGGCTGTCGACACCGCGGACCCCGGCGCGCGCGAGCGCCGTGTAGATGTACCGGTCGGCGAGCACGATGAAGCCCGCCTTGAGCGCTGGAATGATCTCCTTCTCGAGCCGGTCGGCGAAGTCGCACGCGTAGAGCAACACGAACGTCAGCTTGTTGAGCGTGTTGCTCGCCTTGGCCAGCTCGATCGTCGGCTGCATGAGCGGCGAGCGCGTCCAGCCGGTCTCGATGACGCCGTAGCCACGCACTTCGAGCCACTCGCGGAGGAGCCGAATCTGCGTCGAGCGGCCGACGCCGTCGGTGCCCTCGATGGCGATGATTCGGCCGGGATAGTCTTCAATGGAGACGTAGGGCAGGCCGTGGCCGTAGTAGCGGCCCGGCGTCACGCCGCCGTGCGCGCCGGTGTCGGTCGCATTCGTCATCACGCGTTCGCCTCCAGCGCGCCGCTCACGAGCTCGCGCAGTTGCCGTTGCTGTTCGGTGATGCTGCGCGTCGCGTCGATGACGCGCAGTCCGTGCTCGGCGACGATCGCGTCGTACTCGTCGAGCACCTTCGACTGGAACAGGCGGAAGCTCTCGGTGGCATTCGTGCTCCAGTTCATGTCCAGACCGGCCTCGTAGAACTTGAGCTTGACGCGCCGTGCGAGCAGCCGATCGAGCGAGACGTCGATCGGCACGCGAAAGTACACGGCGAGATCCGGCCGCACGGCGAAGCCATAGAGATCGCGGACCCATTCCCGATCGACGCCGCGCGCCACGTCGCGCGCGAACGCCGTGTAGGCGTAGCGGTCGGCGAGCACGATCATGCCGGCCTTGAGCGGCGGGATGATTTTGTACAACTGCCGATCGGCGAAGTCGGTCGCGTGCAGCAGGCTGAACGTCATCGGCGTCAGCGCGTTCTTCTTCTTGCCGGTCTTGGTCGCCGCCTTGACGAGCGCCGACGAGTTCCATTCGGTCATGAAGACGCGGTAGCCGCTCGCGACCAGCCACTTGGCGAGCAGCGCGAGCTGCGTGGTCTTGCCCGATCCGTCGATGCCTTCAACGACGAACAGACGGCCGGGATACGCGTGCGGCGCGGCGAGCGTGTCGAGCATGTCGTGTGAGGTCCTTCCCAGGCGAGCGCCGGCTGGGCGCCGCGATGACGATTCGGATCGGCAGCGCCAACAGCTCGGCGAGCGGTGTCGCGTGCCGATCGGCCGCCCACTGCTCAAGTTCGGCGTCACCGGAGGCGGCGGCGCGAATGGTGAGCGTGCCATGCGCGACGCGCAGACGCAGGCGCGTGATGACCTGCGCATGGCTGCGATCGAGCCCCTCGGCCAGCCGCACCATCGCCGAGAGCAGACGCACCGTGCGACGGTCGGTGCGCGAGAGCCGCGCGAACTCCTCGTGCGATCGTCGCGGCGTCGTCCGCCGGTGGTAGCGCGCGATGAGCGCGATGATCTCGACTTCTTCCGGCGTGAAACCGCGCAGGCCGCCATGGCGGATGAGGTACGCCGAGTGCTTGTGATGGCGCTCGTACCCGATGTGCGATCCGACGTCGTGAAGGAGCGCGCCGTACTCCAGCCATTCGCGCTCGCGCGCGCCCAGCTTGTGACGGTCGCGTGTGCCGTCGAAGACGGCGCGAGCGAGCCTCGCCACTTGTTGCGCGTGCGGCGCGACATACCGGCAGCGCTCGGCGAGCTCGAGGACGCTACGCCGCCGGATGTCGGGATCGCGCGCGATCGTCTGGACGTGCGTGCGGTTCCGTTCCAGATAGTCGAGAATCAGCCCTTCGCGCAGCGCGAAGTCACAGAGCGTCAGCTCGCGCGCGCCGATCCGATTGAGCAGCGTGTCGAGCAGCACGATGCCGGCCGGCGCGACGTCCGCGCGCCGCGGATCGAGGCCGGCGATTGCCCGCCGTTCGTCGAGCGTCATCGCCGTCAGCCGCGTGCGCAGCCGCGCGACGTCTTTCACCGCCACGCGCCGATTGCGAAGGTCGTCCCCCGCGCGCGCACCGGCGGCCAGCGCGCCGAGCGCGAGGATGGTGCCCGACGTGCCGATGACGCGATCGATTCGTCGCCGGGCAATTTGGCGCAGGTAGGCGCCGGCCTCGCGGCCGATGTGTCGGACCATGCGCCGCTCGTCGCGTTGCGCGATTGGATCGGCCGTCACGAAATACTGCGTGAGCCGGATGACGCCGAGATGGAAGCTGCGCTCGGCCTGGATGCGGTCCACGGTGCCGACCGTGATCTCCGTGCTGCCGCCACCGATGTCGATCACGACCGCCGGCCGGCGACCGACGTCGACGGCATAGACGGCCGCGCGATGGATGAGTCGGGCCTCCTCGGTGCCGGAGATCACGCGAACGTGCAGGCCGAGCTCACGCTCGACGGCCCCGACGAACTCGGCGCCGTTGGCCGCCTCGCGCACGGCGCTGGTCGCGACGGCGAGGATCTCGTCGACCTGATGCGATCGCGCGATGCGGCAGAAGCGCGACAGCGTCGCGAGCGCCGCCGTCAGACTCGCGTCGGCGATGCGGCCGCCGTCGAGGCCGTCGGCGCCGAGCCGAATCATGTCCTTCTCGCGATCGATCACGTCGAAGGACAGATCCGCGCCGACGCGGCACACGATCATGTGGATGGAGTTGCTGCCGATGTCGATCGCTGCGATCTGCATGCGTTACACGCTCGTTACACGGCCGTTACACGCCGCTGCGCGCCCGGCGCGCGTGGCATGCTAGCACGCAGGCCAACATCGCCTGCGCGGCCTCGCGGAGCCTACCGATGCCTGTTCGATCGATCTATCTCGTGCGTCACGCCATTGCCGTCGGCCATCGTGCCGCGGCCGACGACGCGGCGCGGCCGTTGTCGCCGGCAGGCCGTACGCGCATGCGCCGCGCGGCGGCCGGCGTGGCCGCGCTCGTGCCCGGCCTCGATCTCATCGTCTCGAGTCCGCTCGTTCGCACGGTGGAGACCGCCGAGATCCTGGCCGGCGCATTCGTCGTCCGGCCGTCGGTCGTGACCATGGCGGCGCTTCGGCCGGGCGGAACGGCGGCGGCCGTGGCGGAGGGACTGAAGGCGCACGCGAAGGCGCGGAGCCTCGCGCTCGTCGGTCACGAACCGGGGTTGGGGGAGTTGGCCGCGTGGCTGACGGGCGCGCACGTCCCGCCGCCGTTCAAGAAAGGCGCGGTCTGTCGTATCGACGCGCCGGCGTGGCCGCCCGACGCGGAGAGCACGCTCGTGTGGCTGGCCACGCCGCGCATGCTCCGCGCCCTCGGCCACCGATGAGACGGCGGCGCCGCTGGCGAGGCAGCGCCCGGCTCAGACGATCGTGCCCGGCTTCACGACGCCGTTCTTCGGCACGATGATGATGCCGCTGCGGATGTAGTACCCGTCGCCGTCGACGTCCTGGATGCCGCGTTCGTTCACGAGCCGCGCGCCTTCGCCGATGCGCGCGTTCTTGTCGACGATGACGCGGTCGAGCACCGCGTTCGGGCCGACGCCGAGGGGCAGTTCGCCGAACTGATCCTCGTAGTAGTCGGCACCGAGCAGGATCGATCGCGTGATCCGCGCGCCGTGGTGAATCGACGTCCGCACGCCGACCACGCTGTTCTGGACTTCGCACGTGTCCAGGTACGCACCTTCCGCGATGAGCGCCTCGTCAATGTGGCAGGCGTGCATGCGCGCGGCCGGCAGGAAGCGCGGGTGCGTGTAGATGGGCCGCCGCGGATGGAAGAAGTCGAACGGCGACCCGCGACGCGTGAGCATCAGGTTCACGTCGTAGAACGAGCTGACCGTTCCGACGTCGGCCCAGTAGCCGCGATAGAGATACGCGTGGACGCGGTGCGTGTCGAGGGCGCGCGGAATGACCTCGCGTCCGAAATCCACCGACCGGTTGCGGTCGAGCACGTCGTAGAGCACCTCACGCGAGAAGACGTAGATGCCCATCGAGGCGAGGAACGGCTTGTCGGCCGTGAGCAGACCGGCCGGCGAGTGCGCCGGCGCGCTCGATCGCATTTCACCGAGCCGCTCGGTGTTCGGCTTCTCCTCGAAGCCGACGATCTGTCCGCTCGTGTCGAAGCTGAAGATCCCCATCTGCGTCGCATCGTCGGTCGAGACCGGCTGCGCGGCGATCGTGATGTCCGCGTCGCGCTCGATGTGCGCCTCGATGAGCTCGGCGAAGTCCATGCGGTAGATGTGGTCGCCGGCCAGGATCAGGTAGTACTCCGCGTCGACGTCGCGGAAGTGCCGCGCGGCCTGCCGCACGGCGTCAGCCGTCCCCTGGAACCACTGTTCGCCTTCGGGCGTCTGTTCGGCGGCCAGGACTTCGACGAAGCCGCCCGAGAACAGGTCCATGCGATAGGTCTGCGCGATGTGCCGGTTGAGCGAGGCGGAGTTGAACTGCGTGAGCACGTAGATGCGCTCGAGCCCGGCGTGCAGACAGTTGCTGATTGGGATGTCGATGAGGCGCCACTTGCCGCCGATGGGAACCGCGGGCTTCGATCGATGGTGGGTGAGCGGGAACAGCCGCGTACCGCGTCCGCCGCCGAGGATGATCGTGAGGACGTCGTTCATCGTGCGGCCATTCTAGCGCGGAGCCGTCGATTGCGGGGCCGGGCCCGCCCGCCTCACTCGACGAAGCGGTAGCCGAGGCCGATGACCGTCTCGATCTGCTCGCCCGCGGCGCCGAGCTTGGCCCGGAGTCGGCCGACGTGGACGTCGACCGATCGCGTCTCGATGACGCGGTCGTATCCCCAGACGCGTTCGAGCAGCCGCTCGCGTGACAACACGCGGTTGCGGTTCTCGACGAGGCACCGCAGGAGCTCGAACTCACGCCGCGTGAGCGAGATGGGCTGGTCGTCGACACGGACGATGACGCCGTCGAAGTCGGCCGTGAGATGCACACCGCGATAGACGCCCGTGCCGGGACCGGCGGCGGGCGCCGTGCGCCTCCGGCGGAGCACCGCGCGGACGCGGGCCGCGAGCTCCCGCAGGCTGAAGGGCTTCGTGATGTAGTCGTCGGCGCCCAGATCCAGCCCCGCGATGCGATCCGCTTCGCTCGCCCGGGCCGTCAGCATGATGATCGGGAGACTCGCCGTGGCCGGCCGCGATCGAACCAGCCGGCAGACCTCGGCGCCGTCGATGAGGGGCAGCGTCAGGTCGAGCAGCAGCAGGTCTGGCGCGCCCGTGCCGATGCGTTCGAGGGCGGCGCCGCCGGTCGCGGCGATGTCGACGCGTGCCTCGCCGCGCTGTTCGAGCGCGTGCTTGATGAGCCGCGCGACGTCGGGTTCGTCCTCGACGACGAGAATGCGGGGAAGGGGCGTGACGGCGGACATGCGGTCACGGTACGGTGCCGGCGTTGCCACCAGGTCACACCGCTGTTAAAAGGCGGTTACGTCGCCGCCGTTACACTGACGTTACAATGTGGGCGACCCGAACCTGACCCGATGGGCCTGAAACTCTCTCTCTTTCCCCGCGACGAACAGTTCTTCGACCTGTACAAGCAGATGGCCGGCGAAATTCGCGCGGCCGCCGGCCTGCTCGAGCGGCTGCTTGCCGTCGAGCCCCCGGAGATTGCCGTCATCGACTTGATCAAGGACGCCGAGCACCGCTGCGACGCGCTCACGCACGACACGATCCAGCGCCTGCACCGGACGTTCGTCACGCCGTTCGACCGCGAGGACCTCTACGCGATGGCGACGACGCTCGACACGGTGATGGACGCGATCGACCACGCGGCCGTGCTCGTCCGGCTCTACAAGATTCAGCGCGTCCGTCCGGGCGCGCGCGAGCTGGCGCACACGGTGTCGGCCTCGGCCGACCGGCTGAACCTCGCGCTCGAGGCGCTCGCCACGAAGAAGCCGGTCCACCCGCACGCGGTCGAGATCAACCGCCTCGAGAACGAGGCGGACCGCATCTACCAGGAAGCCGTCCGGCGGCTCTTCGAGGTCGAGACGGATCCCATCACGATCATGAAGTGGAAGGAGCTGTACGACAATTTGGAGCGGATCACCGACAGCTGCGAGGACGTGGCCAACGTCATCGAAGGCGTCGTGGTCAAGCACGGCTAGATCGTGAGCGAGATCCTCTTCAGCACGCTCGGCGTCATCATCGGCGTCGCGCTCGTCTTCGACTACATCAACGGCTTCCACGACGCGGCGAACTCGATTGCGACGGTCGTCTCGACCCGCGTCCTGTCGCCGGGGCTCGCCGTCATCTGGGCGGCGTTCTTCAATTTCGCCGCGGCGATTGGCGTCGGCACGGCCGTCGCGCACACGGTCGGCAGCGGCATGGTCGAGCTCTCGGCGGTGACCTACGGCGTCATCCTCGCCGGTCTCGTCGCCGCGATCATCTGGAACCTCATCACGTGGTTCTTCGGCCTGCCGACCAGCTCCTCGCACGCGCTCTTCGGCGGCTATGCGGGGGCGGCCGTCGCCAAGGCCGGCTGGAACGTCATCATCCTGGCCGGTTGGGTGAAGACGATCGTCTTCATCGTGCTGGCGCCCGTCATCGGCCTGGCCGTCGGCCTGACGACGATGGCGGCCATCTACTGGCTGCTGCACGACACGCCGCCGGCGCGCGTCGACCGCTGGTTCCGCAAGATCCAACTGCTCTCGGCCGCCGCCTTCAGTCTCATGCACGGCGCCAACGACGCGCAGAAGACGATGGGCATCATCACGGGCGCGCTCGTGACGGGCGGCTTCCTCAAGACCTTTCACGTGCCGCCGTGGGTCGAGCTGCTCTCGTACAGCGCCATCAGTCTCGGCACGCTGACCGGCGGATGGCGCATCATCCGGACGATGGGCACGAAGATCACGAAGCTGCAGCCGGTGGGCGGCTTCGCCGCCGAGACGGGGGCGGCCGTGGCCATCTACACGGCGACGGCCTTCGGCGTGGGCATCAGCACGACGCACACGATCACGGGCGCCATCGTCGGCGTCGGCGCGACGCGCCGATTGAGTGCGGTGCGGTGGGGCGTGGCGCGACAGATCGTCTGGGCGTGGCTCCTCACGATCCCGGCGTCGGCCACGATCGGCGCCATCTGCTACTACGCCACGCGGTTCGTCGATCGCTAGACGGTCATCAGCGCGCGGCCGCGGCGGAAGATCACCATCGACACGGCGACGAGCGCGAGCAATCCGCCGTTGACCGCCATGACGCCCGGCGTCGTGAAGCGATCGGCCAGGGCGCCGGCGACGATGCCGCCAATCGGCCCGCCGCCGCGCAGCGCGACCATGTAGATGCTGACCACCCGGCCGCGGAGGTCGTCGGGCACGGCCAACTGGACGAGCGAGAAGCTGATCGAGAAGAGCAGCATGAAGAACACGCCGCTCACGAACAGCAGCACGAGGCTGAGCGGCAGCGACGTCGACAGCGCGAAGCCGGCGATGAGCAGGCCGAGCACGAACTGGATGCGCAGGATGAGCCGGCCCATTCGGCGCGACGTGTCGAGGCTGCCGATGACGAGCGCCCCGAGGATCGCGCCGAGCCCCTGCGAGGCCATGAGCATCGACAGCCGCGTCCCCGCCGAGCCGTGCGTCGTCAGCACCTCGGTCGCGAAGGCGGGCAGCATCGTCATGATCGGCATCGCGAGGAACGTGCTGACGGTCACGAGAATCGTCAGCGTGAACATGACGCGGTTGTCGCGCACGTAGTGCAGGCCGCTCTTCAGCTCGGCACCGAGCGCCGGCCGCGAGGCCGCCGGCACGTGCGGCGGCAGTTGCAGGAGCGACAGCGCGATGATCACGAAGAAGAACGACACGCCGTTGACGGCGAAGCACCAGGCCGTGCCGATCGTGGCCAGGACCGCCGCACCGACGCCCGGGCCGAGCACGCGCGACAGGTTGAACTGCGTCGAGTTGAGCGCGATCGCGTTCGGCAGGTCGCGCCGGGGCACGAGCGACGGGATCATCGACTGATAGGCCGGTCCGCCGAACGCCTGGCCACAGCCGGTGATGAACGACAGCGCGAGGACGAGGGCGACCGTGACGTGGCCACTCCAGACGAGCGCCGCCAGGATGAGCGCGGAGCTCGCCTGCACGTACTGCGATCCCGTCAGCAGCCGGCGCCGGTCGTGGCGGTCCGCGATGACGCCGCCGATGAGCATGAAGA
The DNA here is from genome assembly GCA_035550595.1 of Vicinamibacterales bacterium. Taxonomy (GTDB): domain Bacteria; phylum Acidobacteriota; class Vicinamibacteria; order Vicinamibacterales; family SCN-69-37; genus CALFMR01. Next base: position 48,342 of record DASZOV010000115.1, read on the forward strand.
GCAGGATCGGCAACTGCGCGAGAAAGGCGTCGAGGCCGAGGTAGAACTTCGACTGCGTCAGCTCGAAGACCAGGAGCGCCTGGGCGTACTGCTGCATCCACGTCCCAATCGTGGAACCGAGCGCCGCGAACCACACGAGCCGGAAGTTCCGGTGCGTGAGCGCGCCGGCCACACGCTCGATCCAGGGCCGAGGCATCTCGGGCACGGTGGCGGAATCAGGGGACGTCGACACGAAAGACGGATCTTAGCATCGCGTTTTCCGTCCACACGACCGCGCGAACGACGGCGCGCCCGGTAGAATCATCGATCGTGCGCGATCGTCTGGCCGGAACCGCCCTGCGCCGAGGCACGGGACGCTACTACGCGTGTACGGCGATCAGCACGCTCGCGACGTCCTACTACCTCAACTACCTGTTCTTTCACCTGCGCGATCGGTTCGGCTTCGGCAATCGCGAGAACCTCGCGGCGGCCGCGCTGCACGGCAGCCTCTACATGGTCTCGGCCTGGCAGGCCGGACGGTTCGCCGAGCGGCACGGCTTCCGGACGAGTCTGCTCCTCGGCTCGAGCGGACTCGTGATCGTCATGATCGCGGGGGCGCTCGCGCCGACGACGCGCCTCGAGATCCTGACGCTCGCCTCGTACAGCCTCGTGCTTCTGCTCATCTGGCCCGCGCTCGAGGCGCTGGTCACCCAGGGCGAGCCTCCGTCGCGCGTGCCGCACGTCGTCGGGCTGTACAACTGCACCTGGTCCGGCTCGGCCGCGGTCGCGTATTTCACAGGTGGTGACCTGTACGCGCGGTTCGGCGCGGGCGCCGTGTTCTGGCTGCCGGCGGTCCTCTTCGCCGCGCAGACGCTCTTCATCCTGTCGTGGCCGCGCGATAGCGGTTCGGCGCAGCCTGCCGCACACAGCTTGTCCACGGCGGATGCAGATCGATCCGACGCTCGACCACCACAAGCCTCGCACGCAACGACGCGCCCGGCCGTTGCGCGTGTCTTCCTGCGTCTCGCGTGGGTGGGCAATCCATTTTCGTACGTCGCGATGTACACGCTGCTCGCCGTCATGCCCGGGCTCGTCGCGCACCTCGGCATCCCGGCCGATCGTGTTGGCATTTTCTGTTCGGTCTGGATGTTCGGCCGGCTCGCGGCATTCGTCGTGTTGTGGCAGTGGACCGGCTGGCACTACCGATTCGGCTGGCTCGCGGGTGGCTATGTCGTCCTGCTCGTGAGCTTCGTGTTCGTGCTGACGGTGCCCGCGCTCCTCGTCATCGTCGTTGCGCAGGCCGTGTTCGGCTTCGCGTGCGGGCTGATGTACTACTCGTCCCTCTTCTATGCGATGGACGTCGGCGAAGCGCCGGGCGAGCACGGCGGCCTGCATGAAGCCGCAATCGGCGCGGGCATCGCGGCTGGCCCGGCGGTGGGCGCGCTGTCGCTCGCGCTCGTCCCGGACGTGCCGCACGCAGGTGCGATGGCTGTGACGGCGCTCCTCGGTGCGGGACTCGCGGTGATGCTCGGCATCTGGCACCGGCGACCACGCGGCATCCTGGCGCCCCGGCCATGATCGACGGAACCGGCAGAGAACGGACGTCAACGGAGGACGCTCATGACTGATGGAGGGTCGGCTGTTTCAGTCGTGCTCATTACGGGGTGCTCATCGGGCATCGGCCGCGCGACCGCGTTGCGTCTCGCGCGCCGGCCGGATTCGGTCGTCTATGCCACCGCGCGCCGGCCGTCCGACATCGCGGATCTCGAACAGGCTGGGTGCCGAACGCTCGCGCTCGACGTCACCGACGACGCGTCGATGGCCTCGGCGGTGCAGACGATCGAGGCGGCGCACGGCGCCGTCGACGTGCTCGTCAACAACGCGGGCTACAGCCAATCCGGCGCGATCGAGGCCGTGCCGCTCGATCGTGTCCGCGCGCAGTTCGAAACGAACGTCTTCGGGCCGCTTCGACTGACGCAGCTCGTCCTGCCCGCGATGCGGCGCCGGCGGCGGGGGACCATCGTCAATCTCAGCTCGATGGGCGGCAAGCTCGTGTTTCCCGGCGGCGGGATCTATCACGCGACGAAGTACGCGATCGAGGCGCTGTCCGATGCGCTCCGCTTCGAGGTCGCCGGCTTCGGCATCCGCGTAGTCATCGTCGAGCCCGGCCTGATTCGCACGGCATTCAGCGACGCCGCGCTCGACGCCATGCGAGGGGCCGACGACGCGGTGTACGGCGAATTCCACGCGGCAGTCGGCCGCACGACCGCCAACGCGTACTCGCAAGGCCTCAGCCGAAAACTGTCCGGCACACCTGATGACGTCGCACGCGTCATCGAGCGTGCGATCGCAGCGCGGCGACCGAATACGCGCTATCGCGTCACGGCGTCAGCGACGCTGTTCCTGAATCTTCGGCGCGTCCTCGGCGACCGCGGATGGGATCGATTCCTGCGCGGCGTGTACCCATCGCCCGGCGCGGATCGCTCTGCCTGACTGGTTGGTAGTCAGGTACGCCGACGCCGTATCCCGTCGAGCGGCGACGGTTTCTACAAGGTTTTTTCGCTGGCATCGGCCGCGAAGGCCGTGCTTGAATGTGCGCGCGTCGCAATGATTGTGCGTTCCGGTCGACGTTGGAGGCGCCCGTGGCCAGGATCCTGAAAGTCGTCGGCTGGATCGTTCTTGCTGTACTCGTCGTCATCGCGACGACCGCGTTCATCGTCTATCGCGTGGCGCTTTCACGCTACCACCGGCACTGGACGACGCACATCAGCGCATTTCCGATACCGTTCCCGTTGACCGCCGACGAAGTGGCCGCACTTCGGGCCGAACGTGCGGCGCTCGTGCCACGCGGCGCCGATCCGCTCGCGGGTGTCGACCTGAACGAGATCGCGCTCGATCGCGCCATCGCGCGCGGCGAGCACATCGTCAACACTCGTGGCTCGTGTCCTGTTTGCCACGGCCCTGATCTCGGCGGCGGCGTCATCGTCGATTCGCCGATGGTCGGCCGATGGGTCGCGCCCAACCTCACGTCGGGGACGGGAGGCGTGACCGCGGATTTCACGGCCGTGGACTGGGATCGTGCCATCCGCCATGGCATTCGCCACAACGGCGAGACGTCGTCGATGCCCTCCACGGATTTTTCCGGCCTGTCGGATCACGAACTCTCCGACATCGCCGCGTACGTTCGGAGCCGGCCGCCGGTCAATCGCACCCTGTCGCCGTCGACGCTCGGGCCCGTCTTCATCTATGGCATCACCTTCGAGAATTCGCTCAGCGCCTTTCATATCGACCACCAGAAACCGCACGCCGTCGAGCCGCCCGCCGAACGGCCGGACGCGGCGCTCGGTGAACACCTCGCCGAGATTTGCCACGGCTGCCACGGTCCAACGCTTTCGGGCGGCAAGATGTCCGACCCTACGATGCCATTCGTCGCCAACCTGACGCCTGACGCGACTGGCTTGAAGGACTGGACTCAGGCGGACTTCTTCCGCGCGCTGCGCACGGGCGTGCGCAAGAACGGCACGCCGATCGACAGCCACATGCCATGGCGCGCGTACGGGCAGATGAGCGATACCGAGCTCGCCGCGATCTGGACGTACCTGCGAACCGTGCCTGCGGTGCCGAAGGGGAATCACTGACACGAACGGCCGGTCCGGCGCCGCAAATGGACACCGAACCGGCCGCGTGACGTCCGTCAGATGGATCCGATGCGTCGCCTACGGCTTGCGGTCGTAGGTCGCGACCGACTTGCCCGAGCCGCGCATCGACTCGCGCGAGAGCGTGAACGTCAGGTGCGCGCCGTCCGCGCTCGGTTCCCAGACGTGCGTGATCTTGACGCCGCCCGCGCTGAATTCCTGCTTCAGCGTGTCCTTGTCCCAGCGCGACTTCGCGTCGACTTGCACGCCGTTGACGTCGACCGGGCTGTTCTTGCCGTTGACGGGATACGTCCGTTCGCCCGCCGAATCGGTGAACGTCACGCTATCGGCCGTGGCCTTGATCGTGACCTCCTGCGCGGCTTGCTGAAACGTCGCAATCGCCGCCTGTTCGGCGCGCTCGCGCGGCGTCAGATCGCCTGGCCCTGATGGCGACGACATCCCGCCGCCTCCGCCACCTCCGCGCCGTTGCATGAACACTGCTGGCTCGACACGGACGCCCGACGGCGTGCGCAAGAAGCCCTCTCGACCAGTCGGCCGGTGCAGTCCCGGACTCTGCTCCAGGTTGACGACCCATGTGCCCGAGATCTTGGCGGCGATGTCGGCCGGCGTGGCCTTCTGCGCCTGCACCTCGGTGATGGTCCAGGTAGCGGCTGCGACGACGCCCGCCAGCATCGCGGCCAAACTATACGTTCCTCGTGCCCTCATGACGTGCTCCTCCGGCGCCTTGGCCGCACGGCGACATGATTCAACTTCACGATACCCCAGCCCCTGCGGCCCAGCCAGACACCATACGCGCGGGCGGCGGATCGTGCTTACTCAGTGGCGTGGATGCGAATCGCCTGTCCACCGCCGGGAATGAGCGTCATTGGCATGATCGACGCGTTCGTCACCGATCGGTGCTCGATGACGGTCTTGGTCGGCTGTGACGCCGCGTCAGGGGCGTCGGCATACACATCGGCGACGAACGTTCCGGCGGGGAGGAAGCTGAGCGGAACGCGGACGTCCGCGCCGTGTGACCCGGCGATCGCGCCGACATACCAGTCGGCCTCGTGACGACGGGCGATGGCCACGTAGTCGCCGACCCGTGCGGCGACGACGCGCGTTTCGTCCCACGTCGCGGGAACGGCGCTGAGGAACGGCATCTCCGGTTGCCCGGCGTACGCCTCCGGATAATCCGCGACCATCTCCAGCGGGCTCTCGAAGACGACGTACAGCGCGAGCTCGTGCGCGCGCGTGCCCATCACCATCGGCTTCACGTTCCGCGGCTCGAAGTGTTCGGGCATCACGTTGCGGAAGCCGCCCGGCGTGTAGTCCATCGGCCCAGCGAGCATGCGCGTGAAGGCGAGCATGACGCGATGATCGACCGTGTCGCGCGCGCTCCACTTGTTGTACTCGGCGCCGAGGACGCCTTCACGCGTCATCAGGTTCGGATACGTCCGCCGCAGCCCGTCGGGCGCGTACGCGCCGTGGAAATCGATCATCAGGTGGTGATCGGCGGCGGTTTTCGCGACGCGGTGGTAGAAGTCGACCATCCACTGGTCGTTGCGATCCATGAAGTCGATCTTCACGCCCGCGATGCCCCAGCGCTCGTAGAGCGGAAACGCCTCGTCCATTTGCCGCTCGACGTCCGACCAGTGTGTCCACAGCCAGAGCCGCACGTGCTTCGCCTTGGCGTAGGCGAGGAGCGCCGGCATGTCGATGTCCGGTTGCGGCTTCGTGATGTCCGCGTTCGAGTCGTTGGCGCCCTGGCCGAGCCGCGCGGCCCAACCCGCGTCGACGAGCATGTACTCGAGGCCAGACCGCGACGCGAAGTCGATGTAGTGCTCCATCGTCGCGGTGTTCATGCCGGGCGTGAAGCTGACGCCGTCGGCTTGTTCACCCGACCACCAGTCCCACGCGGCCTTGCCGGCTTTGATCCACGACGTGTCGGCGATCGCCGACGGCGCGTTGAGGTTGACGATCAGATTCGACTCGATGAGCGTCCCGGGCTCGTGACCGATCATGACGACACGCCACGGCGTCTGAATCGGCGTGTGAGCGGTGACGGCGACCGTCGCGTCGTCGACCTGCGGCGACAACTGCGCGACGAGCGACCGCGCGGATTGCGCTGAGTGCCGGAGATACAGGCCGGCGTACTGATCGATGTTGGCCTCGGCGATCGCGACGTAGGCGTGACCTGGCAGCCATGCGAGCAGTGGCAGGCCGATGACATTCGCCGGGTTGATGCCGCTCAGCGGCACCGTTTGATAGTCGTCTTCCCACGACGTTCGATAGCCGCGTAGGAAGAGGGGATAGGTCGTCGCGTCGCCCGCGAGCTGGAACTCGGTCGCCTCGTTCGTGATGCGCACGTCGCCGACGTTCTCCTGCGCCGGCACGCTGTACCGGAACGCGACGCCGTCGTCGTACGCCCGCATGTCGAGCGCCATGCGGCGACCGGGCGCGTCGGGCTCGCGGAGCTCGACGGTCATGGCGCGATAGTGATTGCGCACCTGGCTCGTCTTGCCGACGGGCAGCGTGTACGTCTCATCGACATCGGACGACGTGACCGACGTGATGGCCATCGCCGGTCCGAGCGCCGGCTGGCCATCCAGGTCGATCCCGAGCGCCGAGGTCGCGATGATCGGCTCACCGCCGAGCGTCACTTGATAGGCGAGTCGCGTGGCACCAGCCTGTCCTGAAGCCACGCGTGACACCGTCATCACGATCGCGCCATCGGGCGACGAAACGGTCGCGACGGGTTGATCCTGAGCGGCCGCACGGGCCGCGGTCCGCGGGACCAACGCACCGCTCACGAGTGCTCCGACCACCACGACCGAATACCATCGCATCGCCGCTCCTCCGCCGTGTCCCGTGTCTCGTTACTTCTGGCTTCTGGCTTCGAACTTCCAACTTCTCTCAGTCCACCGCACGCAGTTTCCGCAGAATCCGATCCTGGATCCAGTGCGCATCCCACCACTCGAGCGGCGTCACCATCTGCCCGTTGACGAGCATCGTGAAGTGCAGATGATCGCCGCCGGCAAGGCCCGTCATGCCACTGAGACCGAGCGTCTGGCCCTTGTCGACGACGTCGCCCGGTTTGACCTGCAGGGACGACATGTGCCCGTAGAGCGACTGGACGCCCATGCCGTGATCGAGGATCACGCAGTTGCCGTAAATCCCGAGCTGCGCCGCGTACAGCACGCGGCCGTGATTCGCGGCGACCACGGGCGTATGAGCGTAGGAGGCGAGATCGAAGCCGAGATGGACCTGATGATCGATCTCGCGACCGTCGTAGACGTACGTGCGGCGGTCGGCAAAAGCTGACTCGGCCGAACTGTTCGTGAAGGGATGGAACGCGACGCCGCCCCAGAGCATCTCGGGCGCGGTGTGCGCCGCGAACGAGGCGATCGTCGCCGCGTTCCGCTTTCGCAGGTCGCCGTTGATGACGAGGAATTGATCGACGAGCGACCCGGTTGGCGCGACCTCTTTCGTGTTCGCAAGAATCGCGGGCACGACGCGCTGCAGGAACGCGTCGGTGATGGCGATGCGGCTCGAACGCGCCGGCGACGGAAACGCACGGTGTTCGAGCGCGACCTGGGCCGTGTTGCCCGCCGCGTCCCGCGCGAAGACGTCGATCGACGTGTCGAGCGGCTGATCCCAGCCGAGCGCAAAGAACGCGACGCGGATCGCCGGGTCGGTGATCGAGACGCCCTCGGCGTGAACGCCGGTCGCCGGATAACCGGGATATTCGAGATCCCCCACACGTACGCCCGACGAGACGTCGGCGGGCGACACGCGATAGACGACGAGCTCGGCGCCGCCCACTTTGACGTAGTGCTGCGAGGACAGCACGCTCACCGTCGGCGGCTCGAGCCGCACCTGCAGCTCGCGCGAGGCGGTTGTCGTGATGCGGCGCAAGCCGCGGAGCACGGGCCGCGTCGCCGTCACCATGAGCCGCGCCGCGCCCGAGTGCAGCCCTGGCACGGTCTCCGACGCGATTCTCGTGTCGACGCGCGTCGCTGCTGCGCCATCGGCTGCCACGGCCGCGTTTCCCGCACCGCCGGACGTCGAGACGAGTGGCGTCGACCGGCCGTCTTGTTCGAGGACGACGTCGACCGACGACAACGCGGCGGGAGGCGCGCCGATCGTCACGCGCACTGGCGTATCGGTGCCCACGAATTGTTCGGGCTGGACGATCTGAATCGACGGGCCGGGCAGGCGTCCCCCGACCACGTACAAACCGACGGCCGCGAGGAGGAGCACGACGAGGAGCACGGCGAACTTGCGCATCGCCCGATGATACTCGCGGGCAGCAGGTGACGAGCGCGTGAAAATCCTGAATCCGACGGCTGCCGCAGGCGTGCGACGTTGCGCGGCGCGCGCGCTTCGGTCACACTGGCCGCGCATTTCGGGAGGTGCGACGCGTATGGCCACACGCAGCCGTCGATGGCTCGGACTTCTTCTCTTCCTCTTGCTGATTCAAGCCGTGCCGATTGATCGGACGAATCCGCCGGTCGAGACCGAAATCGTGGCGCCTGCCGACGTCCACGCGATCCTCCAGCGATCCTGCTACGACTGCCACTCGAACACGACCGTCTGGCCGTGGTACTCGCGCGTGGCGCCGGTCTCCTGGCTCGTCGCGCACGACGTCCATTCGGGCCGCGAGCACCTGAATTTTTCGACGTGGAACCAACTCGACGCCCGCAAGCGCGCGCACGCCATGGACGAGATCGACGAGCACGTCTCGCGCGGCGAGATGCCGCTCTCGACCTATCTCTGGCTGCACCCGACGGCCAAGCTGTCCGACGCGGACAAGGCGATCCTGCACGCCTGGACGACAACCGGCGGCGCCGAGCCTTCCACCATGCCGGACATGCCAGGGATGACGCACTGAGGTGAAGGCTGGAACATGCTCGGGCGCCGCATGACATCTCGAACTACGTGTCGGGGCGGCGGTTCGTGGCCGCCCGATACGACGTAGCATGCCGTCACCCGTCGGACACGCACTCGCCGCCGTCGCGGCCGGATGGGCCGTCGCGCGGCCCGCGACGCCGCGGCGCGCGCTCATCGTCCAGTCCTCGATCCTCGCCGTCGTCGGCGCCGCGCCGGACCTCGATCTGTTGATCAATCGTCACAGCGCCGAGACGCACAGCCTCGGCGCCGCGGTCATCGTCGCGACGATCGCCGCATGGATGGCCTGGCCCGTGGCCGAGACGCGCTGGCGCATCTGGCTCGCCGTCGCGCTCGCCTGGGCCACGCATCCGCTGCTCGACGCCCTGGCCGACGACAGCTCGCCGCCCATCGGCATCATGGCGTTCTGGCCCGTAACGCACGTCTACGTCCACGCCGCGTGGACCGTCTTCGATTCGATCTACCGCCATTGGTGGGAAGCCGGCTTTCTGCAGCACAACCTGCGGGCCATCGCGAAGGAGATCCTGCTGCTCGCACCGATCACGGCCGCCGTCGGCTGGCTGCGCCGCTCTACGCCCCTTCGCTGACGAGCAGCCGCCGCACGACTTCCGGGCCGAGCAGCGCCGTGAGCCGCGTCAGAATGAGCGGCCGCGCGCGCGTGATTTCCTGGCGCCATGCCGTGCTGTGCGCGCGCACGCGCAACGTGCCGTCGGCAGACCAGTCAACATCCGCGGCCCGCGCGAACGCGGCGCCGGCCGCGACACGCCACGCGAAGGCGATCTTCGCCGGCGTATTGGGCTGACCCGCGAGGATCGTCTGCACCGCCCGCGCGGCCGTCGCGTCGATCCGTTCCACGTCTGGCATCATACGCGCGACGCGCGCGGACCGGTCGTCTATCATGACGGCCGTGCGCTTCGTTCTCGCCTCTGCCTCGCCACGTCGTCGCGAGCTCGTTGCCGCCGCAGGTCTCGAGTGCGACGTCGACGGAGTCGACGCCGACGAGAGCCGTCTGACCGACGAGCCCGCGGACGCGTACGTCGAGCGGCTCGCGCTCCTCAAGGCGTCGATGGGCCTCGCCACACATCCCGATCGTGTGGTCGTCGGCGCCGACACGGCCGTGGTCGTCGACGACGAGATCCTCGGCAAACCCACCGACGAAGCGGACGCGGCGCACATGCTCCGCACGCTCAGCGGCCGCGCGCACGTCGTCATGACGGGCGTCGCCGTGGCGCATGCGGGCGGCCTCGTGTCCGTGGTCGAGCGCACGACCGTCTGGGTCGCGCCGCTCTCCGAGGCGGCTGTCGCGTGGTACGTCGCGAGCGGGGAGCCCTTCGACAAGGCCGGCGGCTACGCCATTCAGGGCCTCGCCTCGCGTTTCATCCCGCGGATCGACGGCTCGTACGCGAACGTCGTCGGGTTGCCCATCGCGGCGCTCGTGCGGCTCCTCGCGGGCATTGCCGGGCCGGGGCAGAGGTCGGACGATTTGATTGTTTCGCCGGCCGCGCCGTATTCTGAAGCGTGACGGGGTGTAACGAATGCCGACGAAGACCGCTCGCGCCGTGGTTTCAGTGCTCATCGTGGGCGGGGCGCTGAGCCTCCTGCTCTTCACGACGATGCGCGGCAGCGCGGAGTACTACAAACACGTGGACGAAGTGATGGCCGACGCGCCCGCCTGGTACGGCAAGACGCTGCAGATGCACGGCTTCGTCGTCGACGGATCGGTCATGCGGCGTCCGAACACGCTCGACTACCGCTTCCAGGTCCAGAACAACGACGCGGTCGTCACGGCCAACTACACGGGCGTCGTGCCGGACACGTTCAAGGGCGGCACCGAGGTCGTCCTGACCGGCACGCTCACGCCGCAAGGGTTCCGCGTGGCCGATGGCGGCATCATGGCCAAATGCCCGTCGAAGTACGACCCCAATAAGATCCCGGTCCGTTAAATGTCTTCAATCGGCACGTTCCTGCTGCTCGCCGCGTTCGTCACCGCGAGCGGCGCGTTCTCCGCCTCGATTGCCGGCGCACGCCGGAATCGCACCGCGCTCGTGGAAGGCGGCATCGGCCTCTTCCACATGGTGACGGCGCTCATGCTCGCCGCCTCCGCCATCATCGTCCACGCATTCGTCACAGGCGATTACGGCATCAAATACGTCCAGCACTACTCGAACAGCGCGCAGCCGCTCTTCTACAAGCTGGCGTCGTACTGGGGCGGGCTCGACGGCTCGATCATGTTCTGGGTCACGCTGCTCTCGGCCTTCGGCAGCGTCGCGGTGCTCATCAACCGCGCCCGGTACCGGGTTCTGATTCCCTGGGTCATTGCGACGATTTCCGTGGTGGAGATGTTCTTCCTCTTCCTCATGGTGATCCACAACAACCCGTTCGAGCGCTTCCTGACGACGGCGCCGGCCGACGGGCGCGGGCTGAACCCGCTGCTCCAGAACTACTACATGGCGATCCACCCGCCGATGCTGTACCTCGGCTTCGTCGGGATGACGATCCCCTTCGCCTTCGGCATCGCCGCGCTCGCGAGCGGCCAGCTCGACGACGCGTGGCTCCGCGCGGTTCGCCGATGGACGATGCTCGCGTGGCTGTTCCTCACGGTCGGCCTCACGCTCGGCGCGCTCTGGGCGTATGAAGAGCTGGGCTGGGGCGGCTACTGGGGCTGGGATCCGGTCGAGAACGCGGGCCTGCTGCCATGGTTCACGGCCACGGCGTTCCTGCACTCGGTGATGGTGCAGGAACGGCGCGGCATGCTGAAGATCTGGAACGTGTCGCTCGTCATCGTCACGTTCTTCCTGACGATCTTCGGCACGTTCATGACGCGGTCGGGCGTCGTCCAGTCCGTGCACGCCTTTGGCGAGGACAAGGCGCTCGCCTGGATGTTCACGGTCTTCATGATCGCGTCGCTCGTCGTGAGTTTCGCGCTCGTGATCTATCGGATGCCGCTCCTGCGCGCGCGCAACGAGCTCGATTCATGGGCATCGCGCGAGGCGGCGTTCCTCGTCAACAACTGGATTCTCCTGTTCGCGGCGTTCTTCGTCCTCTTCGCGACGATGTTCCCGACGCTGAGCGAGGCGATCACGGGCGATCGGCTGACGGTCGGCGCGCCCGTCTTCGACAAATGGCTCACGCCGGTCGGCCTGCTGCTCCTCGCGCTCACCGGCATCGGCCCGCTGCTCGCCTGGCGCAAGTCCACGATTTCGAATCTCGTGCAGCAGTTTGCCTGGCCGATGGCCGGTGCCGTCCTCATGACGGGCGGCACGATGGCCATGGGCTTCGCCTTCTGGGCCGAGGCGCTGTGCTTCGGCATCTGCGCGTTCGTCGCGGTGACGATCGCGCAGGAGTTCATTCGCGGGTCAAGCGTGCGCCAGCGCGCGACGGGCACCGACCGCTTCACGGCGCTCGTCGGTCTGTTCTCACGGTCGCGACGCCGTTACGGCGGCTACATCGTCCACCTTGGCATCGTGCTGGTCTTCCTTGGCTTTGCCGGCAACGGCTTCGAGCGACATGAGACGGTGACGATGAAGCCGGGCCAGCGCTTCGAGCTGAAGCCGTACGCGGTGACCTACACGGGCCTCACGGTGACGCAGGACGCGCAGAAGCAGATGATCACGGGCCAGGTCGACGCGTTCCGTGGGACCAAGGCCATCGGCAGCATGTACCCGGCGCGCTGGTACTTCTTCGGTCACGAAGACGAGCCCACGACCGAGATCGCGCTACACCGGAGCGTGGCGGACGACCTGTACGTCGTGCTCGCGGGCTACGATGTCGGCACGCAGGAAGCGAGCATCGTCGTCCACGTCAACCCGCTCGTGAACTGGATCTGGATGGGCGTGGGCGTGATCATCATCGGCACGGGCATCGCGTTCCTGCCGGAGAGCGCGATGGCGTTCGCGCTCAGCCGCGTGCCGGCCGGCGCCGCGACCACGACGACGCTCGCGTTGCTGCTAGCGCTGGGACTCAGCGGCGCGACGCTCCGGGCGCAGCACATGGGGCAGCCGGACCAGACGATCGTCGTGGCGCCCACGTCCGCGCTCGAAAAGCAGCTTCAGGGCGAGATCGTCTGCATGTGCGGCGGCTGCGGCCGCCAGCGCCTCAACGAGTGCAACGCCTGCAGCACGTCGGCGGCCATGCGCCAGGAACTGCACGAACTGGTCGCGCAGGGTCTGAGCCACGACGCGATCATCGCGCACTTCATCAAGGAATACGGCAGCCAGGAAGTGCTCGCCGCGCCGATCGACACCGGGTTCAACCGCCTGCTGTGGCTGTTTCCGTACGCGCTCGGCTTCGTCGGCGTCGTGAGCGTCGGCGGCATGGCCGTGAGCTGGTCACGGCGCCGCGCGAAGGCGCCCGACGCGCCGGCGGCCCACACGGCCACCTTCGATCCCGGTCTGCAGGAGCGGCTCGACGATGAGCTCCGCGACCTCGACTGAGGCGCGGGCGATGCCCCGCGACACCGGAGGCCTGCAGGCCTGGCACGTCTATCTCCTGGCGTCGCTCGCCGGCGCCACGGCTGCGGTCATCGTCTCGCGTCATACGACTCCGCCGGCGCTCATCCTGCTGAGCGCGGCCATCATCGCGGCTGGCGCGGTCGCCACGGCGCTCCACTACGCGCTCGTCGGGTTCTTCGGCGGCCGCGGCACGCGCGAAGCGGGGCCCCTCTCCGAGTCCGTGCGCGAGCATCTCGAGCGCGAGAAGCGCCTCGTCCTGCGATCAATCAAAGAGCTCGAGTTCGATCACGAGATGGGGAAGGTGAGCGATGAGGACTTCGCCGAGATTGGATCGCGTCTCCGCGAGCACGCGCTGCAGATCCTGAAGGATCTCGAACGCGACGAAGCCGCGCGCACGGAACGTCGGCCTGCGGCGTCGACGGCGCAGCCGACTCAGCCCGTGGTCGTCGCGCCACCGCCGCCTGCCGCGCCTGCGGCCGTCGTCACGTGCGCGTCGTGCCAGGGCGAGAACGACGTCGACGCGCGGTTCTGCAAGCACTGTGGGGCGAAGTTGTGACGATGGGCAGGAGAGTCCTTGCCGCGCTGGCGTGCGCTGCGATCCTCGCCGCGGCCATTCCCGCTGTCGCGCAGGTGGCCATGCCGGACCCGAAGCAGATTTCCGGTGTCCCGCTGCCGGCGAGTGACGTGCCGGCCGGGACGATCACCGTCCGCGTCATTCGCGGCAGCTTCGCGAACAACCTCACGGGCGTCGACGTGACGTTCGACGTCGACGGGCAGTCGCGCGTCGTGAAGACGGACGCGAACGGCCGCGCGGAGATCGACGGCCTGGCCCCCGGCACGCACGTGACCGCGGCCGCTGTGGTCGACGGCGAGCGACTTCAATCGCAGCCGATGACCATTGGGGCTGGCGGTTTCCGCGTCGTGCTGGCTGCCACTGACGCCGCGAGCGCAGCGCAGGCGCAGGAAGATCAGCAACTGGCGGCGGGACCTGCCGTGCGCGGCGCGGTTGCGCTCGGCCCGAGCTCGCGCATCGTGGCGGAGTTCTCCTCCGATCAGTTGACGATCTACTACGTCATCCAGGTCGTGAACACCGCGCGGACGCCCGTCGACATCGGCGGACCGCTCACGTTCGATCTGCCGGCCGAGGCGCTCGGCGCGTCGCTGCTCGAGCAGTCGTCGCCCAACGCGCGCGTCAGCGGCACGCACGTCATCGTCACCGGCCCGTTTCCGCCGGGCACGACGAACGTCAACGTCGGCTTCGGCCTTCCGTACAGCGGCCCGGTTGCGCACCTTCAGCAGCGCTGGCCCGTCGCGCTGCCGCAAGTGTCGGTCTTCGCGTTGAAGACCGACGGACTCGACGTCCAGTCCTCGCAAATCACGAGCAAGCAGACGATGACCCAGCAGGGTGAGCAGGTCATCGTCGGCACCGGACCGGGGATCGCGGCTGGCCAGGTGATGGCGATCGACATCACGGGCCTGCCGTATCACCATCAGTGGCCGCGCTACACGGCCCTCGCGGCGGCCAGCGTCGTCACGGTCATTGGGCTGTGGACCGCCTTCGGCCCCGCCTCGCGCCGGCGGACGGCCTGATCGGACCGTTGCCCGCGCCAGCCTCCGATCCCGCTGTCACGGCCGCGCACGACTTCGACCGCGTCGACGTCCGCGGCGTGTCGCGGCACTACGGCCGACGACGCGCGCTCTTCGAGATCACGACCAGTTTCCACGCCGGAGAAATCGTCGGCCTGCTCGGGCCGAACGGATCCGGCAAGTCGACGCTGCTCGGCGTCATCGCGACGATCGTGCGGCCCGCGTCGGGCGCAGTGAACTATGGCGGACGACCAGCACATGAGTGGGGCGACGCACTCCGCGGCCGCATCGGGATGCTCGGCCACGACCTGTTTCTATATGGCGATCTGACCGCGCGCGAGAACCTCGAGTTCTTCGGCCGCCTGCATCGCGTCCCGGATCTCGCGCGGCGCGTCGACGCAGCCCTGGAGCACGCGCGGCTCGAGACGCGCGGCGGCGACCGCGTGGCCGGGTTCTCGCGCGGCATGCGTCAGCGGCTGGCGCTCGAGCGCGCGCTCATCCACGATCCGCGGCTGGTCCTGCTCGACGAGCCGTTCACGGGACTCGACGACGAGTCGACGTCTCTTCTCGTCGAGCGGCTACGCGCGCTCCGCGTCTCGGGTGCGATCGTGCTCATGGCCACGCACGACTTCGACACGGCAGACGGTCTGGTCGACCGCGCCGTCTGTCTGACGAACGGACGGCTGCAGCCGATTGAAGATGGCAACGGCACACTGCGCGAGCGGTTCCGCCGCGCGGTGGAAGCGAGGCGCGCGTGATTCGCGTGCTCGCCGACGCATGGCTCATCGCGCGCAAGGACCTGCGCGTCGAGTCGCGCAGCCGCGAGCTGGCGGCGACGACGCTGTTTTTCGCCGTGGCGTGCGTGCTCGTCTTCTCGTTCGCGTTCGTGCAAGAGGGGAGGGCGGTCGAGAACGCCGCGGCCGGGATCCTCTGGATCACGATTGCTTTCTCGGGCACGCTCGCGCTCGGCCGCACGTTCGAGCGCGAACGCCAGGGCGAGACGCTGCGCGCGCTGCTGCTCGCGCCGGTCGAACGGGCGTCGGTGTATCTGGGAAAACTGGCGGGCCTGCTGCTGCTCCTCGGCGCGATCGAGATCGTGCTCCTGCCGATGGTCGCGCTCCTGTTCGACGCGCCGATCAGCCGCGCGCCCTGGCTGCTCGCGGCCCTGCTGGCGTTCGGCACGCTCGGTTTCGCCGCGGTGGGAACGCTCTTCGCCGCCATGCTCGTCCGCGCGCAGTCGCGCGACGTCCTCCTGCCGGTCGTCCTCTATCCGATCACGGTGCCCGTCATCATCGGCGGCGTCCAGGGCACGGCGGCGATCTTCGGGACCGAGCCGAATTTGCCGGTGGCCGAGGCGTGGCTCTCGATGCTGATATTCTTTGATGCGGTCTTCGTCACTCTCGCGCTCTGGACGTTCGCGCCCGTGATGACGGACTGAGTGCCCGCCGATGCGCCTGACCGACCGACTCGTGCCGCTCCTGCTCCTCATCGCGGCTGTCATGTTCGCTGCCGCTCCTTACGTCATCGACACGGCGCCGTACGAGTCGACGATGGGCCTCGTGCAGCGGATCTTCTACTTCCACTTTCCGTCGGCCATGACGATGATGCTGACGGCGATCGTCTGCGGGATCGCGAGCGCCCTGTACCTCGCGCGCCGCAAGCCGATCGACGACCGCGTCGCCGTGGCCGCGGCCGAACTCGCCGTCGTCTTCGGGGTCATCGTGCTCATCACGGGACCGCTGTGGGCGCGCAAGGCCTGGGGCGTCTGGTGGGTCTGGGACGCGCGCATCACGAGCACGTTCGTGATGTGGATGGTCTTCAACGCGTACCTGCTGCTCCGGCGCTTCGGCGGTCCGGGCAGCGAGGTGCTGTCGGCGGCCGTCGGCTTCTTCGGGATGATGCTCGTCCCGTTCGTCTACTGGTCGGTGAACTTCTGGCGCACGCTCCATCCGAAGACGAGCGTCGTGCCCACGCTGCCGGTCGACATGGGCATCCCGTTGTATTTCTGCTGGGCGGCGTTCACGATTCTGTACGTCGCGCTGCTCATCGTGCGCGTGCGCCTCGAGGCGAGCCGGTCGGCGCTCGAAGAGGCGTACCTGGCGCTGGAGGATTGACGTGATCCGAGCCCTTCGATCGCACGCCCGCGCGGCGCTCGTGGCCATCCTGCTCTCGGTGGGCGTGGGCACCGCGGTCCCCGTCATGGCGCAGCAGACACTGCCCTCGACCACGGCCGCGCAGGACGGCTTCGTGCCGGTCTCGCCCGAGGACATGGGGCAGGAGCACCTGCCGGCCACGCCGCTCGTCTTCGCGGCCTACGCGACCGTCTGGGTCGCGCTGCTCCTGTACGTCCTGACGCTCTGGCGCCGCCTGGGGCGCGTCGAGCGCGAGTTGGCTGACGTCTCGGCCAAGCTGGAGGCGCGACGGCGATGAACTTCGCCAACATGCCGTCGACACACTTCATCTTCATCCCGGCCGTCCTCATCATCGGCGTAGTGATCGGCTGGATCCTGGGCTCCCGCGCCGCGCGCGATGCGTACGCGGCTGAGCTGCGGAAGCGCGAAGCGCGAGACAAAAAGAGTTCCCCCCGAGCCTGAAGGCTCGAGGCTCCACAGAGGACTAATCACTGGAGCCTGGGCCTTCGAGATCCGTGGAGCCCTGGGTCTTCAGACCCAGGGAGAAGCCGGAACCAAATTTCGAAGTTTAAAGTTCGCAGTTCGAAGTTGAAGCTGGCGTAGCCTCTTCTCACTGTCCCTTCTCGAGCCGCAGCGCCAGCCACGCCGGCAGGCCGGCGGCCATGATGCGTTTCTGGGCGGCGGGGACGTCGTAGGCGACGCGGCGGAAGCGGATCGTGTGGCGCTCGAGGTCGAGCAGGCCGTAGGCCGCGCGCGGGTCGCCGTCACGCGGCTGGCCGACCGATCCGACGTTGATGAGCACCGGTCCCGCCTCTGGCAGCCGCAGCTCGTCGTCGGCGAGCCCGTCGCCGGCAGAGGCGCGGTCCGTTGTCTTCGTGAAGATGGCCGGCAGGTGCGTGTGGCCGTACAGGCAGATGCGCGTCGTGCACGCGGCCATCGCGCGCTCGGCATCGGTGTTGTCGAACAGGTAGTGGTCCTCGTCGAACGGCGCGCCGTGGCAGATCTCGACGTCCGGATCGATCTGCAGCGGCCCCTTCGCCAGGTCGGCCAGCGTCTTGGTGGCCTCGGCCGACAGCACGCCCTGCGTCCAGTCGACCGACTTGCGCGCCACTTCGTTGAAGAGAATCGGCGGCTCGAGGCCGGCGATGACCTTGTCGTGATTGCCACGGATGAGGCCGGCAGGCCCGAGCTCGACGACCCGTTCGATCGACGCGCTCGGCGCCGCGCCGTAGCCGACGAGATCGCCGAGGCAGAGGACCGCGTCGTAGCCGATCGACGCGGCGTCGGCGAGCACGGTGTCCAGGGCGTCGATGTTCGCGTGGATGTCGCTGATGACGAGATAGCGCACGGGGATCTCAGGAACGAGGCGCCGATCCGTCGAGGATGGGCGGCACGGTGGCGACGGCGTCGACAATCGCCTCGACGACCGCCGCCGGCGAGGCGCGCGCGGCGTCGATGCGCACGTGCGCCAGCCGGTAGGCCTCGGTGCGCGCGAGATAGAGCCGTTCGAGCGTACTCCGATCGGCCGCGAGCGGGCGCCGCCCGTCGAGCGGGATGCGCGGAATGATATCCGCCAGCGGCGCGTCAATCCACACCGAGACGCCATCGCGGTTGATGGCCGCGCGGTTCTCGGCGTCGACGAACGTGCCGCCGCCCGTCGCTACGACCACGTGCCGCAGCGGCTGTACGAGCCGCAGCATGTCGCGCTCGACCGCGCGGAAGCGCGCTTCGCCGTGACGCGCGAAGATGTCGGCCACGGTCAGCCGCTCCTGCCGCTCGATGAGCTCGTCGATGTCTTCGTGCCCCCATCGGAGGCGCTGGGCCAGCGCGCGCGCGATCGTGCTCTTGCCGCTCGCCATGAAGCCCACCAGGTAGATCTTGTCTGCCGTCAACTTGAACCCCGTCCAGCTTATATGTTACTTACACGACGCGCATGTCCCTGGACGGGCACCTGATCCGCGTCGAGCTGCCGAGCACGTTCGAATTGCTCGACATCGTCCAGCTCTTGAGCGACCGGCTCTCGACGCTGGCCGGTCTCGATGAGGACGCCGTTCACTGGGTGAGCGTGGCCGTCCGCGAGTCGGTCATCAACGCCATCAAGCACGGCAACCGCGAGGACCGCCGGAAGCACGTCACCGTGGAGATCGAGATCACGCCGCGCGCCGAACCGCGCGAGCTCGTCGTCCGCGTCCTCGACGAGGGCGAGGGCTTCGACGCCGACCACATCGCCAATCCGCTCGATCCCGAGAACGTCCTGAAATCGAGCGGCCGGGGCATCTTCTTCATGCGCAACTTCATG
Organism: Vicinamibacterales bacterium; assembly: GCA_035550595.1. Classification (GTDB taxonomy): domain Bacteria; phylum Acidobacteriota; class Vicinamibacteria; order Vicinamibacterales; family SCN-69-37; genus CALFMR01. Next base: position 67,336 of record DASZOV010000115.1, read on the forward strand.
GACGACGTGTCCATCGTCAAGCGGCCGGAGGGTGGGACGCTCGTGCGCATGACGAAGAAACTGGCCTGAGTGTCACTCGATCCC
>DASZOV010000116.1:0-19398 GCA_035550595.1 Vicinamibacterales bacterium
ACGAAGGATAGCCAGTGAATTCAACCCTGAAGAGCCTGCTGTTCTGGATGGTGCTCGTCGTCATCCTCGCGCTCATCTGGCAGTTCTCCTCGCAACTGCAGAGCGGCGGCAGCGACATCTCGTTCTCCGACTTCCTCACGCACGTCAAGCGCGGGGAAGTGGCGGAAGTGACGTTCACTGGCAGCGAAATCAGCGGCAAATACGTGCAGGCGCCGAGCGACTCCACCTCGGGCGCGTTTCGCACGACCGTGCCGCCGTCCTACGACGGGCTGACGAACCTCCTCCTCGACCAGAAGGTCACCGTCAAGGCCCGCCACGAAACGGCCGGCACGTGGACGACGATTCTGCTCTCCTGGGCGCCGATCATCCTGATGATCGGCTTCTGGGTCTTCATCATGCGGCAGATGCAGAGCGGCGGGAACAAAGCCCTGTCGTTCGGCAAGAGTCGCGCGAAGTTGTCGTCGAGCACCCAAAAGAAGGTCACGTTCAAGGACGTGGCCGGCGCCGACGAAGCCAAGGACGAGCTGCAGGAGATCATCGAGTTCCTGCGCGAGCCGCAGAAGTTCCAGAAGCTCGGCGGCCGCATTCCCAAGGGCGTACTGCTCATGGGATCGCCTGGCACGGGCAAGACGCTGCTCGCGCGCGCCGTGGCCGGTGAAGCGAACGTTCCGTTCTTCTCGATCAGCGGCTCCGACTTCGTCGAGATGTTCGTCGGCGTCGGCGCGTCGCGCGTGCGCGACCTGTTCGAGCAGGGCAAGAAGAACGCGCCGTGCATCGTCTTCATCGACGAGATCGACGCGGTCGGCCGTCATCGCGGCGCGGGCCTCGGCGGCGGGCACGACGAGCGCGAGCAGACGCTGAACCAGTTGCTCGTCGAGATGGACGGCTTCGAGTCGAACGAAGGCGTCATCCTGATCGCGGCGACGAACCGTCCCGACGTGCTCGATCCGGCCTTGCTCCGTCCGGGCCGTTTCGATCGGCGCATCGTCGTCAGCCGTCCGGACGTGAAGGGCCGCGAAGGCATCCTCGCCGTTCACACGAAGAAGATTCCGCTCTCCGACGACGTCGAGTTGAAGGTGCTCGCGCGCGGCACGTCGGGCTTCTGCGGCGCGGATCTGGCGAACCTGGTCAACGAAGCGGCGCTGAACGCGGCGCGCTTCAACCAGAAGGTCGTCCGCATGGCGGACTTCGAGTACGCCAAGGACAAGGTCCTCATGGGATCGGAGCGCCGGTCCATGATGATCACCGAGGACGAAAAGCGCGTCACGGCCATTCACGAAGCCGGCCACGCGCTGCTCGCCGTGCTCCTGCCGAACGCGGATCCCGTCCACAAGGTCACGATCATCCCGCGCGGCATGGCGCTCGGCGTGACGATGCAGATCCCGGTCGACGACAAGCACAACTACTCGCGCGACTACCTCATGGACCAGATCGCGATCCTGCTCGGCGGCCGCATCGCCGAGGAGATCACGAACGGCGCGCTCACGACGGGCGCGGGCAACGACCTCGAGCGCGTCACCGAGATGGCGCGCAAGATGGTCTGCGAGTGGGGCATGAGCGACGCCATGGGGCCGCTCACCTTCGGCAAGCACGAGGAGCAGATCTTCCTCGGCCGCGAGATCTCGAAAGCGCAGGACTACAGCGAGGAGACCGCAGTCCGCATCGATCAGGAAGTCAAGAAGTTCGTCATGGACAACTACGAGCGCGCGCACCGGGTGCTCTCGGACCACAAGGACGTCCTGGTCCGGATCGCCGATGCGCTCCTCGCGCGTGAAGTGCTCGACGCCGACCAGGTCGTGCGCCTCGCCAAGGGCCTGCCGCTCGAGGACCCGATTCCCGCGCGCACACCGACGTCGCCGAACGTGCCGGACGAAGGCCGGCGCGAGCCGACCGGACGCGCGCCTATCGTGCCGGCGCTCGGCAAACCCATCGGGCAGGAATAACGCCTCCCGACGCGTTTGCCGAGTGGCCGCCTCCCCAGCGCCCTGACCTCCTCAATCGCCCCTCGCACCGAGTTTCACGTGCCGTTGCCCGGCCGGCGGAGCCTCGAGCTCGGCCGCCGCACGCTCGTCATGGGCGTGGTCAACGTCACGCCGGACTCGTTTTCCGACGGCGGAGACTTCGTCGATCCCGATGCCGCGATCGCGCACGCGCGGCGGCTCGTCGACGAGGGCGCCGACATCCTCGACATCGGCGGCGAATCCACGCGTCCCGGCGCCGAGGCGCTGCCCGCTGAAGAAGAATGGCGCCGCGTCGGCCCCGTGCTCGAGGGGCTGCGCGGGCGCGTCGAGGTTCCGATCTCGATCGACACCTACAAGGCGGACGTCGCCCGGCGCGCGCTCGATCTCGGCGCCGGGATCGTCAACGACGTCAGCGCGCTCACCTACGACGCGATCCTCGCGGCCGTCGTCGCCCAGCGCGGCGCGACCATCGTCCTCATGCACAACCGCGGACGGCCGTCGACGATGTACGCGCAGGCGGTGTACGACCGGCCGGTGAGCGCGGAGATCATTCGCGAGCTGACGGTACGTGTGCAGGCAGCCGAGCGCGCGGGCATCGATCTCGACCGCATCATCGTCGACCCCGGCCTCGGGTTCGCCAAGCGCGCCGAGCACAGCTACGCGGCGCTCGCCGGCATTGCCCGGCTCTCGGCGCTCGGACGGCCCATCCTCAGCGGGCCGTCGCGTAAGTCGTTCCTCGCGCAGAGCGCCGAGACGCCGCCCGCCGATCGCGTGCTCGCGACGGCGGCCGCCGTCACCGCGTCGGTGCTGGGCGGGGCGCACATCGTGCGCGTCCACGACGTCGCCGCCATGGTGCCCGTCGTCCGCGTGGCCGACGCGATCCGCGCCGCCGACGGGCGTTAGCGCCGAGTAACCCGGCCTTCCGCTCGAGGTCACTTCGAGCGGCGTTTGGGATACTCTGATTTGGCCTCGTCCATGCGCCAGCTTCCGGCCCTCTTCAATCGTCCGCGCATGACCGCGTGGGATGTCGTCGACATCCTGATCGTGTCGGTGCTGATCTACGAAGGGCTGAAGCTCATCCGCGGCACGCGCGCGATGCAGATGGCGATCGGGTCGGTCGTCGTGCTCGCGCTGCTCTACGTCTCGCAGGCGTTCCCGCTGCGCACGGTCGGCTGGCTCATCCGCAACGTCCTCGCCTACGTCGTCATCGCGGTGATCGTGCTGTTCCAATCGGACATCCGCCGCGCGCTGTCGCACCTCGGGCGTGCGCCGTTCTTCCGGTACCTCGGACGATCGGAGCGGACGGCCGAGACGCTCGAGGAAGTCATCACCGCCGCGGCCATGCTGGCCAAGGCGCGCGTCGGCGCGATCATCGTCTTCGAGCGCGAGATCGGCCTGCGCAACTTCATCGAGAGCGGCATCCCGATCGATGCCGCGGTCAGCTACGACCTGCTGACGACGATCTTCCAGCCGTCGACGCCGCTGCACGACGGCGCGGTGATCATCGCGGAAGAGCGCATCGCGGCGGCCGCGTGCTTCCTGCCGCTCACGGTCAGTCCGCGGCTCGATCGCGATCTCGGCACGCGGCATCGCGCGGCGATCGGGCTCACCGAGGAGTCGGACGCCGTGGCCGTGATCGTCTCCGAGGAGCGCGGCGAGATCTCGGTCGCGACCGAAGGGCAGCTCACGCGCTGGCTGTCGACTGACGATCTGCGCGAGCGGCTGAAAGTGCTGATCCTGCAGCGCAAGGACACGGTGGACGAGCCAGCGGTCGAGGTCGACGCGTAATGGCGTGGCATCCGTTCCGGCATCTCGGGCTCAAGATCGTCGCGCTCGCGCTCGGCACGCTGCTGTGGCTGACGGTGAGCGGCCATCAGATCGAGCGTCGCGTGCTCGTGCCGCTGTCCTACAGCAACATCCCGCAGCCGCTCCAGATGACGGGTGACCAGGTCGACGAGGTGAACGTGCAGGTGCGCGGCGTCGACAACCAGGTGAGCACGCTCGATCCGGGGGCGCTGCGCGTCATCGTCGATCTCGGCGACGCGCATTCGGGGACGAACCTGATTCCGCTGCGCATCGACGAGGTGGTGGCGCCGCTCGGCGTCGAGGTGTTACAGATCGACCCGGGCACGGTGACGGTCACGCTCGAGAAGTCCGGCCAGGTCGACGCCGAAGTCCACCCGACGATCGACGGCCAGCCGGCGCCTGGTTACGTGGTGACGAGCGTCGACGTCGAGCCGAAGACCGTGGTGGTCGTCGGCCCCGAGAGCCGGCTGAAGGACGTGATTTCCGTGGTGACTTCGCGCGTGTCGATCGATGGACGGACGAGTGACGTCGTGCAGGACGTGGGCGTCGGTGTGGCCGATGCCGAGCTGCGGCTGCGCGAGCCGCGCATGGTGCGCGTGACCGTGCACATCGCGCGCGCCGAGCCGACGCTGTCGGCCGCGCCATCCTCCGCGCCAGCGACCGGGGCGCCCACCCGATGAGCCGCGGCACGAGACTGTTCGGAACGGACGGCGTTCGCGGCGTCGCGGGCGAGTGGCCGCTCGACGCGCCCACCATCGCGCGCATCGGCGCCGCTATCGTGCGCGCGCATCCGCTCGGACGGCCGACGCGCCTCGTGATCGGCCGCGACACGCGTGAGTCGGGCGAGTGGATCGCGCGAGAGCTGGCGCGCGGCGCGGCGGGCGAGGGCGCGGTGCTGACGAGCATCGGCGTTGCACCGACGCCGGCGGTCGCGTATCTGGCCGGCGCGCTCGACTTCGATCTCGGCGTCGTGCTGTCCGCGTCGCACAATCCCTACGCGGACAACGGCATCAAGGTGTTCTCCGGCCGAGGCGAGAAGTTCGGCGAAGACACCGAACGCGACGTCGAAGCCGTGATCGCCGACGCCGGTTGGAACGTGTCAGAGCGGCCGGCTGAACCCATCTCCAACGAAGCGCTCGTCGACGCGTATCTCGAGCATGTCGCGCGCCTGCTGCCGTCGCCCGGCGGGTTGGCCGGCGCACGGATTGCGGTCGACATGGCCAACGGCGCGACGGTCACGACCGCGCGGCGTGTCCTCGAGCGGCTCGGCTTCCACGTCGTCGCCATGGGCGATCGGCCGGATGGACGCAACATCAATCTGGCGTGCGGATCCACGCATCCCGAGCGGCTGGCCGCGCTCGTCGTGGCCGAAGGCTGCCGGCTCGGACTTGCGTTCGACGGTGACGGCGACCGCGTCATCCTGATCGACGCGTCGGGACGCATCGTCGACGGCGACGCGATGATGTTGATTCTCGCGCTCGCTCACCAGCGCGCTGGCCGCCTCGCGGGCGACACCGTTGTCGCGACGGTGATGAGCAACATCGGCCTCGAGATCGCGCTGCGCAAGCACGGCATCACGCTGCTGCGCGCGCCGGTTGGCGACAAGTACGTGATGGACGCGATGGTGCAGGGCGGCTACGTGATCGGTGGCGAGCAGTCGGGCCATGTGATTCTCGCCAGCCACCTGCCGACCGGCGACGGCCTCGCCACCGCGCTGGCCGTGCTCGCCGTCATGGCCGACACGGGCCGTGAACTCGACGAGCTGGCGCGCGAGCTCGTGACCTATCCGCAGACGCTCGTGAACGTCCGCGTCCGCGAACGCACGCCGGTCACGTCCGTGCCCGCGATTCAGCAGGTCATCACCGGCGTCGAATCCAAACTCGACGGCCGTGGCCGCGTCCTCATCCGCTATTCCGGCACCGAGCCGCTCCTGCGCATCATGATCGAGGGCGAAGACCAGACGGCCGTGCAGACGTGGGCCAACGAGATCGCGGAGGCCGCGCGAAGGGCGCTGGGGGATTAGGCCTCACGCGAAGGCGCGAAGACGCGAAGAAGGCATTAAAGAAAGTTGATACCGCGAGGCCCCGAGCGTAGCGAGGGCGCCGAAGCGCCGTAGCGCTGGGGGTGGGGCCCCAGCGCCCTGCAAAGAAGATGACTGGCGAGCGCAGTGATGACACTGTCAGACCAGCCCCGCGCCATTGCAAAAGAAGATGATTTCCTTATCTGTCAACGTCAACAAGATCGCCACGCTCCGCAATTCTCGCGGCGGCACAGAGCCCAGCGTGCTGCAGGCGGTCGAGATCTGTCTGGCCGCTGGTGCGCCGGGCATCACGGTTCATCCGCGCGCGGATGAACGGCACATTCGGCGTCAGGACGTGCTCGACATCGCGGCGCTGCTCGCGCGGCGGCCGGTAAGTGATGGGCAGCGGATCGAGTTCAACATGGAGGGCGATCCGCGCGAATCGTTTCTCGAGCTCGTGCACCAGGTCCGGCCCGCGCAGTGCACGCTCGTGCCGGTCGCGCCGGGCGAAATCACCAGTCAAGCCGGCTGGCCGGCGACGACGTCGTCTGCCGCGCTGGGTGGAATCGTGTGGGCGCTACGCAAGGCCGGCGTGCGGGTGAGTCTCTTCATCGACCCGGTGCTCGAATCGGTGCGATGGGCCGCATCACTCGGCGCGGATCGCGTCGAGCTGTACACCGAGCCCTTTGCCAGCGCCTACGACGCGGGTCCCGCCGAAGGCCGCGCAAGTTTCGCGCGCTACGCCGACGCCGCAACGCTCGCCCACGAGCTCGGCCTCGGCGTCAACGCCGGCCACGACCTCGACCTTGAGAACCTGCAACTCTTCCGCACGCTGCCGTATCTCGACGAGGTCTCGATCGGCCACGCCCTCATCACCCACGCCCTCTGGGTCGGCCTGGAACAGGCCGTCACGGACTATCTGGAAGCAGTGAAAAGAAGTTGATACCGCGAGCCCCCGAGCGCAGCGAGGGCGGCGAAGCGATCAAAAGAAGTCCGCGAAGCCCGCGACGGAGGAGCGGCGCTGAGCGGGCGAGCGGGGGTGGGGCCCCGCGAGCAATTAGAAGAAGATGACTGTCGCTGCAGGCCAAGCCCAACGCGACTAAAGCTCAGTGCGCCGGCTGCGCCCCGTGTGCGCGCAGCCAGGCGTCACGGCAGCTCTTCGAACAGAAGTGCGTAGCCGTCGCGCCTGAACCGACCGTGACGGCATTCGACTCGACGACGTAGGTGCCGCACTGGGGGTCGCGGACGAGTCGACCGCCGAGCCGCTCGCGTGGCGTCCGGCCACGCGCCGCGGCCTGCCGGCGGGGGGCGCGCGTCGTGAATGCGCTCACGATGATCCGGATGATCAGCGAGAGCAGCAGGACGCGGATGATCCAGACGATGAGCGTCACGACCCCATCCCGCCGCCACCACCCGCACCCGGCTGCGGATGGCCCGCGGACTCGATCCCGTCGAGTCCCTGCTGCGCGTGCTTGGCTTCTTCGCTGTTGGGCGCGATCGCCACGACCTTCCGCCACGACTCGGCCGCGCCGGCGAGATCCTGCTTGCCGAACGCGCGAATCAAGCCCTGGTTGAACAGCGTCTTGAGATGGCGCGGATCGATCGAGAGCGAATGGTCGAGCTGCGAAAGCGCGCGATCGACCTGGTTCGTCTGGTAGTAGCAGACGGCGAGATCCGTGCTGACGTTGACGTCGCGCGGATTGAGCTTCAGCGCGGCCTCGTACCACTGCGCCGCGTCGGTGAACCGCTGCGCGTCGAAGTACAGGTTGCCGAGGTCGGCGCGGACCTGACTGTTCGATGGCTCGGCCGACGCCTGCTGTTGGAGTGCCGTCACTCGTGAGGCATCGAGCGGCTGCGGCGCCGGCTGCTGTACCTGTTGCTGATCCTGCGGCTGCGCCGGCGCGGAGGCGGTGGCCGTAGTCGCCGCTGCGGCGGGCGGCACCGTGCCCTCGGCGTGCTGCGCGCCGATGATCCACCCGACGAGCAGACCGAAAAGGATGCCGGAGAAACCGAACGCTAGAGAGTCGCGCGAGACAGCCATCGGACTCAAGCGATCATATAGCTTCGGTGGAAAATCATGTCGGTTCCGGGTGCCGGGTTCGCGAGGGTTCCGGGTTCCAAGCTGAACCCGGACGCGCGAAGGCCTCACTGACGAACCTGAAACCTGGAACCGGGCAAACGGGCGGCGCCGAGATCGCGGAGCACACCCGCACGCCCGCTCCCCGAACCTGACACCCGGGAACCGGGAACCCTTGAGAGAACCCGGAACCAGAACCCGGGGAACCTTGAACCCAGGAACCCGGAACCGACACGCTCTTCCCTCAAGCTACAATCTCCCTGACCCATGCCCGCCGACCTCGCCGAGCTCCGTGACTCGATTGTCGAAATCGGCCGTCGGCTGTGGCAGCGCGGCTTCGTGGCCTCGAACGACGGCAACATCAGCGTCCGCGTCGGGCCCGATCGTCTCCTCATGACTCCGGCGAGCGTCTCGAAGGGCTTCATGACCCCGGACATGATGGTCGTCACCGATCTCGACGGGCGCGTCGTCGAAGGCGCGCCGGGGCGCAAGCCGTCGTCCGAGGCGCTGATGCACCTGGTCGCCTATCGCGAGCGGCCTGATGTCGGCGCGGTCGTGCATTCGCATCCACCGCTGTCGACCGGGTTCGCCGTGGCCGGCATCCCGCTCGATCGCGCCGTGCTCGCGGAAGTCGTGACGACGCTGGGGAGCATTCCGATTGCGGATTACGGGACGCCGTCGACGCCGGAGCTCGCCGAGGCCGTCGCTCCGCTCGTCAAGGCGCACGACGGATTGCTGCTCGCCAATCACGGCGCGCTCGCGCTCGGAAAAGATCTGTTCGCGGCCTATTACAAGATGGAAACGATCGAGCACTTCGCGCGCATCAGTCTCGTCGCGCGCATGCTCGGCCGCGAGCATCTGCTCTCGCGCGAGGAAGTCGATCGCCTGCAGGGCCTCCGCGATCGCTACGGCATCGCGTCGCCCGCGCCCGTCTGTCCCGATCCGGCAACGACGCCGACGGGTGCCGAAGGCGATGCGGCGAGCTGTCAGGTCGTCGTCGCGCCGTCGGCGCCGGGCGAGCGGCTCGTACCCGACACGAGCGTCGCGCGCGGCGTTGCCGCGGCCGTAGGTACCGGTGGGGAGATTCGGCTAACATACGCGCAACTGACGTCGCTCATCGAGGACGTCGTCAAAGAGATCGTGCAGGCCTGACGGTCTGTCTGGAGGCGTTCCAATGGGTGAGGCGCTCGGAATGGTCGAGACGAAGGGGCTGGTCGCCATGATCGAGGCGGCCGACGCCATGGTCAAGGCCGCCAAAGTGTCGCTCGTCGGCTGGGAGAAAATCGGCGCCGGGTACGTGACCGCCATCGTGCGCGGCGACGTCGCGGCCGTCAAAGCGGCGACCGACGCGGGCGCGGCCGCCGCGCGCCGTGTGGGCGAGCTCGTCTCGGTCCACGTCATTCCGCGTCCGCACGCCAACCTCGAGGACGTGCTGCCCATCGGCAAGGCCGCCAAGGGCTAGTTCGCGTGCATCCGGCCGCGGCCGGACGCTCTTCTCATGCTCCTCGCCACCGTCGTCGGCACCGTCGTCGCCACGCGCAAGGACGAACGGCTCGTCAGCAGCAAGCTGCTCGTCGCGCGTCCCATGGATCCGTCCGGCAAGCCGGAAGGCAACTATCTCGTCGCGGTCGACACGGTCGATGCCGGTGTTGGCGAGACCGTGCTGATCGTGAGCGGCAGTTCCGCGCGCATGGCCGCCGGGTTGAAGGATTGTCCGGTCGACGCGGCCATCGTCGGCGTCGTCGATCACGTCGAGGTGGGGAAGTAGGGTCGTGCATCTCGCGCGCGTCATCGGCGACGTCGTGGCGACCGTGAAGGACGCCGCGCTCGACGGACACAAACTGCTCGTCCTGCAGCCGATTGCGCCCGATCGACAGGATGCGGGACGCACGGTCGTTGCGGCCGATGCGACCGGCGCGGGCGTTGGCGAGCACGTGTTTTTCGTCCGCGGCCGCGAGGCCTCGTTCCCGTTCCTGCCCGCTGAGGTGCCCGTCGACGCGTGCGTCGTGGGCATCGTCGATCGGTGGGACCTGGAGTGACCGGAGCCGGAGGCCGCGCGTGCTGATCGGGAAGGTCGTCGGCACGCTCGTGGCCACGCAGAAGCACGGCAAGCTCGTGGGCGCGAAGCTCCTGCTCGTGCAGCCGCTCACGCTCGAGGACGGACCGCGCGGCACGCCGCTGCTCGCGATTGATTCGGTCGGTGCGGGCGTCGGCGAGCGCGTGCTGGTCGTGATTGAAGGCCGCGCCGCGGGTGCCGCGCTCGGCCGCCGCGCCGCGCCGGTCGACGCCGCGATTGTCGGCATCGTCGACCGCGTGACGATTGAGGAGCCGGCAACGCCGGCAGGACATCGCGCATGAACGACGACGAACTGCGCGCGCGCATTCAAGACGCCCTGATGCGTCGTCTCGGCGCGGGACTGTCCGGTACGCCGATTTCTATCGTGCCTCGTCCGGCGCCGATCGTTTCGTTCCGCGACCATCCGAGCCACGCGACCTACGTGACCATTGTCAACGGCGACGACGCGTGCGTCATCGAGCCGGGCGTCGCGTGCGATCACTGCGGGTACTGCAAGAGCCACGGACACTGACGCGCGCGCTCCCTCCCTGCGCGCGCGAACTTCGAACTTGGAATTTCGAACTTCGAACGGGATGCCAGGTTCTTTGCCGCGATTCAACGGGCGCTGGATCCGGGCGCACGGCTGATGTTGACGTGCAACGCCCTTCGAACCAATTTCGAAGTTCGAAGTTCACAGTTCGAAGTTGACTCGTGTGTTGACCCCTATGCCCAAACCCTCAATCCTCGTGACCCGCCGGCTGCCGGCTTCCGCGGTGGCGTTGCTCAAGACGGCGGGGGATGTGCACGTGCTCGACTCGTCGCCCGATGCGGCGGCGTTGCGCCAGGCGGTGGCGGGGCGGGCGGCGCTCGTGTCGATGCTGACCGACAAGATCGACACGGCGCTCCTCGATGCCGCGGGACCGTCGTTGAAGGTCGTCGCGAACGTCGCCGTCGGCTTCGACAACATCGACCTAGCCGCGGCGCGCGACCATCACGTCGTCGTCACGAACACACCGGACGTGCTGACGAACTCGGTCGCGGAATTCACCTGGGCGCTCATCCTGGCCGTGACGCGGCGCGTGGTCGAAGGCGATCGTGTCATTCGCCGCAAGGGCTGGACCGGCTGGTCGTTCGATTTCATGACTGGGACCGAGCTCGCCGGTAAGCAGCTCGGCATCCTGGGTGCGGGTCGGATCGGACGTGCGGTCGCCGCACGCGCAGCGGCGTTCGGCATGACGGTCGCGTTCGGCCGGCACCGCGATGAGACCACCATCGACGGTCATCCGGTCGTGTCGTTCGACGAGCTGCTCGTCTCGTCCGACGTCCTGTCGGTGAGCGTCCCGCTCCGGCCCGACACGAAGCATTTGATCGATCGCCGCGCGCTCGCGCGCATGAAGCGGACGGCGTATCTCATCAACACGGCGCGTGGCCCGGTCATCGACGAAGAGGCGCTGGCCTGGGCGCTCAAGGACGGTCTCATCGCCGGCGCCGCGCTCGACGTCTTCGAACGCGAACCCAACGTCCACCCGGATCTGCTCGGCCTCGAAAACGTCGTCCTCACTCCGCACATCGGCAGCGCGACATCGGATACACGCCGCGCCATGGCGGAGCTCGCGGCGAAGAACGTGGTCGCCGTTCTCGCCGGCCAGCCGGCGTTGACTGAGATTAAATAAAAGATGACACCGCGAGCCCCCGAGCGTAGCGAGGGTGGCGAAGCGCCGTAGCGTTGGGGGTGGGGCCCCAACGCATTGCAAAGAAGATGACTACCAAACGCAGCGAGGGCGCCGAAGCGCGTAGGCGCGGGGGTGGGGCCCCGCGAGCAAGCAAGAGAAGATAGCCCCAACGCATTGCAAAGAAGATGACTACCAACAGTCCTGCCACCGTTCTTGCCCGCATGGCCCGCGCCATCCGTGGGATGGACGATCTCGCCGTCGAGAAGATCAGCAACGCGAGCCGCAAGGATCCCTTCCGCGTGCTCATCGCGACGATGCTGTCGGCGCAGACGAAGGATGCGGTGACGCATGCGGCGTCGACGCGGCTGTTTCGCGTCGCGCGTACGCCGCGATCGATGGCGGCGCTGTCGGCCGCGCGCATCGAACGGCTCATCTATCCGGTCAGCTTCTATCGCGTGAAGGCGCAGCACGTACGCGAGGCGTGCCGGCAACTCGTCGAGCGCTACGGTGGCCATGTGCCGGATCGGATGGAGGAGCTCCTGACGCTGCCGGGCGTCGGTCGCAAGACGGCGAATCTCGTGCTGATCCTCTCGCACGCGTCACGCGACAACATCTGCGTCGACACGCACGTCCATCGCATCGCGAATCGGCTCGGCTGGGTGCGGACGCGCCAGCCGGAGGCGACCGAGCAGGCGCTCTACAAAGTCGTGCCGCGGCGCTGGTGGGCGCGCGTCAACGTGTGCCTCGTCACCTGGGGCCAGAACGTCTGCCGGCCGGTGTACCCGCGGTGTGGCGCTTGCGTCGTGGCGCCGCTCTGTCCGAGGATTGGCGTCGTGCAGCAAGGACGGTGAACGATGCGACGACTTCTCCTCGCCTGTCTCTTCGCGGCCGTGGCGGCCGTGCCCGCCGGTGCCCAGCGCGGTCCGGCGCGTCCCGCGACGCCCGGCGATCCGATCATGGTCATCGAGACGGTGAAGGGCACGATCGAGATCGAGCTCTTCCAGAAGGACGCGCCGAAGAGCGTGGCGCACATCGTCGAGCTCATCAAGCGCAGTTTCTACCGCGGCCAGCGCTTCCATCGCGTCGAGCGCGGCCTCATCCAGTTCGGCGATCCGGGCACGCGCAGCATGCGGACGCAGGCGTCGTGGGGCACCGGTAACAGCGGCAATCCGATTGGCGTGGCCGAGTTCTCGAGCCACAAGCACATCCGCGGCGCCGTCGGCCTCGCGCACGGCGGCAATCCGAAGTTCGCCGACAGCCAGCTCTACATCATGAAGGCGGCCGACCACGCGCTCGACGGCAAACACGTCGTCGTCGGCCAGGTCATCAGCGGCATGCCCGTCGTCGACCGCATCGAGCGCGCCGACATGCTGAAGAACGTGACGCTGAGATAAGACTTTCCGCATGCTCACCGTCAGCGAGATCTATCTGTCCATCCAGGGCGAATCGACCTATGCGGGCGAGCCGTGCGTGTTCGTGCGGCTCACGGCCTGCAACCTGCGCTGCTCCTGGTGCGACACGCCGTATGCCTTCACCGGCGGGCAGAAGATGGCGATTGACGACATCGTCGCGGAAGTCGGCGCGTGCGGGTGCCGGCTCGTCGAGATCACGGGCGGCGAGCCGCTGCTCCAGCGCGAAGTCCACGACCTGATGCAGCGTCTCGTCGACGATGGGTATACGGTGCTGCTCGAAACGGGCGGGCACATGCCGATCGACGACGTGCCGGATGAAGTCGTGGCGATCGTGGACGTCAAATGTCCGGCGAGCGGCGAAGCGGAGCGAATGCACTGGCCCAACCTCGATCAACTCTCCGCGCACGACGAGGTGAAGTTCGTCATCCAGGATCGCGCGGACTTCGACTACGCGGTCGACGTCCTCACACGCCACGATCTCGCGGGCCGCGTCCACGCGCTGCTGTTCTCGCCCGTGCACGGTCTTCTCGCGCCTGACGTCCTCGCGCGCTGGATACTCGACGCGCACGTGCCCGCGCGGCTCCAGATTCAGGCGCACAAGTACATCTGGACGCCGGAAACGCGGGGCGTGTGATGGCGGGTCGCGCCATCGTCCTCTTGTCGGGCGGACTCGACTCGACGACCGCCGCGGCGCTCGCCGCGCGCGAGGGCTGGGAGCTGTACGGACTGACGGTCCGCTACGGCCAGACGCACACGGTCGAGATCGAAGCCGCGCGCCGCGTCGCTCGCGCGCTGGGCATCGTTCGGCACGTCGAATTGGATGTCGATCTCGCGGCCTTCGGCGGATCCGCGCTCGTCGGCGACGGCGCCATCCCGAAGGACCGGCCGCTCGACGCGACGGACATCCCGTCCACCTACGTGCCCGCGCGCAACACGATCCTGCTCGCGCTCGCGCTCGGCTGGGCCGAAGCCGTCGGTGCCGAGCGCATCGTCATCGGCGTCAACGCGCTCGACTACTCGGGCTATCCCGACTGCCGGCCGGAGTTCATCGCCGCGTTCGAATATCTCGCCGGGCTCGCGACCAAAGCGGGCGTCGGCGGCCGGGAACTGCGCATCTGGGCGCCGCTGCAGCAGCTCACCAAGGCCGCGATCATCCGGCTCGGCCTCGAGCTCGGCGTCGACTACGGCCTCACGCACAGTTGCTACGACCCAAGTCCGGACGGCCGGCCGTGCGGCCAGTGCGACAGTTGCCGCCTGCGCGCCAAGGGCTTTGAGGAAGCTGGCGTCGCGGATCCCGCGCAATGACCGAGCGTCTGTATTACACGGATGCGGCGCTGCGTGCGTTCGAGGCGACGGTCATCGCCTGCGAGATGGTCGACGGACGCGCGCAAGTCGTGCTCGATCGGACAGCGTTCTATCCGACGTCGGGCGGACAGCCGTTCGATGTCGGAAGGCTCGGCGGAGTCGAGGTGCTCGAGGTCGTCGACCGCGACGACGGAGAAATCGCGCACGTCGTGAGCGCGCCGGTGGCCGTGGGCGAGCGCGTGCGCGGCGAGATCGACTGGCCGCGGCGGCTCGATCACATGCAGCAGCACACGGGCCAGCACATCCTGTCAGCGGCCTTCGATCGGCTGTTCGGTGTGCAGACGGTCAGCTTCCACATGGGCGCGGCCGACTCGACGATCGATCTCGCGCGTGAAGTCACCTCCGAGGAGACCGCCGCGGCCGAAGCGGAGTCCAACCTCGTCGTCTGGGACGATCGGCCGGTCGCGGTGCGTTTCGTCCCGGCCGAGGAAGCCGCGCGCCTGCCGCTGCGCAAGCCGCCCGCGCGCACCGGCACGCTGCGACTCGTCGAAGTGCCGGACTTCGACCTGTCGGCCTGTGGCGGTACACACGTCCCGCGGACCGGCGTCATCGGCGTGATTGCCGTCAGCGCGCAGGAGCGATTCAAGGGCGGTAGCCGGATCACGTTCGTGTGCGGCGGCCGGGCGCTGCGATCGCATCGCGGCCTGCGTGACGCGATGGCCGATGCGACGCGCGCGATTTCGGTGACACCGCCGGAGTTGGGCGCCGCGATTCGGCGGCTGCAGCAGGAGGCCAAGGACCGCGATCGCGAGCGACGCGGGCTCCTCGAGGCACTGGCCGGGTATCGCGCGATCGAAGCGCGCGCGACCGCCGAACGCGTCGGAGGCCATCGCGTCGTGTTCGTCGTCGAGCCAGGTTGGGATGCGGCCGCTTTGAAGACGCTCGCTTCGCGCGTGACCGCGGAGCCCGGCTACGTCGCTGCGGTTGCCGGCAGCGGCAGCCCGCTGCCCATCGTCATCGCGCGATCGGCCGACGAGTCGATCGACGCCGCCGCCCTCGTGCGCGACATCACCGCGCGCTTCACCGGCCGCGGCGGCGGCCGCCCCGACCTCGCCCAAGCCGGCGTCACGGCCACGGCAGCCGAAATCTTCGACACGATCCGCGCGGCGCTGTCGTAATAGCAGCCAGCGACAGCGGCGCGCGAAGAAAGAAGTTGATACCGCAAGCCCCCGAGCGTAGCGAGGGCGGCGAAGCGCGTAGGCGCGGGGGTGGGGCCCCGCGCCATTGCAAAGAAGATGACAGTGGTTCTCCCCGACCCTGAAGGGTCGGGGCTCCACAAAAAAGGCGGGCAGGCCAGCCGTGCGCAAAAATAAAGATGACACCGCGAGGCCCCGAACGCAGTGAGGGAGCCGAAGCGCGTAGCGCTGGGGGTGGGGCCCCAGCGCACTGTAAAGAAGATGACTCGCGGGTGGCGAGGCGCCAGCGCGACGTGATTTAGAATCGAGACGTCCGTGCTCGACTCGGTGTTCCGACTGCTCTTCAAGTACGAGCGGCCCGTGTTCGAACAGGGTCAGTTCGTGCTCGGCGCCACCCGCTCGATGTGGATCGTCGCGGCCGTCGCGGCCGCGGCGTTGATCTATGCCGTGTGGACGTACTGGCAGGTCGCCGCGCTCGGCGCGCGCGATCGCGCGGTGCTCTTCGCCTTCCGTACGGGCCTGCTCCTCGTCGCCATCTTCGCCACGCTGCAGCCGATGCTGCAGCTCAAGGTCGCCGTCCCGCAGCAGAACTTCGTCGGCGTGCTCCTCGACGACTCGCGCAGCATGCAGATCCCGGACGAAGGCGGCCAGCCGCGCAGCCAGTTCGTCACCAGTCAGTTCGGCGGCCCCAACGCACCGCTGCTCGCCGCGCTCAGCCGCCGCTTCGTCCCGCGCGTCTTCCGCTTTTCCTCGGCCGCCGAGCGTCTGCGTACGTCTGGCGAATTGACATTCCAGGGCACGGCCACGCGGCTCGGCGAAGCGATCGATCGCGCGCGCGATCAGATGAGCGGTCTGCCCGTCGCCGGCCTCGTCGTCGTCACCGACGGCGCCGACAACGCGGAGACGACGATCGATCAGACGATCGCGGGGCTGAAGTCGGAGGGGCTGCCGGTGTTCTCCGTAGGCGTTGGGCGTGATCGGCTCACGCGCGACGTGCAGGTCACGCGCGCCGAGACGCCGCGCCGTGCGCTCCAGGGCGCCTCGCTCGTCGTCGACGTCGTCGTCACGCAAACGGGATATGCAGGCCTCAAGGTGCCGCTCGTCGTCGAAAGCGAAGGACGCCTCGTCAGCACGCAGGACATCACGCTGCCGGCCAACGGCGAGTCGTCGACGATCAAGGTGCGGTTCAAGACCGCCGACGCCGGCGCGCACGTCTTCCGCTTCCGCGTCCCCGTCCAGAACGGCGAGGACGTCGGCGAGAACAACCAGCGCGATGCGCTCATCGACGTCGACAACGGCCGCCGCAAGATCCTGTATTTCGAAGGCGAGCCGCGCGCGGAGCTCAAGTTCATCCGCGAAGCCACGCAGCCCGACCAGCATCTGCAGGTCGTCACGCTCGTGCGCATGGCGGAGGCCACGGCCAACTCGCCGGCCAAGCTCTGGCGCGGCGGCCTCGATCCGGATCATCCCGAGGAACTGCAGTCCGGCTTTCCGCAGACGCGCGAGGAGCTGTTCAGCTATCAGGGCATCATCCTCGGCAGCGTCGAAGCGGGCGCGTTCACGCCGGAGCAGCAGCGGCTGCTCGAGGACTTCGTGGACATCCGCGGCGGCGGGTTGCTCGCGCTCGGCGGCGACCGCGCGTTCGGCGAGGGCGGCTGGGGCGGCACGCCGTTGGCTGACGCGTTGCCGATTGCGATTCCTGCCTCGTCGAAGGGCCCGATCTATCCGCCGCTCGAGCTCGTCGTGAAGCCGACGCGCGCGGGCGAATCGCATCCGGCCACGCAGATCACCGATCGCGCCGAGGACGCGGCCGCGAAGTGGCGCGATTTGCCGTCGCTCACTGCGGTCAACGCCGTCCCCGAGTCCGCGCTCAAGCCCGGCGCGACCGAGCTCCTGAGTGGGACGGACGGACACGGCCGCAACGAAGTCGTGCTCGCGTTCCAGCGCTACGGCCGCGGCAAGACGCTCGTGCTGCCGGTGCAGGACACGTGGCTGTGGCGGATGGACGCGAAGATGGCGGCCGACGACCACACGCACGCGAATTTCTGGCAGCGGCTCGCGCGATGGCTCGTCGACGGCGTGCCCGAGCGCGTGATGATCGCGACCGCGCCCGATCGCGTGCAGGCGGGCGAGCCGGTCACGCTCACGGCGACCGTCCGCGACGCCGAGTTCGCGGGCGTGAACGACGGCCGCATCACGGCGCACGTCACCGGGCCGTCGGGCGCCGTCGAGGACGTGCCGCTCGTGTGGAACGTGGAAGGCGACGGCGAGTACTTCGGCCGCTTCACGCCGTCGGGCGACGGTCTCTATCAGATCGCCGTCGACGGCACGGACCACGGCGGCACGGACGTCGGACATGGCGCCGCGGTCGTGCGCGTGGCGCCGAGCGACGCCGAGTTCTTCGACGCCGCCATGCGCGCGCCGCTGCTCGAACGGCTCGCCACCGAAACCGGCGGCCGCTTCTTCCGCGCCGCCGACACGTCCACGCTCGCCGACGCCATCGCCTACAGCGGCAAAGGCGTCACCGTCAGCGAAACGCGCGACCTGTGGGACATGCCCATCATCCTCCTGCTGCTCCTCGGACTGATGGGCGGAGAATGGCTGTATCGGAGGTCGGCCGGCCTCGTGTGATGAGAAAGGCCGGAAGACAGGGACAGGACCAAAGAAAGTTGATACCGCGAGCCCCCGAGCGGAGCGAGGGCGGCGAAGCGCATCAATAGAAGTCCGCGAAGCCCGCGACGTAGGAGCGGCGCTGAGCGGGCGAGCGGGGGTGGGGCCCCGCGAGCGGGTAAGAAAAGATGGCCCCAGCGCATTGCAAAGAAGCAAAGAAGATGACCCGCGGAAGAATTGAGAGGCTGCTGTGGACGCACCCGTGCAGGACAAACTCGTCACCATGGACTCGCCCGAGGACATCGCGCTCGCCGACAAGATGAACGCGGGCCGGCGGCGGATTGAAGAAGAGCTCGCCAAGCTCATCGTCGGGCAGCAGGATGTCGTCAACCAGGTGCTCCTGACGCTCTTCGTCGGCGGCAACAGCCTGATCGTCGGCGTGCCCGGTCTGGCCAAGACGCTACTCATCCGGACGCTGGCGCAGGTACTGGACCTCAAGTTCAACCGGATCCAGTTCACGCCGGACCTGATGCCGTCCGACATCACGGGCACCGACATCATCCAGGAGGAGCCGGTGAGCGGCGCGCGCCAGATGATGTTCGCGCCGGGCCCGATCTTCGCCAACATCGTGCTGGCCGACGAAATCAACCGCACGACGCCGCGGACGCAAAGCGCGCTGCTGGAAGCGATGAGCGACGGCCAAACTTCCGTCGACGGCCATACGCACCCGCTGCCGCAGCCCTTTATGGTGTTGGCGACGCAGAACCCGTTTGAGTTCGAAGGGACGTACCCCCTGCCCGAGAGTCAGTTGGACCGTTTTCTGCTGCGGACCAGCGTCGGTTATCCTGAGCGTGAAGACGAATTGCGCGTGCTGACGAGCCATCGTCGCGGCGAGCCGGTCGAGGAACTGCGACCGGTAGTCAATCCCGCGCAGGTATCGGCCATGCAGGCCGCGGCCCGCAACGTGACGGTGGAAGATTCCATTCACGAATATCTGCTCGATTTGGTCGAGGCCACGCGGCGTTGCGAAGACTTGCAGGTGGGAGTCAGCACGCGCGGCGCCTTGGGGCTGTATCGCGCCGCGCAAGCGCTGGCCTTCGTCGAAGGTCGCGATTTCGTGGTACCCGACGATTTGAAACGTCTGGCCGTACCCGTGCTTGCGCATCGCGTGATTGCCCGAGGCTTCGGTCACGGACGGCAGCGCGAATACGTCGAGAACGTCATTGGTCGGCTGCTCGGCGAAGTCGCCGTGCCGCAATGATCGCCGTCGGACATTGAGCGA
>DASZOV010000117.1:0-14257 GCA_035550595.1 Vicinamibacterales bacterium
CTTACCCTGATATTCGTGGATTTTCATCGAAGCAGACGTCCCGACAAGAGAGGAATGAGTCAGCCGGACGCGCGGCGGCCATGGTCATCCGACCGAGAGCGGACCGGCGTTCGACGACAGTGTACTGTGAAACGGCCGCGAACTGGTGCTCGCGGGGTGGGCGGCAGAGCCGAGGACTAGAAGCGGGGACGATCGCGGTGCAGCGTGACCATCGAGCCCCAGACTCCGATGGCCAGAAGCAGACAACCGACGACGCTGACGAACGGTGCCATGACGTGTTGAAACCCGAACGACCGATGTGCAAACAGTGTGCCTCTTCAAACGCCATGTCAAGCGGGAAAATGCGTCTCACCGCACATTTTTTCAATCACGCAGGTCGGTTGACCGACATCCACGATCCCGGACTGTCGGCCGCGCTTACCGAACTGTAAGCGCGGTCGGCAGTCTCAATTGCAATGCGTTGGGGCCATCTTTTCTTGCCTGCTCGCGGCCCCCCCGCTCGCCCGCTCAGCGCCCTCGCTATGCTCGCGAGTCATCTTTACTTGCAATGGCGCGGGGCCCCACCCCCGCGCCTACGCGCTTCGCCGCCCTCGCTACGCTCGGGGGCTCGCGGTGTCATCTTTTCTTAATGTCTTTCTTCGCGATCTTCGCGTCTTCGCGTGAGGCCTCCGGCTACACCCCGATGACCTTCGTGAGCTCCTTGACCGCCGCAGCCGACTTCATCAGCGCGGCCTGTTCGTCGGAGGTGAGCTTGATCTCGATGACGCGTTCCGCGCCGCCCTTCCCGAGCTTCACGGGCACGCCCAGGAACTGATCGTTCACGCCGTATTCGCCCTTCAGGAACACCGAGCACGGCAGGATCTGCTTCTTGTCCTTGAGGATCGCCTCGACCATGAGCGCGGCCGACGCGCCCGGCGCATACCAGGCGCTCGTGCCGACGAGCTTGGTGATCTCGGCGCCGCCAGCGGCGGTTCGCTGGCAGATGGCGTCGAGCTTCTCCTGGGTGAGATACCCCATCTGGACGAGCTCAGTGAGCGGGATGCCGGCCACCGTCGAGAATCTCGGCAGCGGCACCATCGTGTCGCCGTGGCCGCCGAGCACGAAGGCGTGGACGTTCTCGACCGAGACGTCGAGCTCGGCCGCGATGAACGTCCGCATCCGCGCCGAGTCGAGCACGCCGGCCATGCCGACCACGCGCTCGCGCGGGAAGCCGCTCAGCCGGTAGACGGCCTGGCACATCGCGTCGAGCGGGTTGGCGACCGGCACGATGACGGTGTTCGGCGAGTACTTGACCACCTGCTCGGTGACCGTCTGCATGATCTTGTAGTTGACCTGCAGCAGGTCGTCGCGGCTCATGCCGGGCTTGCGGGGCACGCCCGACGTGATCACGACGACGTCCGACCCGGCGCTCGCGGCGTAGTCGGACGTGCCGACCAGGCGCGTGTCCGACCCGTCGACCGGACAGGCCTCGAAAATGTCGAGGGCAATGCCCTGCGCCTTCTCGGCGGCGATGTCGACGAGGACGACATCGGCCAGCTCCTTGGCGGCAATGGCGCGGGCCACGGTGGCGCCGACGTTACCGGCCCCTCCAACGACGGTCACTTTACGATTCATGCCAACTCTCCAGAAAGAAAACTTTGAACTTCGAACTTCAAACTTCGAACTGGAACCACCGAACCCTGGCCTCTCCGAACTTGAAACCCCGGAACCCTGGAACCCGGAACTGGACGTGCGACCGCCCAGGCCGCACGTCCCTTACATATTTTCAATCATCGCCGTGCCGAACTCCGACGTCTTGAGCTCGGTCGAGCCGGCGATGAGCCGCGCCAGGTCGTAGGTCACCGTGCGGGCCGCGATCGTCTTCTCGAGCGCGGCGATGACCAGGTCGGCCGCCTCGGTCCAGCCGAGGTAGCGCAGCATCATCTCGCCCGAGAGGATGACCGACCCGGGATTGACCTTGTCCTGGTTCGCGTACTTCGGCGCCGTGCCATGCGTCGCCTCGAACACGGCGTGGCCGGTGATGTAGTTGATGTTGCCGCCCGGCGCGATGCCGATGCCGCCGACCTGCGCCGCGAGCGCGTCCGAGATGTAATCGCCGTTGAGATTCAGCGTGGCGATGACGTCGTACTCGGCCGGCCGCGTGAGGATCTGCTGGAGGAAGGCGTCGGCAATCACATCCTTGATCACGAGGCCCGCGCCCGGCTTGCCGTCCGGGATGCGGCACCACGGCCCGCCGTCGATCTCCTCGGCGCCGAAGAACTCCTTCGCGACCTGGTAGCCCCAGTCGCGGAAGGCGCCTTCGGTGAACTTCATGATGTTGCCCTTGTGCACGAGCGTGACGCTCTTCCGCTTGTTCTGGATCGCGTACGAGATCGCGCTGTGCACGAGCCGCTCGGTGCCGAGGTAGCTCACCGGCTTGAGGCCGAGCCCGACCTCGACCGGCCGCTCGCGGTGCGGCGCGCCGATGGCCTCGAGTTGCGAGAGCCACGCCGTCGTCTTCTCTTCGCTGCCGAAACGAATCTTCGCGAAGGATTTGGGGAACGCCTCTTCGAGGAACGCCAGCAGCTTCGCGGCCTCGGGCGTGCCCGCCGCGTACTCGATGCCGGCGTAGATGTCCTCCGTGTTCTCGCGGAAGATCACCATGTCGACGAGATCCGGACGCCGCACTGGCGTCTCCATCCCCTGGAAGTAGCGGACCGGACGCAGGCAGACGAACAGATCGAGCTCCTGTCGCAGCGCGACGTTGAGCGATCGAATGCCACCGCCGACCGGCGTCGTGAGCGGGCCCTTGATGCCGACGAGGTACTGGCGAAACGCTGACAGCGTGTCAGACGGCAACCACTCGCCGGTCTTGTGAAAAGATTTCTCGCCGGCCAGCACTTCGTGCCACACGATCGCGCGGCGTCCGCCGTACGCCTTCTCGACCGCGGCGTCGAACACGCGCACGCTCGCGCGCCAGATGTCCGGTCCCGTGCCGTCGCCTTCGATGAACGGGATGATGGGCCGGTCGGGCACCACCAGCTTGCCGCCGCGTCGTACGATTGCTTCACCACTCGTTGACATGCTTCGCTCCGTCGTCGCGTCACGGCACGGACTTTAGGTCACGTCCCTCTCGGGCACGACGAGTCATTCACAGAATCTGTGGAAAACTTTGTGGAAAACTGTCGCGCGTCGTCGAATCCACCGGGCTTTCCGCGCGCCTCAACGGTTTGCACCACGATGGTGCGAACCGGCGCGGCAGACGATCGCGGCATTATATCCGGTGCGCGCGCGCGACTCGCGCGGCGCGTCAACGCAGCCGCACGTCGAGCGCTTGGCCGGACGCGTCGACGATCGTGACGCGATCGACGTCGATCGCGTCGACGTGCCAACGTCCCACCGCGTCACCGACATTGCGAATCGCGACGTCGCCGCCGAGTGAGAACACGGCCTGGCGCGCCGGACCGTGCGGCGTGTCGTTCACGAGAATCGCGACGAGCGACGGCGGCGCGGGAACGGACGCGACCGTGTCGCGCGCCGGCGTTGGCACGAGAGTGGATCGTCGCGGCTGACGCGTCGCGCCGTACGTGAACGGATCGCGCGTCGGCGCATGGTACGGCGGTGCGGCGTCGAGTCGATCGCGAAGCGCGTCGGCCTCGGACGTGATCGTGGACAGCGTGTTCGCGGTGGGCGCGTCGACGACGACCGGCGCGCGATCGGGTGGCTGCGGTGTGGACGACGCGGGACGCACGACCCACGCGACGAGGCCGATGGCGGCGCCGACGAGCAGGAGCGTTGAAGCCACGCGTGGCATGCGGGTGAATCCGGGCGCGGATCGTACCATAGTCGTGCTAAGATTTGCCGTGCCCGTCGTTTTCCCCCCTGGGCTCGCACACCCAATCCGTTCCGCTCGAGTCGTCGCCATCATCCCCGCCCGGCTGCAGTCCACGCGGCTGCCCGGCAAGCCGTTGGCGATGATCGACGGCCGGCCGATGATCGCGCACGTCTACGACCGCGCGCGTGAAGCGCGTCTGGTCGACGCCGTGCTCGTCGCGACCGACAGCGACGAGGTCGCGCGCGCCGTCGACGCGTTCGGCGGCACGGCGGTGATGACGAGCGACCGGCACGCGAGCGGCACCGATCGACTCGCCGAAGTCAGCGCGCATCTCGACGGCGACATCGTCGTCAACGTCCAGGGCGACGAACCGCTCATCTCGCCCGACGTCATCGATGCGGTCGTCGAACGGCTGCTCGGCCATTCAACCGAAGCGATGAGCACGGCGCGCTGCCGCATCGACGATGAGGCGGATTTCACGAACCCGGCGGTCGTCAAGCTGGTCGTCGACGCCGATGGACGCGCGTTGTACTTCAGCCGCGCGCCGATTCCGTTCACGCGCGACGGTCACGAGGCGCCGGCAGCCTGGAAGCACCTGGGGCTGTACGCGTATCGACGCACGTTCCTCGCGACCGTTGCCGCGCTCGCGCCCACGCCGCTCGAACGCGCCGAAGGCCTCGAGCAGTTGCGCGTCCTCGAACACGGGTTCCCCATCAGCACGATAGAAGCCACGACCGACACGATTGGCGTCGACACGCCGGAGGATCTGGAGCGGGTACGAAAGCTCGTCGAAACTTCGTCCTTCTCCCGAGCACAACCATGAGCACTCACGTCGAGCGGCAGCGGCCGGTGAAATACATCTTCGTGACGGGCGGCGTCGTCTCGTCGCTGGGCAAGGGGCTGGCCGCGGCGTCGATCGGCTGCCTCCTGGAGGGGCACGGCTACAAGATCGCCCTTCAGAAGCTGGATCCTTATATCAATGTGGATCCGGGCACGATGAGCCCGTACCAGCACGGCGAGGTCTACGTCACCGACGACGGCGCGGAGACGGACCTAGACCTGGGCCACTACGAGCGCTTCACCAGCATGGTCGCGACGCGCGATCACAACTGGACGACGGGCAAGATCTATTTGTCGGTGATCCAGAAGGAGCGCCGGGGCGAGTACCTGGGACGCACAGTACAGGTCATTCCCCATATCACCAACGAGATCAAGAACAGCATCCGCGCGGCGGCGCAGGACGTCGACGTGCTGCTCGTCGAGATCGGCGGCACGGTCGGCGACATCGAGAGCCTGCCGTTCCTCGAAGCCATCCGCCAGTTCCGGCAGGACGTTGGACGCGAGAACACGCTCTACATCCACCTGACGCTCGTTCCCTACATCGCCTCGGCGGGCGAACTGAAGACGAAGCCGACGCAGCACAGCGTGCGCGACCTGCGGTCGATCGGCATCCAGCCGGACGTGCTGCTCTGCCGCACCGACCGCCAGCTCGACCGCGACATGAAGCGGAAGATCGCGCTCTTCTGCGACGTCGACGAAGGCGCGGTCATCACGGCGCGCGACGTGTCGAGCATCTACGAAGTGCCGCTGAACCTCGCCGGCGAGGGTCTGGACCGCATCCTGCTCGAGCGGCTGCACCTGCCCGAAACCGAAGCGAAGATGGACGCGTGGGAGGATCTCGTCGAGCGCATCCAGCAACCGATGGACGAGGTGACGCTCCACTTCATCGGCAAGTACACGGCCTACGAGGATTCGTACAAGAGCATCAACGAGGCGCTGCACCACGGCGGACTGCGCCATCGGCTCAAAGTGAAGTTGCAGTACGTCGAAGCCGAGGCGCTCGAGGAACCGGACGGCCTGAAGCTCATCGAGGACGCCGTCGGTATCCTCGTCGGACCGGGATTCGGCGATCGCGGCAGCCGCGGCATGATGGCGGCCGCCGAATACGCGCGGACGCGCAAGATTCCCTACTTCGGCATCTGCTACGGCTTCCAGTGGGCCGTCGTCGAATACGCGCGGAGCGTGTGCGGCCTGCCCGACGCGGACTCGACCGAGATCAGCGAAGAGACGCCGCACAAGGTCATCTACAAGTTGCGCGATCTGCTCGGCGTCGACGACATGGGCGGGACGATGCGGCTCGGGAGCTACGCGTGCCGGCTCGCGCCCGATTCGCTCGCGTTTCGCCTCTACGGCGAAGAGATCATCCACGAGCGCCATCGCCATCGCTACGAGTTCAACTGCCTGTACGAGCGCGCGCTCACCGAGAACGGCCTCCGCATCTCGGGCCGGTCGCTCGACGGCAAGTTCGTCGAGATCGTCGAGCTGCCCGGCCATCCGTGGTACCTGGCCGTACAGTTCCATCCGGAGTTCAAGTCCAAGCCGCTGCGCCCGCATCCGCTGTTCGCCGGTTTCGTCGAAGCGGCCTACAAACGGAAGCTCTCACTACAGGGCGTGAACACGAACGTGACGTCAATCGCGGAGCGCCGGCGCTGACGCGCGAAGGACGGAGGGTCTCGCGCGAAGACGCGAAGATCGCGAAGGGGGGACCAAATAAAGTTGATACCGCGAGCCCCCGAGCGCAGCGAGGGTGGCGAAGCGCGTAGCGTTGGGGGTGGGGCCCAACGCATTGCAAGAAGATGACTCGCGAGGGGCGAAGCGCGTAGCGCTGGGGGTGTGGCCCCAGCGCATTGCAAAGAAGATGACTCGCGAAGGACTGCATTGATTTGTAGGGGCGGCCCCCCGTGGCCGCCCGGGCACTGTGGTCGCCCTCATTCGGCCGGCACGGGGGCCGGCCGCTACAGGTCATATCGGTGCCCTCGTATAATCACGACCGATGTCGATGCCCATGACCGAAGTTCGCGTCACCGACGAGGTCGTGCTCGGCCGCGCGCCGATCGTGCTCATTGCCGGGCCCTGCGTGATTGAAAGCGCCAGCCACGCGCTCGAGCTCGGCCGCGCCATCGCTGACATCGCCCGCCGCGCCGGCGTGCCCTACATCTTCAAAGCGTCGTTCGACAAAGCGAACCGCACGTCCGGCACGTCGTTCCGCGGGCCGGGCCTGAAGGATGGCATCGAGGTCCTCGGGCGTGTGCGGCAAGAAGTGGGCGTCCCGGTCCTCACCGACATCCACGAGCCATCGCAGGCCGCGCCGGTCGCCGAAGTGGCCGACGTTCTGCAAATCCCCGCGTTCCTCTCGCGGCAGACGGACCTGATCATCGCGGCCGCCGAAACCGGGCGCGTCGTCAATGTCAAGAAGGGCCAGTTCCTCGCGCCGCTCGACGTCAAGCACGCGGTCGCCAAGGTCCGCGCCGCCGGCAACCCGCGCGTCTTCGTGACCGAGCGCGGCTTCTCGTTCGGCTACAACAACCTCGTCGTCGACATGCGCGCGTTCCCGATGATGCGCGCGCTCGGTCAGCCCGTCGTGTTCGACGTCACGCACAGCCTGCAGTTGCCCGGTGGAGGCGATGGCGTCACGGCCGGCCTGGCCGAGTACATCGAGCCACTCGCTTCGGCCGGTGTCGGCGCTGGCGTGGATGGCGTGTTCCTCGAAGTCCACGAAGAGCCGGCGCGCGCCAAGAGCGACGCGCAGAACGCGCTGGCGCTCCACCTGCTCGCCCCGCTTCTCGATCGGCTCGTCCGCATCAACGCCGTCGTCAAACCCGCGCCCGCAGCAGCCAGGGTCTAGCCACGCATGTCCGACGCTTCCGATCTGGCTCGCAAGGTCCTCAAGACCGAGGCCAGCGCCATTCTCGGGCTCGTGCCCCAGCTCGACGATCATTTCGATCGGGCACTCGACCTGCTCCACGGTTGCCACGGCCGCGTCGTCGTCACCGGCATGGGCAAATCGGGCATCATCGCGCACAAGCTCTCGGCCACGCTCTCGAGCACCGGCACGGCGTCGATCTTTCTGCACGCCGCCGAAGCGGTACACGGCGATCTCGGCGTCATTCAGTCAGACGACGTCGTGGTGGCGCTGTCGTACAGCGGCGAGACGGACGAGATCCTGCGGCTCATCGAGGCAATCCGCCGGATCGGCGCGAAGCTCATCGCCATCACGGGCCATCGACAGTCCACGCTCGGACAAGCCGCCGATGCCACGCTCGGCTGCGAAGTCCGGGAAGAAGCGTGTCCGATGAACCTGGCGCCCACGGCCAGCACGACGGCCGCGCTCGCGCTCGGCGACGCGCTGGCGATGGCCCTCTCCCGCCGCAAGGACTTCCGCGCCGAACATTTCGCGAACCTGCATCCGGGCGGCCGCATCGGACGCAAGCTGATGCGTGTCGAAGCGCTGATGCAGACGGGCCGCGCGATCCCGCGCGTCACGCCGACGACGTCGATGCCGGACGTCATCCACGAGATGTCCGACAAGCGCCTCGGCATGACCTGCGTGATCGACGCGGACGATCGGCTGCTCGGCGTCGTGACGGACGGCGACCTGCGCCGGCACATGACTCCGGGATCCAATCTGCTGGAGCGTACGGCCTCGCACGTCATGACGCACGGCGCGGTGACCATCGGACGCCAGATGCTCGCCGTCGAGGCCTTGCGCGTCATGGAGCAGCGCAAAATCACGTCGGTCGTCGTGGTCGACGACCACGGCGCGGTGGAAGGCGTCGTCCATCTGCACGATTTGTGGCATACGCAGATGTTCTAGAAAGGCACTCGTCAACTTCGAACTTTGAAGTTCGAACTTCGAAGGAACGAAGCGCCTTCGGCGCGTCTTTTCAGTTTTGGCTTCTGGCTTCACACTTCTAACTTCCCTCCATGCCCCTTCCCCTCGACGAACTGCAGGCCCGCGCGCGGCGCGTGCGGCTACTATTGCTCGATGTGGACGGCGTGCTCACCGACGGCACCGTCACGATCGACGCGACCGGCGGCGAACACAAGACGTTCCACATCCGCGACGGCCTGGGGATCGTCTGGGCGCGCCGTGAGGGGTTGGACGTGGGCTTTCTGAGCGGACGGCCGTCGCCGGTGACCGAACGCCGCGCCGAGGAGTTGGGGGTGCGCATCGTCTCGCAGTGTGGTCCGGACAAGGGCCGCGGCTACGCGGAGCTCGTCGCCGCGCGCCATCTCGACGATGCGGATGTGGCGTATATGGGAGATGACCTGCTCGACCTGCCCGTATTCCGCCGCGTCGGCTTGACGGCCGCACCTGCCGATGCCGTGGAGGACGTCCGCGCGCGCGCCCACTGGGTGAGCCGGTACAACGGCGGCCGTGGCGCGGTGCGCGAGTTCGTCGAGCTGCTCCTCGCGGCACGCGGCGCCTGGACGGATCTCGTCCGAACCTACGTCGACTGAGCCATGGCCCACTACGGACTGGTCTTCGTCGTGCTCGCCGCGATCCTCGTCGGCCTTGCCGCCGGCAAGGCGTGGGAGCGCTACAAGCTCGTCGAAGGGCGATGGATCGATCGCCGCCGCGTCAGGCAATCGCCCCACTTCATTCTCGGACTGAATCATCTCGTCGCCGGCCAGGTGGATCTCTCGATCGAAGAGCTGGAGAAAGCCGCGGCACTCGACCCGTCCGCCTTCGAGCTGCACCTCGTGCTCGGCAATCTGTATCGCGAGAAAGGGCAAGTCGGCCGCGCGGTGCAGGAACATCAGTCGCTGCTGCAGCGGCCGCGGCTCAATCGCGTCGAGCACACGAACGTCCTTCTCTGCCTCGGTCTCGACTACCGGCGAGGCGGCTTCGTCGATCGCGCGGTGGAAGCGTTCGCGGAGGTGCTGAAGCTCGATCCCGAGAATGAAACCGCGCTCATCAACATGGAGAAGCTGCAGGAGGACCAGCACCAATGGCAGGAGGCGTACGTCACGCGCCGCCGGCTGGCGCGTATCGCCGGGCCGCCCGACCAGCCGAAGTCGCAGCTCATCCTCGCGTTTCTCGAAACAGAGCTCGGCCTGCAGGCGCTGAAGGAAGGCCGCATCGCCGACGCGACCCGCCGGTTCGAGGCGGCGATCGACCTCGACCCGGGCGTCATGCCCGCGTACCTGCACCTGGGTGATGCGCACGCGCAGCAGGGCGACCTGCCGGCTGCCATCACGACGTGGGAACGCTCGATCGAAATGCAGCCCGACCGTGCGTATCTCGTACTCGATCGGCTCGAACACGGCTACTCGACGATCGGCTCCAGCCAGCGCTTCCAGGACTTGTGCCAGCGACTGATCGCGGCCTCGCCGCGCGAGTGGCGCGCGCGTGCCGCGCTCTCCCGGCATCTGGTGAATCGCGGGCAGACGGGGCCCGCGCTCGAACTGCTCTTCGAGGCGCTCGAGCACAACCCGCACGCGCTCGCCATCCACCAGTCGATCTGGGCCGCGCTGTCGGCGCTCGACCTACCGCGGCACCTGGTCGCGCGCTACGTCGAGATCACGCGCCAGTCGGTCTTCTACCTCGACCCGCACGTCTGCGTGCGGTGCCGCTATCGCAGCACGGAGCTCATCTGGCAGTGCCCGCACTGCCATGAATGGAACACGTTCGTCGAAGAGCGCATCACACCGGCCACTGATACCGAGGCCGAGATCCCCGCGAGCCTCGCGCGCTGACGATGGCGGCGTCCGTGCTCCGCGTGGCGCTCACGGGCGGAATCGCGACCGGCAAGTCGTACTGCCTGGGCCGCTTCGCGGCTCTCGGCGTGCCGACGATTGACGCCGACGTGCTGTCGCACGAGGTGGTTGCGCCCGGCACGACGGGACTCGCCGCGGTCGTCGCGCGTTTCGGGAAGGATGTGATCGGCGCGAACGGCGGGCTCGACCGCACGGCGCTCGGCGAGGTCGTCTTCGCCGATGCCTCGGCGCGGGCCGATCTCGAGGCCATCATTCATCCACTCGTCTACGCGCGTATCCGCGAGTGGTTCGTGCATTTGGACACGGTGCCGGCATCGAGCGCGGCCGCGCCGGGGTTCGCCATCGCCGACATTCCCCTGCTCTACGAAACCAGTCACGAACGCGACTTCGACCACGTCATCGTCGCGGCCTGCTCCGCGTCGGTTCAGCAACAGCGCCTGGCCGACCGCGGTTTCTCCCCCGACGAAATCCGCCAGCGTCTCGACGCGCAGATGTCCACCGACACCAAACGCGCTCGCGCGGACATCGTCATCGACACGAACGGCAGCAAAGAAGCGACGGACCGGCAGGTCGCCGCGGTGTTCGAGGCGCTGCGAAAGCACTGAGAGGGTTCTTCCCTGAGCCTGAAGGCTCAAGGCTCCACAAGAAACCGCTCAGGGCTTCACAGAAAGACGATTGCTCGCCGCCGTCAGCGTATTCGCGAGCAGCATGGCGATCGTGAGCGGGCCGACGCCGCCGGGGACTGGGGAGAGCGCACCGGCGACGTTCACGACTGACGGGTGGACGTCGCCGACGACGGTCGAGCCGCGTGTGTCGAGGGTCGCGAGACGCGGGCTATCGGTGCCGAAGATCTCGACGACTCGCGTGCGGTCACTGACGGGCGTGGTACCGACATCGACGACGGCCGCTCCAGGCTTGACCATGTCCGGCGTCACGAAGCCGGGCCGGCCGATGGCCGACACGAGGATGTCGCCCTGTCGCGTCACGGACGCGAGATCCGTCGTGCGCGAGTGGCAGATCGTCACGGTCGCGTTCCGCTGCAGCAGCAGGAGCGCCATGGGCTTGCCGACGATCTCGCTCCGACCGATGACGACCGCATGGCGGCCGGCGATCGTCACCTGCTCGCGATCGAGCAGACGAATGACGCCCGACGGCGTGCATGGCGCGAGCACCGCGCGTCCCTGCACGAGGCGGCCGACGTTGACGGGATGAAAGCCGTCCACGTCCTTCTCCGGATCGATCAGATCGAAGACGGCACGTTCGGCCTCGGGTCCCATGGCCGCGGGCAGCGGCGACTGCACGAGGATGCCGTCGCATTGGTCGTCGGCGTTCAACCGTTGGACGAGCGCGAGCACGTCGACGAGCGCGGCGTCGGCCGACAGCCGGTGCACCTTCACGGCGATACCCGACTCCCCGCCCGCACGTTCCTTGCCGCGGACGTAGACCTGTGATGCCGGATCGTCGCCGACGAGCACGATCGCGAGCGCCGGCGGACGGCCCGCGCGGTGAGTGAACTCGTCAATCGCCGGCCGCAGCTCGGCGCGAATCGCGGCCGCGGCCGCCGTGCCATCCAGTCGTCGTGCAGACATGGCGGACAGGGTACCAAAACTTCGCGCGCGAGAGCGCGCCGCGTAACGCCAGCTACGCGAGTGCGTGCAGATAGTCGTGGACGCGGGCGGCGGGGCCGCCGATGAGCAGGTCGGCGATGATCGCGACCGACGCAGCTCCCGCGGCAATCACCTCGGGTGCCGTGTCGATCGTGATGCCGCCGATAGCGACGACGGGCCGCGGAGATTCCGTGTAGGGGCCGGCCCCCGTGCCGGCCCGCGACGCCGGCTTGCCCGCCGACGCCAGGCGCACGGCCATGCGCACACCTTCCAGGCCGACGACGGGATCGGGCCGGTCCTTGCTCGTCGTGCCGAACACCGGTCCGATGGCGAGATAGTCGATGGGCTCGCCGAGCGCCGCGCGCACCTGCGCCTCGGTGTGCGTCGATCGGCCGATGGGCATGTCCGCGCCGACAACGCTTCGCGCGGCCGCCGGATCCAAATCCGTCTGCCCGACGTGCAACCCGCTGGCGCCCGCCAATCGCGCGATGTCCGCGCGGTCGTTGACGATGAACGTCGCGCCCGCCGCCTCGGCCTTTCGCACGAGCGCCTCGGCCAGCTCGAGCATTTTGCCGCTCGCCATCGTCTTGGCGCGCAGTTGGAAGAGACGCACGCCGGCATCGAGCCAGACGGCGGCGAGCGTCAGCGGATCGAGGCCGCTCACGTGCAGCCGGTCGGTGTCGAGAATCGCGTAGAGCCGCGGAAGCGGCGCGGGCAGGATGGACGTCGGCAGAGCCTATGCGCTCGCGGCGCGGCGTGCCGCGGCGTCCTTTTCTTTCTCTTTCTCGGTCGCGAACCGTTCCATGAACGCGGTGCTGAGCCGGCCAGCCACGAAATCCGGCTCGGCCAGAATCTTCAAGTGCAGCGGGATCGTCGTCTTGATGCCGTCGACGACCGTCATCTCGAGCGTGCGCCGCATGCGGGCGATCGCCTCCTCGCGGTCGCGCCCGTAGGCGATGATCTTCGCGATGAGCGAGTCGTAGTACGGCGACACCGTGCACTCCGAGTGCGCGTAGGAATCGACGCGCACGCCGGGCCCGCCCGGCACGCTGAACGCCTGGATGAGACCCGGGCTCGGCACGAACGTCTCGGGATCTTCCGCGTTGATGCGGCACTCGATCGCCGCGCCGCGGAAGTGGACGTCACCCTGCTTGAACGCCAGCCGCTGCCCGGCGGCGATCCGAATCTGCTCTTTGACGATGTCGATGCCCGTGACGAACTCGGTCACCGGGTGCTCGACCTGCAGGCGCGTGTTCGCTTCGAGGAAATAGAAGCGCCCGGACGGGTCCATGAGGAACTCGAACGTGCCGGCGTTCGTGTACTGCACCGCGCGGGCCGCGTCGACAACGGTCGAGCCGAGCTTGCGGCGCTGCTTGTCGGTCAAGGCCGGCGAGGGCGCTTCCTCGATGAGCTTCTGGTGGCGGCGCTGGATCGAGCACTCGCGCTCGCCGAGATGGATGACGTTGCCGTGATGATCGCCGAGGACCTGGAATTCGATGTGCCGCGGCGACTCGACGTATTTCTCGAGGTACACGTCGCCGACGCCAAAGGCCGCTTCGGCCTCGCGCGTCGCGGTCTTGAGCGATCTCGACAGCTCGTCGGCCGAGCGCACGACGCGCATCCCGCGTCCGCCGCCGCCGGCCACGGCCTTGATGATGACCGGGAAGCCCAGCTCCTTGGCCACCTTCTGCGCCTGATCTTCGCTCTGGACGGGTCCGTCGCTGCCCGGCAGCACGGGCACGCCGGCCTTCTTCATCGCGCGGCGCGCGCGGGCCTTGTCGCCCATCAGCCGGATCACGTCCGGATATGGCCCGATGAACTTGATGTGGCACGCCTCGCAGACTTCCGCCAGGTACGCGCTCTCGGACAGGAACCCGTAGCCGGGATGCAGCGCATCGGCGCCCGTGATCTCGGCCGCGCTGATGATGGCCGGCACGTTCAGGTAGCTGTCGAGGCTGCGCGCCGGGCCGATGCACACGTCCTCGTCGGCGAACCGCACGTGGAGCGAGTGCTCGTCGGCTTCGGAGTAGACGGCTACGGTCTTGATGCCCAGTTCGCGGCACGCGCAGATGATGCGCAGCGCGATCTCTCCGCGGTTGGCGATGAGGATTTTGTTGAACATCGTGTCTGACGGCCTATCGGCTGGAGGCGGCCGGCCGTCTAGCTCACCTTCACGGCGAACAACCGGTCGCCGAACTGCACGGGCTTCCCGTTCTCGACGTAGATCGCCGCGATCTCGCCGTCGCGGTCGCTCTCGATCTCGTTCATCAGCTTC
>DASZOV010000118.1:0-15072 GCA_035550595.1 Vicinamibacterales bacterium
TCGAGACCGGCTCGGTGATGGGCAGTTCGTCCATCAGGATGGCCGGAGGAATCAGCGGCTTGATCTGTCGAATCCGAAGGTCGTCGGTCTGGTGGAACATCACGTCGGCTCTGCCTAGATCGTAGCCGAGACCGGGCCGAATCCGGGAATCGGGCCGGGCGACCGGCTATTGGCGGGCGCCGGCCGGGCTGCGCGGTCTGGGCGCGCGGCGGGCCGCGAGGTAGGCCGCGATCATGGGCTTCACCGTGTCCTGGTCGTACGCGTAGAAGATCTGATCGGACCGCGGACCGCGGCGCAGATACGTGATGTCGGGCATCGGCCCGGGCGACTCGGGCTGGATCGTGCGGCCGTCTCCTGCGGCGAGCTGATACTGGCGCATCGGCGAGTACCGGACGTCGTGCATCGACTCGAGCGCGAAGAGCTGTTTGCGCTGGACCTCGCGCGAGACCGGCAGCGAGAAGACGCGGTCGACGAGCGCGCCGCGCGCCGCCTGCGGCAGCGACATGATGGTCCCGGCCGGCCCGTACGGATACGCACCACCATCAGCGTGATTCGTATAGAGCAGAAGCGTCACCGGCTTCTTCCAGCGCGCGAGCGCCTCGACCAGCGCGACCGTCGTCAACTGATGATCCTGGTGCGAGTCGAGCTGCGGTTGCGGCGCGAAGATGATGGTCGGCTTCACTTTCTTCAGAACCGTGACGAGATCGTCGACGAGGTTCGTCCACTTGGACTCGCGCGATCCCTTCGGCAGGAGCGAGCCGATGTTGTCCTTGCGATAGATGCCGATGTCCGTGTTCGGCCCGTAGCGCTCGGGGATGACGGCGTCGGGCTTCGCGAACATGTCGGGCAGCCGAGCGTCGAAGTAGCCGAGATTGAAACAGCGATCCGGCGGAATGCCGCCCTGCCAGGGCACCGTGATGCTGTCGATGAGCCGCACGTGTCCCTTGAACTGATACTGCGCCGTCGCCTCGTCCTCGCCGAAGACGGCGGCGTAGTTCGCGTTGCCGGCGTTGCCGACCGTGATCGTCACGACCGTGGCATTCCGTCCCGCGTACGCGCCGAACGTCCCGATCTCCGCATCGTCTGGGTGCGGCGCGAGGACGAGAATGCGTTTGGAGAGATCGGGATGCGCGGCGAACAGGCGAAGCGTCGCGGGTCGATCGGCCGACTGCAAACTGACGCCGTCGCCACGAAGCGTGACGCGCGATCCCGCGCGCAGCACCGAATTCAGAAAACTCAGATTGAGCCAGACGGGACCAGACGCGCCCGGCCGCAAGTACTGCCGATCCGCTAATCCGCCCGAGACGATCTCGACGTACGGCGTACCTGTGTCGCTAGCCGTTGCATCGACGCGCAGGAGCGCCGTGTCCCACTTCGAAGCGATCGTCTCGGGCCAGACGATGCCGCTGGCGCCGTCAGCGGACGTGACCGCGACGTCCACCGCCTGACTGCGGCCGTCGGCAAAGGTGAAGGGATCGGTCTGGGCGGCGGAAACCGAGGTCAGCAGGAGAACGACGAGACCAGCAGCCAGCAATCGTGCGCGACGCATGGACGCATCATCCCCCGAAATAGCCCTTCTTCGCGCGAATTGCGTACTGGCCGGGCTTGGCGATCTCGACGCGGATGACGTGCCAGTCGTCGCCCTTCGGCGCGGGCGCATCCGGCCCCGAGTGCGAATAGCGCAGCACGTAGCTCTGGCGGAAATCGTTGTACGCGCGGCGGAACGCGTCGACGACGCGTTCGCCGGGGACGGGCGTGGGTTCGAATCGGCCGCCGGTGCGGAGCGCCGCTTCGCGCAGTCGCTCGATCCCGTCGGCATCTGGCCGCGCCGCGCTCCATTGGCCGGGGAGTCGCGTATCGCTCGAGTCTGGCGCGAGCAGCACGATGTGCAACACGCTGTCGGCGCGCGACGCAATGTTCAGGAGCTGGGCCGACGTCGTGACGCTCGACCAGTCCTGTCCGTCGGTGAGCGCGACGATGAGGTGCCGGCGTCCGGGCTCGGGCCGACGCATGAGCGCGACGGCCAGCGCGTCGTAGATGGCCGACACGCGACCGACCGGCGGCACGGCAATCGTGAACGCCTCGCCCGGCGCTTGCCAGCCGATGGGCTGCTCGACGCCATAGCCGAATGTCAGGAGCCGGATGCGGTCGTCGGCGTGGAGCAGCCCGGCCATTCGCGTGACGTCGCGCTGCAGGCGCGCGCGCAGGGCCGCGACGCTGCCGCTCGTGTCGAGGAGAACCGTGACGTCGATCGGCACGGCCTCGGTCGACATCGAGTCGACGATCTGCGGCAGGTCGTTGTCGTACACGCGGAAGTCGTTCGGCGTGAGACCGCTCACGGCGCGGCCACCCTGCTGGACCGAGACGTCGACCGACACGATTTCCTGCCGCGCGCGCAGGATGACGCCTTGAGCCTCGAGGACGCGCGACGCAATCGAGACCGTCACCGCCGCGGCCAGCATCGCCACGACCATCGCACGTGACGTCACGGCCGCACCGCCCTTCGCACGTCGTCCATGAGCGCGGGCAGCAGACGGAAGTCGCCGTAACCGAACAGACGCCAGGGGTCAGGGGTGCTGTCGGGACCGGGCAGCGCCGCATCGGCGAGCGCGGACGCTTCGTCGGCACGACCCGTGACGAAGAGCTCGGCGGCGAGCGCCTCGGAGGCGGACTCGGCGTGCGGCACGATTGCCAGCGCGCGCCGGAATCGCCGCTCGGCCTGCGACGCGCGACCGCGACGCGCCTCCGTTCGTCCGGCGAGGAGCTCAGCGACGTAGAGCAGGAACGGATCGTCGGTCGACCCGATCGTGCGATCGAAGCGCGTCATCGCGTCCGTGTCCTCGTGCAGTTGAAACAGAAGGTAGCCGAGACGCAGGTTCGCCTCGGCAGCGACGTCGGGACGCGTCGTCAGCGGCTCGAGCTCGGCGATCATCGCGCGCTTGTCGCGGCGAATGATGAGATCCACGCGCCCGGCTGGACCTGCGGCTTCGAGCGCTTCGACCGGCTGCCAGACGACGTCGCGTGGGAACTCGGCATCGGCGCGGCCGGGGCGCGGTGACACGACGGCGGCGAGCGCCACGCGGTCATCGCCGGGAAAGCGCGACGTGAGATGGCGAAGATGGTCGTAGGTGCCGGTCGCCGACAGGGGCGAAGGCCGCAGGAACTTTGCATCGCTTGCGCCTTCGATGAGGGCGAGCGCGGCGCGCTGCCAGACGTGTTCACCGGGCGACGGGATTTCGTCCTGACGCAGCAGGCTGCAGCCGGCTTCGACCAGACCGCGGACGTCGGCCCAGCTCGTCTCCATCCCGGCACGCGCGACCTCGAGCAGTAACGCGGCAGCCACCAGCCG
The DNA here is from genome assembly GCA_035550595.1 of Vicinamibacterales bacterium. Classification (GTDB taxonomy): domain Bacteria; phylum Acidobacteriota; class Vicinamibacteria; order Vicinamibacterales; family SCN-69-37; genus CALFMR01. The sequence goes on from DASZOV010000118.1 coordinate 3,350, forward strand.
GCGGTCGGGCGACTGCCCGCTCGCGGCCCAGCGCGGCGCCGCGCGCGCGAGCGCCGCGGCAATGGGCGCGAAGTCCGTCGTCCGTCCTATTTCCGCGATGACGGCCGACTGATCGCCCGAGCCATAGCGGGTCAGCCACTCGGTCGCGGTCTGTGCAACGCCAGCGCGCACGCCGGCATCGACCGGCGGTGACAGCACGAGGGCCGCCACGACCGCCGCCATCACACCGGTGGACACGCGCCACGGCATCAACAGACAGGCTCCAGGAACGCCGGATTCTACACCGATTGCCGTGACGGCGATGAACGTCCGCGCGTGCTAGAGTCCGCATCATGAATCGACGGGAATTCGTGTCGGGCGCCATTGCCGCCGGAGGCACCGTGCTGGCCGGATCGGGCATGAGCGCGGCGCGGCTGCAGCGCGCGACGGACAAGCTGACGGAGACGCTCATGCAAAGCGGAACGGTGGGCGCCGGCGCGGAGCCGGCGCGCGAGTACTACGAGCTGCGCCGGTATCACCTGCGGCGCGGGCCGAAGCAGGCGCTCATGGACGCGCATCTGCGCGACGCCGAGATCCCGGCCATCACGCGCGCGGGAGCCGGTCCGGTCGGCGTGTTCAACGTGATGATCGGCCCGGAAAGTCCGACGCTCCACGTGCTCATCGTGCACAAGACGCTCGACACGTTCGCGACGCTCGGCGATCGGCTCGCGGCGGATGCCGAGTATCAACGCGCCGGCGCCGAGTATCTGAACGCGCCCGCGACGGACCCGGTCTTCGTGCGCGTCGACACGTGGTTGATGCGCGCATTCACGGGTCAGCCGACGCTGCACCTGCCGTTCGGCGGCGGCGAGGCCGGGAAGGGCCGGCGCATCTTCGAGCTACGTACTTACGAGAGCCACAGCGAACGCGCCGCGTTGAAGAAGATCGAGATGTTCAACACGGGCGAGATGGCCATCTTCCATCGCGCCGACCTCGAGCCCGTGTTCTTCGGCCAGAAGCTCGCCGGCAGCGACATGCCGAACCTGACCTACATGCTCGTCTACGAGGACATGGCCGCGCACGACAAGCAGTGGGCGGCGTTCGGGTCGGACCCGGAATGGCGGAAGCTGTCGACGACGCCCGGATACACGGACCCGGAGATCGTCTTCAACATCACGAACCTGTTCCTGCGGCCGACGGCGTATTCGCAGATCTAGAACGAGTGCCGCTACGACGCGATCGCGCGCGGCTCGCCGTCGATCTCGAGCGCGATGACGCTCGCGACGGAATCGGGCGCGGTCGTCGGTACGTGTACCGTCACGCCCGCATTCGATGAATCGGTGGTGAGCGTCTGGCCCGCGTTCGCGAGCAGTCGCGCGCGGGTGACGCGAGCCGAGACGGGCACGTGCAGCGTGCCGTCCGTCGGCCAGTCGAAGACGTGCAGGAACAGCGTGCCCGGCTTCGACGTCACTCGGCCCCACCCGGGACGGCCGATAGGACTCGCCGTCGTGCCATGGATCGCGTCCCCATTCACCTTCATCCATCGGCCCATCGCCGCCAGCCGATCGAGGCTCGGCTGCGGGATCAGTCCTTCGGCCGTGGGTCCGACGTTCAACAGGAAGTTCCCGCCCTTGCTGGCGATGTCGACGAGATTGCGAATGAGCGTCTCCGTCGACTTCCAGTGGTCGTCGTCGCTCCGATAGCCCCACGTGTCGTTCATCGTCATGCACGATTCCCAGGCGACGCCCGGGAGGCCCGTCGCGGGAATCTGCTGCTCGGGCGTACCGAAGTCGCCCTTGAACTCGCCCTCGCGGTTCAGGCCCTGCATGCCTTGACGGCCCTTGTCGACGCGGTTGTTGATGATGATGTCCGGCTTCAGCCCGCGCACGTAGTTGTACAGGTCCACGCCGCGTTCGTGCGTCCAGGTGTCCTCCCACTCGCCATCGAACCAGAGGACGCCTGGGTCGTAGCGGGAGACGATCTCGCGGAGCTGCGCTTTGAGATAGGCGACGTAGCGATCGAAGTTCGCCGACGAGGCGGGCCGCGTGTCCCATGCGCGCCGCGGCAGATAGTCCGGATGGTGCCAGTCGAGAATGGAGTGATAGGTGCAGAAACGGACGCCGGCTCCGCCGCAGGCGGACGCGAGCGGACCGAGCAGATCGCGGCCGTACGGCGTCGCCGCGACGTCGTAGTCGCTCACGGCCGAATCCCACAGCGCGAAGCCCTCGTGGTGCTTCGACGTGATGACGAGATACTTCGCGCCCGCGCCTGCAACGGCCGTCGCCCACGCCTGCGGATCGTAGCGGACGGGATTGAAGCGATGGACGAGCTGTTCGTACTCGGCGAGCGGGATCTTCAGGTCGTTCATGATCCACTCGCCGTTCGCCTTCGGCGATCGCTGTCCCTTCCACGAGCCGGCGAGCACCGAGTAGAGCCCCCAGTGCATGAAGATGCCGAATCGCGCCTCGCGCCACCACGCCATGCGCTGATCGTCGCCGGCCGCCTGCGCGAGGACCGGCCGCGCCCATCCACGGAACCCCGCCGCGGCCGCCGCCGCGCCGCCACAGAGCGTCAGATACTCACGACGTGAAAGCTGCATCGCTACATCCGCGCGGCCATTCGACGAACAGCCGCCGCGCCTCGGAAAGATGGAAATGCCGTTATCGCGACGGTCGCAGGATGCCATCAGCGGACGGTGTCTGCAAGGTGACGCCAAGGAGGCCGACGCCGCTGAGTGACCATACAGCCCGCGGGCACGCACGCCTGAGCGCTTGTTGGGCCCGGAACGCGATGCTAGGCTGAGCGCATGACCGTCAAAGCCACCGTCCGTGCCGGACGGCTCGTCGTAGACGAACCCACGACTTTGCCCGACGGCACCGAAGTTGAGTTGCTGCCGCTCGATCCGGGCGACTGGCTCGACGACGCGGATCGCGCGGCCCTCCACATGGCGCTGGCCCAGTCTGAAGCCGATGTGGCCGCCAACCGACTGGTCGACGCCGTGGACGTTCTGAAGGCACTGCGCGGCCGGTGAACGAACGGCGAGTCCGTTTCACAGAGACGGCCGACCGTCACGTGAAGGATGCGCATGCCTGGTGGCTGTCGAATCGTGACGACCAGGAACTATTCGCGAGCGAGCTCGAAGACGCCCTGCTGCTTCTGGCGCTCCTGCCAGGCGTCGGCACGCCCTACGACCAGACGCCAGTTCTGCGCCTCAGGCGTTTCTATCTCCCGAAGCTGACCTATCACCTCTACTACACGTTCGATGATGACGAGATCGTCGTGCGCGCGTTGTGGGGCGCTAGACGCGAACACGGCCCGCAGTTCTGACGGATCGCGCGATGCGCATCGCGCGGATTCACGGCACTCGCCGCAACTGCTTCCGGAGCATTTCCCAGGAAATGAGTTGGCCCTGATCGGCCTCGGCGATCGCCGCGAGAAGGGCGCGTTCCTCTTCGGGAGACACATCGAACGTCTCCGCCTCGTCGTCACGGGCAAGAACGGTGACGACGGCCCCCTCGGCCAGGGGCTCACCCTCGAGGACGACCTTTCCCTCGACGATTTTCCCTGTCGTGACTTTCACGTGAGAATTCTACATCCGCGCCGTGACGCCAGGCATGCCTGCCAACGTCGAACTCAAACGGATGGCCATTGAGGAGACGCGCCGAAGGCTCCCCCTCAGTTCGAAGTTCCCAGTTCGAAGTTCGAAGTTTGCCTCGCGTCAGTACCGATAATGCTCCGGTTTGTACGGCCCGTTGACGTTGACGCCGATGTACTCCGCCTGCTCGGGCGAGAGCTCCGTCAGCCGGACGCCGAGCTTGTCGAGGTGCAGGCGCGCGACTTCTTCGTCGAGGTGCTTGGGCAGCATCAGCACCTGCTTGCCGATCTTCTCCGCGTTCTGGTGCAACTCGAGCTGCGCCAGTACCTGGTTGGTGAACGACGCGGACATCACGAAGCTCGGATGCCCCGTCGCACAGCCGAGATTCAGCAGGCGCCCTTCGGCGAGCACGAGCACGCTGTGGCCATCCGGGAAGCGCCACTCGTCGTACTGCGGCTTGATGTTGATGCGCTCGATGCCCGGCACCTTCTTCAACCCGGCCATGTCGATCTCGTTGTCGAAGTGGCCGATGTTGCCGACGATGGCCTTGTCCTTCATCCGCGCCATGTCGCTGGCGGTGATGATGTTCATGTTGCCGGTCGCCGTGACGAAGATGTCCGCCTGATCGATGACGTCCTCGAGCCGCACGACCTGGTAGCCTTCCATCGCCGCCTGCAGCGCGCAGATCGGATCGATCTCCGTGATGACGACGCGGCAGCCCTGTCCCCGCAACGCCTGCGCGCACCCCTTCCCGACCTCACCGTAGCCGAAGACGACGGCGAGCTTGCCGCCGAGCATGACGTCGGTCGCGCGCGCGAGGCCGTCAGGCAGCGAGTGACGGCAGCCGTAGATGTTGTCGAACTTGCTCTTGGTGACCGAGTCGTTGACGTTGATCGCGGGGAACAGCAGCGTCCCGCGCTTCATCATGTCGTAGAGCCGGTGCACGCCCGTCGTCGTCTCTTCCGAGACGCCGCGGATGCCGGTCGCGACCTTCGTCCAGAGTCCGGGACGCGCCTTCAGTTCCTCGCGGATCGTCTGGAGGATGACGCCCCACTCTTCCGGCTCGCGCGCCGCGTCGAACGCGGGCACCTTCCCCGCTTGCTCGAACTCGTGCGCTTTGTGCACGAACAACGTCGCGTCGCCGCCGTCGTCGACGATGAGCGTCGGGCCCTGGCCGTCGGGCCACACGAGCGCTTCCTTCGTGCACCACCAGTATTCGTCGAGCGACTCGCCCTTCCACGCGAAGACGGGAATGCCGCGCGGCGCCTCGGGCGTGCCGCCCGTCTCGGGACGGCCGACGACGACAGCGGAGGCCGCGTGGTCCTGGGTCGAGAAGATGTTGCACGACACCCAGCGGACGTCGGCACCGAGCGCGTCGAGCGTCTCGATGAGCACCGCGGTCTGAATCGTCATGTGCAGCGAGCCCATGATGCGCGCGCCGGCCAGCGGCTTCTGACCCGCGTACCGCTCGCGCAACGCCATGAGACCCGGCATCTCCTGCTCGGCGAGCCGGATTTCCTTCCGCCCCCAATCGGCCAGCGCCGGATCGGCCACCTTGTACGGCTGACGGCCGGCCTTGCGGGCGAGATCGAACGCGTGGGCGGAAGCAACAGCGGTTGGCATACGTCTCCTGTCGTGTCCTTCGGATTCAGACGGTCGATGAACTGTCGGCGGTCACGCCGCCAGCGCCTTCATGATCGACGATGGACGGCGCGGCGTGCAACGCTTTTCGGGCCATTCGCGCGTGCCATCTTCTTTGCAATGCGTTGGGGCCATCTTGCATTTGCCTGCTCGCGCCCCCCGCTCGCCCGCTCAGCGCCCCGTCATCTTTTCTGCAGTGCGTTGGGGCCCCACCCCCAACGCTACGCGCTTCGGCGCCCTCACTACGTTCGGGGCCTCGCGGTGTCATCTTTTTCTTTTTGTCCCTGCCTAGTCGCGTCGCGTCTTCGCGTGAGACTTATTTCATCGCGGCGCAGACTTCTTCGACGACCTTCTTGGCGGCCGGCAGACTCACGTCGCAGGTCGGGTCGTTGATGCGGCACTGGGCGAGCGTCAGGTCGCAGCCGCAGGTGCAGTGCTCGGTGTTGAGCCGCTTCAGCACAGCTTCACGCTGCGCTGGCGTGAGCTTCCCGAGCTCGAGGCCGGGGATGTCGGTGGCGTAGGCGGCATTGGTCAGGAGCACCTGGCCGGTGTCCTTCACGGTCTCGACCGTCGCTTCGGTCGGCAGGCCCGCCAAGGCGCGCACTTCGTGCTCGGTGATCGCCGGATTCAGCATGCCGACGTGGCGCTGGACGATCTGTCCTGACGGATTGACGACGAACGTCGACGGCACGGCGGAGATGCCGCCGAAGTCGCGCTGCAGGTCGTCGGATGCGATCGCGACGGGATAGTTCAGCGAGAACTGCTGGGCGAACGTCTTCACTTCGGCGGGCGGCCGCGTGTCGATCGACAGCCCGACGACGAGCAGCGTGTCGGCATAGTGCTTCTGGAGCGCGACGAGCTCCGGGATTTCTTCGCGGCAGGGCCCGCACCACGTCGCCCAGAAGTTCAGCAGCACGACTTTGCCGTGCGCGGCCGCGATCGAGACGGGCTGCCCGTCGAGATCGACGAGCGACATCGCGGGCACGGCCATGGGCTTGTCGGAGAACTGCAACGTCAGGCCGCGACCGGACGTCATCGGTGCGAGGCGCCCGGCCGCCGACGCGTCGCGGCCGCCAGCACGCCAGACGAGGCCGAGCGCAGCCGCGGTCACGAGGAGCAGGGCCCCGGCCGCCAGAAGCGTGGTTCGAGTCACGAAGGCTCCATCGCCGAAGAGATGAGCGTACTTCATTCGCTCGTGAGGGGCAAAAATTCGCGGATGCGCGCGGACGCGCCTCCCACTGATATAAATAGTGCCCCGATGAAGCTCGACCTCCTGACCGCGCTCTTCGTGTTCATGCTGGCGACGTTCCTCGGCATGGACATCATCCGCCGCGTGTCGCGCCTGCTCCACACGCCGCTCATGTCGCTCACGAACGCCATCTCGTCGATTGCGGTCGTCGGCGCCCTGATGCTGGCCGGCGAGGCGCCCGATCGGCTCACGACTTGGCTCGGCGCGCTGGCCGTCTTCGCGTCGACGACCAACCTCGTGAGCGGCTACCTCATCACCGACCGGATGCTGCGCATGTTCAAGCGGCGCGAGGCACCCAAGTCGTGACGGCGACGGTCACCGAAACCCTCTATCTCATCGCCGCCGGCCTGTTCATCCTCGCGTTGCGCTGGATGAGCCGGCCCGATACGGCGCGCCGCGCCGTGGCGGCCGCCGTCACCGGCATGCTGCTCGCCGTCGGTGGCACGCTGATCTCCCCGGAGATCGTCACCTACAAGTGGATCGCGCTCGCCGCCATCGCCGGCATCGCGCTCGGCGTGCCGCTCGCACGCGTGCCGCTCACCGCCGTCCCCGAACGAACCGGCCTCTCGCAGGCGTTCGGCGGCATGGCCGCGGGCCTCGTCGGCATCGCGAAGTATTACTTGTGGCTGAGCGACGGCCAGCTCACGCACTTCCGCATGGCGGTCGTCGCCGGCGAAGTCATCCTCGGTTGCCTCACGGCCACGGGCGGCCTGCTCGCGTCGGCGAAACTCGCCGAGTGGATGACGACCCGGCCCATCACCTATCGCGGACAGAACATCGTCAGCTTCGTGCTCTTGAGCGTGGCCGCGGCGCTCGGCGTGTGGCTCACGATCGACCCGACGCAGTCGTGGGCGTTTCCCATCGTCGTCGCGCTCGCGCTCGTGTTCGGCGTGCTACTGATCCTGCCGATTGGCGGCGCGGACATGCCGACGGTCATCTCGTTCCTGAACTCGTATGCGGGTCTCTCGGCCGTGGCGATGGGCTTCGTGCTCGAGAGCAAGCTGCTCATCGCGGCCGGCGCGCTCGACGGCTCGTCGGGCTTCGTGCTGTCGATCATCATGTGCAAGGCGATGAACCGGTCGGTGACCAACGTGCTCTTCGGCGCGTTCGGATCGGTGCAGGCCGCCGCACGGCACGCCGAGGAACGGACGGTCAAGAGCGCGACGGCCGTCGACGCGGCCGAGCTCCTGTCGAACGCCGACAGCGTCGTCATCATCCCGGGTTACGGCATGGCGGTCGCGCAGGCGCAGCACCGCGTGCGCGATCTCTACGATCAGCTCACCAAACGCGGCGTGGACGTGAAGTTCGCCGTCCACCCGGTCGCGGGACGCATGCCGGGCCACATGAACGTGTTGCTCGCCGAGGCGGACATTCCGTACGACCGGCTCGTCGAGATGGACGACATCAATCCCGAGATGCCGCACGTCGGCGTGGCGCTCATCGTCGGGGCCAACGACGTCGTCAATCCCGCCGCGCGGACCGATGAAAAGAGCCCGATCTACGGCATGCCGATCATCGACGCCGACAAGGCGCAGACCGTCATCGCGATCAAACGCAGCATGAAGCCCGGCTTCGCGGGCATCGAGAACGACCTCTACTACGCCGACAACACGCTAATGCTCTTCGGCGACGCGAAGGCCGTGATTGGAGACGTCGTCAAGCAGTTGTCTGGAGAGGCAGAATAGAACGACTGGCGCTTGGGTTCCAGGCGGCCGTCATCCGCGGCGCCCGGAACCCCATTTTCAATTTCTGCTTCGCGTTCTTCGCGCCTTCGCGCGAGCCCCTCTCCTTCGCGCTTCTGGCTTCTCACTTCTAACTTGACGCGCGCGTTTCACTCCTACGACGCGCACTCCCCTTCGGTCGTCTCCGGCCGGAAGGCGTGCGTTTCGGCCAGGTCGATGAAGTCTTCCGGCTTGGCGTCCTCGGCCTTCAGCGGCTCGAGATCCGCGAGCAGGCGCTTCACCTCGGCGAGATCGACGCGGTTGAAGAACGTCTGCGCGGTCTCGTTCGCCTGACGCTGTTCGGCGAACATGCGCGCGAGCCGGTCGGCGGCTTCGGCGCCGCGGCGCGCCGGGATCTTCGAGACGAGCTTGCCGAACGTCGCGCCTTCCGGCGTGACGCCTCCGCCCACCATCACGAAGTACTGCGGCACGGGACGATCGTCCACCTTGCGCAGGCTGCCCTGGAAGCCGATCGCGCCGATGTGGTGCTGGCCGCAGCCGTTCGGGCAGCCGCTCACCTTGATGTCGAGCGTTGGCGCCAGGTCGATGAGCGCCGGGTGTTCGCGGATGTAGTCGGTCAGGAGCCGACCGAGGCCGCGCGATTGCGTGACCGCCAGCTTGCACGACTCGGCGCCGGGGCAGCTCGTGACGTCAGCGATCGTCTCGGCGTCGGGCAGGCCGAAGCCGGCCGCGGCGATGCGGTCGTAGAAGGCGCGCGCCTGCCGCTGTTCGATCCAGCGGAAGACGAGGTTCTGCGTCGGCGTGATGCGCACGTTGCCGTCGCTGTAGGCGCGCGCGAGATCGGCCATCACGCGGAACTGCTGGCTCGACAGATCGCCCAGCGGGATCGTGACGATCGCCGTGACGTAGCCGGCCTGCTTCTGCTGGCGAAGGTTGGTCGACGCCCAGCGCACGTAACGGCGCTCGTCGGACGGCACCGCGGGCTTCGGCTCGGGATGGATACCCGGTCCGCGAATCTCGCCGCTCGTCACGCGATGCGCGATCTCCTCAACCGACGGCGGTTCGGGGCGCGGACCTTCCGGCGCGGTCTCGACCGGCTCGTGCTGCGGATCGAACGGCAGCGGCACGCCGCCTTCGGCCCGCACCTCGGCGTAGTGGCGCTCGAACTCCTCGCGCCACCGGTCCCATCCCATCGTCTTGATGAGGAACTTCATCCGGTTGCGCGCTTTGTGCTGGTAATCGCCGAACTCGTGGAACACGCGCACGACGGCCTCGCACGCCGCGAGCAGCCCTTCGGCCGGCAGGAACTCGATGAGTGTCACCGCGCTCTTCGGCATCGTCGACGTGCCGCCGCCGACGAGCATGCGGAAACCACGGCGCCCGTCCTGGATGCGGCCGATGAGCGCGATGTCGTTGACCGCGGCCTTGACGTGATCCTCGGCGCAGCCCTCGAAGCTGATCTTGAACTTGCGCGGGAGCGACGAGCTCAGCCGGTGCCGCAGGAAGTAACGCGTGGTGGCTTCGGCGTACGGGGAGACGTCGAACGGCTCGCTCGCCGAGACGCCCGCGTAGACGCAGCCCGTGATGTTGCGCACCGAGTTGCCGCACGCCTCACGCGTCGTGAGGCCGGCCTCTTCGCCGCGGCGCATGGCCAGCTCGGCGTTGTGCACGGTGACGAAGTGGAACTGGATGTTCTGGCGGGTCGTGATGTGACCGAAGCCGCGCGAGTACCGATCGCCGATGTCGGCCAGCGCCTCGAGTTGCTCGGCCGGGAGCACGCCCTGCGGCACCTTGATGCGCAGCATGTGCGCGTCCTCGTCCTGCCGCTGGCCGTACGTCCCACGCAGCAAGCGGAACTTCCGCCAGTCGTCGGCCGTGATCTCGCCGCGCTCGAACTGACCGAGCTTCTCGGCGAACTCGTCGATGTCCGACACTTTCGCGAAGGACAGACGCGCGCGGCCTAGAGTCTGGGTATCGTCGTGGACTGCCATGATCTCTCCTCTACCGTGAACGAACGCGCGGCCGCGGCCGCCGAATCCGTGGACACCGACACGACGTCGCCGATGACGAGCACGCCAGGGTCGTCGCCCGGCCGCACGTCGCTCCGGCCGATCGTCTCGAGCGTGCCGATCCAGACGCGCTCGGTCGGCCGCGACGCGCCGAGAACGACCGCCGCCGGCGTCGCCGCCGGCCAGCCCGCCTCCATGAGACACGCAGCCACGCGGCCCCGCTCGCGCACGCCCATGAGTACGACAATCGTCGCGGACTTGGGCGGCAGCGCGCCGAGCAACGCGGCATAGCCGGCCGGCGCGTGGCCGCTCACGACGACGAACGCCGAGGCGAGGCCGCGGTGCGTGACCGGAATGCCGGCGAGCGCCGGCGCGGCGATCGCCGATGTGACGCCGGGCACGATCTCGAACGGGATGCCGGCATCGGCCAGCGCCAGCGCTTCTTCGCCGCCACGTCCGAGCACGAACGGGTCGCCCGCCTTGAGCCGGACGACGCGCCATCCCTGCCGCGCCGCGCGAATCATATGACCGGTGACGTCGGCCTGCGTGATCGTCTTCTCGGCGGCCCGCTTCGACACCGACACGTGCTCGGCCCGATCGGCCAGGCGCACGACGCTCGGCGGCACGAGGCCGTCATACAGGACGACGTCGGCGGCCTGCAGCCGCAGGATCGCGCGATACGTCAGGAGCTCCGGATCGCCCGGCCCGGCGCCGACGAGCGACACGAGCCCGGGGGCTCCGCCGGCCTTCACGAGCCGCCTCATCGCCGCGCCTCGTGGCCGGACGCGGCAGTCGCCGGCGTGCGGCCATCGTACAAACGGAGGAGCGCATCGACGAGCGCGGGCCGGCGCGCCTCCATCGGGACGCCGGTCGACCGCCATTCGGCCTTGAGCGCGTCGGCACGCTCGAACCACGTGTCGAGATCGGCCGGCAGGAGCGCGTCGAACCCTTCGCGCAGCAGGCCCGCGAGCGCGGGCGCACGACCGGCCGTCGAGATGGCAACCGTGACGTCCGATCGCCGGAGCACGCCGCCGAGATACGCCGTCGCGTGCGACGGGTCATCCACGGCGTTCACGAAAATGCGCAGCTTCTCCGCGGCGCGCGCCACGCGCCGGTTGACGTCCTTGGGCGCGGCGGTCACGACGAACCAGGCGCCGGCCAGGTCGCTCGTACGGAAACGCCGCCGACGGATCTCCACGCCCGCCTCGCGCACGGCGTCCGAGACGTCGGGCGCGACGACGACCAAACGGGCGCCGGTCGGCCGGAGCGCGGCGATCTTGGCCGCGGCCACCGGGCCGCCGCCTACCACCAGCACTTTGCGGCCGGTCAGCTTGAGAAACGCTGGAAACAAGTGATCCATGAATCGGGGCCCGACCACCCAGGGCCCTACGTCACACGCCTTGAAGCAAAAAAGCCCGCGAACCGTCGGCCGGCTCGCGGGCTGAACATTGTCGACGCTAGGACGTTAGCGCATTCGCGACATGCCGCGCACCGGGCCGGAATCCTCGCCGTGGCAAGGACAGGCGCAACAGTAACACGTGGTGGCGCGGGGCATGGTGCGATCGTCT
>DASZOV010000119.1:0-5444 GCA_035550595.1 Vicinamibacterales bacterium
CGACGGCCCGCGGTGTGGTGGGACCCCGGCCTGCCGTCGCTCGACGCGCAGCGTCTCGCGCGCGGCGTCGCACTGAACGCGACGATCAAGAGCGCGCTCGTCGTCCACGTCACGCGCGGTCCGTGGTGGGACGAGGCCGCCGCCGCGGTTCGCGTCTCGCTCCGCCGCACGATCGATCGGCTCTTCGCGCCGGCCGGTGCCGATACAGCCGCCATCGTCGCCGCGATCCTCATCGGCGATCGCGCCGGGCTCGACGACGACCTCGTCCGCCGCCTGCAGCGCGCCGGCACCTATCACGTCATCGCCATCTCGGGCGGCAACGTCGCACTCATCGCCGCGCTCCTACTCCTGCTGTTTCGACTGACCACGCGATCGTTTCCCGCCGTCTCGATCGCGATGGTCGTCGCGCTCGTTGCCTACGGCTGGATCGTCGGCGGCGACGCGTCGGTCGAACGTGCGGTGACGGCCGCGTGTGTCTACCTGTTGTGCGGCCTCGCCGGCCTGGCGCCTGCGGCCCTCGACGTCCTCGCGCTCGTCGCGTTCGTGATTGTCGTAGGCGATCCGCTGGCCGTCATCGATGTCGGCGCCTGGCTGTCCTTCGGTGCCACGCTCGGCATCATCGTGATGGCGAGTCCGCTGCATCGTCGCATGATGGCGTGGGTGCCGGCTCGCGTACCGGAGCGCGTTCGGCGCTGGATTCAGCCCGGCGTCGCGCTCCTCGCCGCGACGATCGCCGCCGAGCTGACGATCCTTCCCGTCAGCGCGTCCGTCTTCACGCGTGTCGGCGTGGCCGGACTCGTGCTGAACTTCATCGCCATTCCGATGATGGCCGTCATCCAGATCGCCGGCCTCGGCGCGCTCGTCGTCGGCGTCTGGACGCCGGCACTCGCATATCCGGCGGTTCTCGTGACGCATCTGGCGGTCCGCGCGCTCCTGGGATCCGCCTCACTCGTCGACGTCGTGTCGTGGCTGTCTTGGCGTGTGCCTCCGCCCGCTTGGCTCGTCATTGGTCTCTTCTTCGGCGCAGGCGTGTTGGCGCTCGCGACGGCGGCCGATCGTCGTCGTCTCCGCTTCGTGGCCATCATCGTGTTCGCGTGCGCGGCTGTCGTTGTCGCGTTCGAGCCGATCGGCACCGGCAGGTCGCCGGCCGCCGGTTGGCTCCGGCTCACGATGATCGATGTCGGCCAGGGCGACGCGTTGTCGATTCAATTTCCAGGCGGCCGGTCCTGGCTCGTCGATGCTGGTGGTTCCGCTGGCGATCTCGACGTCGGCGATCGCGTTGTCACGCCCGCGCTCTGGGCGTTGGGTGTTCGCCATCTCGATCGGCTCGCGTTCACGCACGCGGATCTCGATCACATCGGCGGGACGATCTCGGTTGCCGGAAATTTTCGTCCGGCGGAAATCTGGGAGGGCATTCCCGTGCCGCCAAATATCGAACGTCAACGGCTGCACGACGAGGCACGCACGCAGCACGTCGCATGGAGGGAACTGCAGACCGGCGATCGTGTCGAGACTGGCGGCGTCGAGGTCGACGTGCTCAATCCTGGGCCGCCCGACTGGGAACGGCAGCGCGTCCGCAATGACGACTCGATCGTGCTGCGGTTCCGTTACGGACGAGCCGAACTGCTGCTCACGGGCGACGTGTCATCGGAGGTCGAACGCGCCTTGCCGCCAGCCGACCCGCGCTGGCCGCTGCGCGTCCTGAAGGTCGCGCACCACGGCAGCCGCACAGCGACGTCGCAGGCCTTCGTCGATGCCTATCGCCCCGCCGTCGCGCTCGTCAGCGCCGGCCGCGCCAATCTTTTCGGCCATCCCGCGCCTGACGTCGTCGACCAGCTCGTACGCGGTGGAGCGCAAGTGTTCCGCACCGACACGGACGGCGCGGTCAGCGTCGAGACCGACGGCCGCGAGCTGCGCGTGCGCGCGATGTCGGGCCGGACGTGGCGGATGCGGACGTGGGTGTCGCCTTGACGGCCGTCCATGCCGCTTCGAGCACGTCGAGTCCGGCATCGTGTACGTCGATGCCCTCGGCCGCGAGCCGCGTCTCGACGGCGTTGAACCGGCGCGTGAACTTGTCGTTGGCCTGGGCGAGCGCCTGCTCGGGCTCGACGCCCAGCTTGCGCGCGAGGTTCGCGATCGAGAAGAGCACGTCGCCCATCTCGTCGACGACCGCGCGCTGATCTGTATGGCCGTGGGCATCAGCGACGACGGCTCGGAGCTCGGCGACTTCTTCGTCAATCTTCGAGAGGACGTCGCGGGCGTCGGGCCAGTCGAATCCGACCTCGGCCGCGCGCGCGCCGATCTTCTGCGCGCGGAGCAGCGCCGGCAGCGCGCGTGGCAGCCCCGCGAGCAGGTGCCGTTCGACGCCGGCCGCGGCCTGCTCGCCGGCCTTGATGCGTTGCCACTGCTCGCGCACGCCGCCTGAGGTCGTCTGGCGCTGGCGCCGGACTGCGGCCGAGAGCGGCCGCCCGCTCGCCGTGAACACGTGCGGGTGCCGGCGAATCAGCTTCTGCGCGATCGCGTTCGCGACGTCGGCTAGATCGAATCGCCCGGCCTCGCTCGCGATCTGCGCGTGGAAGACGCATTGGAGCAACACGTCGCCGAGCTCGCCGCACAGGTCCGCGTTCTCGCCACGGTCGATGGCATCGACGGCTTCGTACGCTTCTTCGATCAGATGTCCGCGCAGGCTCTCGTGCGACTGCTCGCGGTCCCACGGGCAGCCGTGCGGCGACCGCAGGACGCGCATGATCTCGGCGAGCCGGGCCACAGCGCGAGCCGCGCGAGCCGGCGACTTCGTCCCCTTCCGTTTCGGCGTTGACGGCTGGCGGCGCGGTTGGCGAACCGTGGATGAACGCGGGGCAGTGCGGGATTTCGGACGTCTGGCCACGGGGCTTCGCTCCAGTGCGATCGCGCGCTCATGCTAGCATCCAACGTTCGTGCGTGTTCTCTTTCTCGGCACCGGCACCTCGCACGGCGTGCCTGCCATCGGCTGTGATTGTGCGGTCTGCTCGTCTGCCGATCCTCGCGATCGCCGCCTGCGGCCTTCGATCTATCTCGAGTGCGATGACGACACACGCGTGCTCGTCGACACGTCGCCCGACTTGCGGACGCAGGCGCTCACGCATGGCATCCGCCGCGTGGACGCGATCTGCCTCACGCACGCGCACGCCGATCACATCATGGGCTTGGACGACGTGCGTCGGTTCAATGCGATGAGCGGCAAGACGATGCCGATCTACAGCCGCGCGGAGACGCTCGACGACATCCGCCGCATCTTTCATTACGCCTTCGAGGTGGGGAAGCCCGCGGCCGGCGGCGTGCCGGATCTGCAACTCGTGCCGATCGACGGGCCGTTCGCCATCGGCGGGCAGACCGTCGTGCCGGTGCCGATTGCGCACGGGCGCTGGTCCATCCTGGGTTTTCGCGTCGGCCGGTTCGCGTATCTCACCGACTGCAGTGCCGTGCCCGAATCCTCGTTCGCGCTGCTCGACGGCCTCGACACGCTCGTCATCGACGCGCTGCGTCACGAGCCACACCCGACGCACTTCACCGTCGCGGAGGCGATCGAAACGGCGCGCCGCATCGGCGCGGCTCAGACGTATCTGACGCACATCGCACACGATCTGGGACATGCGGTCACCTCGGCGGCGCTGCCTCCCGGCGTGATGCTGGCCTATGACGGCCTGCGTCTCGACGTGCCGGCCGCGTGAGCGGCGCGCATAACATGACGTCATGCAGGTAGCGTATTTTCCCGACTCGCCGCGGCCGAAGTGGCCGAGTCCCGTCGTCGGGCTCGGCAACTTCGACGGCCTGCACCGCGGACATCAGCAGCTCGTCGACGAAGTCCGGCGCCGCGCGCGCGAGCGTGGCGGCACGTCGGCCGTCATGATCTTCGATCCACACCCGCCGCGCGTGCTGCGGCCCGACAAGGCGCCGCCGCTGCTCATGACGCTCGACCAGAAGCTCGCCGCGTTCCAGCGCGCGGGACTCGAGGCCGTCGCCGTCGTCCGCTTCACGCACGAGTTGTCGCGCTGGGAGCCGGAGCTCTTCGTCGAGACGGTCATCGTCGACTGGCTGCGCGCGGCCGAAGTGTGGGTCGGCGCCAACTTCCTGTTCGGTCGCGATCGATCCGGCACGTTCACGCTGCTCCGCGCGCTCGGCGAGGACCGCGGGTTCCGCGTCGAGAAAATCGATCCGGTGCGCTACAAGGATTTCGTCGTCTCGAGCACACGCGTCCGGCATCTCGTCCAGGAGGGCCGTGTCGACGAGGCCGGATCGCTGCTCGGACACCACTACACGATCGAGGGCACGGTCGAGCACGGGGACGGCCGCGGACGCGGGCTCGGCTTTCCGACGGCGAATCTGCAGACCGCGAATGAACTGCTGCCCGCTGACGGCATCTACGCGTCGATTGCGATCGTCGACGGCGCATGCCATCGCGCGGTCACGAGCGTCGGCGTGCGGCCGACGATTGGCGACGGGCGGCCGACCGTCGAGGCGTACCTGCTCGACGGCGAGCACGCGCTCTACGGCAAGACGCTGCGGCTGGCGTTCGTCAAGTGGCTGCGCGGGCAGATCCGCTTCGACGGCCTCGAGGCCTTGCGCGAGCAGATGGGCCGCGACGTGGCCGAGGCGGCGGCCCTCTTCGACCACATGGACGTGTGATCCGGGCTAGAATCGTGCGGTCCATGTCTCCCGTGTCGTTCACCCTCCAGGTGCCGTCCGACGCACGGTTCCGGCGTCTGGCGGCCGAAGTCGCGAGCCGGTACATGGAGCTGGCGGGCGCCGGCGAAGGAGAGGGCGCCGCGCTCGCGCGCCTCGTCGATCAGGCCGTCGACGAAGTCGCCGGCGACGGCGACACGCCAGTCGACGTGTTGTTCGCGGCGACGCCGGCTGAAATCGAAGTCGCAGCGTCGTGTGCCGGCCGAACGTCGACCGTGCGCCGGCCACTGCCCGCGGGCACGCCCTGATCTCGCCGGCCGTCGCATCGCGCGGCCGGCCCGTTTCCCCACATCGCCGATGCCGATGCGTCTCTACAACACGCTGAGTCGATCCGAAGAGCCGTTCACCCCCGCCGACGGCCGGACGGTGCGGATGTACACGTGCGGACTGACGGTCTACGCGCGCGGCCATATCGGCAACTTCCGCACCTTCGTGAGCCTCGACGTGCTGCGCCGCACGATGAAATACCTCGAGGGGTACGACGTCCGCCAGGTCACGAACTTCACCGACGTCGACGACAAGACGATCCGAGCGGCGGGCGAGGCGGGCGTGTCGCTGCGCGAGTACACCGACCGCTACATCGCGGCGTTTCGCGAGGACGCGGCGGCGCTCGGCATCGAGCCGGCCGAAGAACGTCCGCGCGCGACCGACGAGGTCAACCTGCGCGCGATGGTCGACATGATTCAGGCGCTCGAGGCGCGCGGCCACACGTATCGGTCCGA
>DASZOV010000120.1:0-32145 GCA_035550595.1 Vicinamibacterales bacterium
GACAATCTGGACCAGCTCAACCTCCGTTCCTTCGCGAAAGCTGTCGAGTGCACCCAGTGTCTCCTCTTCCGTGAACGCGGTGTTCTTGTGGATGGTGATCTTCTGCGGCACGCGCCCGAAGTGTCCGCTCTGATAGATCTCGAGACTTCGCGACAGGATCGACTGCATCTCCCAGTACGACAGATAGGGGTTGCGGCGCTCGTCCTGCGTGAACTCGCGCGTGTCGTACGCAACAAACCGAAAGCCGGTGCCATCGGGATCAAAGACCTGGCTGCAGCAGGTCGTGTAGAGAGTGCCGCCAGGCCCTACTTGATTGCGTAACTGATTCCGACGAAGGCTTCGTCCTGGCGCAAGCCGGCGAGCTTCCACGGCACGCCGCCCGCCTTTGCGTAAAGAGCGACGCTGAGCCCCCACATGACGTTTGCACGGCAACTCCGATCGAAACTTGCCTGGTTCGTAATCTGTATCGGAATGTTCGACGGGGCACAGAATGCTTTCAGGTAATCGTGCAGGTCGAAGCTCTCGCCTTCAAAGCAGGCTGACCATGAATTTGGAAGGTAAATGAGCGCAACATCAAACAAGCTGCGCACACTGTTGAGGCGTGCGATGCAATCGAACAGCTCACGGGCGAGGTCGATCTTCGCACCTGTCTTCGCGTGAACATCTAGGCTCGCCGGAAGTTCGATGACCACGCGCGGATCGGGATTGGCAACGCGGATGCGGAAGGCTTTCTCGAAACCCGGATATTCTGGGTAGTAGTTCTTCGCTTCTCGCGGCACCGCCTTGCGGTCGAGCTCCTGCAGGAGACTTTGCAGGCGGCGCAGTTCGGCCTTCGGGGCCAGCAGCGCGAGCCTCAATTGGCTCGGCGTTCCCAGCTGGACGCTGTAGGGGCCGTGTTTGAGAATACCGACGAGAGGATGCTTGTGCAGCTTCTTGTTGGCAAAGAGCAACTCGGGCTCCGGCAGCGTGCTGTAGCCCGACAGTTCGCTCCCTGTCATCGCGTCCTCCCCTTCGCGTATGCGCTTCGTGAACCCAGCCGGAATTGCGGATTCTCGGTTTCATTGTCGGCGTCGAAGGGCTGCACTGTCACTTCGATGCCGCGCTCCGGCGTTCCGAGAATGACCTTGATCCAAGCGTCGAGCAGGTTGTTGTACTTGGCGTTGAAGCGGTCGGCGCGCCGTCCGTCGAGGAATGTGGCGGCGTCCTTACGGGCGCGCTTGGGCGTAATCCAAATATCGGGATCAATAAGCAGCCAGGCACGGCCGTTCTTGTACTCGACCGAAATGCGCGCGGCTTCGGCCCACGTGACATCCTCCTCGGGAAACTCGTCGGTGGCCGGCGCCTTCAGGCCCGGAACCCTTCCCGATGTTGCACTACCCACGATCTGGGCAATCGGGGCCAGGGCCTCGCGAGATTCAGGCTGCCCGTCAGCGATGAGCAGGGACTCATAGCGCGTCGTCTTGGCCTGGAGCGGCTTGTTGCGCGCCAGCGCCTTCGTCAAGGCGGATTCGAGAAAGCCTGCGATGTATTGATTGCCTGGCAGCGCGAAGTTCTTTGGCAGATCGGCGGACCCCGTTGAGACGAGGGATTCGCCGAACATGGCGCGGATGCTCTCCTGGGTCCCCCAGCAAAGAACACTATCGGCGCGCGTGAGAATCAGCGCGCCGCGAGACCTGCGCTCGATCGCGCGCAGACCCGGCCAGTCAACGGGCTGCCGTAGGTTTAGGGTTTGACAGCGGCCGGGAAGGGTAAGGATCGGAAGAGCATTGAGGCGTAAAACCGGCGTCGCCTGACCAGCCGCGGGCAGCGGAATGTTGACCGCTGTCAGGCGGCCTTTACGCACTTCCTTGTCGAGATGGTCTGGCTTCGCGTCGAGATTGCGCCACAGCCGCAGCAGGAGCGCATCGAATGTCTCGATCGGTACGTAGTGCGCGTTAACGCCCTTCGCAGTTGCCTGATTGAGGAGTTCTTCAACCGGCGCGGGAACAGGCGACCCCTTTATGCCGGTCCAGAACAGGCCGTGTGGAAAGGGGTTGTGGGAAGCGAGTGCGCCGTGGAACATCTGCATGACGCTTGCGTCGCGACCGCTGTATCCGGCGACGATGAACCCCATCCGATTGGCAGCGTTCACAAGCGTTGCCGAAAGACTTTCGTTCTGCGTGGCGAGATCGGCCGGCAGGTTCTTGAGGCTGTCGTGGCGGAAATCGCCATGCAGTTTGACGTAGAGCGGATATTCCTCGTTGTTGAGAGCGTTCACGGCAGCCGCAGAGCCCTCGAGGTGGTAGGCCGAGAGCGATTGGTTCGCCACCGTGGCAAGTGATTTCTCGACAACGCTGTCGAAATTTGTTGTGAACACCGCGCGGCATAAGCCGCATGCCATCAGGGCGCCCAGCACACGGTTGCCAACAGACAACGTCACTTTGTCTTCGGAAAGGATCGCGTTGATGTACTTACGCTGGCGCTCCTTGTCCGCGCCGAAGATCTGTTCAAAATAGGCCGCGTACTCGCCCTCTGCACCCGGCTGCGGGAACCCCCTCGAACTCATGAACGCCTGAATGCGGACTCGTACGGCGGCGTTCTGGATGTCCTGCCGCGAGACGTCCTGGCTTTCTTCCTGGCAGTAATAGCGCCTCTTCAGGTCCCACAGGATGTCGACGGCCGTCGGCAATCCAGACGCTCTCGATGCACCGGCGCCCAGAAACCACGCGAAGTTTTGGGGCCGCGCGCAGAACACGCCAGTGAATGCGGACTGGTCCATCAACAGGGTTGAGTTACTCATTGAGCAACCGCTTCGCCATGCCGTCAAGCCGTGCTGTGATCGGTTCCCAGTCTGGCATCAGTTGCTCTGGGAGCCGAGGTTTCGAGGGCCTTCTATCACAGCCTTATCACAATTGGCGCGACCACTTGCGGGTGCATGCTAGCGAAGCGCGCGGATCAGTTCGTCAGTAAGGGCGACGCACGACTCGGCGATAGCGCGGGGATCTTCGAGCCCCTCGGTCGCTCTGACGACCATCGCCGTTCCTGGCGTGTCGACGTTGCCGAAGAGCGCGTGCAGGTGCTCAATCGCCTCGCGTGTGACCTCGCTTGAAAACGGTTCGTGCTGCAGCCGTTGAAGGCTCGCGGCCAACTGCTCGATCGGTATCGCTCGAAGCAGACGGAGGACGTCGAGCGCGTCCTTGTCCTTGAGCCGCTTCGCCTCCGGTTCTCGACTCCGGTCCGCCAGCTTGTGTAGCTTGGCGACGAGCAGCGCGCCGGGTCCAGCGATACGGATGTCGAACGCGCGTGGGTCGCTCGCGTCGAGCGCCGTCAGGCGGACCATCGCGTGCTCGATCAGCGCACCCTCCAATCCGCGAACTCGTCGGCCCGCGCGATCACCGTGATCGCCAAGGCGCGCGGCTCGCCGTCCCGGCCCGGCGACCGCCTCCGGCACGAGGAGATCGACGGGGATCGTGGTCGCAATGCCTTCGACGATGTGCTCACGGAGCCAGCTTCCGGGCTGGCGCCCCGGATGGAAACGTGCCGCCTCCATCGCGGCTGACAGCCGCGGCGAGGCTCTTAGATGCGCGGGATCCACGACGAGATCACCGTCCGTTGTGAACTCCGCGACGGCCAGATCAGCCGACCCGGTATGCACATAAATGGCCTGCGCACCGGCGAGAATCAACGCCTCACGCTGCTCACCCAGCGCGTCGAGCGCATCGAACAGCACTTCCCGAGCGGCAACGTACAGCGGCACGATCACGCGCGTTTCTTCTCCAGTCGTTCGAGAATCGCTTCGGCCTCGCTCGGCGCGCGACCTGGGCTGGTCAACAGATCCGCGGCCACTTGGCTCGGCGCGGCCAGCGTCACCCCCTTGTCCGTCCACGTTCTCTCGAAGACCACCTCGTCGAACGGCGTGAGTAGCATCACATTCGTCCCGGCCTCAGTCGGCCTGAGCCCCAGACGTGATGCCGCGCGATCGACATCGTCGACGTACAGCATGGCCAGTCGGGCCGGCGCAATCGGCGCGATACGGTTCGCGGCGAGAGAGCCCGTGATCGCATAGCGCCCGCGGACTTTGCCGTCCGAGACACTGCGAACGAGGTTCTCGATCCCTCGGGGATCCAGGAAGCTGCGAGCATCGTTCGCCTTCAATACGGCGTAGTCCTGGGCCCAACGACGAATCAGCGCTGGAAGATCGATGGATTCCACGGCGCCGCGAGGCTTGCGGGTGAGCAGGGCTTCCCGCGACAGCCATTCCACCAGTCGCGACGCATAGCTGACATCGACCTTGGCCCTGTCGGCCAGGTCGGAGATGGAAAGCGGGAGATTGACGTCGCACAACGTGCGCACGATCCGCGCGGCCTTGGGTCCTCGCAGGGACCGGCCAGGCTGGCGTTTCGGCGACGGATCGACATCGGCTCCGCGGGTCTCCACGTACAATCCTGGACGCGCGAGCACCAAGCGCACGTTTCCGGTGAGATCGAGGAAATTGAGGTTCGCCGCCCGAAGTCGGTCTCGCGTGCTCGGCGTCAAGAACGTGGACACCACAAGCGCCGGGGTGGACGCGTCTGCCTCCAATCGTGCCTTGATGTCCGCGACGGCCCGAGGGACGAGCTGCGCCTTCGTCTCGACCGGCAGGCGGGCCTTCGTTCCGTCGGGCCCGGTCACGTCGAGGATGGCGTCAGGCCGACCTGCCCGCGCCTCCAGGCGGATGCGCTGCGTCCAACCATCGGGCAGACGTTCCTGAAGCAAGCGTGACGCCGACTGGACGAGAGTTGCCTCATTCATGCTAGTTGCCTATTATAGGCAAATGAATATTTCGAGGCAAATCACGCTATCCAGCTCGATTCGATGACGGGGCACGGGAAGACAGTTGTCAAGTTTTGTCGCAATAAAACTTGACAACATGCCTGCCGGAACCACGGATCATCCCGCTTTTCCCTTGTTCCGCCGCTCTTCCATCCGCGCGAGCATCTGCCCCTTGGCCTTGAGTCGCTGGTGGGAATAGTGCTCCAGCATCCTCCGCGACAGATGTCCGGTCACGGCCTCGATGACGTGCTCGGGTTCGCCGGCCTCCAGCAAGTCCGTCACGACCGTGTGCCGCAAGTCGTGAAACCGAAAACCCGGCAGGCCGGCCGCATCGCGCAATGACCGCCAGGCCGTGTCCCACTTGCTCGCCGGCTTCGTCGGGTCGAACTTGTGATGCTGATTCGCGCACCACAGGTAGTGATCGGGCGCCGTGTGACCCAGTTCGTCGGCACGCTTCAGCATCCGCTCCACGGCGCTGCGCGCCGCCGTGTTGACCCGCGTGCGTGCTATGCGCTGATCGATATCTCGACGGACGTTCACGTGACGTTCCGCCGTGTGACCTACGATGTGGCGACGGCCGCGCGAGCGATCAGGGCCACCGATCTCCCGCACAAGTTCGCGATCGATCTTGAACTCGGCGGTGCGGCCGTCTCCCAGCCCGCACCGGAAGCCTCTGAACGCCCGACACGTTGAAGCGAGTCATTTCAGTGACCGACATCAAGGTGCTCTTCCTCTGCACGGGCAACTCCGCACGCAGCCAAATGGCGGAGGGCTGGTTGCGACAACTCGCTGATGAACAGGTCACAGCGCTCAGTGCCGGCCTGAATCCCAAGGGCGTGAATCCTCTGGCGATCGCGGTCATGCGCGACGCGGGAGTGGACATCTCGCGGCAGGTTTCCAAACACGTGGCGGAATTCCTCGGTCAGCCGATTCAGTACGTCGTCACCGTGTGCGATAACGCCATGAGCGTTGCCCAGTGTTTCCGCTTGCCTACAAGTACCTGCATTGGAGCGTCCCCGATCCCGCCGTGCCCGCCGATGCTGCCGCACAGATGGCGGCGTTTCGCCGCGCACGCGATCTGCTCAAGAAGCGCATCACAGAGGAATTGCTTCTGCTGTTCGTTCGATCCGGGCCGTTCACGCGCGGGTGAAGACGAGAGCAATACCGCTCGCATGCGGGCGAACCACGCGCGCCGGAGCGCCCCGCGCGATGCGAGACGCTCCGGCGACGAGCCTTACGCGGACTCGGCAAGCGCCGCCTCGTGCTGGCGATAGGCGTCGAGGATCAGGTCGCGGATGCGCTCCGTGGCCTGCGGATCGGCGACCGGGCGCAACTGCGCGTAGCTGCGTCGCTCGCCCTGCACCGTGTACTGATCCGAACGGTGCGGCCTCAAGCGTCAAGTGGACGCGAGCACGTGTCTACGGCGGCCGAGGGCCTTCGGCGTCGGGCTCGCTGGAAGCGTCGGGCGGACGGGCCAAGTCCCAAGTCGCGTGAGGAATGGCGACGAGGCAAGGACGGTCCGAGCCGCGGGCTGGACGGGCGTCCGCGACCTGAACGGTGCAAGCCACAGCGCGCGGACCACGATCGCTCGACGTCGAGTGGTGCGGGCGGCGGCGTTGCTCCCACGGCGGGAGCGCGCTATACTCAGCTTACGTGCGCATCATCGCCCGGCGGACGCTGCGGGACTTCTGGGCGCGACATCCCGATGCCGAGCAGCCCCTTCGGGCGTGGTACCACGACGCGAAACGCGCGCGCTGGACCTCGCCGGCCGTCATCAAGCAGATCTACGCGACGGCGAGCCTCGTCGGCGGCGACCGCGTCGTGTTCAACATCAAGGGGAATCGCTATCGCCTCGTGGTGGCGATCAACTACCCCTACGGCGTGTGCTATGTCCGCTTCATCGGCACGCACGCGCAGTACGATCGCATCGACGTCGCCACGGTCTAGCGGAGGAGAACGCCATGCAGATTCGTCCCATCAAGACCAAGGCCGATCACCGCGCAGCGCTGAAGGCGATCGAGCGCCTGATGGGCGCACGGCCCGGCACACCGGACGGCGATCGGCTCGATGTGCTGACGGTGCTGGTTGAGCGGTACGAAGAGCAGGCTGACACGATCGAACCGCCGGACCCGATCGAGGCCCTGCGCTATCACATGGAGAGTCGCGGGCTCACGCGACGCGATCTCGAGCCGTTCATCGGCAGTCGGGCGCGCGTCGCCGAGGTGCTGAACCGCCGGCGTGCCCTCACGATCGACATGATTCGGCGTCTGCACGAGGGGCTTGGACTCTCCGCGGACGTGTTGATTCGGCCGTACGACTTGCGAGGACGACGCTCGGCGGCGTAAGCCTTCGTCGCTCGCGAACTTGCTCGGATTCCCAAGCAGACGTATATTTCCGGAAGCGATTCCTGCACCGCTCTTCCTGAGCGCGTGCGCGTCCCACGCGCATGAGGTCGAGTTGTCATACACGGCTCGACCGAGGCTCCTTCTCGCACACGGTGCGCCACTCAACCGTTTCTCAGCGCTCGTGCGCCGGCAGGAGGCGACATGTCACGTACGCGTTCCGCAAAGGCCAACAACTTCTCACCGACACTCACCTGGCTGATTGAGGCGGCGGGTCAGGCGAAAGCAGACGCCGATGGCGCTCACATCGGGGGCGCGGCGCGCGCGTTGGCGGAGTTCGGCGCGCTCGCGCGCTGGGTCGTCCCCACTCGCGGCGTGTTCGTGCCGAACGACGGCGAGATCGCGATGGCGATCGAGCGCATCGCGAAGCAGCACCTGGAACTCGAACGCGCCCGCAAGGCATTTCGGGAGGCGCTCAACGTCGTCGAACCGTTCGAGCCGCGCGATGCCATCGCGTCGGCACAGAATCTCGTCCAGACGGTGTCCGACGAGGCGTACTTTTACGCTGGCTTGGCGATTGGCGTCACGCTAGTGGACCTTCTGTAGTACGTGCGTTGGCAGAGCCGGCTGTTGGAGAGACGACTATGCAGGAGACGACGCGGTCACAAGGCCACGTCGAACGCTGAACTCCGCCCGATTCTCGCCTCGGTGGCAACGCGTCGCATGGTCGGAACGTTCTGATAGGATGCGAGTTTCCGCGTCTGTTCGGACGCTACGCTAAATTCCCGCGTCGGTGCGGTTCGTGCGGTTGCCTCTCGCCGACGCTGACACGCGAGGATGATGAACGCATCGACTCTCGCAAGTCCGCAGGGCTGGCCCTTCTTTCCCACGCTAGTCCGTCTCGCCATCGCCGTCGCGGTGGGCGTGTTCGTGGGACTCGAACGCGAGCACAGCCGAAAGACTGGCGTGCGGACGTTTGCGCTGATGTCGCTGCTTGGCTGTCTCGCGGGCCTGGCGGGCGAGGTCTACGCCTGGATTGTCCTGCCCTTTGCCGGGCTCGTCACCGTGCTGATGAACTGGCGCGAGATGGCTCGGCACCAGCAGATGGCCCTCACGACATCGGTCGCGTTGATGCTGGTCACCTTCTGTGGCTTCCTGACGGGTCGTGGGCACAACTTCACACCGGCCGTCGTGGCCATCGTCACGGCGGCGCTACTTGCCTGGAAGCAACCCATCTCGGGCTTCGTCAGCGGACTGACCGATAAGGAGCTACGGTCCGCGATTCTGCTCGCGATTCTCACCGTGATCGTGCTTCCGGTCCTTCCGGTCGAACCGGTTGACCCATGGCGGTTGGTGGCTCCACGAGAGAATTGGGCGAGCGTCGTCCTCATTGCCGCGATCGGCTTCGTCAACTACATCCTGCTTCGTGTCTTGGGGCCGCGCGGGATGGAGATCACCGCCTTCTTCGGCGGTCTGGTGAACAGCCGCAAGGTCGTCGTGGAACTGGCCGGACGGCTGCGTGACAACGCCGTCCTGCTGCCGGTCGTCTACCGCGGCATTCTGCTGACGACCGTCGCCATGGCGCTTCGCAACGCGCTGATCGTCGCCGTCTTCGTGCCGATTGCGGCGGCCTACTGCGCCCTGCCCCTCGGCGCGATGATGGCCGTCAGCGGGCTCCTCTGGTTGCGCCAGCCGTCGTCGCCGGCCATTGATGGGCATGTGGCGCTAACGCTGGAGTCCCCATTCAGTCTGTCGGCGGCGTTGAAGTTCGGGCTGGTCTTTCTCCTCTTGAACGTCGTCGGCGCGCTCGCGGAGCGCCACTTCGGGTCGTCGAGCTTCTATTTCGTCAGCATGGCCGGCGGCCTGCTCTCGAGTGGATCGTCGATTGCCGCCGCCGCCAGCCTGATTCGGCAGCACGAATTGTCGATGCAGACCGGCATCAACGGCGTCGTGCTCTCCAGTCTGACCAGTCTTCTCGTCAACATTCCACTGGTTCGCAAATTGATCGATGACGCTTCCATCAAGCAGGCGATTACCCGATCGATCCTGATGGCGGCGGTCGCTGGAGCGATCGGATTGCTGGTCAATGATTGGGTGTGGCCGCTGTTCTCCGGATGAATGCTCCGGAGTAGCTGTTGCGACGACCGAGTCACTCGAGATTATCGTTCGCCACGTTACCGTACGGTGGCGGGAAACGAACGCCAACTGTCCCCTCGCGGACGTACATCGAGGCGATATGCTCCCGGCGGGACGGCACGCAGATCAAGCGTCGTGGTCAGCGTCGTAACGAAGTCGCGAATCTCGGCTGGCCCTGATGCCGCCGCCAGCGATCGTGACGATCCGTCCACGAGGCGTACGTCGTACGACCCGGGCTCCGCGCCTGTCGGCAGGAGGATGGTGAGATCCAATCGGCTCGCCGGCAGGATCAGTGGCGGCACCGTTGCCGAGGTGTCGGTGCTGCGCGACACGGCGTACGGACGCAGGTCCACGATGAGGCGCGCTGCGGTGACTATCGGCGTCTGGGCGTTCGACATGTTCGCGGGGTTGGCGCTGCGCCACCACCAGACGCCGGTGACGACGAGCGCCAGCGCCGCCGCAGCAACCCACCAGGTGGTCCCCGCGCGGCGCGCGGCCGACGTGAAGTTCGCCGGCACGTCGTCCTGCAGGCGTCTGAACGCCTGGTAGCACGGCGAACAGTCCGCCAGATGCGCGTACGCCGGATCGTCCATCGGGCGTTCGCGCCGCGCCAACGCCGCGAGGACGTCGGGCGACGGGCATCCAATCCGCGCGGGATTCGGATTCGCGGCGCCGAAGAGCGCGTCGAGTTCATCGCGCGCGACGAAGGCACGCGGCGCGGCCGCATCCGGTCTATTCGTCATCGGAGCTCTCGAACGCGTCGTCATGACGCGTCGGAAACGCGCGGCCGTCGCCGTCCGTCGCGAGCGCGCGGCGGCTCGTGTGAGCGGGCGCCTCGGACGACAGACCCAGCAGCCGCCTCACTTTTTGCTTCGTGCGGGCGAACAGAGTGTCGATCGCACCTGGCGTCGTGCCGCGACGCGCGGCAATCTCGTGACTGGAGAAACCGGCTTTCTTCCAGATGCAGACCATGCGCTCGTCGGGCGTCAGGTGTTCGAACACCTCCCGGAGGAGGACCTGATGCTCCACCTGCTCGACCGTCCCAAACGTGGCCGCCACACCGTCGAGCGCGGAGGCGCTCACATTGGGCTCGAGCGTGTGCTGCGCCAACTGGCCAGATCCACGTCGCAGCCGTGAGGTGCCGATGCTGCGCAGCGTGACCCAGGCGTACCCGTGCAGGTGTTCGATTGGGCCGGCCTCTGCCTCGCGTTTGACGATGCGCCGGCCGGCCTCTTCGAGCGCGTCGACGAGCGAGGCGTCGTCGCGAAAGACGGGATACGCACGCTGAAACCGCGGCACCAGTGCGACCAGCACGCGCTCCACACGCTCGTCGAGCGGCTGGCCGCGCTCATCGAGAAGCCGGAGGGGGTAATGCGGTGTCATGGCACGACATTCGGGGCTCAGGTCACGACAGGCAGGCCAGCGCGCGATCGAGTTGCGGATCGTGCCCGTGCCAGACAGCCTCGGCCGAAAACGGTTCTTCGATGTCCGGCGTCACGCCGACGCCTTCGAGATTCCGCCCCTGCCACGTGTAGTACGCGGCCACGGGAATCGCGATGCGATAGCCGTGGCCGACCGTGAAGGCACTGGTCGCCACGAGGCGGCCGGCGGTCTTCGTGCCGACAAGCGTGGCGAGGCGGTACTCGGACACGAACCCCGCGATCATCTCGGCCGCGCTCGCCGAATGCTCGTTCACGAGCACGGCGACATGGCCGTGGTGGGCCTGCGGTCCAAGGGCCTCCGTGAAGACGGCCACCGATCGGCTCGCAGTCGCGAACTTCACGGCGAGCGGGATCACGCCCCATTTGGAAGACGGAATGCGATCGAACGACGGCAGGCGGTCCTTCGTGAGTCCCTTCTGTGCCGCCGCGCGGCCCAGGCTGTAGCCGACGCCCCGTCGATCCGGGCAGAGATGGCTCATGACCCGCAAGCAGCCGATGCCGCCACCGGTATTGCCGCGCAGATCGACCACGAGCTTCGGACACTGCAGCTCCGCCGTGGCACGGCTGATGTCGCGCGCCACGTCCATCCCGAGCACGCCGGGAAACATGCTGATGCGGACGACGCCGACGTCGTCGCGTGGCTTGGAGGTGGTCACGACCTGATCGGGGACGACGATCGGCCGCTGCTTCTCCCTCGACCCCGGCACCGCCATCGTCGCCGACGCGGTGGCGCCGTCAGCCCGGCGAATGGTGAAGGCGTACGTCTGTCCGAGTGAGAACGGCACGGCATCAGGAGGACGCATGTCCTGGCCGTCGATCATCAGCAGCACGTCGCCGGACCGTACGCCCGCGCGCGCGGCCACGCCAGCCGGATGGACATCCTGAAAGACCCACCGCATGCCATCGGCCGTCTCCACCTTTGCGAACGTCGCCGCAATCGCCACGCGTCCCGCGACGCGTGGACGGCCTTCGTGAAAACAGCCCGTGTGGCTCGTGCCGAGATCTTTCAGCAGGTTCGTGAGCGCCTGCTCGAAAGCCTCCGGCATCTCGCTGCCGACGACGGCTTGTTCGTGCCGCGCTTTCAGCGCCGGCAGGTCGACCGGAGGTCCCATGAACTTCCGATCGATGATGGTGAGCACGCGTTGAAAGACATCGCGGCGCGCAGACTCGGTGAGGGGCGTGATCGTCGCCATGTGCGGGCTCCTCTACCTCCCGGGACGCGCGGCGACGTGGATGACGGCTGCGCCGTCACCGTACGCCAGGACACCACTCCAGAGATTCGGTAGGGCCTGCGGCCCGAATCGATCGAGCATCGTGAGCTTGGCGCCGCGTAGCGCATCGGCGACGTCCGTGCCCGTCGCCAGGCGCGTGTAGAACTCGCGCATCAGCGCCAGACTGAATGTATCGTCCGCCGACCAGAGGTTCGCGACGACCGCGTGCGCGCCAGCGGCGAGGAATGGTCGGACGAGACTGGCCACGCCCTCCTGACCGTGGACGGCGCCGGCGCCCGTGTCGCACGCGGACAACGTCACGAGCGCCGCGCGCAGACGCAGTTCGAGAATCTCGCCCGCCTGCAGCAAGCCGTCGTCGTCGCCGGCAGGACGGAGCAGCAGCGCGGATCGAGACGGCACCTTCTTGCTCAGGACGCCGTGCGCCGCAAAGTGCAGGACCTCGAAGTCCTCCAACGGCGTCTGCTTCACCGCTTGTTCCGTGGCCGCCGGTCCCACGAGGACGGTCGACCGTGACGCATCGAGCAGCGTGCCAACGGCGCGCGCCTCGTCGGCGGCGGACGGCAGCGGGGCGAGGGTCGTGACGTCAAGGTCGTAGATGCCGCGCGAGATGGTGGCGCTTGTGGGCGCCAAGGCGGTCTTCTCGACCGGTGCAGTCGCCACGGGCGACGCGCCCAGGGCGAGCGCCATGTGCGTCGGCCTCACGCCTTGCGGTCTCCGCAGAATCGCCAGTACCGATCCCGAGGGCACGTACGACACGATGTGCGATCGCAACAGCGGCGTGCCGGATGCGTCGATGAGCAATTCAAATGGCAACTGATGCAAGTCGCCGTCCGGGCTGATGATGAGCCGTTGATGCGTCGTCAGTTCTGGCATCCGCGCCAGCAGGAGATCGGCCAGCCGGTGGTTGTCGGCGCTCGCGTCAGTGCCCGCTCGCACGGCGTGCAACACCGTCACAACCACGGGTTCGATCACGGCGCGGCTCGACAAGCGTTGCAGGCGGGCGGTGTCATGCGTGATCACGAGGCTGCACGACGCCGGATTCGCAAGGGCGAACTCCACGAAGACTTCGTACGGCCGAAGCGCTCGCTGTACAGCCGCCAACGCCAGCGGCTGCCGCGGACCGGTCCGCGTGCGACTGAACAGCTCCGTCGAGATCGGCGCGAGTTGCGCCTCGGCCAGAAAGACTTGATCGAGCAACCGTTGTCGATCGGATCGCGCCGTGGTGCGGAGCAGCTTCACCTGCAACGCGGACAACGCGCGCTCGCGCGTTCGCATGTCCGGCGATTTGGCGACCGCGCTCGCAACGGGCGTCGATAGCAGCAGTTCGAGCAGCGATCGGCCGCGTGCGTCCTCGACGATCTGGAACGCGCGGCGGGGATTCAGCTCGGAGGCAGCCTCGAGCCGGATGCGGGCGCTGTACACATCGTCCATGCCGCCAATCACGCGGCTCCGCACCCACGGGCTGCTGACGTGCGTCATCAGGCCTTCGAGGAGATCGTTCGCTTCGTCGAGGAGGTTCCGAGCGTCGGCATACCGACGCTCGCTCATGCGCAGATCGGCTCGTTCCGCGAGCAGGCGCGGGAGCAGGAGGGGTTCGGCCATCTCGCGCGCGGCGGCGATGCCCTGCTCAAGCGATCGATCGGCGTCGGCTGGATGATGCGCCTGCCGTTGCAGCCGAGCGATGTCGAGGTCAATCTCCGCGATCAGGCGCGTACCGCCGGATTGTCGGGCGAAATCCGCGGCGCGGATCAGACGCGACAACGCCTGGTCCGGATGCTCCTGTGCCATCGCCAAGTCGGCCAAAGCCATGTCCAGCGTCGCCTCGTAGCCGAGCGCGCCTTGCCGTTCAGCCGCCGCCTGGGCCGTCGCGAGCAGTTGCTCCGCCTCCGAGAAGCGACCGAGCTTCCCGAGCGCGGTGCCTTTGCCGACGTCGGTCATCTCCGGAAACTGGAGTCCTGGAATCGCCGTGCCCGCCTTGAGGGCCTGATCGTAGAAATCGAGGGCCTGCTGCGGACGGCCCAATTGCACGTAGCCGTCGCCGAAGAGCGTCAGCCAGCGCACGAGGGATGGCGCGTCGCCGGTCGTCCGCGCGACGGCCAGCGCGCGCGTGAGTTGCACAATGCTCGCGTTGATGTCGCCTAACTGAAAGGCGACGACGCCCAATTCGCCGCGGATGCGATTGCTCCAGCCGGCGTCGCCCACACGCTCGCTGATCGCGAGCGCCGCCTTCCACGAGGCCTCGGCCAGATTCGGATCGAGGTCCTCGTCGGTTTCGCCCTTGATGACGAGACAGCGCAGCCGCAACGCGTCGTCGGTCTGTGCGATCGGATCGTCAAGGTATTCGGAGAGGCGCATCGAGGCGTCGGCCACGGAGAGACGTGGTAGTTCGCCGCGCAGCACGTTGATTGCCGCGTAGAGGGCGTTGCGGCGATCGCCACGCGCCTCGAACAATCGTTGCGCCTCAGCGTAGATCGGCTCCGCCTTGGTCCACGCCTTCATCCACGCCAATTGCTCGGCCTGCGCGAGCAGACGCTGCGGATCGTCCGCGTCTTGTGCGCGAACGGCAGGAGGCAGGCAGACCGTGGCCAGGAGAATCGCCGCCGCGACATGACCGGCGCGCGGCGTGCGCCGACGTGGAACGAGACGATTACGAGGAAGCCACCGTCTTCGCGGGTCGCATTCCGACCGAGACGGCTCCGTCGCGGGCATAACGTCCCCCTTCCCGGATTGAGCTCGCTGGGGAGCGGGCGACTCGACGCGCGTACTTGTTGAACGCTGGTTGTACTCGAAATCTTACAGGTCGGCACGGGCGGACTTCGCCGGCGGCGGAAGACCGAGGCGCAGGCACCACTTCATAACGTCGTGGCTGACAAGTGTCGCGGGATGTCGCGGTGACGTTCCCGCGCGACACGTCGGTGACGATGTGTCTTCCAGCCGGGGCGGTTGCTGGGCTCCTCCAGCCGTGAATCGTGCCACGACCGGACGGTGATGTGTCGCGGTTGACATCTGAATGTTCTGCGATGTAGCTTGAGCTACATTATGGGGCTCATGGTACATCACGTCGTGAATTCACGCAAGGCATGCTGGCCTCGGGCCGCGTGTGTCGTTTCGCTGTTGGTCCTCGGGCTCTTCCTCGATGCGAGCGATGCGAGGGCGGCGCCCCCGCAGTCGCCCGATGCCGCGTGCGTCGTGCATGGGCGCGTGATCGATGTCACGGGGCAGCCGCTCGTCGGCGTCACCGTGTCTGTTCCGCCGGACACGGTGGTCGTCACCGATCAGGACGGCCACTATTGCCTCGCCAGTTCGGCGCCCCGTGTCGGACGGATCACCGTCACCGTGTCGCTCTCCGGTTTCCGAACCGAGACGCGTGATCTCAACGTGCCCCCGGACGGCACCACGCTCGACGTCACGCTCCAGCCGGCCGTGTCCAGCGAAGTCGTTGTGACCGCAACCGGCGTGCCACGCCCGATCGAAGACATTGCGGTGCGGACCGAGGTCCTGCCCAGCGTCACCATCGCCAAGACCGCCGCGCGCACGTTTTCGGACGCGATTCAGTACCAGACGGGGCTCCGCGTCGATGTCACGTGTCAGAACTGCAACGCTGGCCAAGTGCAGATGCTCGGCCTCGAACAGCGGTACACGAGCATTCTCGTGGACGGGCATCCCGTGCTCAGCGGCCTGGCCAGCATCTACGGCATCGATCAGATTCCGACCGCGCTCATCGATCACATCGAAGTGGTCAAAGGCGGTGGCTCCGCGCTCTACGGGCCTGGAGCCGTGGCCGGCGCCATCAACATCATCTCGAAGGATCCCGTCACGACCGGCGGTTCACTGGAGCTGAACTACGAGCACATCAACCGTCAGGAGCACGGCTACGACGTGCCTCCGGTCGGCAATGCCGTGCTCAATTTCGCCAATCACACGCAGACATTCGGGGCGACGGTCTATGGGGTGCGCGGATACGTCTCCCCGACCGATCCGGACCATGACGGCTTCACCGAGGTCTCGAAGCGTGACCTGTGGACCGGCGGCACGCGCCTCGTCTACAAGCCGACCGAACATGCCACACTCCGTGCCGACTATTCCGCCAGCGTCGAGGATCGACGGGGCGGCAGCGATGACCTGACGGTCTCGCCGAGCGAGTCCGCGATTGCGGAGTGGATCCACAGCCTCCACCACGTGGCCTCCGTCACGTTCGACCAGACCGTGTCACCGCGGCTCGACTACAGCACCTCGCTGACGTTTTCCAGAGCCGCGCGCGACTACTACTACGGCGGCACCGGCGCGTACGGCAGTCCGAACCCCGTCAGTCCCTTCTTCTCTCCAGACGCCCATCCCGATCTCGGCTACGGCGACACGGGCGATAACCTCTACCTCGTCAACTCGGCGGTGAATCTTCGACCGGCCCACGGCCATATCGTCACGCTGGGGGTGGCCTATCGTAACGAACACATCGTCAACACGCAGAATGCGCTCGCCACCGGCCTCGAGGGCACAACCGTGGAACCGGCGCCGCTGCGTTATGTCTATGGAGACGTCGGCGTGCTCGCGCAACATGACTGGACGTTCTCATCGCGGTGGAACGTCGTGTACGGGATGCGGATCGACAAGCACGACCTGATCGACCATCCCATCGTGTCTCCGCGTCTGGCCATCAAATATGCGCCGACCACCGCCTTCCGTCTGCGTGGCTCGATGAGCACGGGCTTCATCGCGCCCGAGCTCTACGATGAGGACTTCGACAGTCCGCTGGCCGGCGACCAGGTCCGGCGGATCGCCATTGCGTCGGCCCTGAAACCAGAAAAATCGCTGGGGTTCTCGCTGGCGCCGGAATGGGAGATCCAGAGCGGGCTCCGGTTGGAAGGCAATCTGTTCTACACGCGGCTGACCGACACCTTCCGCGAGACACAAACCGACGATCCGCAGACGGCCAGCATCCTCGAGATCACGAAAGTCAATTCCGGCCGGTCCGGTATCTACGGGGCCGAACTGAATCTTGATCTGGACTTCGAGGCCGTGCAGATCGACCTCGGGTACGTCGAGCAACGTGCGCGATACCAGACCGCTCAAGTCGTGGCCGGCCCTGACGTGTTCGACCCGGCGGTGCCGGAAGACAATCAGATCTACAGTCGCGACATTCCGCGCAGCCCGCAACGCTACGGCGTCGCGAAGGTGACCGCGGATGCGCCGTGGTTCGAAGCGTTCGCCGCCGGCAAATTCACAGGGCCGATGGACGTGCCGCACCTGGTCAGCGACGAGACGACGGGCGACCTGGTCCGCAACGACCTTACGCGTTCTCCCTATTTCTTCGACATGGATCTGGGCCTGTCGAAGAAGTGGATCGTGTCGCATGCGAGACTGCTCACGGCGTCGGCGGGCATCCGTAACGTCTTGAATGCCTACCAGCACGACTTCGATCGGGGCGCGTACCGCGATTCGAACTACATTTACGGTCCGCGCATGCCGCGCAACTTCTACGTGGGATTGAAGTGCGAGTTCTGAGAGGCGCGGGCCTGGAGGATTGACATGACGCGCATGCGGGCGGCGTTCGTCCTTGCTGGCATCGTGGTGGGGCTGACGGTGTTCAGTCGGTCTGCGGTGGTCGCGGGCGCGGCACGGCCATCCATGGTGCATCAGCAGGTTCCCGACATCAGACTCGGGACCCTGAATGGGGGGTCATGGCAGATGAGCCAGCAGCGCGGCAAGGTCGTACTGCTGGATTTCTGGGCCGTGTACTGCGCGCCGTGCCGGGCCATGGAGCCGCGTCTGAAAGCGTTGCGGAAGGAGTGGGTGGGACGAGCGAACTTCGTGATCGTAGGCGTACCGGTGGACGATGACGTGAACCGCGTGCGCCGCCACGTGGAGCGCTCCGGCATGAACTGGCCACAGCTCGTGCTGCCCGACGATGGAGCCATGGTCGCGCTGGTCGGACCGCTGGGCGTCCAGGAGATGGCTACGCCAACGCTCTGGGTCGTTGACGGAGAAGGACGGCTGGCCGGGTCCTTCCATGACTTGGAGGCCGCCGTGGTGCTGGCCAAGAGGCTGCTGAACACTCACGAACCGCACGGCGCCAACAGGACTCGATGATCCACTTGCCAGGGACGGCGGTGTCTGGTGAAGATGACACCTATGTCACGTCGCCCTACGTCCAGCCCTCCGCTCAATCGCACGCCAGTGCCGGCCCATTCTGCGCGCATACGGCGCGACCACGCCACGGAACGCGCGCAGGACTATGTCGAGATCATCGCGGCGCTCATCGCGAAGACCGGGGAGGCTCGGCTCACAGATGTCGCGCGGGCGCTCGGCGTCACGCACGTGACGGTGAACCGGACGATCCAGCGTCTGCATCGCCACGGGCTGGTCACGACCGAGCCGTACCGATCAATCTTCCTGACCCCAGCTGGACGACGACTGGCCAACGAGTCTCGCCGTCGACACGACATCGTCGTGCGACTCCTCCAGGCTCTGGACGTGCCAGCCGACATCGCGGAAGCGGACGCCGAGGGGATCGAGCACCATGTCAGCCGTGAGACGCTCGCGGCGTTCGTGCGATTCCTGCGATCTCGAAACGCGTCGAAATGATCGGTGCGTGAGGGCGTTCGATGGTCGCCTCGACTGCGACGCGACGTCTCGATCCCGTGCGCTATGGAGCGGGCTCGAGAGCGCTGAGGATCGTCGACGCGGCGCTCCGGATGCGATCGAGCGATGACAGCAGGCCGTCGCGATCGCCACGATACAGGTGGATGTAGTCCCTCGCGGCATCGCCAACGTGCAGGCCGACGGCTTCACCGACGACGAACGCCACGGCCTCGGCTTCAAGCTCGCGCGTGTCGCGCGACACGGGGCGGTCGGCGCTGTGGTGCAGCGACTCGTGCGCGAACTCGTGGACGAGGACGACGAACTCCTCGGCCGGCGCGAGTCCTTTCACGATCTGAATGCGGCCACCACACGACATGCCGAGCGCGCCGTCGAGCGTGTCGGCGTCTTCGATCACGATTCCGCGCGCTTCGATGGTGCGTCGGAGAGCTGAGGTTCGCGCACCCGGATCGCCGGACGCTGTTGCGACCTCGGGCAGCGGCTCGCCATCGGTCTGAGCGACATCGAACACATACGCGGCGCGGAATCCCGTGACGTGCTTCTCGTTGCCGTCAGCGTCGGCCTCGGTCGCGCGGTGAACCACAATCGGCGCGAGACTCACGATGCCCTTCTCGCCCTTGCGGACGAACCGATTCAGCGAACGCCAGGCGTGGAAGCCGGCAACGCGCGTGGCGTCCGGCCGCTGCGAGGCGATGAGGCAGACGTTGTGAAAGCTGTAGCGATGGAACCGCGCCATCGTCTTCAACAGCGCGGTGAGCTGATCGCTTTGGCCGGCGTCGAGCAGGACGCCCAGGCGGTCGAGAGCGTCGGTCGTGAGTTGCTTGAGAGTGTCGGAATTCATGATGTGTCCTCCATGCGGACGGGCTGTCCGCGGTTCCTTCACGACCGGAGGAACCCGGCAGCCCGTCTGGAGGGCACATTAACGACGAGACGTGAGGCGCGGCACCGTCATCGCCTGGCGTGCCAGCCGCTCTCAGGCTGGCGCGAAGCGAAGCGGCCGGTCAACAAGGGCGCAACGAGGCACGAACAATGTCGATCAACTTGGGCGACGCAGCCGACAGCTACATGAAGAAACGGAAAGTCGGCTGAACCTTCCCTCCGCCGGCTACGCATTTCAGGATGTCGCCGACGCGGCGGGCGGCGCGGACCGTTATGGGCTCGCCGCCGTCGAACTGCGTGTTGTTCCAGTTTAATTTGGAGAGCGAGAGCATCTCGCGCGCGAGCTGCTCGACCGGCGTTTCCGCACGGTAGGCCATGAATTCGAGCGCGCGCGTGACATACATACCAGGGTAGGTCTCGAAGAAGTTCACGCTGCCTTTCAGGTACAGAAGCCCGTTTCCCGACTGGAACTGAAGGAACGTGCCGCGCAATGGCGGGTACGTTCCCTCGCGGAAGAGGCGCGTTAGCGCCGCACCGTGAGCAGCTCGACGTTGTCAATCGCGTGCTCCTGCGCGGCTGCATCGAACCCTCGCGCCTCCTCGTCGAGCACGCGCGATGTCTCGTGAAACTACAACGCGCGCAGGGCTGGTACGGTGCTCCTGACGATAGATCTGGATGGCCTTCTTCAGGAGCGCATGAGCGTCGGCCTCCGAGAGGTGCGGCGTCTGGTCGTCCTTATCGAGCTGGGCCTGCGCGCCCTTCACGATCACGCCGTCGCCGCGTTCGTTGAACACCTGCGCGACGCTTGTGAGCAGAAGGCTCTTATCCAGCGTGCGATAGAAGCTGATGCCGACGAAACACCTCATGAGTTCGGCGGCGTTGCGCAGCGGCCGCCAGGGGATGCCACCCGCTTTGTAGTACATCGCCGTGTGGATATTCCACGCGCGCGTGGCTTTGTCCTGGAGCAGCAGGGACAGCGTCTTCTTGCCGCGCTTCCGTGGCGGCTGCTTGCCGGCGTAAGTCTTCGGCCACACCATCTGGAACGGACACACGCATCGCCTCGGCCTTCAGCAAATCGTGAAAGCTGATCGTCGGGCCGCGGTGCGCGTCGGCAGGCTCGGCGCTTTCGTCGATCTCCTGCTCATCCGCATCAACCGGGCTGCGCCGCTCGTCGACGGCCGCGAGCAAATCATGGGGCGGCACGCAGACGAGCACCATCGGGCCGCCCTGCTGCACAAGTTCCTCGGCGCGGTCGACGAACATCGCGACCGACTGCCTCATGCCCTTCGAGGGGACGCAAAGAGAGCGATACGAGCTTACGCGCCGGGGCGAACGGGAATGTCGCGGCTGAATCTGAAGGGGGCCGTGTTCGCGCAGCTGTAGATGTAGACGGTGACGTCGGCGGCTTCGCTATTGGCGACGAGCGTGCCGTCGGGAGTGCGCACGCGAACACAGCGCATCGGCTTGCCACAGTGCGGGCAATTGAGCGGCAGATTTGCAAGATGGGCGACGGTCTCTATCACGCTTGTGCGGAGTCAATATCGTCGCGCGAGTAATGAGCGAGAAAGCGGAGCACCTCGCGCGAGACTCCCCCTTTCTCATCGATCGCTTACCCGAAGGGCCGAGACCCCTGCCGCCGGTTCGGTGAGACGTGTTATGGATTCGTCGTCTGCACGGGCGAGTAGAGCGCGGTCCTCCGGCGCGAGCCGGAGAATTCGCCGAAAATGTCTTCTGACGAAGTGGTTTCCGGCATCTAGGTCCGGATTGCAGGGATACTGATTCCGGCAAAGGCCAGCACACGTTCGGCGTTCGCCTGGATCGTTTGTTTCATGACGTCAGGCGATACGCCGCGCACCTGCGCAAGACGGGCAGCGGTATCAGGAACGTCTCGCGGTTCGCTCTTTCTGTTGTCAATTTCCGTAAACGGTGCGTCCGTTTCGGTCAGAAGGCGTTCCGTGGGCAGGCTTCTGACGAGCGCGGTTCCGCTGTCAGTCGCGAGCATGCGCTGATTGATCGAAAAATAACAGCCGCGGCTTGCGGCCTCAGTGGCCACGCGTACACTGTCAGAGAACCAGTGCAGGATCGGCAGGACACGTTCCGGCGTCGTGTGCCTGGCCAGAGACGCGATCACTTCGCGGGCCGCGCGCCGACTGTGAATGCTCAAGATCCGGCCGCCGAGTTTCTCGGCAGATTGAAGCGCTCTCGAAAACACCTGCTCCTGCGCAGTGAACGTATTCCGGTGCGGGGGGCTGCCATCCAGGCCGATCTCTCCCACAAATGGCGCGTCGGCCATGAGTTGTTCAACGAGCCCGATCTCCGCCTGCCGCTGGCCGGCCAGTTCCGGATGGAGGCCGATTGCAGCGAAGACAAACCGACTGTTGGCTGTCCAGCGCCTATTCTGCGTCCATGCTTTCGGCGTGGTGGTGACAGCGAGCGTAAATATTCGATTGCGCTCGCAGTCAGCGATCAGGGCCGCCGGATCGGGAAAGAGATCGACGTGGCAGTGGAAGTCAAACCCGCGGGGCGCATTTGTCATTCGGGACGTACCACGACCTTGCCGGTAACTGTGTCGACCTCCTCGATGCCGCGCGTGAATACGTCGGCATAGGCGGCGACTTCGTCTGCGTCGTAATCGGACAAGGGACCGGATTTGTGAACGAGGATCTTGTCGAGACCAGGACGACGCTTCAGCCGCCGCGCCATCATCTGGAACGAGCGGATGTGTTCGCCCTCAGCGGCCCTCGCATTCAGTGGCCGTGCGCGCAGGTCCGGGATGGTGTAGGTCGTCGGGTCCTTGCCGAAGGCTGACGCTATCGCCGAGCGCCTAATCAGGCACGGCACACAGAATCCGCAGTGGCCGAGGGGGATGCCGAGCCAGCGGGCTTTCGCGGGCGAGGAGCAGGAGATCGTATCGGCCGCGTGCTTGCGCACGATGTCCTGATTCCTGCACTCGGCAAGCATCTCGCCCTTCGTCTTGAACCGGTACGGGTTTTCGAGTCTGGCGGCGATGCCCAGCCCATCGAGAATTTCCTGCCACCGCGCCATGTAGAACGGGTGTGTCGTGCGCGTGCTCCACGCGCCGACACGCAGACGGTCGAGCGGAACATTGAGCGAGATGAGTCCGTTCTCGGGAACGTAAATGATGGAATCGCGGTTCAGGCCGCTCGCAGCGAGTGCTGCCAGCGCGAAGAACAGGAATGAGCGCCCGCGTGTGGTGAACTCCTCGCCCATCTCGTGCGCGAAGTCGTTCCTGTCGAACCTGACGTTGGCCCGAACGTGGCGGGGACGCATGTCACCGTACATCTTCGCGATGCGCTCCGCGCACCGCTCCTGGGAGCTCGTGCTCACGTCGCCGTAGTGGCTGACGAGAATCGGTCTTTCATCGCCAGCGAACAGGTCGATTGCGCCGATGAAACTATCGAGCCCGCCTGAAAACAGGCAGACCGACGTGAACGGCGGTCGGATTAGCGTTCGGGGTATCTGGATCAGGGTCTTGTACTTCCGATCGCGCTCACGGAAGAACAGGCGCCAGTGATCGCCCGTGAGGAACTTCAGCGTGCGTTCGAGCAGCGGCGCGAGCGCCTCCCACTGGGTCACCTGTGCCACCGGCAGGTAGATGTCGATTTCACGGGTCCATCCGTCCTGCGCGTCCGCGGAGCGCGAGATGCGCGTGTCGGCTGCCGTGACTGTGGCTGCGAGGATTCCGAGATCGGCGGCGGTCTCGGAAGGGACGACACCGCGCTCGATCAACTGGTCGATGATCTGGCCGAGGCCGAATGCGAGGCGGCGGTAGCCGTCAACGAAGCGGATCTCCGTCGAGAGTGAATCCGCCTGAAGAACCTTCACCGGCGCCTTGTCAGCGGCGCCAAGCCGCGCGATGGTGCTGTGACGTTTCATCCTGTGGCGTCTCCCCAAGTCATGAGCAACTCCCACGCGTCCTGATACGTGCGGTCGACGATCTGGTGTATCTGCGTATCGGTCAGCGATGCGGGTGTGCTGATGTCGCTTGCGAAAGAATCGCGCGCCGAGCGTCTAATGTAATCCCGGAGCTGGCGCTCGAATGCTTCAATTGCCGCGAGGTCCGCTGCGACCTTCAGCCCGTTCGTCCCGATATCTTGAAGCAGTCGCCCCTCGATTGTGTGTGAGATGAAGGCGATGAAGATGTCGCGCATCTGATCCGGCGTCAGTGCCGCCGGATCGGTCACGTTGAAGTCTTCGAGGTCCGCGACCGTCTCGAGCCAGGCATCGAGCGCGATGCCCTCATCGATCGATCCGCCGTCACCGCACACAACATCCGTGAGCCCGGTGAAGATCTCCTCCAGCGGACGGCCGACCAGATCGCCAAGATTGAGACGTCGAAGCGTGGCGTTGACGCCGTCGCGCTGGAAATCGCGCAGGACCCCGAGGACTCCGTTGGCTGCTCTGCGTGACGCGCCCATGCGGCGTGTCGCATTGCGGCTGCCGCCGGTACCCGAGCGTACGTAATCACGTGCGGCGCGGCGCAGCGAGCGTCCGTCGGTCCCGCCAGATGACGCGAATCTGGAAAAATTCGACCTCGCCCCCCTGAAGCGATCAGGCGGTGGAGGCGGTGGCATGGGCGGCAGCGGTCTCGGCGGAGACGACGGAGGCTGCGGAATCTGAGGAACCTGAGGGGGCGGCGCGTCCGGCGGCAGTTCGGGAGGCGCGGCCGGCGGCGGCCCGGCCGGTCCGTCATCGAGCCATGACGGGACGAGCGGTGTCCCCGGATTGGGGCCGTCTGATCGGCCTGAGGTTCCCATTAGCGGCCCGCCTTCTTCGCGGGTGCGAGCGCTTGCGTGGCGGACCTCTTGAGCAGCTGGTTCTCGTCCTGCGCGGCCCACTTGCCGAGCAGGGCGTTGAGCCGGTCAGTCGTTCCGGGTTCGGCCAGGACCTCCTTCCAGCCTCGCGTCGCCCACGGCCCGAGCGTGGTCGCATCGATGCTTTCGATCAGGGACAGAATTTCCGCCTGGTGGCGAGGATGGTTCTTCGCAACGAGCATAAGCCCGGTGAATCCAGATGGTTCGGTCTGGAAACTGGACGCCCGCAGGACCCGCTCGCGCAGCGCGGCGAATAGCTGTTCGGCGTCGCCGGCAGACAGTCCCTTTACCTGCGGTTCGACGGCGCGTGCCGCGAGATCGCTGCTGCCGCTCAAGGACTCGATCAGCGCGTCGAGGCTGCTGGCTTCCGCAGCGGTAACGAGAATGCGCTTGTCGCGGGCAACGAACACATACGGCCGCATGTCCTCGCCGGCAAGTGCGGGGTCGATCTTCGACCAGGTCAGGAGCCACTCACGGGACAGCCATTTCTCGTTGTCGCCATCCGCGCGCGCCGTAGATTTGCCAGCCCTCGCCGAACCCTTTTCCTTCTTGTCGGCGGCCTTGCCATCTTCACGGGCGGCAGATTCGAGCTCCGCGAGCAGCGGTACCCTGCCGTCAGGGGCGAGCATCGCCTCAGCAGCGACGTGGTCGTAAAAGTCAGGCTGGAATCGTTCCGCAAGCATCAGCTTGCCCAGCACGGAACTGTTGACGTCTTTCCAGAAGCCGCGTTCCTTCGCGATCGTCAGCCTGATGGCGAGCGAGTTGAGGAACCGTTTGATCTGCCGCGGATTGCCTTTCGTCCCCTCGGCGAGAATCGGCCCGATCTGTTGGGCGAGAACGAACGCCGCATCGAGCTCCTCGCGCTTTGTCTTGTCGACGTCACTGACCTGTTCGGGCTTGATGCCCGATCCGTGCCACGGCTGATTGAGCGCCTTCCGGGCGAGGGCCAGGAGGTCCTTGAACCCCATATGGTCCTCGCCGACGATCGCCTGGACGAGCAGCAGCGTGACGTAGGTGCGAGACTCTTGCACGCCGAGCGCCGGTATGCGGAACGGGATCTGAATGAGCTTCTCGAGGTAGTTCCTGGCGTATGGCAGCGGGCCGGAGGCCAACGGCAGGTTTGGAAAATGCTGCCGCACAGCGTACTCGATCATCCCTTCATCAGCGCCGATGATGAAGGCGGTTTTCGGCACGAAGAGGAAGAGGCGGATCGCTTCGAGCGTGTCGATTGCCGTCGCGGGCAGGCAACGGTCAAGGTCGTCGATCAGGACGACGAGCTGGTCGATCTTTGCTTCTTCCAGCAGTTTGCCGAATTCCTCTCTGAAATGATGAACGTCTTCAGGGACACTTTCATCGACGGCGGGCTTGAGGAGAGCTGCAGCTTCGTCCAGTTTTACCTTGATGTCGTCCGCCGACATCGACTTCACACTGTCTCCGAGCTGATGAACGGTCTCCAGCGCTGCCGCGGTGATGTGCGGCGGGATTCCGGTCTTGAGGCTGACGGCGAGGCCGAGGCCGTGCCTCGCGAGCTTCATGACATTGAGGCGCTTGAGCAACTTGTTACCCACCGCCTTGACTTTGCCGACGGCACCGCGTTGGCGAATGAGCTCGCTGACGATGACCTCGATCAGGACCGTCTTCGCGTCATCGAATCCCTGAAAGGTCCAGCCGTTGAACCACAGGCAGGCGACTTTACTGTCGCCTTTCATGCCTGACTCGACCATCCTGAGGACGCTCGATTTGCCGGCTCCCCAGTCGCCGTGAATCCCGACGGTCAGGGCGTGCTGGCTGTTTCCCTTTAACAGCGCAACGACTGTCTTCGCGACGGCTTCGTAGTTCAGGAAATCAACGGCTGTCTCTTGATCGTGAATAAGCAATCTGGCCTCCGGCCATCTCTCACGCAGGGTTCCCAGACCGGCTAAGACCTGGCGGAAGCTGTCGAGGCCGGCTTCAAGATTCTCGATGATGTCCTGCGCCAGTACGTCGGGCTCGGGCAGGTTGTCCGGTTCTTCGCCACGGGAAATATGGCATGTACACGGCCGAGGTTCTAGCCTTCTTGTTCTGAAAACGGCTTGACGACCGGTGTTGGTACGAAGGGGGTCTTATGCGGGCTCCGGGCAGCCTGACGTTCGCCTCGGCGGAGCCGGGCAGAGAACGGAATCCGTGACAGGTTCGAGCCGCTATACTAGTCGTGGCTTTGTGGCGTCTGCAGCCGGGCTCCGGACCGGGCTCCGCGGTGAGTCGAAACGCCGTAAGTGATTTTGGAAGATTGAGGGACTTATCACAAAAACTATCACAATCGGAGGATCGGGCCGGAACGCGTAGCCGCAAGTTGTTGATTCTAAAAGCACGGAGAGATGTCCGAGTGGTTGAAGGAGCACGCTTGGAAAG
This sequence comes from Vicinamibacterales bacterium, assembly GCA_035550595.1. GTDB lineage: Bacteria > Acidobacteriota > Vicinamibacteria > Vicinamibacterales > SCN-69-37 > CALFMR01. The sequence continues at coordinate 26,646 of DASZOV010000120.1, forward strand.
CGTGTGTAGGGGAAACTCTACCGTGGGTTCGAATCCCACTCTCTCCGCCAGCCTTCGCCAGGCGCTCGCTGCGCTCGCGGCTCCGGCTGGCGAGCCGATCGGGTGAGCGGGCGCGAACACGAAGGTGATCGTCCGGAGTGCTCGCGCAGCGAGCGTTCAGCAAAGGAGGACCGCCCCAACTACGCCGGCCTCCGCTGCCGCAGCGGCTTGAGGCGACGACGCTGGATGCGGCTGCCGACGGCGATCGTGATGGCGTGGATCGCGTCTTCGACGGCGGCGGCGAGCGCGGCGTTGCGGCGCTCGACGAGCACGCTCGGCAGGCCGCTCAGCACCACCTTGATCCGGCACACCTGATCGACGCCGCCCTTGGGGCCGTTGGCGTCCGACAGCCGGACGCTCACGCGCTCGATCGACGCCGCGAACTTCCCCAGTTTCATCCCGAGCTTCCGCGTGATGACATCGCGGTCCGCAGGATCGACGGCCGCGCCAATCACGCGAATGTGCGCGGGCGGCGGCATCTCGAACGTCCGGCCGCGGGCGATCTTGACCGGGCGCGGCCAGGCCTCGGGCAGCGCGGTCCGCTGCGCCGCGGCACGCGGCGTCCGGCTGGCTTCGACCGTGTCATCGGGACCAACCGTCGTCGTCCCAACGCTCTTGATGTCTCGCAGCTTCATAGAGTCTCCCTCCAACGTGCCAGGGCGGCGCACGCACATTCCTGAATGCACGCGGCGGGCCAGCGGCGTGCTCGCGGGACGCACTCAATCGCGGTAGCAGTCCACCCAAAGAATGTGACGCTCGATTCACGACGAAAGACGGCCTTTCAAACTGAACACTCGACGAGAAGTCACCCGGCGCCCACGCTCCGTGGCGCGGGAATTTCCGACGGGACGACGGGATACTTCGCGTCATCATGCTCGCCCCTCGGCATCAGGCGCGAGCGGCACGGCCGCGCACGGACGGTTGCACGGCATCCCCGGTTGGTTCCGAATTTGCGAAGGGCGTATCGCGCGGCCCGTTCATCTTTCCGTCGTTCGGATCGAAGACGATGATCACCGAAGACCAGTCCGACGTCGTCGCCTTCCTGGGAGCGCCGTCCACCTACGACGGCGCGGCCGTCGAGCGCATCGAGACGCACAGCGCGTTCGTGTTCCTGGCTGGCTCGCGCGCGTACAAGCTGAAGCGCGCGGTCCGATTCGACTACCTCGACTTCTCGACCGCCGAGCGGCGGCGCGCGATGTGCGAGGCCGAACTGCGCCGCAATCGACGCACCGCGCCGGATCTTTATCGATGCGTCGTGCCGGTCACGCGCGAGCCCACCGGCGCGCTCGCAATCGATGGCCGCGGCACGCCCGTCGACTGGGTCATCGAGATGAATCGCTTCCCGCAAGACGCGCTGCTCGATCGCCTGGCCGCGGCCGGACGCCTGGATCTCGATCGCATGCCGCGTCTCGCGTCCGCGATCGCGGCGTTCCACGCGACCGCCGAACGCCGGCCCGACCACGGAGGGCAAGCGGGCATGGCCGCGATCGTCGAAGGCCACGCCGACGGATTCGCCGAATACGGCGCGGGCGTGCTCGATGGGGCGTCCTGTCGCGAGTGGACGGATGACGCCCGAGCGGAGCTGCAACGGCGAGGAGCCCTGCTCGACGAACGCCGCGCGGCGGGATTCGTGCGGCAAGGCCACGGCGATCTGCACCTCGGCAACATCGTTCTCATCGACGGCCGCCCGACGCTGTTCGACGCGATCGAGTTCAACGACGGGCTCTCGTGCGTCGACGTGCTCTACGACCTCGCGTTCCTGCTGATGGATCTGTGGCACCATCGTCTGCCGCCTCATGCCAACGCGGTGTGGAACGGTTATCTCGCCGAGACCGGTGACCTCGGCGGCGTCGCGCTGCTTCCGCTCTTCCTCTCGTGCCGCGCCGCGGTGCGGGCGAAGACGAACGCGACCGCGGCCCGTCTTCGGGCGGAGTCGAGGTCGCGGCATGACCTGCAGGATCTCGCCCGCGCCTATCTCGCCATGGCGCGCGATCTTCTCCACCCGCCGCGTCCGTGCCTCGTCGCCATCGGCGGGTTCTCAGGCACGGGCAAGTCGACGCTGGCCCGCGGCCTCGCGCCGTCGATCGGCCCCGTGCCCGGCGCGATCGTGATTCGCAGCGACGAGGTCCGCAAACGGCTCTCTGGCGTTTCGCCTCTCCAGCGCCTCGGGCCGGAGCGCTACACGCCGGAGACGTCAGCGCGCGTGTACGCCGCCGCCGCCGATCGCGCGAAGGTCGCCATCCAGCAGGGCCACAGCGTCGTCGTCGATGCGGTGTTCGCGCGGCCAGACGACCGGACAGCGATCGAACGCGTGGCGAGCGACGCGGGAGTGCCGTTCGCTGGTCTCTGGCTCGAAGCGCCCGAAGCTGCGCTCGTGGCCCGCATCGAACGACGCCGGCACGACGCGTCGGATGCCACGGCCGACGTGATTCGTCATCAGCTCGAGCAGCCGACCGGCGCCACGACCTGGCATCGCATCGACGCCTCGACACCGCCGCCCACCGTGCTCGAACGCGCCAGCGGCCACGTGCGCGCCATCGCAGGCCCTAACATCCCCAGGATCGACACCGCAGCCTCGTGAGCGTCAGGAGCCCGGGCCCCCCGCCGTTGGTATGGCTTCGACCCGCGACACCCTGCCCTCCACACACCCCCCGAGTTCAACCGACCCGCCTCCAGTAAATTCCTGTCACCGTTTCGCCGTATTCTTGAGTGCCGATAAGCCCGGGCGCGGCCTGCGCTCTGGGCGGAGCGCTTCCCCGTGCCGAACATGTCCCCGGTCCTGCGTGGTCTCGTCCTGTGTGTCCTGTCTTCGTCGCTCGCCGCATGCGGATCCGCATCCGGGGCGGCCGGCGCGGGCGGTGGTGGAGGGCGCGGCGGGCGAGGGGGACGCGGCGGCGGGGGCGTCGTCCCGGTCGTCGTGGGCCATGTCGTCCAGAAGGACGTCCCGGTCGACATCGCGGCCATCGGCAACGTCGAGGCCTACTCGACCATCACCGTCCGTGCGCAGGTGACCGGCGTCCTGACGGACGTCCACTTCAACGAAGGCGACTTCGTCAAACCCGGCGACAAGCTGTTCACCATCGACCCGCGCCCCTACCAGGCGGCGCTCCAGGAAGCTGAAGCGACACTCACCCGCGATGAGGCGCTTCTCACGCAGTCCCAGGCCCAGCTCGCCCGCGACCTCGCGAACGCAGCGTACCTGAAAGGCCAGTCGACGCGCCAGGGCGAGCTCGTCGAGCGTGGTCTCATCTCGAAGGATCTCGGCGAGCAGGCGACCTCCGCAGCCGCCGCGGGAGACGCGTCGGTCGCCGCCGACCAGGCCGCGGTCAAAGGCGCCGAGGCGCAGCTCGACGCGCAGCGCGCCGCGGTCGACAGCGCGCGCCTGCAGTTGGGCTACACGGTCATCACCTCGCCCATCAGCGGCCGCACCGGCAGCCTGATGGCCAAGGCCGGCAATCTCGTCACGGCCAACAGCACCGAGCTGCTGACCATCACGCAGATCCAGCCCGTCTACGTCACCTTCTCGATCCCGGCCGTGCACTTGCCCGCGATCAAACAACACATGGCCGAAGGCGTCCTCGACGTCACGGCCGCGCCGCAAGACGGCGGCGATCCCGCCGTCGGCCAGCTCTCCTTCATCGACAACGCGGTCGACCCCACGACCGACACCATCAAACTCAAAGCCACCTTCAAGAACGCGGACCACGTGCTGTGGCCGGGCCAGTTCGCACGCGTGAGCCTGCGCGTCGCCACGCTGCCCCACGTGGACGTCGTCGCGGCCGAAGCCGTGCAGACCGGACAGGACGGCCAGTTCGTGTTCGTCGTGAAGCCGGATTCGACCGTCGAACAGCGGCCGGTGACGACGGGTCAGGCCGCGGGCGAAGACGTCGTGATCACGAAGGGCCTGGCGGCGGGCGAAACGGTCGTGACCGAAGGTCAACTGCGCCTCGAGCCGGGCACGCACGTGACGCTCGCCGATCCGACGACCGGCGAAGCCGCGGCGCCGACGGCCGGCAACGGCGGAAACGGCGGAAACGGCCGCGGTGGAAATGGTCAGGGACGCGGACGCGGCGGTCGTGGCGGACGCGGTGGTGGCCGCGGATAACGGATTGCACGGGCCGACGGCCATGACGATCGAGACGCCGCGCGTGAGACGCCTGCCGCGAGCGGCCGGAGCAACGGCGTGAACATCTCCGAGGGCTTCATCCGACGGCCGATTGCGACGAGCCTGCTCATGGCCGGCATCGCGCTCTTCGGCGTCGTCGCCTACCAGTCGCTGCCGGTGAGCGACCTGCCGCAGGTCGAGTACCCCACGCTGTCGATTGGCGCCTCGCTGCCCGGCGCGGATCCGGCGACGATGGCGTCAGCCGTGGCGAGCCCGCTCGAACGGCAGATGACGACGATCGCCGGCGTCGACTCGATGGTGTCGTCGAGCGGCACGGGCAACACCAACATCACGCTGCAGTTCGCGCTCGGCCGCAACATCGACAGCGCCGCGGTCGACGTGCAGACGGCCATCGCCGCCGTCCTGCCGATGTTGCCGACGACGATGACGTCGCCGCCGTCGTTCCGGAAGAACAACCCGAACGACTCACCCATCCTGATGCTGAACCTGACGTCGAACACGCTGCCGCTGCCGGCGCTCGACGACTACGCGGAGACGGTCATCGCGCCGCGCATCTCGATGGTGAGCGGCGTCTCGCAGGTACAGGTGCAGGGCGCGGCGAAATACGCGGTCCGCGTGCAGATCGATCCGAACCGGCTGCACGCCGAGCACATCGGGCTGAACGAGATCAGCCAGGCCCTCGACAACTGGAACGTGAACCTGCCGACCGGCGAGCTTTACGGTCCGAACTCGACCTACACGATCCAGGCCGCCGGCCAGCTCAACGACGCGGCGGAGTTCCGCCCGATCGTCGTGTCCTACCAGCAGGGCAAACCCATCCGCCTGGGCGACGTCGCCAACGTCATCGACAGCGTCGAGAACACGTTCAACACGTCCTGGTTCTATTCGAAGGACGCGAACGGCAAGCCGTCGAAACAGCGGGCGATCTCGCTGTTCGTCATGCGCCAGCCAGGCACGAACACGATCGACGTTACCGACGGCGTTCGCGCCCTGCTTCCGGATCTCGAAGCCGAGCTGCCGCCGGCCGCGCACGTCTCGGTGCGGCTCGATCGCTCGAAGACGATCCGCGCCGCGTTCGCCGACATCCAGTGGACGATGCTCGCCACGCTGGCGCTCGTCGTGGCGGTGATCTACCTCTTCCTGCACAACGGATCGGCCACGCTCATCCCGGCGCTCGCGCTGCCCTTCTCCGTACTCGGCACGTTCGCCGTGATGTCGGTGATGGGCTTCAGCCTGAACAACCTGTCGATGATGGCGCTCATCCTCTGCATCGGCTTCGTCGTCGACGACGCGATCGTGATGCTCGAGAACGTGGTGCGCCACATGGAGCACGGC
>DASZOV010000121.1:0-10522 GCA_035550595.1 Vicinamibacterales bacterium
CGACGGCCTCGACGCGCTCGCCGCGCCCATCGGCCTGCTCGTCCGCGATCGGGACGCGGCGTAACGCGCGATGCTCGGCGGCAACCTCTCCAGTCGGCCCTTTTACAACGAACGCGGCGTCACGCTCGCGCTCGGCGTGGCCGCGCTCATCGTCATCCTGCTCACCGCGTTCAATGCGACGCGCCTCGTGCAGTTGTCCTCGCAGCGCCGGCAGCTCGCCGCGGCGATTGCCGCTGATCGCGCGTCAGCCGCCACCGCGCGCGAGCGCACGGCGGCCACGCGGCGCACGGTCGACGAAACGGCGCTGACCGAGCTCGCCGGCGCCACTCGTGAAGCCAACGACCTCATCGACCGCCGCACGTTTTCGTGGACGGAGCTGTTCGCCGCCATCGAGCGGACGCTGCCGGCCGACGTGCGTCTCTTGCGCGTCTCGCCACGCGCCGACCGCGGCGTCTTCAAGGTGAGCTTCGCCGTGAGCGCGCGCCACTTCGACGACGTCGACGCGTTCATCGACGCGCTCGTCCGCACCGGCGCCTTCCGTGACATCGTCCCCGTCGCGCAGCAACTGCAGGACGACGGATCGTACGCGGCGACGATCGACGCGACGTATGCCCCCGCGCCGTCGTCATCCGGCGACACAGCCCCCGCGTCCGACGCCACGCCGGCGTCAGGTGCCACCACGCCCGCGCGCCAGCCGCGCGCGGCAGGAGGCACGGGCCGATGACGCTCTGGCATCGTGTCTTCGAGGAACGCCGGCCGGTCATTCTCGCGTTGGCGATTGCGCTCGTGGCCAACCTCGCAGCACTGTTGCTCGCGGTCCTGCCGCTGCGTTCGTCGGTCGAGACGGCCACGGTAGAAGCAGCCGAGGCGCACGCCGCATTGCTGCAGGCACGCCGGCTCCAGACGCAAGTCGACGGCGCACAGTCGAGCAAGACGCGGGCGGAGCAGGAACTCGGCCGGTTCTACGCCGACGTTCTGCCGCCCGATCAGCCAACCGCGACGAAGACCGCGACGGTCTGGTTGAATCAGGCCGCGCAGGATGCGGGCGTCGTGCTGACCGACACGCGGTTCGTCGTCTCACCCGTGCGCGACAGCCGGCTGTCGCGCGCGCAGGCGCAGGTCACGCTGCAGGGGCGCTATCCGAACATCCGGCGCTTCCTCTATGCCGTCGAGACCGCGAAGGAATTCATCATCGTCGAGAGCGTCGAGCTCGCGCAGAGCAGCGACACGCGGCAGGCGAACGATCTGCTGCAGGTCTCGCTCGTCGTCTCGACCTACTTCCGGACGCCGCCGACCTCATGAACTGGCTTCCGCCCCCAGGTCCGGCGCGCCAACGCCAGGTACTGCTGCTCGTCGGCTTGCTCGTGGTGCTGGCGATTCTGGCCTGGGTCGAATTCGGTCCGGCCCGTACGAGTCCCTCGGCGTCCAATCCACAGGCACGACCCGCGGCTGGGGCCGCGCCGCTCGTCGTGCCGGCTCCGTTGAAGCTGGACGCGTTGACCGCGGTGCCTGCTCCGGAGGCGGTCGGACGCAATCCGTTCGGGTACGGGCCGCCGCCACGAGTCGCGGCGCCGCCGGTGTCACAGGCGCCCATGGTGCTGCCGCCCCAGCCCGTGGGGCCGCCCGTGCCGCAGGGGCCGCCGCCGATTCCGCTCACGTTGACGGGCCTCACCGACATGCCGGGGCCGCACGGGACGATGGCGACGCTCAAGGAGGCCGGGTCGGGCGCGCTGTTCCAAGCCTTTGAAGGCGACGTCGTGGACGGCCGATACCGTGTCGTGAAGATCGGCCTGCAGTCAGTGGTCGTCTCCTATCTGGATGGGTCCGGCAGCCGGACGCTTCCGCTGGGAGGCCAGGAATGACAGGGGCCGGATGCGGCCGACCGGGCGCTCGTCAACGCGAGACCGGATGCGAGGAAGCGAAGGGGCGATGACCGGACGATGGCAGTGGGGCGGCGTAGTGCTGGCGCTGGCGGTCACGCTCGCGAGCGGCTGCGCGACGAGCCGTACGATGCACCGCGCAGAGGCGGCCGTCCAGCGCGGCGACTACGACTCGGCGGTCGCCTACTACCGCGAGGCGCTCGCCGCCGAGCCCAATCGGGTCGACCTGCGCATCGCGCTGCAGCGGACGACGCTGCGCGCCTCGGAAGAACACATCTCACGCGCGCGCAAGCTCGAGGCGGACAACCAGCTCGCCGGCGCCCTGGCCGAATACCGGCTGGCGGCGGATCTCGATCAGGCCAACACGATGGTCACGAACAAGGTGGCCGAGCTCGATCGGCGCATCCGTGAACAGGCCGAGGCCTCGCGGCCGCAGCCACGCATCAACGGCCTGCGCGAACAGGCGGCGCAGAACTCGCCGATCCCGCACCTCGATCCGCGGCAGCCCGTGCCGAAGATGCAGTTCACGAACACGGCCGTGCGCGATCTGCTGAAGACGATCTTCGACATCACCGGTATCAACGTGACGTATGACGCGGGGCTCGACGCGCAGCTCAGCCGTCCGTACAGCCTCGATCTGCAGGAGACGCCGCTCGAGGACGTGCTCAATCAGGTGCTCGCGGCCAACGGGTTGACGTACAAGGTCATCAACCCGCAGACCGTTTTCATCTACCTCGACAATCCCGGCAACCGGCTGAAGTACGAGGACCAATACGTCCGGACGTTCTACATCTCGCACTCGGATCCGGCCGAGCTCATCCAGATCTTGAATCAGATCATCCCGACGAACGTGCCCGTGCGGCCGGCCTTCCAGGTCAACAAGTCAGCCAACACGATCGTCGTGCGTGCGACGGCGCCGGTGATGCAGATCGTCGATCGCGTCATCGAATCGAACGACCGGCCGAAGCCGGAAGTGCTCATCGAAGCCGAGATCCTCGAAGTCGATCGCTCGTTCATCCGGCAGCTCGGCGTCGACCTGAATCAGTACTCGCTCGGCTTCACGTTCTCACCCGAGCTCGCGCCGCCGAACACGCAATCGACCGCGGGAGCGTTTCCGTCCGGCCCGCCGCCGTTCAACCTGAACACGCTCAGCCGCGGCACGAGCCCGGCGGACTTCTACGTGACGTCGCCGACCGCGCTCGTCCGTCTGCTCGAGTCGAACTCGACGACGCGCGTGCTCGCGAAGCCATCGATGCTCGGGCGCGACGGCGAAGTCATGACGCTCGCACTCGGCGACCTCGTCCCGATTCCGACGACGAGCTTCAGCTCGGCCGGCGCGGGTGGCATCGCGAACATCCCGACGACGCAGGTGAGTTATCAGGCTGTTGGCGTGAACCTCGTCTTCACGCCGCACGTGACCTATCAGGACGACGTCGTGCTCGACGCGATGAAGCTGGAGAAGAGCGGGCTCGGCCAGAACATCGACGTTGGCGGCCAGTCGTTCCCGACCATCGTGTCGCGGAGCGCGTCGGGGTCGTTGCTCCTGCGCGACGGCGAGTCGAACCTCATCGCCGGTCTGCTGCGCGACGACGACCGCCGGACGTTGAAGTCGCTGCCGGGCCTGACGAATCTGCCAATCCTGCGATCGATCTTCGGCAACAGCGATCGCGACATCGAGCAGACCGACGTCGTGATGATCATCACGCCGCACATCGTGCGCGGACACGACCTCACGCCCGACGACTTGAAACCGGTCTTCGTCGGCACCGGACAGAACTTCGGTGGAGGCACGCCGGGCCTGACCGCGCTGGACGGTTTCGGTGGAAACGCGGGCACGGCGGCTCCTGGCGCAGCGAACACCGCGACCGAGCCGGCGACGGCCACGACCGGCACGGCGCGTGTCACGGTGACGCCGCCGAACCTGTCGATCGACGGCGCGCTCGCCGCGGGCAGCGGTCCGCACACGATGCCGATTTCGATCAGCGGCGCGCCGGACATCGCGACGCTGTCGCTGACACTGACTTACAACCCGGCGATCATCCGCACGCCGTCGGTGACGCAGGGCTCGTTCATGATGCAGGGCGGCGTCGTGCCCACGTTCGTGCCGCGCGTGGACGCCGCGGCCGGCCGCATCGACATCGTGCTGTCACGGCCGCCAGGGCAGACCGGCGCATCGCAATCAGGGTTGCTCGCCGCCATTTCGTTCACGGCTGGCCAGGCGGGTACGACCGACATCGGGCTGAGCGGCGTGGCGACTTCCTCGTCCGGACAGCCCGTGGAGCTGTCATTCGCGCCGGTGCAGGTGACGGTCAAGTAGTAGATTGGACGGGTTGGGCTGAAGGACTGTGACGATGACATCCTGGCGGCAGGATCGCGCGGCCGGATACACGTTCATCGAGCTCGTCGTCGCGACGGCCATCCTGATGATTCTCGCGTCGGCGGCCTTGCCGCTCGCGCGCGTGTCGATCCGCCGTCAGCAGGAAGCCGAACTGCGCCGCGACCTGCGCGAGATGCGCACGGCCATCGATCGCTTCAAGGACATGGCGGACTCGCCGAACGGCATCGCGACCACGGCGACGCGCCTCGGGTGCGAGAACTATCCGCCGAATCTCCAGATCCTCGTGGACGGCGTGCCGCGCGCGAACGACGCCAGCGGCAACAAGGTCAAGTTCCTGCGGCGAATCCCGATCGATCCCATCACGCATTCGACCGACTGGGGGCTGCGATCGTACACCGATGCGCCCGACGCCACGGTGTGGGGCGGGCAATGCGTGTTCGACGTCTATTCGAAAGCGCCGGGCAAGGGCCTCGACGGCACGAAGTATCGCCAGTGGTAGCGGCCATATGAACGGACCGAGCAGCGCGTTTCGATCGACGATGGCCGGTGGGCGCCGGCAGGCCGTGCGCATGCGCCCGCGACGCGACGACGCAGCCGGCGGCTGGACGCTCATCGAGCTGCTCGTCGTCCTGTCGCTCATCATGATCCTGACGTCGCTCGCGATGGTGCAGTACCGCAATTCGGTGCAGACGGCGCGCGAGGCGTCGCTCAGGAGTGACTTGTTCCTGATGCGCGACGGCATCGATCAGTACTACGCCGACAAGGGCAAGTACCCGGAGTCGCTCGACGCGCTCGTCTCGGAGCACTATCTGCGATCGATCCCCGAAGATCCGATCACGCGATCAACCGACACGTGGCAGACGATCCAGGCCGAGCCGGACTCGGGCGCGATCACGACGCAGCCGGGCATCTACGACGTGAAGAGCGGATCGGATGGCACGGCGCTCGACGGCAGCCGCTACGCAGACTGGTGAAAGGCCGAAGATCGTAGAGCCCTGCGCCTTCAGGCCCAGGGAAACTTCTGGCTTCTTGCTTCGAACTTCTAACTTGACCGTGATCCACCGGCTACGGCTTGACGTCGACCTGTCCGATGCCGACCGCCGCGTCGCCGCCACCGAGAGGCGTGAGGCTCACCGTGACGATCTTGGTGCCCGACGAGTGGTAGGTGTGCACGACCTGATTGGTTTGCGACGTCTGCTTCGCGCTGCCGTCGCCAAAGTCCCATTCGTACTGCTCGATGAGCGCGCCGGTCGGGGAAGTCGTTGCCGTGAAGCCGACAACGTCGCCGACCTGGGGCTCGGTATCCGACGACGGCGCCGCGACGACGCTGACGAGCAATGGCGCGACCGCGACCTGTGTCGAGACGGACGTCGAGCCGCCCTGACTATCGAACGCACGCGCAGTGACCGTGTAGACGCCCGCGTGCGAGAAGACATGCGACGCGGAGGTCGCGCTCGAGATCGCGCCGAGCGACGTGCCGTCGCCATCTCCGTAGTCCAGGTCCACGTCGGTGATGATCGTGTTCGCACCGGGCGTGATGGTGAACGTGGCGGGCACGGCAACCGTGCCGCTGCCCGGACCGGAAATCGAGACCGTCGTCTGCGGACGGAGCGTGACGGTGACCGTGCCCGTGATCGACGTGGCCGTGCCGCCGGCCGTCGCGGTGACCGTGGCTTCCGCCGTCGTCGTGAGCATGGTGGAGGCGATGCCCTGGTCGTTCGACAACGCCGTCGTGTCCGACAGCGAGCCCTTGCTCGTGGAGAAGCTCACGGCAATGCCAGGCAGCGCGTTGCCTTGCTGGTCTTCGACACGGGCCGAGATCGTCGACGTGCCGCCGGTCGCCGGGAGTTCCTGGGGACTGGCCGTCACGGCGAGGTGAGTCGCGGCAGCGGCGCCGATGTCGATGTCGAGCGTGTTCGTCGCGCCGCCCGAGAAGGCCGTGATCGTGGCCGTGCCCGAACGCCCGTCCGCGACCAGCCGGGCCGTGGCCTGGCCGCCGTGCGTTTCCGCCTCGGCCGGCTCGATGTGCCCCAGCGTCGTCGTAAACGTGACGACCGTGCCATCCTGAACGGGTGTGCCGACGCCGTTCAGCACGCTGCCCGTCGAGTCGCCGGTGCCAGCCGACTGCGCGCCTTCGATGACAACGGCCGTGATGTCGGCCTGCCCGTTGACGGCCAGCACGGTCGGCGAGGCGACGAGCGTCAGCGCCGATCCGGACGGCGCGACGAGCGGCATTTTGTGGCAGGACGCGGCCAGCGCGAGGGCGACTGCCGCGGGGGCCAAGCGCCGGACGCGGACCAACCGTGACGCGGCTGAGGCGTGCAATCGCATGCGAACCGCCAAGGATAGTACGAGCATGAAACGGACCGGTCAAGGCGAGGCGCGACCGCCGGAACGCCGGCGCGCACGGTTGGACGACGACGGGTTCATTCTGGTCGCCCTGCTCGTGGGCATGGCCGTGGCCGCGATCTGGATGGGCACGCTCCTGCCGTCATGGCGCCAGCAGGCCGTCCGCGAACAGGAGGAGGAACTCATCTTCCGCGGCGAACAGTACGCGCGCGCGATCGCGCTGTACCGCCGCAAGACGGGATCGCTGCCGCCGAACTTCGACGTCCTCGTTTCGCAGCACTACCTGCGCCGGCAGTACCTCGATCCGATCACCGGCAAGCCGTTCCTCCCCGTGGGCGGCACGACGGGCGCCGCCGCGAGCTCGCCTGGCGCAGTGGCGACGATGCCGTCGGGCACGGGACTCGTCTCGGTCGGGATCACGGGCGTGCGCAGCACGAGCAACGAGACGTCGATCAAGATTTACAACAACCAGCAGACCTACTCTCAGTGGGCGTTCGACTGGAGTGCGGCCGCGGCGCGCATGGGCGATCTGTCCGGCATCAATCGGACGTCGCTGCCCGGTGGCCTCGGCCTCGGCGGACGTGGTGGACGTGGGGAACTGCCGCCGATCGAGCCGGGCGGTGGCTCGCTCATCAACGGACCGAACCGGGGCGGGCGAAGCGCGACACCGCCCGGTGCTGGATCGGGCGGCTTCGGTCCCATCACTCCCGGCGCCGGCGGCTCACGCGGCCGCGGCGGGCAATAGCGCACCGGCCGCTTCCAGGTCAGCCACGACCGCATCATGAATCGCAGGTCGCAGGGCGACGAACGCGTCTCGCGTCCGCGCGGGATGCACGCGGTTGGTGAGCAGCACGACGTAGAGATCCCTCGCCCAATCAATCCACAGTGACGTGCCGGTGAAGCCGGTGTGACCGATCGCCGATGCCGACAGCCGCGTCCCGCACGACGACGTCGGCCGCATCGTGTCCCAGCCGAGCGCGCGCGAGCTGCCGGGGACGCCGGTCCGCGCGGCGAACCGTCGCATGAGATCCGCGTCACCGAGCCGCGTGCGGCCGTGGAACGTCTCGAGCACGAGCCGCGCGAATGCGGCAACGTCCTCGACCGAGCCGAACAGCCCCGCGTGCGCAGCGACGCCGTCGAGTTGGGCCGCGTTCTCGTCGTGGACCTCGCCGACGAGCAGCCGGCCGCGCCAGGGATCGACTTCGGTCGGCGCGATACGCGTCCGTTCGGTGGCCGATGGGCGATAGCCGAGCGACGCGCGCCATGGCTCGGCAAACGTGGCGAATTGGCGATCGAGCGCGCAACCGGCGATCGTCTCCAGCACGAAGCCCAGCGCGATGAACCCGACGTCCGAATAGATCGACTGCGATCCGGTGGGGTAGGCGAGCGGCAGCGCGGCGATGCGCGCGTCGATGGCCGCGCGGCCGGCGACGCCGTCGATCCAGAAGCGATCGTGCGCGGGCAAACCCGACGAGTGATCGAGCAATTGACGCACGCGCACGTCACGACGATCAGCTCGTCGCCACGTCGCGAGAAAGCGCGAGACCGGTGCGTCGAGATTCAATCGCCCGTCCGCCACGAGCCGCATCGCGAGCGATGTCGTCGCAATGACTTTGGTGAGCGAGGCGAGATCGAAGATCGTGTCCGGTCGGCACGGCGCGCTCGATGCGTCGAACGTCAGTCGGCCGATCGCCGATGACCACCGCGATCCGGCACGCCCGCCGACGTCGATCGCGAGCGCCGGGAACGCGTGCGAGTCGAGCGCGGAGGCGAGGACCGCTTCAGTCCGTGAGAATCGCATGGCGCCGGCCGTTCATCCTTGGATACGCTAACCCAAAGCGGCGGAAGAGACCGGGCCGGCCATCGGCGCGGGACGCGACGCGCGGAGTCGGAGGGTCATGCGCATCATCATCCAGCCATCGGCACGCACCGCGGCCACCGAAGCGGCCGGACTCATCGCGGCCGCACTCGACGCCAAGCCCGATCTGGTCATCGGCCTGCCGACGGGCCGGACGGCCGTCCCGATGTACCGCGCACTCGCGGCGCTCCACCGCGCCGGACGCGCGAGCTTGCGCGACGCGACGTCGTTCAACCTCGACGAGTTCATCGGCATTCCCGCGACGCATCCGGGGAGCTATCGGTCGTTCATGACGCGGCATCTGTTCCGGCACGTCGATCTGCCGGTCGAGCGGGCGTACGTCCTGAACGGCCTCGCACGTCATCCCCGCGAAGCGGCGGCCGCGTTCGAGACGGCGATCGAAACCGCCGGCGGCCTCGACGTCGCCGTCGTCGGACTCGGCGCCAACGGCCACATCGGGTTCAACGAACCGGGTCCCACGCTCTCGGCGCGCACGCACGTCGTGAAGCTGCACGCGAGCACGCGACGCGCGAATGCCGCGCTCTTCGGGGGCGACTGGCGCCGCGTGCCGACATCGGCGCTGTCGATGGGCATGGCGACGATTCTCGGGGCGCGACGCGTCGTGCTGCTGGCCACGGGCCGGCACAAGGCAGCCATCGTGACGCGTGCGCTCAGCGGGCCGATCACGACGCGCGTGCCGGGGTCGCTGCTGCAGACGCATCCGAATTGTGTGGTCGTGCTCGACCGCGAGTCGGGGCGAGGCCTCGCGGCGCGGATCAGCCGAGCTTGAGCAGCTTGCGAAGCATCGGCTCGGGGTCCTCGCCGAGCGCGGTGCGGACCGAGTCCTCCGCCCGATGCAGACGGCTGAGCGCCTCGGCGTAGCTCACGCCTGCCTTGCGCATCACGATCGCCGCCTTGACGTTCCAGCGCGCCGCACGCAGGAGCTGCGCCGCTTCCTCCGGCGTCGCGCCCGTCACGAGTGCGACGATGCGCCGGGCGCGATCCTTCAACTTGTCCGATCCGGTGTGGACGTCGACCATCAGATTCCCGTAGGTCTTGCCCACGCGAATCATCACGATGGTCGTGAGCATGTTCAGGACCATCTTGGTCGCCGTGCCGGCCTTCAGTCGCGTCGATCCGGCGATGACTTCGGGCCCGACGGCGGGCGCGATGATGAGATCGACGTAGTTCTGCAGCTCAGTACCCGGCCAGCACGTCACGAACAGAATGCGCGCGCCTTTCTTGCGCGCCCCCGTGAGCGCGCCGCGGACGAACTGTGTGAGCCCGCTGGCCGAGACGCCGATGACGGCATCGCGCTTGGTCACGCGCAGTCGCGCGATGCTGCGCGCACCTTCCTCGAAGTTGTCCTCGACCCCCTCGCGCGTCTTGAACACGGCGTGCTGGCCGCCGGCCATGATGGCCTGCACGAGCTTGGGCGACGTGCCGAAGGTGAGGGGCATTTCCGCCGCCTCGAGCAAGCCGAGCCGGCCGCTCGTGCCGGCGCCGACGAGAAACAAGCGGCCGCCACGCTTGAGCGCGCTCACGAGGATCTCGACGCCGTGCGCGATGCGCTCGCGCTCCTTGTGGACGGCCGCGACAACGCGGCGATCCTCGGCGCCGATGAGATCGATGATGT
This sequence comes from Vicinamibacterales bacterium, assembly GCA_035550595.1. GTDB lineage: Bacteria > Acidobacteriota > Vicinamibacteria > Vicinamibacterales > SCN-69-37 > CALFMR01. The sequence continues at coordinate 10,062 of DASZOV010000121.1, forward strand.
CGAGCGTGGGCATCTTGTCGATGCCCAGCGTGTCCGGGTTGATGGCTTCGGTCGGCAGATCCTGCCACTTCGAGTGATAGGGCATAAAGAGCGCACTCCCGTGGCCGGCAGCGGCCAGAAACGCGGCCGACTGCCTCCGCATGGCGCGGTCCGAAGATGTCGCGTCACACAGCGCCTGGGAGCGGACTAGGGTACTTCGCCGGAGCAGGGACTGCAACGCGACACGCGAAGACACCAAGAAGCCTCACGCGAAGCCTGAAAAAGTTGTGGAGAGGGCTTCACGCGAAGGCGCGAAGATCGCGAAGGGGAACAATCAAAAAACAGATGACACCGCGAGCCCCCGAGCGTAGCGAGGGTGGCGAAGCGCCGTAGCGCGGGGGTGGGGCCCCGCGCCCTGCAAAAAAGATGACTCGCGAGCGTAGCGAGGACGGCGAAGCGCCGTGGGGGGGGGGGGGGGGGGC
>DASZOV010000122.1:0-3316 GCA_035550595.1 Vicinamibacterales bacterium
CCCGGGGTGGGCGTGGGCGTCCTGGCGGGCATCACGCGGTCCTCGCTGCACAACGACGAGCTGAAGGACTTCTTCAAGAGCAAGACCGGTTCGCTGTTCGGCCTCTGGGTCGGCGGGAACAAGAACGGCCTCATCGGGTTCACCGGTGAGTTCAACTACCTCATCCGCAACGTCGGCGTCGAAGGCACCGACGATACCTACAAGTTCCACACGCTCGAGATCCCGGCGCTCCTGCGCCTGAACATCGGCGCGCGGAGTACGAACGGCGCGACCATCTACGCGGTGGCCGGCCCGGTCTTCAGCATCAACCTGAAGCAGGAGCTCAACGGCGTCGACGTGGGCGACAACTTCAACGGCGGCGACGTCGGCATCATGGCCGGCGCGGGCTTCGAGGTGTACCGGATCGGCATCGAGGGCCGCGGCAACTGGGGCCTGCGCAACGTGTCCGACTCGGGTGACTTCTCCGACTCGCACGCGTTCTCGCTGGAATTCCTCGCGAAGTTCCGCTTCAACTGAACGCGCGCCTCGCCGCATGACACAAAGGGCAGGTCCCATGGACCTGCCCTTTTGCGATTTACCCACCTGATACTTAGAGTGCGTTTCAAAACTTCGAACTGCGAACTTCGAACGAATGGGGCGCCGTCGGCGCGTCTTTTCAGTAGGCGCCTCATCTATTCGAAGTTCGAAGTTCGAAGTTCGAAGTTCGAAGTTTGAAGCTACGTCGCGTCCACCGGCCGACGCCGCGTTTCTTTCTTCGCCGCCCGCTGCTGCTTCTGCTGCAGCCGTCGTTCCTTCGACGCCGCCGTGGGTCTCGTCTTCCGCCGCGATTTCGGCGGCCGCAACGCGTGCCGCACGAGGTCCTCGAGCCGCGCCCTCGCCGCTTCGCGATTCTGCGCCTGCGTCCGGTGTTCCCGCGCCTCGACGACGAGCACGTCCGCGTCGGTCATCCGGCGCCCGGCCAATCGCCGTAGGCGCGCCTTGACGTCGTCGGCCAGCGAGAGCCGTCCGAGATCCACGCGCAGTTCGACGGCGGTCGCGACCTTGTTGACGTTCTGTCCGCCCGGTCCGGACGCGCGCACGAACCGCTCGACGATCGCCCGATCGTCAATCGCGAGGGCCGGCGTCACGCGGAGGATGCCCATCGCTCGCCTACCGGTTTTCGGCGTGGTACTCCTGAAGCGACTTGACGCTCAGTCCTTCGGTGCGGATGGCCTCGATGGCGCTCACGGCCGCGGCCGCGCCGGTGAGCGTCGTGATGGCGGGCACGCCCTGCATCATCGCGACGCTGCGCACCGTGCGATCGTCGAAGAACGACTCGCGGCCGAGCGGCGTGTTGATGACGAGCGAGATGCGCCCGTTCAAGAGCTCGTCGCCGACGTGCGGCCGGCCTTCGTTGATCTTGAAGACGATCGCCGCGTCGAGCCCGTGCGCGCGGAGATAGGCGGCCGTGCCGCGCGTGGCCACGATCCCGAAGCCGAGCCGCGCCAGATCGCGCGCGATCGGCACGACGGCCGCCTTGTCGCGGTTGTTGACACTGATGAACGCCATGCCCTTTTGCGGCAGATGCTGTCCGGCGCCCATCTGCGCCTTGGCGAACGCGGATCCGAACGACTCGGCGCCGCCCATGACTTCGCCGGTCGACTTCATCTCCGGCCCGAGCAGCGTGTCGACGCCCGGGAACCGGACGAACGGGAAGACCGGCGTCTTGACGAACGATCCCGACACCTGCAGATCTTCGGTCAACCCGAGATCGGCCAGCGTGCGGCCCACCATCAGCTTGGCTGCGACCTTGGCGAGCGGCACGCCCGTCGCCTTCGAGAGATACGGCACGGTGCGCGACGCCCGTGGATTGACTTCGAGCACGTACACCACGTCGTCTTTCACCGCGAACTGCGTGTTCATCAGCCCGATGACGTTCAGCGCGCGCGCGATGCGGCGCGTGTAGTCACGAATCGTCGCGACGTGGCGGTCGGCGAGCTGGAACGGCGGCACGACGCACGAGCTGTCGCCCGAGTGGATGCCGGCCTGCTCGATGTGCTCCATGATGCCGCCGACGAGCACGGCGCCCGTGCCGTCGGCGAGCGCGTCGACGTCGATCTCCGTCGCGTCCTCGAGGAACTTGTCGATGAGGATCGGATGCTCGGGCGACGCCTGGACGGCGTGCCGCATGTAGCGATCGAGCGCGGCCGTGTCGTACACGATGGCCATCGCGCGGCCGCCGAGGACGTACGATGGACGCACGACGACCGGGAACCCGATCGTCGCGGCCACGTCGCGCGCTTCGTCGGCCGAAGTCGCCGTACCGCTCGGCGCCTGCGGAATGCCGAGGTCCCAGAGCAGCTTGGCGAACCGCTCGCGGTCCTCGGCGAGATCGATCGAGTCTGGTGACGTCCCGAGAATGCGCACGCCGGCCGCCTGCAGCCGCAGCGCGAGTTTCAACGGCGTCTGCCCGCCGTACTGCACGACGCAGGCGATGTCGCCGCCGGCCGCCTTCTCGCGCTCGATGATCGCGAAGACGTCCTCGAAGGTGAGCGGCTCGAAGTACAGCCGGTCCACCGTGTCGTAGTCGGTCGAGACGGTTTCGGGATTGCAGTTGATCATCACCGTCTCGTAGCCTTCCTCACGCAACGCGAAGGCGGCGTGGCAGCAGCAGTAGTCGAACTCGATGCCCTGCCCGATGCGGTTGGGTCCGCTGCCGAGGATGGCGACCTTGGCCGACGGCGTCGGCTCGGCTTCGCACTGATCCTCGAACGTCCCGTACATGTACGGCGTGAACGACTCGAACTCGGCCGCGCACGTGTCGATGCGCTTGTAGGCCGCGACGATGCCCGCCTCGGCGCGGCGCGCGCGCAGGCTGTCCTCGTCGACGCCGACCAGCCGCGCGAGATCCGCGTCGGCGAAGCCTGCACGCTTCAGTTCACGCAACAGATCGTCCGAGAGATCGCGCGCGCCGACGGCGGCCGCCGACCGCGCCAGTTCGACGATCTGCTGGAACTGCGTGAGGAACCAGCGGTCGATGTGCGTCAGCCGCTGAATCTCGTCCAGGCTCCAGCCGCGCTCGAGCGCGCGGAACACGGCCCACATGCGACGGTCGGTCGGAATCCCCAGCGCCTGCTGCAGCGCGGCATCGTCTTCGTGCTCGAAGGGCGCGCCCGGCGCCGTTTGGCCGAAGAGGCGTCCCGAGTTCCCGAGCTCGAGCGAGCGGAACGCCTTGAGGAACGCTTCCTTGAACGTGCGGCCGACCGCCATCGCCTCGCCCACCGACTTCATCTGCGTCGTGAGCGTGCGATCGGCCTGCGGGAACTTCTCGAACGCC
>DASZOV010000123.1:0-7787 GCA_035550595.1 Vicinamibacterales bacterium
ACCGGGGGCTTGATGGATCAGGGCGAGACGCACTATCTAATGATCTTATGCAAGCGCCGCGGTGCGATTGTCACCGCTTTGTCTGTACGTCCCGTCCGTGTCCCCGGATTTCGGCCTGTTTCGGCCGGCCGGTAGGCTGACGCCATGCCGACCCCGCGGCCCGGAGTCCTGTTGCTGCAGCTCGGCACGCCCGACGCGCCGACCACGCCCGCCCTGCGCCGCTACCTCGCCGAGTTCCTGTCCGACTATCGCGTCGTCGACCTCAACCGCGCCATCTGGCTGCCCATCCTGCACTTACGCGTCCTGCGCACGCGTCCGGCGCGATCGGCGCGGCTCTACCAGAAGGTCTGGACGAGCGACGGGTCGCCGCTCGCGGTCACGAGCACGGGCCAGGCGGCGGGTGTCGCGGCCGGCCTCATGCAGCGCTTCGGCATCGACATCCCCGTCGAGGTCGGCATGCGCTACGGCAATCCGTCAGCGGCCTCGGCGATCGACGCGCTCCTCGGCGCCGGCTGCGATCGGATTCTCGCCGTCCCCATGTATCCGCAGTATGCGGGCGCGACGACGGGATCCAGCCTCGAGCAGATTTTCGAGATCCTGGGCAAACGCCGCGTCGTGCCCACGGTGCGCGTTGTCCCGCCGTACTACGACGCGCCCGAGTACATCGACGCGCTCGCCGCTGGCGCGCGCGAGTTCATCGGCGGCGCCGCGCCCGATCGCATCGTGCTGAGCTTTCACGGCCTGCCGAAGCGCTATGCCGCGCTCGGCGATCCGTATCCCGAGCAATGCCGTGCGACGGCGGCCGCGCTCACCACGGCGATGGGGTGGGACGCGGCGCGCGTCACCGTGTCGTTCCAGTCGCGCTTCGGCCGCGAGGAGTGGCTACGGCCGTACACCGACGAGACGCTGCGGTCGCTCGCGGGCACGACGAAATCACTCGTCGCGTTCTGTCCGGGCTTCACGGCCGATTGCCTCGAGACGATCGAAGAGATGGGCATCACCAACCGCGAGCTGTATCACGCGGCTGGCGGTGGCGACTATCGCCTCGGTCCCTGCCTGAACGTGCATCCCACGTGGATCCGCGGACTCACGGCCATCGTCGTGCGCGAGCTCGGCGGATGGGTGCCTGACGTGCCGACTCGCGCGGACGCGATCCAGTCCTGACACGCCTGTCCGGGCGGCCACGGGGGGCCGCAGCCGCGCGTGTGCGGCCTCTGTGGCTGCCGGGATAGGCCCGTGGCCGCCGGCGTGCCCGCGGCCCGCGTTCCTCAGGGGCCGCCCGGACGCCGGGGCCGCACGCGGATGTTTGGCCGCGGCGGATTGTCAGCCTTTCGTACGCCTCATTGACGGACCTTTTCGGTCGGGGTTAGACTGCTGCCCGCCAAATGAGATGGGTCTCACTTGGCGCCCCGACCCGAACGAAGGCTGGCGGCAAACGACCCGGCGCACCGAACGGCGCGTCGAGCCGATGCTGCATGGGTTTGGAGCAAAGCCCCGCCGGGTGCTGACACACCCGGCGGGAGCCGAACGCAGTCTGGCGAGACCGTTTTCATCCACACGCGTGGCGCGTGGCCGTCCGGCATTCCGCATTGTACGGGATGCCGTGCCGTGGCCCGCTGCCCGGGAGCAGGGATCCATGGCCGCTGATCGATCGTCGTCTTCTTCCACTTCTTCGTTCCACTCGTCCCGCAAGTCGTCATCGTCCGCATCGCGATCGCGGCGGCGCCGCTGGACCGCGCTCGGCACGGTCGTCGCCTCGGCAACGGTCGGCGCGAAGCTCGCGCGGCCGGTTCACGCCGAAGGACTTGTCACATCGGATCCGTCAGCCGATCGCATCGCGTCGCTCGCCGGCGGATCGTCGGTGCACTTCCTGCCGTGGGAGGATCCGCAGGCGGTCATGGCCTCGCGCCTGGCGCTCGCGGCCGACGGAGCCGTTGCGCCGAGCGCCGATCAGAACGGCGCGAACCTGCCGGACGCGCGCCCGCGCACGTTCGCGATCCCGGCCGGTCCGCTGACCGACGCGCTCGCGGCCTTCACGAGAGCGACCGGCGTCGACGTCGCCATCTCGCCGGACCTCACGCGTGGCGTCGTCTCGGGTGGCGTCACCGGCTCGCATTCGATTGCCGACGCGCTGCACGCGATTCTCGAGGGATCGGGCCTGACCTTCCGCTTCGACTCGCCGACGCACGCCTCGATCGACCTGCGCATCCAGGGACAGTCGGTGGACGTCAACGACACGGCGGCCACGGCCGTGGCCTCGTCGCCCAAGTACACCGAGCCGTTACGCGACACGCCGCAGACGGTCGTCGTCATCCCGACCAAGATCATCGAAGAACAGGCAGCCACGTCGCTTCGCGACGCGCTCCGCAACACGCCGGGCATCACGCTCACGGCTGGCGAGGGCGGCACCGCACCGGGCGACAACCTGCTCATCCGCGGGTTCAGCGCACGCAACGACGTCTACGTCGACGGTGCTCGCGACGCGGGCGTCGTCAGCCGCGACACGTTCAACACCGAAGCCGTCGAAGTGGCCAAGGGGCCGTCGTCGGTCGTCACGGGCCGCGGCGCGACCGGTGGATCGGTGAACATCGTGAGCAAAGCTGCCAACCTGAGCGACGCCGTCAGCGGCCGCTTCACGGGTGGATCGGCGGATTCCGGCCGCGGCACGTTCGACATCAATCATCGCCTCGGGGCCACGAGCGGCCTCCGCCTGAACGCCATGTGGCAGGACGAAGGCGTGCCGCGGCGCGATGACGTCCGCAACCGCTCCTGGGGCGTCGCGCCCTCGCTCGCGCTCGGCCTCGGCACGCCGACCGAAGTGACCTTCGGTTACGAGCACCTGCACCAGAACAACATTCCCGACTACGGCCTGCCGGCGACGTTGCCGGAGGGCGCCGTCGCCGAGGGGCTCACGGTCGACGACCTCGACTTCAGCAACTTCTACGGTCTGGTGTCGCGCGATCACGAGAAGGTGAACACCGATCTGGGCACGGTGACCATCGAGCACCGCTTCAGCGCGGCCACGTCACTTCGCAACCTGACACGTTATGGTCGCAATGACGTCGATCGCGTCGTGACGCCGCCGCGCGCGGCCACGGCGTCGTCGAGCGCCGACGATCCGGGTTTCGACAACTCGGGATTCCAGATGCGGCGCACCGACACGAAGTATCAGTACCGGACCGACGCGACGTTCGTGAACCAGACCGATCTGACGTTGCGGCGTCAGACCGGCGATCTGGCGCACGTGCTCGTGGCCGGGATGGAGCTGTCGCGCGAGACGCAGCCGAGCTACGCCGTCACCGACACGTTCGCCGACGGCCGGCCGCCGGTGACCGATCTGTTCCACCCGGATCCCGACCAGCCCTACGTGCCGGCGCTCGCGCGGACGGGCGCGTCGAGCGATGGCACCGCGAACTCGGCCGCGTTCTATGCGTTCGACACGATCAAGGCCGGTCAGCGGTGGCAGGCCGATCTCGGATTGCGCTGGGATCGCGTGGCCGTCGACTACGACAACGTCAATGCCGACGGCAGCTCGGCGGACTACACGCGAACGGATCGCGCCTTCAGCGGCCGCGCGGGTCTCGTCTACAAGCCCGCGGAGGCCGGGAGCATCTACGCGGCGTACTCGACGTCCTTCAATCCATCGTTCGATGGCAGCTTCGGCCTGTCGCTGACCGACCGCAGCGGCAGCATCGCGGATCTGCCACCCGAGCGGACGCACAACATCGAAGTCGGCACGAAGTGGGATCTTCGTCCGGGCCTCGCGTTCACGACGGCGCTCTTCCACACCGAGAAGGTGAACGCCAAGACGGTCGACGACGAAGGCGCCACGGTGCTCGCCGGCAATCAGCGCGTGCAAGGCGTGGAGTTCGGCCTGTCGGGCGCGCTCACGAGCCGCTGGGACGTGTTCACCGGCCTGTCGCTCATGGACAGCAAGGTCATCGATTCGGGCAATGCGAGCGAGGTCGGACGGCAGCTCGCCTACGTGCCGAAGACGGCCTTCAACCTCTGGAGCGACTACCGGCTGCCGATCGCCGCGTTGACGGTCGGCGGCGGCGCGCAGTTCACCGACGGCTACTTCTTCAACAACACCAACGTATCGAGCAGCGAGAACGCCGCGGCGATCCAGGCGCTGACCCGGTACTGGCTCTTCAGCGCGATGGTGAACTGGGACGTGACGCCGCACATCGCCCTGCAGGTGAACGGCACGAACCTGTCGAACGCGCGGTACGTCGATCGCGGTTATAGCGGTCACTTCATTCCAGGCGCCGGCCGCGGCGTGATGATCGGGCCGTCCTTCAAGTTCTGACGCGTTCCCGGCGAAAGGCAGAGTCGTGCTCGTAGAGATTCCAGACATCTTGACCGCGGACGAGGTCGCGCGCGCGCGGCAAGCGCTCGCCGCGGCCGACTGGGTGGACGGCCGGGTCACGGCCGGTCACCAGTCGACGCGCGTCAAGCAGAACCAGCAGTTACCCGAAGACAGTCCCGCGGCGCGCGAGCTGGGCGAACTGATCGTTCGCGCGCTGCAGCAGAACGCGCTCTTCGTCGCGGCGGCGCTTCCGCTGCGCGTCTTCCCGCCGCTCTTCAACCGCTACGAGGGCGGCGGCTCGTTCGGCAACCACGTGGACAACGCCATCCGACAGGTCCCCGGTACGCCGCTCCGGCTGCGGACCGATCTGTCGGCGACGTTGTTTCTCACCGATCCGGCCGATTACGACGGCGGTGAACTGCTCATCGACGACACCTACGGCGTCCATTCGGTCAAGCTGCCGGCCGGACATCTCGTGCTCTATCCGTCGACGAGCCTGCATCGCGTCACGCCGGTGACGCACGGCGCGCGCGTGTCGTCGTTCTTCTGGATCCAGAGCCTCGTCCGCCAGGACGCACACCGCACGTTGCTCTTCGATCTCGACACGGCCATCCAGCGCCTGAACCAGGATCTGCCGGACCATCCGTCGGCCGTCCAGCTCACCGGCGTGTACCACAACCTGCTCCGCCAGTGGGCGGAGCTCTGATCGCGCACGATCCATGCTGAGGTCGCTTCGTCCGGTTCTCTTCTGGTGCCACCTCGCGTGCGGCGTCACCGCGGGTGTCGTCATCTTCATCATGTGCGTCACGGGCACCGCGCTGATGTACCAGCGCGAGGTGCAGCTCTGGGCCGATACGCACACCTATCGCACCGCTGATCCGGCCGGGACGCCGGAGGCCTCCGCATCGGCCATCGTCGCTGCCGCCGAAGCCTCGGCCGGGCAGGAAAGCGCGACGTCGCTCGTGCTGCGCGCGGACCCGACGATGCCGGCTGCCGTCACCGTGGGATCGACGACGCTGTACGTCAATCCGCACACGACGACGGTCTATGGTGAGGGCACGGGCGATCGGCTGCGCGCGTTCTTCACGACGATGACGAGCTGGCACCGTTACATGGCGGCCAGCCTCGAGGACCGCGCGACCGGTCGCATGGTGACCGGCGCGGCCAACTTCATCTTCCTGTTCATCGTGATGAGCGGAATCGTGCTCTGGTGGCCACGATCGTTGCGATGGGGCGCGATTCGCAACGGCGTGTGGTTCCGCCGCGGCCTGACGCCGAAAGCGCGCGACTTCAACTGGCACCACGTCTTCGGCTTCTGGTCCGCCGTTCCGCTGCTCGTCATCGTCTCGGCGGGCGTCGTCATGTCCTATCCCTGGGCGAACGGCATGCTCTATCGCGCGATGGGCGAAGAGCCGCCGGCGCAAGGCGCGCGCGGCGGCGGTCCGGGGCGTGGCCGAGGCGCGGGCCCGGGCATCGGGCGCGAGGGCCGCGGCGCGGGTCCGGGCGTAGGACGAGAAGGGAGATCCGCGCGTGCGGAAGGGCCGCGAGGCGCGGCTGCTGGTGGCGGCGATCGAAATCAGGTGGACGCCGCCGCTCGGCCAGGTGCGACGATCGCGCTCGACGCTGCCGTCGCGCGTGCGAAGACCGTCGATCCCGACTGGCAGATCCTGACGTTCCGTTTGCCGGAATCCGCTCGCGGCGCGCTGACCGTGACCGTCGATCGCGGTGACGGCGGCGAGCCGCAGCGGCGCGGCACGTTGACGCTCGACGCCGCGACCGGCGCGATCACGTCGTGGGAAGCGTTCTCGTCACAGACGCCCGGACGACGCGCGCGCTCGTTCGTGCGCTTCGCGCACACCGGTGAAGTCGCGGGCTTCCTCGGCCAAACGATTGCCGGCATCGCCTCGGCCGGTGGCGCATTCCTCGCCTACACCGGCATCGCGCTCGCCATGCGCCGCCTCCTCGCCTGGCGCCGCACGCGTCGACGCCGCGTCGAATCAGCGGCGGCGTGATCCAAATTTTTTACTCAAAAGGCAGTCGTCCGTCCTGCCAAGCGGTCGCGTCGAGGAGTCCGTGGACGCCTACGCCAAGTAGCCGTACCGGACGACGGCCGGCGTCCGTCTTTTCGAGGAGCACCACGGCTCGCCGGGCGATCGCGTCCGCGTCGTTCGTCGGGCCGTGCGAGTGGCTGCGCGTGATCGTCGAGAAGTCGGCGTAACGCACTTTGATCGTGACGGTCCGCGCGACCAACCCGCGGTCCACGAGCCACGCCGCGTTCTCGCGGGCCATGACGTCAACCTCCTCGCGGATGCGATCGAGATCGGTGAGGTCGCTCGCGTACGTACACTCGCTCGACGACGACTTGGACGCGCGATTGGGCTCGACCGGCCGGTCGTCGCGTCCCTCGGCCAATGCGCGCAGCCAGTCGGCCAGGCTGCCCACTGCAGCACGCAGTGCGGCCGCCTCCATACGCCGCACGTCGACGAGACGATCGATGCCGCGCTCGCGCAGTCGTTTCGCCGTCACCGGCCCCACACCCCACAGCGCGTCGACCGGCAGCGTCTCGAGAAACGCGGGCACGCGTTCGGGTGCGATGACCGTGAGCCCGTCCGGCTTGCGCCACGCGGACGCGATCTTCGCCAGGAACTTGTTCGGCGCGACGCCGGCCGACGCCGTCAGACCCGTGCGCTCGCGAATCTCTCGCTTCAGACGCCTGGCCACGGTCACACCCAGCCGTTCGCCCCACGCGTTTTCCGTCACGTCCAGGTACGCCTCGTCGAGCGACAGCGGTTCGACGAGCGGCGTCACTTCGCGATAGAGCGCGAACACGTGCTGCGACACCTCGCGATACTTCTGAAAGTCCGGTCGCACGATGACGAGGTGTGGACACAGGCGGACGGCGCGCGACATGGGAATCGCCGATCGCACGCCGAACGCGCGCGCTTCGTAGCTCGCGGCCGCGACGACGCCGCGCGAGGTGGGAGAGCCGCCCACGGCGACGGGACGTCCGCGCAGTTCGGGCCGATCGCGCTGTTCGACCGACGCGTAGAACGCGTCCATGTCGACGTGGAGGATGCGGCGGGGAATCATGCGGACCAGCGGGCGTCGAGCAGACTCGACAGCCGGCTGGCCGCGTCGCTGGCCTTGTCACGAAGCGCGGCAATCCAGACGGACGAGTCGACGGCACTCACCGACTCAACACATTTTATGCTCCCACAACGGGCGGGGACCGGCGGCCGGTCGCTCGCGGGTAAGATGATCAGCCGTGTCGAAACGGAAGTCCCCGAAGTCCCCGTCGCTCTTCGATACCGCCGACTCAGCCGCCGCGGCCCCGCCCCCGACGGCCGGCGAAGACGTCGTCGCGCTCCACGAGGCCGCGCAGGCGAAGTATCTGAACTACGCGCTGTCGGTCATCACCTCGCGCGCGCTGCCCGACGTGCGCGACGGTCTCAAGCCCGTCCAGCGCCGCATCCTCTTC
>DASZOV010000124.1:0-104672 GCA_035550595.1 Vicinamibacterales bacterium
CCGCGCCGGCCACCAAGCGCCGTTCGCGTGGCGATGTGGTGAAGCAGATTGCGGCCGCGACCGAACTCCGGGCGGGCAAGGTGCGTGAGGTGTTCGACGCGCTCACCGCGATCATCGCAGCCGATCTCGGCAAGAAGGGCACCGGCCAGTTCAACTTCCACGGGCTCGTCAAACTGCGGACCGTGAACAAGCCGGCGACCAAGTCCCGCAAGGGCCGCAACCCGTTCACCGGCGAGGAAATCACGATCAAGGCCAAGCCGGCCAGCCGCAAGGTGCGCGCGCGCGCCCTGCGTGCCCTGAACGACTTGATCTAGTCGTCGGTCCACAACGCCTGGAGACTCGGGATCGACTGTCGATCCCGAGTCCTGGCCGTTCCTTCCGCTACTGCGGCCCGACGCCCTTCACGCGCGTCTTCACCGCGTAGAACCCCGTCCGTGCCGTGATGAACAGCGTCTTCATGTCCTTGCCGCCGAAGCACATGTTCGACGGCACCTCGGGCACGGGAATGCTCTCGATGTGTTTCCCGGTCTTGTCGTACACCTGCACCGCGCGGCCCGAGCTCAGATAGACGTTTCCTTCCGAGTCAATCGTCATCCCGTCCGATCCGGACTCGCAGAACAGCGTCTTGTTGCCGAGCGTGCCGTCCGCGTTGATGTCGTAGACGAACGTCTGGCGGCCGCGAATGTCGGCGACGTAGAGCTTCTTGCCGTCCGGCGTGCCGATGATGCCGTTGGCCTGCTGCATGTCGTCGATGACGCGGACGAGCTTCTTCTGATCGGGCAGATAGACGTAGGCGCCCTGCGGATTCTCGCTGGGGCCGCGCGTCCACCACTTGCGGCGGTAGTACGGATCGGTGAAGTAGACGCGGCCCGTCGTCGGCTGCACCCAGACGTCGTTCGGCCCGTTCAGCAACTTGCCGTCGTAGGTGTTGAAGAGCGGCGTCACCTTCTTCGTCTTCAGATCGATCCGCCACATCTCGTTCTTCAGATCGGCCGTCGCGTACAGATGGCCCTTCCAGTCGGTCGTCATGCCGTTCGAGTAGTTGCTCGGCTGCATCCACGTCGACAGCTTGCCGTCCGTCGTCCACTCCATGATCCGGTTGTTGTCCTGATCGACGAAGTAGACGTTGCCCTTGCGGTCCGACGTCGGTCCTTCGGTGAAGATGAAATCGCCGGCAAGCTTCTCGACCTGAGCGCCGGGCGCCAGGACCGACGGGCCCGGCAGCGGCGCCGCTGCGTCTCCCTGCGCCGCGACCACCACGCCGAATCCGAGGACCAGGCCGAGCACGCCTGCCGTCATGTCACGCACTGTCTTCATGAGCCCCCCACTGCGCGTCACATCGGGCCGGCCGATTCCGCCGGCCGCGGCACGATGTGACGCGAACGTCACGATTATGGCTGAATCGCGCCGTCATGACGCGATCGGACGACGTGCATCGCGGCCACACTGGCCCCACCGCCGCGCGCTGCGGTAGCATGACGACGGCTCCCCCCTTTTTCGTTTCGCGCTGCCGGAAAGCGAGGTCCAATGGCCGTTCGCCGTCTGCGCTCCGAGTCTCCCGTCGTTCGATCCGCCCCGATCGCGACGATGCCCGCCGAGCTGCCGTTCACCGTCGAAACACGCGCGGGTGAGCAGGAAACCTTTGGCGACGGCACGCCGCTGTTCCGCGTGCGCGTGAACGACTGGGCGGCGTGGACGCGATTGACGTCGCTCGACGCCTACCACGCGGGCCTGGCGTTCATTCAGGGCGAGTTCGACGTCGACGGGGATCTCGTGGGTGCGATTCGGACCTGGCAGCAGATTCACACGGCGCCGTCGCTCGCCGGGTCGGTGACGTCGGTACTGCCGAAGTTCCGCGTCGAGCGATTCCTCCAGTCGAAGCGGCGCGCACAGCGCAACATCCAGTTCCACTACGACCGATCGAACACCTTCTACCGCGCATTCCTCGATCGCTCACTCGTCTATTCCTGCGCCTATTTCTCCGACCCGTCGCAGTCGATCGACGATGCGCAGGCGGCCAAGCTGGATCACATCTGCCGGAAGCTCGACCTCGGACAGGACGACACGTTCCTCGACATCGGCTGCGGCTGGGGCGCGCTCGTGGCACGCGCGACTGGCGGGTACGGCGCGCGGGCGCTGGGCTGCACGCTCAGCACGCAGCAGCGTGACGATGGGGTGCGGTTGCTCGAGGAGCGCGGACTGGCCGAGCGCGCGCGGATCGAGCTGTGCGACTACCGCGACCTGACCGGCACGTTCACGAAGATCGCGTCGGTCGGCATGGTCGAGCACGTCGGCCGCCGGCGCCTTGGACAGTACTTCTCCGTCATGGCCGAACGCATCGATCCGCGTGGCCTTTTTCTCAACCACGGCATCGTGCGGCCGCTCGGCACGCGCGAGGACGCCGCGACGCACTTCTTGCAACGCCGCGTCTTCCCGGGCGCGGAACTGCCTCATCTCGAAGAGATGGTCCACGCGGCCGAGCGTGCCGGATTCGAAGTGCTCGACGTCGAAAACCTGCGGCCGCACTACGCCCTGACCTGCCGCGCCTGGGTCGCGCGGCTCCAGGCCAACGCCGCGGCCTGCCTCGAGGCGGTCGATCCCGAGACGTACCGGACCTGGCTGCTCTATCTGGCCGGCTCGGCGAACAACTTCGAGCAGGGCGCGAGCGACATTTATCAAATGCTGCTGGCGAAGCGATCGACGACCCAAGTGCGGCATCTGCGGCGCGATTACATGTACGCGCGGCGGTGAGCCAGTCGTCAACGCTCGCGTGTCATATTTTTTGCAGTGGCGCGGGGCCCCACCCCCGCGCCTACGCGCTTCGCCGCCCTCGCTGCGCTCGGGGGCTTGCGGCGTCATCTTTCTTAGAACCCCACCCTCAGTCCAATCTGCCAATTGCGCGGATCGCCGACGGCGGTGACTTGGCCGAATGACGGCAACGGATCGGTCGGATACATACCTGGCCCGAAGTTGCCGTTCAGGGCCAGCACGTTGACTCGGTTGAACAGGTTGAACGCCTCGGCGAGTACCTCGATGCGCGCGCCGCCTGCCTGGAACGTACGGCTGATGCGCATACTCGTGCTGAAGAAGTCGCCGCCCGTGCCCGCGTTGCGCGCGATGAACGCGCCGTCGACGACAGGCCGCGCCGTCGTGCCTTGAATCGTCCGAGCGCCGGACGTGATGTTGACCGGCGGCGCGGAGTAGTACTGCACCATCCCGCTCAGTTGCAGGCCACGGCTGACGGCGCGCCACCAGGACGTCGTGAGCCCGGACGGAATCGTCACTGCCCCGTCGACGACGACCTGATGGCGGCGATCGTCGTCCGAGCGGCCCCAGTCTTCGTGGATGTCGAACGCGTCGATCGGGCCGTTGAAAAAAGCCTCGCCCACGTCGTTCATCGATTTGGACAACGTGTACGACACGCGGTAGTGGCCCCAGGACGCGGGCCGCTGGACGAACGAGACGAGCAGCGCGTGATAGTCCGAGTCGCCGACCGACGAGTACTGGCTGTTGTTCGCGTAGTCGGGATTCGGCCGGCAGCCGTTGTTCCCGCCCGCGGCGGTACACGTCGGCACGTTCTGGTTGATCGACGCAACCAGGTGGCGCCCGCGTAGGTACTCGTAGGCCGCGCTCACCGTCGTCGACGCGCCGATCTGCCGCTCGATCTCCAGGCTGCCCTGTGTCGACGACGCGTTCTGGATATCGGGATCCATCGTCGTCAGATTCGGCAGCGTGACCGATGGGACCGGCGCCGCGAGGATGGCCGGAAACACGGGCGCGCCGGCCTGTGCAGGCGACAAGCTGACGCCAATCTGCCGCAACTGGCTGAGATCGGTCGTGTTGTTCGCGGAGAGCAGCGCGTTGGCGAGTGGACGCAGCAGAACACGGTCGTAGAAGATGCCCGCGCTGCCGCGCACGACCGTCCGTCGCGACGCGGTCGGCAGCCAGGCAAAGCCGAGCCGCGGCGAGACGTTGTCCGTGTCGGTATGAATCGTCTCGAGGAACTGCAGGTCATAGCGCACGCCCGCGTTCAGCGTCAGCCGATCGAGCGCCTTCCACTCGTCCTGCACGTAGACGCCCACGTTCGGATTGGTCTGCGCGACGGTCGAGTCGCCGAACGTCTGCGTGAAGCCCGCGTTGTCGTAGCGGCCGGCGAGGAACGCGTCGAGCGACGAGAACGCGTACGCACCGCGCGCCGATCGCGGATAGGTGATCGTCAGGTCGTTGTACAGGAGATCGACGCCTGCGCGCACGGCGTGGGCGCCCGCCTGATACGACAGGTTGTCGACCACTTCGTACATCAGATTCCGCCGCGCCGTCGGACTCCCCGATGAGGTGCCGAAGCTCGCGACGCCGGAAATCGACACCGCCGGACCGATCGGATCGGTCGGCAGCGCATCGAGCCGGCTCGATGCCACCTGCGCCCGCGTTTCGTTGACGATGCGCGGCGAGATCGTCCACACGTTGCCGACGGCGAGCGCCTGATCCAGATCCTGCAGCCCGGCCGACGCCGTCGGCGCGCTGAGCGCACCCGCACCGCGCGCATTGTCGGCATCCACGTGGTACAGGCTGTACCGCAGACTCAGACGATCCGCGTTCGACGCGGCGTGATCGACCTTCGCGAGCGTCGTCGTCGTGCGAACGGGATTGGGGTAGATGCCGGTCGTCACGGCCGGACCGCCGTACCCGCTTTGCTGGAGCCGCGCGTTGATGGCGTCGACGCTCGCCGGCGCGATGCGCACGAGCCCGGACTGGTCGAGCGTGCGCTGCTCGGCATTGACGAAGTAGAACGTGCGATTGCGCACGACCGGTCCGCCGACGCTGCCGCCGTACTGCTGCTGGTTCGTCGGCAGTTTGTCACCGAGCAACGCGTTGGGCGCGTTGAGCGCGTCGTCGTTCCAGAAGCCGTACGCGTCAGCGTGCGTGACATTCGTTCCGCTGCGCGTGACGACGTTCACGTACCCGCCGAGCGCGCGTCCGAGTTCTGCCTGTCCACCCGAGCTCACGACCTGGAACTCGTCGATCGCGTCCACGCCGTACGCCATCGCGCTCAACCCGGCCGCGTCGTCATTGGCCGAGAGCCCGTCGACGACGAAGCTGTTCGAGAAGTTGCGCTGCGCACCGACCGACAGACCGACGCCGGGGACGGCCGACGTCTCGGGGAAAAGCTGCGTGCCGCCGCCGACGTTGGCCGGCGCCACGCCAGGTACGACGAGCGCGAGATCGAGTGCCTGTCGTCCGTTGAGCGGCAGGTTGCGAACCTCGGTCCGCCCGACCGTTGCCGCGACCTGGCTTCTCGCCGCCTCGATCACCGGCGCTTCGCCGGTGACCGTCACCGACGTCTGCACGCCGCTCACAGCCAGCGTGATCGGCAAGTCGACGGCACCGCCCGCCGAAAGCGTGACTTGCGTCTCCGCGTCCTCGAAGCCCGCGAGGTGCACGGTCACGGTGTACGGACCAATCGGCAAGTAGGCAAACCGGAACCGGCCACCGCCGTCGGTGACGACCGTCGTCGTCACGCCGGTATTGACCTGTCGCGCGGTGACGGTCGCACCCGGAAGGACAGCGCTCGAGGCATCGACCACACGGCCGCCGACGCTGGCGTAATTGACGGTTTCCTGTGCCGCGACCGCGCTCGCGCCGAACACGGCGAGCACTGCGACACACACGATCCACATCACGGCGCGAAGACTCATCATCCTTTCCGCAGCCTCTCACGGACGCGCGTGTCGATTGCTGTGGCAATTTGCCGCAGCAACCGCGCGCCTTGGCGATTGGCCGCCGATGCGGTAGCCTTCCCCCGCCGTCGTTTTCTCCGACTGTCGAACGCGTCTCCCGCACCCATGTCGGTTCCGATCAAGCGCACCCTCGACCGGATTCCCGGCGGCCTGATGATCGTGCCGCTCGTCGCCGGTGCCATCCTCGCTACCGTCGCGCCGGGCACGGGCGCGTTCTTCGGATCGTTCACGAACGCGCTCTTCACGGGCGCGCTGCCAATCCTCGCCGTCTTCTACGTCTGTCTGGGTGCCTCGATTGCCGTCGAGACGCTGCCGCGCGTCGTGAAACGCGGCGGCGTCCTGCTCGGCGGCAAGATCGCCGTCGGCATCATCGCGGGCCTCGTCTTCGGTCACCTGCTCGGTGAACAGCCCGTCGCCACCGGCTGGTTCGCCGGCATCTCGACGCTCGCCATCGTCGCGGCGATCAACGACACCAACGGCGGCCTGTACATGGCGCTGATGCAGCAACACGCGCAGCCCGAAGAAGCGGGCGCGTATTCGGTCATGTCACTCGAGTCGGGGCCGTTCCTGACGATGGTCACGCTCGGCGTCGCGGGCCTGTCGGCGTTTCCCTGGCAGACGCTCGCCGGAGCCGTCCTGCCGCTCGCGATCGGGATGCTCCTCGGCAATCTCGATCACGACATGCGCGCGTTCCTCAGCCGGGCGGCCGACGCGCTCATCCCCTTCTTCGCGTTCGCACTGGGATCGACGCTCGATCTGCACCGCGTGTGGCAGGCCGGCTTGCTCGGCGTGGCGCTCGGCCTCGGCGTCGTCGCCGTCTCCGGCACGGTGCTGACGATTCTCGATCGGACCGCAGGGGGATCTGGCGTCGCTGGGATCGCAGCGGCGTCGACGGCGGCCAACGCGGCGGCCGTGCCGGCGATTGTCGCGGCGGCCAACCCGGCCTACGTGGCTGCGGCGGCGCCCGCCACCGTCCTCGTCGCCGCGAGCGTCATCGTCACGGCGCTCCTCGTGCCGGTCGTCACCGTTTGGTGGGCACGACGGGTCGCGCCGCTCAGTCTTCCGGCAGCGGCTGTCCCTTCGTCTCCGGCGCCCACCACAACGCCGCGATCCCGAAGAGATACACCGTCGACATGAGCACGGCCGCGCTCCGGAACGACATCAGCGTGGCCAGATAGCCGAGCAGGATCGGCGCCGGTGCCGCGAGATAGCGCACCGTGTTGTAGCAGAAGCCGACGCCCGTGCCGCGCAGCCGCGTCGGGAAGAGTTCCGGGAAGTAGATCGAATATCCCGCGAACACGGCGAGCTGCGTGAAGCCCATCATCGGCAGCATCCAGTACGCGTCGGTCGCCGTCTGCAGCGAATAGAACACGAACATCGTCACGAGCATGCTCAGGAGCAGCGCGCCGAAGAACGCGAGCCGCCGGCTGGCCCTGGCCGCGACGTAAGTGAAGACGAGCATTCCCACGAACGATCCGACGTCCTGGAGTGCCGTCCCCCAACCGCGCACGCGATCGACGACGGCCTGTGGCGCTCCGGTAAGAGCGGTCGAGATGAGCTCGGGTGAGAAGAAGCCGATGCCCCAGAGGCCGATCATGCCGGACACGCCGAGGAACAGGCCGACGATCGTATTGCGCCGCCAGCGCGGATCGCGAAAGAGATCGGCCGGCGACCCGACCGATTTGCGCGTATGTCCCGCGGCCGCGTCCGCGCGCGCCTGGAGCCACGAGGCCGGCTCCTTCAACACGAACACGATCGGCGCGATGAGCAGCGCCGGCAGGATGCCGATGAAGAAGAGCACGCGCCAGCCCGCGTAACTCCCGAGGAACGCGTCGACGCCTGGCGGCACCCACAACGTGATGAGCGATCCGATGATGTTGCCGAGCGCGGACAGCGCCTGCAACAATCCCAGCGCCACGGCGCGGAAGTGAGTCGGCACGCTCTCGGCCACGAGCGCGGTCGCGGCGCCGAACATCCCGCCGATACCGAGGCCGACGAGGAACCGGTAGATCGTGAACTCCGCCCACGTGTGTGCCAGCCCCGAAAGACCGGTGAAGCCCGCGTAGACGATGAGCGTCGCGACCATCGTCTTGACGCGGCCGACCTTGTCGCTCATCACGCCGAAGATGATCCCGCCCGTCGCCCAGCCGACGATCATCGACGTCGTCGCATAGCCGATGTAGGTGCCGAGCACGGCCATCGCCTGCGTGTCGTTCCGCAAGAGCTCCTTCAGCGCGGATTCGCGCGCCAGGATGAACAGGCGCTGGTCCATGCAGTCGAACAGCCATCCGCACGACGCGATGATGACGACGAGCCAGTGATAGACGGTGACGCGTTCGAGCGCGCGCGTCTCGCTGCGGCCTTCGGTGGTGACGACGGTGTGCATGGGACGTCCAGGGCGGGCTAGAAGATCTCCGAGATCGGATACACGTACACGAGGTACAGGTAGAAGAACGCGAGCGCGATGAAGAGGATGATCACGCCGAGCACGGGCGAGCTGACCTTGACGCTCGTCGTGCTCAGGTCGATCGACGTCGCTTCTTCGTGTGCGTCGGCGGCCGTTCGACGCAACCCGACGCCGAACTGGATCGCGGCGAAGACGATGCCCGCACCGACGAGCAGGAGCACGACGACGAAGATGATCTTCGACGAGACGAGCTGCCAGGCGAACACGCGCTGCCGCTGCGTCAGTCCCGTCTCGCGATACGCGTAGTAGGCGCGCATCGCCGACAGGAAGGCCGCGTTCGTCGCCGGATCTTTCAACCAGGATGGCGGCGCGTCGGGCGCCATGCCGTCGGGCGACGTGCTCGCGGCCGGGCTCGCCGTCTCGGCGGCGGGCGTCTGATCGACCTGACGCGTCGAGCCGTCGGCGAGATGGACCGTGCCGTCGGCGTCGACGGTCGGATGCGCCGTGGGTGCGCCAGGCACGGGCGACGTCGCGGTTGGCGTCGTCGCTTGCGCGCGAGTCGGCGTGGGCGTCGTGACGAGGCACGACACGGCCACGACCGCCGTCACGAGTCCGCGCCATGTCCTCGCCATCGCTGGTCTCCGTCTAATCCGTCAAGAGGCGAATGAGCTCGGTGCGCAGCCGGATCTGGTCGTAGATCGACGTGCCGGGCGGCTCGTGGACGTGAAGGTAGTTGTCGACCGATGTCTCGTCGCCACCGAGCAGCGTCTTGACGACGGTCAGCAGATCGTCGTCATGTGCGGTGAGCCATTGATTCGTCGCGTCATCGGGCACTGGCGGCGTGCTGATCTGCACTTCCATGCGCATGCACTCGGCCGGCTTGCGCGTGCCGTCCGGCAGGATGATGCCGCCCCCGCACTGACCGGGAACCGTCAAAAGCGTGCTGCCGTCCGACATGGGCGTCTCGACCTCGCCGTTGGCGTTGATGCGATGACGACCGCTGGGCGTCGCGCCGCTCGATCCGGCCGGCATGGTGGTTGCCGTGCCCGGCGTGGCCAGGCCGGGCACTGGCGTCACGACTTCTGGCCGGATGACGCTGCCGCGTCCCGCGACCGCCGTCGCTCCTCGCGTACCTGCGATCGCGGTCGTCGCGCCGCGCAATGCGCCGATGGCGGGCGTCGAGGCGACCGATCGCTTCACGGCGTAGAAACCAAACGTCCGTCCCTGCCACGTCGTCGTCCCGGCCATGCGCGTCTTGTCCCAGCTCATGAGGTACGCGTCGAAGAGCTGGCGGTTGCCGGGAAAGGCGATCGCGAATCGCATGTGCTGGAACGCCTGGTCGACGGTGACGATGGTGCCTGCGAGCGTGGCGCCGTTGGCATCGACGTACGAGAGGGACAAAGCGCACCACGCAGGCGACGCGCAATCCGCCTTGGTCTGACCAATCTTCAATTGCCCGGTCATCCCGTCGTGATTCATGTCGTACGTGCCCACCCACTCCGCCAGCGTGGCGTCGGCCCGTGCCGCACGCGCGAGACCGACCAGCACGAAGCCCACCACGATCGCCGCGACGTGTCTTCGCATGGCCACCTCCATGACGAACGACGTGACACCGGAAACCCGCGCCATCCTAGCCCGAACCGACGATCGAGGCCAGGGGATTCGCCGGCGGCGGAACCTCGCGCGCGGCTATCTTATGTCACCACGGCGATCGGCGCTGAATGTATTGGTCTGATCACACGGTCGATTTGGCGTGAGGGGCCTGTCGACCCAGCGTGGCGAGTGCGTGCCTATCGCGCCGCAACTTGTACGTCGCCGATCGTCACCGTGCCGCCAGTCCCTGGTTTGGTGTTGAGCGTGTCGACGACGAACAGTAACGACTGCGCGGGAATACGCGAGGGATCGATCCGGTCGGCAGTGTCGCCGTCGGCCCGATCGAAGTCGCCGATCGGAACGTCCACGGTGCGTGTCTCGGGGCCGACGTACACCGACCGCCGCCAGCGCTCGCCGAGGCGCTCACCGCCGAGACGCACCTGCACCGACACGCGCATCGGCGCGTTGGCGTGTGCGGCGAATCGGATGCCGGTCACGCCCGTGTCTTCCGGCACCGCGTGCACCAGCGCGGCGTACTGTCCGTGGGCGGCGCCGTCTCCAAGATGGAACGTGAACGTCACGCCATCGTCGACGACCCGCATCTCACCCGATGAGGAAGGTTCGCGCTCGACGTCCCAATGTCCGTCATCCGCGGGCAGCGCGATGACACGTCCCGCTGTGAGATCGAGGTGAGCCGGCTCGACGGCCGGTGCCGTCGTCGGCAATCCAATCGTGATGGGATTCGACATGAGCCACGGCACGGCGCGATTGCCGAACTGCGCTTCCGCGCGATAAACGCCCGGACGCGACGTCTCGTAGCTCAGCGTGCCCTGTCCGGCCGCCACGACCTCGCGACCGCGCACGAGTGCCAACGCCGCAGACGGCCACTCGGGCACGCGCACGCGAAAGACGGTGTCGACGGCAGCGGGCAGACGGTCGCCGCCGCTGGCTGGCGCGCGGTTCGCCTGCGCGGCCGCGAATTCAATCGACGCCGGCCCGGCGAACGCCCGCACGATGCCGTACACGTGTCCCGCGCGAATGACGGCGATGATTCGTGCGGCATCCGACCGCGCGTCGCCCGACAGCGGCGTGTCGAGGACGACGACGTCGGCGAGCGCGCGGAACATGGCTTCGTAACTCGGCTGGCGCGCGAGCGTCCACCCGCGCGGTTCGTCGGTCATCCGCCATCCGAGCCGCGCGTGCGCGTCGAGCGCGGCCAGGCCGAAGACGGGCCGCGTGGCCGCTGCGCGATCCCATCGCGCGATTGACGCCGCAGGGCGCCGGAAGAGCGACGCAACCGCTTCGCTCGGACGCAAGATGCCACGTGCAGCCGTGGCGGCCAAGTGCACGGCGCTCTCGTCACGCCACTCGGTGTCCGCGTTCAACCACTCGATGCCGTCGAAGCCTTCGTCCGTGCCGCCGTATCGCAGGCCCGCGCGCGGTGAGTCGGGATGCGCGACGACAGCCGCGCCACCGAGCCGGTGGATGTCTTCGATCACGTCACGCGGCGTGCCGGCGAGCGGATACGGTGACGGGCGTTCGAGCCCGAGGGCGACGATGTGCCCGGCGAGCGTGCTGACTTCGACGGCGTCGATCTCGAGCACGCCATGTCGATACGCGGGCGGATCGGGCGTCCGCATCGCGTCGCCGTGGTCGGTGATGATCACGAAACGCAGTCCGGCGTTCGCCGCCGCGGTCATCACGTCGTCGACGGTCCCACTGCCGTCCGAACGGCGCGTGTGGATGTGGTACGCGCCCATGACGAGCGTGTCCGGCAGCGCGCCCGGCAAAACGACAGCCCGCGGCGGCAAGGTGGCCGCGATAAATGCGACGAAGGCGCCGAGCAGGACGACGGGCGCCGCAAGCCACGCGAGACTGCGCCGGCCGCGCGTCATGCGCACTCACCCGATCGGGGCGTGAACACGATGCCCCTTCCGCGTCCGGACGCCGTGGTATACGCTCGATGGCTTGACGCCGCCCCCGTGGGCGCGGCCAACCTGACATCCCGATCATGCCTTCGACGCCCGACGCGCCTGCCCCGCCGATCCTCGACGTGCGCGAATTGTCGGTCGCCTTCGATGCAGCCCCCGTGCTCGACCAGATCACGTTCTCGCTGCCGGCTGGCGCGTCGCTCGCCGTCATCGGCCCGAACGGGGCGGGCAAGACGGTGCTGTTTCGCGCGCTGCTCGGCGCCGTGCCGCACACCGGCACCGTGCACTGGGCCCCGGGCGTGCGCATCGGGTACGTGCCGCAGAAGCTCGACATCGAACGGGACATCCCCATCACCGGCCGTGATTTCCTGACGGCGCGACTCGCCGTCGAGCGGGACGCCACCGAACGGCCTGACATCGCAGCCGTGCTTCGTCTGGTCGGCTTGTCGGAGGATACGAGCCGCAAGCCCATCGGGACGATCTCCGGTGGTCAGTTCCAACGCCTCCTCGTCGCCTTCGCCCTGCTCGGCAACCCGACGGTGCTGCTCCTCGACGAGCCGACCGCCGGCATCGATCAACCCGGCGAGGAACGGCTGAACGCGATGCTGCACCGACTGCAGCAGGAACGCGGATTGACGATCCTCCTCATCTCGCACGAACTGACGATCGTCCACGCGTACGCGACGCACGTCCTGTGTCTCGGATCCGGCCCGGCGTTTTTCGGTCCGCCGAGCATCCTCACGCCGGATCTCCTGGCGAACCTCTATCGCGAGCACGTGTCGGTTCACGCCCATACTCATGCTCATTGACGCCATTCTGCTGCCGGCGGCCATGGCCGCGGCGGCCGGTCTCGTGGGCTGTTTCGCGCTGATGCGACGGATGGTGCTCGCCGGCGACGCGCTGTCGCACGTCGCCTTGCCCGGCATCGGCATTGCGCTCGCGCTCGGCATCCACCCGCTCTTCGGCGCGCTCACGATGCTCTTCTTCGGGGCGCTGCTCGTCTGGACGCTCGAAGATCGCACACGCATCGCGACCGAGACGATCGTAGGCGTCATCTTCTCGGCCGCACTCGCCATCGGCAGCATGATCACCTCGGGTGAGGATCTGATCGACGCGCTCGTCGGACACGCGGACGCCGTGCCCTGGCCGGAAGCGGTGTTCGGACTGGCGGCGACGGCGCTCATCGTGTGGTTCATCGTGCGCCGGCGGCACGAGCTGGTGCTGGCGCTCGTCTCGCGCGACATCGCGCGCACGGCGGGCATCAACGTGCGGCGGCTCGATCTCATCTATCTCGAGATGTTCGCGCTGACCGTCGCGCTCGGCCTGCGATATCTCGGCATTCTGCTGATGGGCTCGCTCATCATCATTCCCGCCGCCACGGCCAAGCGCTTCTCGAAGGACCTGACGACGATGCTCGTGCTCGCCGCCGCACTCGGCGCCGGCGCAACCATCCTCGGGTCGATCGTCGCCCTCTGGCTCCATCGCGACCCGGGGCCGATCATCGTGGCGATCGCCGCGGCGGGATTTCTGTCGACGACCTTCCGCGGCGCGGCGGGCTCGGGGGCGTAGCGCCAGTCATCTTCTTTTGCAGTGGCGCGGGGCCCGGCGCTCGCGTGTCATCTTCTTTGCAATGCGCTGGGGCCCCACCCCCAGCGCTACGCGCTTCGGCGCCCTCACTATGCTCGCCAGTCATCTTCTTTGCAATGCGTTGGGGCCCCACCCCCAACGCTACGCGCTTCGGCGCCCTCACTACGTTCGGGGCCTTGCGGTGTCATCTTTTCTTAAATACCCTTCTTCGCGCCTTCGCGTGAGCCCCTTCCGTCCCCTTCGCGATCTTCGCGTCTTCGCGCGAGGCTACTTCTTCGCCAGATTCGCGAGCGGCACGCTCGCCAGCGTGAACGGCGTCGTCTCCGTGTGCGCGTCGCGCGTGTTGAACTGGGTGTTGACGACGATGAGCCGGTCGCCGACCTTGGCGGCGGTTGCGGGCCAGGCGAGCGCGGGATCCTTGAAGCGCGAGACGACAGTCCCCGTCGAGAAGTCGCTCGAAAGCTGGACCGTCGCGATCTCGACGGCCGTCTGCCGCACAGCGTAGAGCGTGTGGTCGTCGAGGACGAGACCGTCCATGCCGGTCAGGTCCGCGCCGCCCGTGTCGATCGCGCTCACAGCTTTGGTCGCCAGGTCGATGCGGAACAGCAACCCCTTCCCCATCTGCGCGACGATGAGCGACGCGTTGTCGGGCGTGACGGCGATGCCGTTCAGGTTCGCGCCCGAGTCGTACTGCAGCACCGTGTGATTGAAGTTCAACCACGGCTCGAGGTCGCCAATCGTCTCGCCGTGCGCCTCGAGACGCCAGAGCGTCGGCGCCTGCGTGTCGGTGAAGTACGCGGCCGAGCCGACGAGCGCGACGTCGTTGATGAGGCTGCCCGACGGGTCCGGCACCTCGACCTGTTTCAGCACGTGGCCCGTGCGTGCGTCGAGGACGAACATGCGTCCGGTCTTGCCGCCGGCAATCCACAGTCGATGGCTGGCGTCGATCTTCATGCCGAGGATGGCCGGAAACGCGGGCGTGGATCCGGCCGGGATGAGGACGCCTGCCGGCGCGACAGTTTCGGAGGCGCGCGTCTCGAGGTTCACGCGCACGACCGTCCCCGTTGCCGCGCTGGCCGTATAGAGCACTTGTTGCGCGGGATCGTAGGTCACGCCTTCGGGGAACGTGACGTCCGCGGGTAACGCCACGCGATCGACGCGGCCGGCCTGATTGGCCTGTCGCGCGACGACGAACGGCGTGCTCACGAGAACGGCGATCGCCAATGCGGTCGGCCAACGCGTCATGTCGGTACGCTCCTGAAACGGGATGCCCGCCGACGACGCACACGTCGGATGCGCGCGTGGCGGGATGACGTCCAAGGCTAGCGCAGGCGGTGCGAGGCTGTCGACGGGATGAAAACTTCGAACTTCGAACTTCGAACTTCGAACTTGGGATGCAGACAGGGCAAGGGCGGCCCTTGCCGACGACTGGCGATCTGTGCATATAGTGATATCGCTATATGGCCACGCCACTCCAAGAGGCGAAGAGCGAGCTCTTCCGCGCCCTCGCCCATCCGACGCGCATCCGCCTGCTCGAGCAACTCGTCGGCGGCGAACGTACCGTCCAGGATCTGCACCAGGCGCTCCACGTTGGCCAGCCGCTCGTGTCCCAGCACCTCGCCGCGCTCCGCGCCCGCCACGTCGTCGTCGTCCGCCGCGAAGGCGCGCAGGCCTACTACGCGCTGCGCAGCCCGCTCGTGGCCGACCTCCTGACGGTCGCGCGTGAGCTCCTGACGAACACGTTGTCCGATCAGCGGTCCATGCTCCGCGAACTGCAGCGGGAACGCCGCCGCGCCGCGCTGTGACGTTCCCACCGCGCCTCGTCCCCTGGCTGCCGAAGTCCGTCCTCGCGCTTCGGGGCTACACGCCGGACACGTTCCGCCAGGATCTGCTGGCCGGCGCGACGACCGGACTCGTCGCGCTGCCGCTCGCGATGGCGTTCGCCATTGCATCAGGACTCACGCCACAGGCCGGCCTCTACTGCGCCGTCGTCACCGGGTTTCTCATCTCGGCGCTCGGCGGGTCGCTCGTCCAGATCGGCGGCCCAACCGGCGCCTTCGTCGTCGTGGTCGCCGGCATCGTGGCGAAGTACGGCGTCGACGGTCTGTACACGTGCACGATGATGGCCGGCGTCATGCTCGTGCTGCTCGGCGCGACGCGCAGCGGCAGCGCGGTCCGGTTCATCCCGCGCCCGGTCGTCATCGGCTTCACCAACGGCATCGCGGTGATCATCGCGAGCACACAGATCCGGGACTTCCTGGGCCTGCGCATCGGCGGCACGCCCGGCGACTTCCTCGGCCGCATGCGCGTCATCGTCGGCCACCTGAACACCGCCACGCCCGCCGCCGTCACCGTCGCGGTCGTCACGCTCGCGCTCGTGGTCGTGTTCAACCGGTTCGTGAAGGCCGTGCCTGGCACGATCGCCGGCATGGTCGGCGGCACCCTGCTCGGATGGCTCAGCGGGTGGCATCTCGAGACGGTCGGGTCGCGCTTCGGCGGCGTCCCCTCCGGCCTCCCGCCGTTCCAGTTACCGGCATTCCATCCGTCGGTCGCGCTCACGCTGCTCGCACCCGCGGTGACGATTGCGTTGCTCGGCGCCATCGAGTCGCTGATGTCGGCCGTCGTCTCCGATCGGATGACGGGCGACCGACACAACCCGAACGTCGAGCTCATCGCGCAGGGCGTGGCGAATTTCGTCACGCCGATGCTCGGTGGGCTGCCCGCGACGGGCGCCATTGCGCGCACGGCCACCAACGTCCGGTCCGGCGCACGGACGCCAGTCGCGGGCATGGTCCACGCGCTGACGCTCCTTGCGATCCTGCTCGTGGGGGCGAAGCTCGCGGCGGCGATCCCGATGGCCGTACTCGCGGGACTGCTCTTCGTCGTCGCGGCACGGATGGGCGAATGGCACGAGATTCCGCTGCTCCTCCGGCAGACGAAGACCGACGTCGCTGTCTGGCTGGCGACGTTCGCGCTCACGGTCTTCGCGGACCTCACCGTCGCGGTCGAAGTCGGCATGGTGCTCGCGGCGCTGCTCTACATCCGCCGCGTGTCGAGCACGACGACCGTGACGCGCGTCACCGCGGCGTATCTGGAAGAGGGCCGCGAGCACGTCCTGCAGGATCAAGTCATCCCGGACTACGTCGCCATCGTCCGCATCCACGGGCCCTTCCTTTTCGGCGCGACCGACAAACTCGATGCGCTCGTCGAGACGCTGGATCCGCGCGCGGAGATCGTCATCGTCCGACTGCGGAACATGACGGCCATCGACGCGACTGGCGTGCGCGCGCTCGAGGACGTCGTCGCGCGGCTCGGCGCGACGAGGCGGACGGCCATCTTCTGCGGCGCGCGCGAACAGCCGAGCGCCGTCCTCCGCCAGACCGGCTTCGCTGCGACCGCGGGCGAGCTCAACATCTGCCCGAACATCCGCACGGCGCTCGTGCGTGCGCGCCAGATCCACGAAACCGCCACGCACGCCGCGCGACCGATCGCCGGCTGACGCTCCACGCTGAACCTCTGGCGCCTTGACCGGGGCGTGCGAATCCGTTACACATGCGTCGGCCATCACATTGCCGGCCGGAGCGCGCCGTCATTTCGCGCTCGAGGAGTCCTCATGACCCTGCCTCGACGAAACGCCCTTCAGATGATGTTGACCGGTGCCGGAGCGCTTGGCGTCCTGACGCCACGCGCGCTCGCCGCCGAGGAGACCGCCGCGCAAGTGACACGCGCGACGCCCATCCCGCGCATCCAGGACATCTCCGTCATCGAGACCGCGCCGGCGGGTGTCCGGCTGAGCGTCGTGAAGATCACGACCGACCAGGACGGGCTGCACGGGTACGGCTGCGCGACGTTCACACAACGCGCCGATCTCGTGAAGCCCGCGGTCGAGCGGTACCTGAAGCCGCTGCTCGTCGGCAAGACGACCGACCGCATCGAGGACATCTGGCAGGCCTCGTACGACAGCTCGTATTGGAAGAACGGGCCGGTCCTGAACAACGCGATCAGCGGCGTCGATCAGGCGCTCTGGGACATCAAGGGCAAGCGCGCGGGCATGCCGATCTACGACCTGCTCGGCGGCAAGTGCCGCGAAGCGGCCGCCTGCTACGGACACGCGTCGGGCAACGAGATTCCGCAGGTCATCGAAAGCGCGAAGCGCTACATCGCCGACGGCTTCCGGCACGTTCGCGTCCAGGTCGGCGTTCCCGGGATGGACGGCTACGGCGCGGGCGCCGGCACCGCGAAGGTTGAAGCGCTGCACGAGGGTCCGGTGTTCGAGCCGGCCGCGTACATCCGCCGCGCGCTGCAACTCTTCGACGCGTGCCGCACTCAGCTCGGCGAGGAAATCGAGCTGCTGCACGACGTCCACGAGCGCGTGACGCCGAATCAAGCCGTCCAACTCGCGAAAGACGTCGAGAAATTCCGGCTGTTCTTCCTCGAGGATCCGCTGTCGCCCGAGGATCTCGATTACTTCCGTCAGATTCGCCAGCAGTGCGCGACGCCGATCGCGATGGGCGAGCTCTTCAACAACCCGCACGAGTGGCTGCCGCTCGTCGGCGAGCGGCTGATCGACTACATCCGCATGCACGTCTCACAGGTCGGCGGACTGACGCCGTGCCGGAAGATTGCGGCGATGGCCGAACTCTACGGCGTGAAAACCGCATGGCACGGGCCCGGCGACGTCTCCCCCATCGGGCATGCCGCGAACGTGACGCTCGACGTCGCCTGCTACAACTTCGGCATCCAGGAATACACGCCGTTCAACGAGCGTGTGCAGTCCGTCTTCAAGGGCTGCCCGGTGATGAAGAACGGCTATCTGTATCCGAACGATGCGCCGGGCTGGGGGATCGAGGTGGACGAAACCGCCGCAGCCTCGTTCCCGTTCGGCAAGGAGACCGGCGAGCGCGGCCGGCTGAACGGCGGCTGGGGCGAAGTCCGGCGAAGCGACGGCACGATCATCAAGCAATAGGGGAACGAGGGTTCCGGGGTTCCTGGTTGGAGGTTCCCGGGGTTCTCTGCTCGGGTTCCGGGGTTCGGGTTCCAGGTTCCGGGGTTCAGGATCTCTCCAGGAATCCTCTCCCTTCGAAGATCGCGGGCATCGCGTTTTCGATTCGCGCCGCCCGCGTCGCCGACTGTTTCGCGGCGGCGAAGTGGTACAGGTAACTCCTCTGCCGCCCGGGCGTCAGCGCCTCGAAGGCTCGCTTGAAACGCGGGTCTCTCCGGAGCCGCTCGGTCAGCTCCTCGGGAACTGGAAAATCCGACGTCTTCCGCGGCGTCATCCGCCGTCCGGCCTTCTCGACGGCGATGGCCTCGCGCACGTAGGCTTTGATGATTGCCGCCTTCGACGTGATGTCCTTCGCGCTGGTGAACTTCATCACGCGCCCGGCGTGTACCTGGCCGAGCTGCACCAGCACCTTCTTCGAGTCCGTCAGCAGGGCGCCTTGGAAGAAACCCAGCGCGAAGTACTCTTTGAAGCCCTGCATGATGACGACGTTCTTTCCATCCACCGTGTAGGTGGGCTTCCCCCACTTGCACTCCTCCTTCATCGCCAGGCCCGAGAGCACCCGCCGCATCGCCGCGATCTCGGCCTCCCACCGCGCTCGATACATCATCTCCATGCGAACACCTCGCGACCTTCACCGCGCCACGGCGATGCCTTTCACCGTCGACCGCTAGACGTCGACCCGGTAGTCCAGACGGATTTCGTCGCCGTGCATGCCGCGGAAGCCCCAATCGCTCGCGGGGACTTCCTGGATGCAGATCTCGACGTCGCGCGGCTCGATGCCGATGCGCTCGTGGATGCGATCGAAGAGGAGCCGCACGAGCTTCTTGCGTGCCTCGACCGTTCGCCCTTCGATCATCGTGATCTCGATGATCGTGTAGGCGTCCGTCCGGCCATCGGGACAGCGCACGTTCTCGGCGTCCATGGGAAAGAACCGGTGCGCGCGCTTGTCGCGGGGAAACTGCAGCGCCTCGACGACGCAGTCGTGAATGACGTCGGAGAGCGCGTCACGCACCGGGATCAGGCGCTCCGCGATCCCGTACACCTTGACTTGAGCCATGAGTGGATGCCTTTCGCCGGCCGCCACGGCGGCGGTGCGAGGGGCATTCTACGCTGCCGGCCGGTGTCCGCTACGGCCGGCCTTGCCGGGCCGTCGCTTCCCCGTCGATCGCCGTCAACTGGGCTTCGATATCGCGCAGCGCCCGCTCGAGCATCGCGCGGTAGCGCGGCTCCTGGGCGACGTCGAGATCCTGCAGGATTCGCGCGCGGCACAACTGCGCGTGCACGCGGCGTGCCTGCCGCTCGCGCTCCGCTGGCAACGCTTCGTCGGGAGCCGGAGAGCCGTCGGCGGCGGAGGCCTCGATCTGGGCTTCGACCGACTTGCTGTCCCATCCTCGAGCCATGACGCTTCTCTAGAATACAACCGCCGACGGCCGCCACCGGGCGCGTGGTACCATTGACGGTTATCGGCGCCATCCGCGCGCCGCGAGGAGTCCGTGACCGACGACGAGCCCGGGAACACCAGCGACCAAGCCCGCCTGTTGCGGCGCCAGGTCCTGCAACTCTCTGCCCTCATCCTCGTCGCCATCGCCGCCTTTTTCGTCACCCGGTCTCTTGCCGCGAGCAACCGCGAGATGCGGCTGGCCGACGGGGCGGCGTGGTACGGCCGAGGCCAGCGCGATCTGGCCGCCGGAAACGTCAAGGCCGCCGTCGACGCGTTCCGGCGGGCGACCGTCGGCAGCAGGACCGACACGCGCTACGTCCTCGCGCTGGCGCACGCGCTCGCACTCGACGGGCAGGATGACGCCGCCCGCCGCGTGCTGCTCGGGCTGCGCGAGACCGCTCCGGAGAACATCGATATCAATCTGGCGCTCGCGCGCCTGGCCGCTCGCGATGGCGACGTGACCACGGCCGCGCGCTATTACCACAACGCGCTCTACGTGCCGTGGCCGGACGACCAGACGGCGACGCGCCGCGCCGTGCGGTCGGAGCTCGCCGATTTCCTGCTCGCGCACGGTCGCACCGCGCCGGCGCTCTCCGAACTGCTCGTGCTCGCGAGCAATCTGCCGGCCGATCCCGCGCTGCACCGTGACGTCGCCCGCCGCTTTGCCGCGGCCGGCGACAACCGTCATGCGCTCGACGAGTTCGAACACGCTCTACGCGCGGCCCCTGACGATGACGAGTCGCTCGCCGGCGCCGGGCAGGCCGCGTTGGCGCTCGGTGACTACGCCCGTGCGCGCCGTTATCTCGATCGCGCGCCCGACCGCATCGCCGGCGTGGTCGACGCGCGTCAGCTCGTGACCCATGTCATCGATGACGATCCGTTGGCGGCGCGCATCGGCGGTACAGCGCGCGCGAACCGTCTGCGGACGAATCTCGCTTACGCGGCCGACCGTCTGCGAGCGTGCCTGGCCACGGGACCGGCGGCGGCCACCGACGCCGACCGCGCGCTCGACGCCGACGCGCGGCAATTCGAGACCGCGCATCGCGGCTCGACGGCCGAAAACGAAGACGCCGCCGAGGCCGGCGTCGACCTCGCGTCGCGGATCGTCACGGCCGCGACGAGACTTTGCCCACCGGCCACGCCGCGCGATCGCGCGCTGGTCCTCATCGCCCAACGTCACGGAGACAGCGACCGGTGACCAATCCTCTGCCGCGCACGCTGCAGCTCCGCCTTCGCGAACATCAGATCTTCCTCGTCCTCTCAATCGTCATCGGCGTCCTCGCCGGACTCGCCGCGGTCCTGTTCACGGTCGCGATCGACCAGACGAGCCATCGACTCTTCGGCCTCACGCCATCGCGTCTGCGACTCTTCCTGATTCCGACGCTCCTCAGCGTGCCCACGGGCGTACTGCTCGCGACGATCTTTCCAGGCGTGCGCGGCAGCGGCCTCCCCCAGACCAAGGCCGCCTACCGGCTGCAGGGCGGATTCATTCGAGCGCGCGTGCCGTTCGGCAAGTTCCTGACTGGCGTGTTGTCGATCGGCGCCGGCCATTCGATGGGGCCGGAAGGTCCGTCCGTGCAGATCGGCGCCGGCCTGGCGTCGGTCATCGGACGATGGGTCGGGCTCTCGCCGACGCGCGCGCGTGACCTCGTGCCGGTCGCCGCGGCGGCCGCGCTGGCGTCCGCGTTCAACACCCCTGTCGCCGCCGTGCTCTTCGCGCTCGAAGAAATCATCGGCGACCTGAATGCGCCGCTCCTCGGCTCGGCCGTCATCGCGTCGGTCGCCTCGGTCATCGTCGAACGCTCGATCCTCGGCAACGAACCGCTGTTTCACGTCCCGACGTATCACCTCGTGCATCCCGCCGAGCTGGCGGCCTACGCGGTGCTCGGGGTGATCGGCGGCGTGCTGTCACTCGTGTTCTGCAAGGGACTGCTGGGTGCACGGCTCCTCTTCCGGCGGCTGCCACGGTGGACGATGTCGTTCCAGCCGGCCATTGGCGGCATGCTCGTGGGCCTGGCCCTCATCGCCGCGCCGGCGGTCATGGGCGTCGGCTACGAGTACGTCGACCAGGCTCTCAACGGCGGGTTGCTGCTGAAGACGATGGCGCTGCTCTGCGTGATGAAGCTCGTGGCCACGATCATCTCGTGCTCGTCGGGCGCGGCCGGCGGGATTTTCGCGCCGAGTCTGTACATCGGCGCCATGGCGGGCGGCGCGGTGGGATTCGTCGTGCACCGGTTCGCGCCGTTTCCAACCGGCGACCCCGGTGCGTACGCCCTCGTCGGCATGGGGACGGTCTTCGCCGGCATCGTTCGCACGCCGATGACGTCCGTGTTCATGATCTTCGAGATCACGCAGGACTATCAGATCCTCGTGCCGCTCATGGTCGCCAACATGCTGAGCTTCCTGATCTCGAAGCGTTACCAGCCGTTGTCGATCAACGACGCGATCCTGCAGCAGGACGACGTCCATCTGCCGCCGCCCGCCGCGGATCAGGCTGCGGCGACGAGCGTCACGGCTCGCGCGCTCATGCGGGCCGATGCCCCGTTGTTCGATCCGGCGATGACGATTGCGGCCGCCGCCGCGCGGTCCGCGCAGGATCGAAGCACCGCGTGCCTGGTCGGCACCGGACGACGTCTGCTCGGTATGGTGACCGCCGAACATCTGGCGGCGGCGCTGGCGGCGGGCCGCGGTGCCGAGCCGCTCAAAGAGCTCCTCGATCCCGACGCCGACACGTTCGTCCACGTCCATCCCGACCATCCGGTCGAGACGGTGTTC
This sequence comes from Vicinamibacterales bacterium, assembly GCA_035550595.1. GTDB lineage: Bacteria > Acidobacteriota > Vicinamibacteria > Vicinamibacterales > SCN-69-37 > CALFMR01. Next base: position 22,475 of record DASZOV010000124.1, read on the forward strand.
GATCGCTTCGGACAAAGCGGCGGCGTGCTTCCCGTCGTGAGCCGCACCGACGCGCGCCGCGTCGAAGGCGTGGTCACACTCGACGATCTGGTCGCGTTCGGTCGACCGAGGCGGCAGGCGCCAAAGCCACATGTCGAGCCGGCGCCGCCCGTCTCGACGTCGGCGCCGAGCACGCCGGCGTCGTCAATCGACACGCCTTCCTAGCCGACCGCGTCACTGCGCCGCCGCGCGCGCGAGCCGCAGCGACGCCCAGTATTTGAGCGGTTCCTGCCGGCCCTCCGAGAACTGTCCCCCGTTGAAACCGCCAGTGCCGACGCCGCCGATCCGGCCACCGAGCGGGCCCATCGGCCGGCCGCCGCGACCGCCCATCCGGCCGCGCGGGGTCGGTGACGCGATCGATTCCAACCCGATGCCGATCGTCGCGCCAGGTGCCACGCCCACGGCATACAGGCGATTGGCGTCCTTTGCGAGCGGCACTTTCAACTCGTAGGTCAACACGCCGCGGTCTTCGATCGCCGCCAGCTCCATGCCGAGCGAGGGATCGAGACGAACGAGATGCCGCTCCTTCTCGCCAGGACCGTAGACGTCGAACTGCGTGATCGACGTGGCCGGCTCGGGCAGGAGCACGCCTTCGGTGGGTGGCGGCAGCCGGCGCGATCCGGCGGCGCCAGGTTCAACGACACCAGGAATGCCGATGCCGAACGTCTTCTTCTTGTGATCGGTCGCGTCGAGCCAGACGATGAGGCCCTGCCCGAGCGTCTGCCGAAGCGTCTGATCGCTCGTTGTCGCGATGACGTAGAGCGCATCGGTATCGTTGGCGACGCCGATGGCCGGACCGTCTTCGATGACGGCGAGCGGCCCCCATTCGGTGTTCTCGCCGTCGACGTGAATGTCCTGCGTGCGCCATTGGCTCGCGAGCGCGTGATCGGTGGCGTGCAGCGACGAAGCCGTCAGCGCCACGGCCACGGCGCTGCAGGCGGTCCAAATCCAGGGACGAAACATGCGCGAAAAGGAAGACATGAAGACGCTCCGGCAGGCACCCTCCATTAGAGCACCGATGCCGCGTACGTTTATCCTGAAGGCATGCCCGAGGAGATTCCTGTCCGCGACGCCGATTCAACCGCTGATGCGGCGGCGCTCAACCAGCAGGCGTCGGTTCTCATGAAGCGCGGGATTGCCTGTCTCGAGGCCGGGACGGCCGCGGCCTGGACCGAGGCGATCCCCTTCTTCGACCGCGCCATCGAGATCCGGCGCGCCCTGCCGCTCGACCGGAATCCGATGTTCCGCTACGGGCTCGCCGCCGGCTGGATGAACCGGGCCGATGCGTTGACGCGGCTCGGGGGCGCGGAGCATCTCGACGCCGCCATGGCAGCCTACGACGAAGCGATTGGCGTGCTCGGCGCGTTGAACATCGACGCGTCGCCGCTCTTCCGGCGGCGCCTCGCCATGGCGTGGCAGAATCGCGGCCTCACGGCGGAACGACGCGCGAGCCCGGCCGAAGCCGCGCGGTCCTTCGACGCGGCGATTGCCGCGCTCAGCGTCGAGGCGGCGGACACCATCGACGATCGTGACGTGATCCTCGCCGTCGCCTGGACGAATCGCGCGCGCCTGTACGCCGTGGCCGACGAAACGGCGCATGCGCGGCGAGGCGCCCACACTGCGATCTCGCTCGTGCGCGACCGCGAGCACGCCGACGAGCTGGCCGCTGAAGCGGGGCTCACCGCCCGTCACGTGTTGTGCCAGGCGCTCGCGCAGGCAATCGAGGCACACGAGGGAGAAGCGCCGCCTGACGAGCTGAACGAAGCGACCGATGCCGTCGACGACGGGATGGCGTTGGCGCGGCACTGGGAACGGCGCGGCGTCGAGCGATTCCGTCCGTTGGCGTTCGATCTCTTCCGATTCGGCGTGCGCGTCTATCATGCGCATCAGCCGCACTTCCTGAACGAGTTCGTGCTCGAAAACGTCGACCCGGACGCCTCGTCGGGCGCCTTCGTCGGCAGTCCCGAAATGCGCGCCGCCACGCTCGAATCGCTCTGGCTCTCGTTCCGCGGGCCACGCGCTGGAGATCGGCGTCAAGAGTGAAACGCTACGCTGCAGGCACTTCGTCCGTCGTTCGAAGTTTGAAGTTCGCAGTTCGAAGTTTGCATACCGCCTAATCGTGCGGCGGCTCGACGTTCACGAGCGGCGGCTTGGCGACCGGCGGTTCGTCGCGCGCCTGGCCTTCGTCGGGTCCAGGCTCGTGTCCGTCAGACGGAAGCGAGACGGGCTCGCCTCGTCGCGCGGACTCGTACAACGCTTCGACGATGCGCACATCGCGCGCCCCCTCTTCGCCTGACGGCTCGGGCGCACGACCCTGCCGGATGCAATCCGCGAAATACAGGATCTCGGCCGCGAATTGATCGCGTCGCCGTCCTTTGCGATGGATGGGCCGTCCGCCGGACGTCAGCGTGTATTCCAGCGGGTCGACGTACTCATAGGCGGGCTGCATGACGAGGTCGCCTTCGGTGCCGACGACGCGGAAGCTGGACACGTCGGCGGCGGCAAAGCTCGTCGTGAAGGTCGCGTGACGGCCGTTGTCGAAGACGAGCACGGCCGACGTCATCTCATCGATACCGGGCAATCCGGCGCGGTCGCCCGGCGCTGCGTGCGCGAACACCTGCAAGGGTTCGCCGTCGAGCGTCGTGCGTGCCGCGTTGATGCAGTAGACGCCGAGGTCGTACAGCGTGCCGCCGCCGAGTTCCGGCCGCGTGCGGATGTTCCCGGGCTTCACGGTCATCGAGAATGACGACGCGAAGTACTTCACGTCGCCGATGTCGCCAGCGCGGACGCGCGACAACGCTTCGATGGCCAGCGGATCGAAGTGGAGCCGATATGCCGTCATCAGAAGGACGCCAGCCTGCCGGCACGCATCGATCATCGTGCGCGCATCGTCGGTCGTCGCCGCCAAGGGCTTCTCGCATAGAACGTGCACGCCGACCCGCGCAGCGCGTACCGCGTGGCTCGCATGTTCGGAATTGGGTGTCGCGATGTACGCCGCGTCGCACTCGGCGAGGAGCCGTTCGAGGTCGTCATAGCCGCCACGTGACGGCACGTCGTACCGGTCACCGACGTCGCGCAGTTTTTCGACGTCGCCGCTCACGATCGCCTGAAGGCGCGCTCGCGGCCCGGCGTGGGCGAACGCCGGCAGGACGGCCACCTGCGCAATGTGCCCCAGCCCGATGACGGCAAACCGTACCGGCTTCGCGCGCGGCGTGCGCGTGTGTTTCGTTGCCAACGCCATGTCCCCTGCCCTGGCCCGACACCAGAGTCGAGCAAGAGCGGTGCCGGCCGTCGAGCCGTCCCACCCGGTACGGGCGAAGGCTATCGACTCGGCACGCGGCTGCCCGTTTTCATCCTGCCGATGCGCACGATGGGCACGCCGGATCGCCGCTATGGGCGCACTCGCGCCAGGGACAACCGCCGTTCGTGGAGTTCGTCTTGCAGCACGTGGAGCAGGAGGTCCCTATGAAGCGCGATCCCGTGTGCGGCATGGAAGTCGACGAAGCGCGCGCACCCGCCAAGGCGACCTACAAGGGCGAGACGTTCTACTTCTGCTCCGACGATTGCCGCGATCAGTTCCTGCGTAACCCCGACGCCTACGTGGCGCCGCCGGCAACGACGCGGACGACGACATGAGCCCGAAAGCGCGCCCCCGTCGGCACGCTCGCGCGTCCCGCGCCACGCGCGGGCGCGCGAGCGGCGCGCGCTGGTCGGGCGACGTCACCGCACACAGCAACGCGCTGACGCTGGAGCCAGGCGTCTTCCGGCACTGGAGTGCCCGCGCCATTGCGGAGTCGCTGAAACGTTCGGCCGAACACAGCCGCCGTCGCAAGAGCTCACCCTACCGATCGGCGATGTCGATGCTCACCTTCTACATCAACCGCGCGGGCCGCAATCTTCCGGCGTCGCGCCGACGCACCCTCGTTCGCGCCAAGACCGAATTGCGACACCTGTTCAAACGCGACTGATACCAAAAACACGTTTTCACAACTTCGAACTTCGAACGGCGAACTTCGAACGAATGGGGCGCCTTCGGCGCGTCTTTTTGAATGTGAAACACGCCCCAATCGCGGGCGCCATGCACCGGGCATGCACCGTTTCAAGTTCGAACTTCGAAGTTCAAAGTTCAAAGTTTCAGTACCCCTCCGCCTTCGCTTCCTCGCCGATCTTCTTGCCGTTGCGCCAGGTGTTCGCGCACAGCGGATGCGTGAAGACGGACGGACCGTCGGCTTCGCTGAACTGGATGTCGTCGACGAACTCACCCTTCGGCGGATCGAGGCTCGCGAGATGTCGCACGCGCTTGGCGATCTCGTGATCGGCGCACGCCGTGTCCCCGCTCACGCCGAGGCCACCGACGCGCGTGTTGTTGCGATAGAGGGGCACGCCACCGCCGAACGTGATGATGCCGCCGCACACCTTCCCGTTGCTCGCCGAGGCGTCGTCTGGTGACGCGAGACAGTCAGGATTGAACGTGTTCGACGAGGCGAGGCCCCACAGTGAATGCCCTGGCTGCGTGAGCGTGTAGAGACGCGCCGTCGAGAGCGGCATGGCGTCGGTGCTGAAGGCATTGGCGGTGTACGCCTTGGCTTTCGCAATCGCTTGACTGCCGGGCCAGGCCGCCGCCGGATCGTCGGTCGCAACCGCCGTCGCGCAGACTTCGCCCTTGCGGTCGACGACGGCCGCCCACTCCATCTTGCCGGAGAACAATCCGCCGGCCTCGCCGCCTTCGGCCGGAGCGCGCTGCAGCCACGACTTCAGATCCGAGGCGGACGGCAGATCGCCGCACGCAGCATCCGCCGTGCCCGGCCTGGGTTGGCGCGCCGCTTCGGCGGCCACGCCCGGTTGCGTCGTCGCAGGACTCGGCTGACTCTGCGACGGCGACCCGCAGCCGCACGCGGCGAGCGCGAGCAGTACGACACCAGCACGTTTCTCCCATTGCATCGTGCGCCTCCCGTCAGTTCAGTGCAGGCTCTGCAGATACGCCACGAGCGCGCCGACGTCGTCCGACGACAAGCCGCCGATGTCCGGCATCTTCGCGTCGGGCTTCAGCACCTGCGCATGAACGACCCACGCGGCGAGCGTGCCCGCGTTGCGCTCGTAGCTGTTGGCCGCGAGCCCTCGCCGGCTCGCGAAGTGCGTGAGATCGGGTCCGACGCCGCCGCGCGCCGTCGTGCCACGAATGCTGTGACAGAGCGCGCACTGCGCGGACATGAACACGTCGCGCCCGCGCGTGGCCGCCGGAGTCGTGGGCGTTCGGGCCTCGGCCCGTTGATTCGCGGCCCACGCCGCGAAGTCGGCCGGCGCATCCGCCATGACGACGAGCCGCATCTTGCCGTGTTCGGGCCCGCAGTACTCGGCGCACTGTCCCGTGTAGACGCCCGGCTCGGATGCTTGAATGCGGATGTGGTTGACCACACCCGGAACGAGATCCACTTTGCCGTGCAGTTGCGGAATCCAGAAGGAATGGATGACGTCGGCCGACCGAAGTTCGATCGTGACCGGCGTCGCGGCCGGGACGTGGACTTCATTGGCTGTCATGAACGCCGGCCCGGCGTCATCCGCCAGGTACTGCACTTCCCACCACCACTGATGCCCGACGATGCGAATCGACGCGTCGTCTCCGTGATCCGCCATCGGGAATGCCGCCATCGTGTGCAGCGTGGCGATGAAGACGATGGCGAGCGTGATAGCCGGAATCGCAATCCCGCCGACGTAGATGAACGCGCGGCCGTCTTCCGTCTGCCAGGACGCGTGCTCGTCGAACGTGCCGCGACGCCGCAGGCCGACCCAGAAGATGAGCAGCCACATCACGACGCTGACAATCGCGAAGCATACGAGCACCCAGAAGCCGAGCTGCGCAATGCGCGCGGCCGCCGGTCCGGCTGGCGACAGCACGTGCGGAGCGGCGCCGGCCGATCGAGCAATGCCCGCGAGCAGCACGAACAGGAAGAAGAGTGCGACACGCGTCATGGTTGCGGCCGATTAGGCTCGGCGTTGGTCCGCATCGACTTGATGTAAGTGACGAGCTTCCAGATCTGATCGTCGTTGAGACGCATGCCCCACGCGGGCATGCCGTTGGCGCGTCCCTCCGCGATGCTCGAGAACACCTGGCTGTCGGCATGGCCGTAGATCCACGTGCCGTCGCGCAGACTCGGGCCCATGCCGCCACCGCCGTGATCGCCGTGACAGCCGGCGCAATTGAACTGGTTGAAGAGTGTGCGGCCGTCGGCGAGCGCGGCCGGATTGCCGTCGAACGGACTGCCCGGCTGATTGACCGTCTTGATGGGACCCGGGATCGGACCGACGGCCGTTCGGCCGGGCGGAATGGCCGAGGCGAGCGGGGTTCCCATTCCGGCGGCCGGTGCGGTCCGGCTGCAGCCGGCCAGCGCGAGGATGACACCGACGACTGCGAGCACGCGCGTGGTCTTCCTCACGACGCGCCTCCGCCGGTCGATGCCGATGTCGTGACTGGTTGCGTGTCGCTTGCGCGCGGGACCGAGAAGTTCGCCAGTACGCGATCGATCGCCGGTGCATGCGTCGCGATGAACTGATCCAGCGCGCGCCGCAGCACGGCGTCGTCAGCGCGTACGCCCATGGCAATGGCGAACGCAAAGGGCCCAGCGGATTCGACGGGCTCGAGTCGCAGCGGCGCAGCCGCGCGGCGTGCGAAGAAGCCTGCGATCGGTCCCCACACGACGGCGACGTCGACTCGGCCCGACGCCACCGCGTCGACGATCGCCCGCGTCGGCGCCGGCTGGTTGTAGTCGCCGTAGACGGGAAATCCTCGAACCTGGCCGGCCAGATGTCTCGTCGCCAACGCCTCGGCCGCAGGTGGATTGGCGTAGTCGTCGCCAATCAACTGGATGCCGATCGTCAACCGTCGTAGTCGCGGGTCGTCGAACGATCGGATGTCGAGAACGCGATTGCGCCTCGACACGAAGACGTATGTCGACCGGTAGTACGGGCGCGTCGTCGCGAGTCCGTCGCTCGCCGCCGGCACGCCCATGACGACGTCACAGGTGCCGGCCTCGAGTGTCCGCCGCAGGAATCCGCGGCGCTGCGGCCACCACGTGTAGATGACGCGACGATGCAGCGCCTGGCCGGCGAGCGAGGCAATCGCGTTCTCAAAACCTTCTCCGCGCGCATTCGAGAACGGCAGGTTGTTCGGATCCGCACAGACGCGGAGTTCGTCCGCCACTGCGGCGTTCGACGCCTGCGGTCGCGAGACGACATGCGGCGGCTGACTCGCGGTCACCGCAAGCGTCGGTCGCGCGGCTCCGGTGGCGCTGCACGCGACGGCGGACGTCAGGGTCAAACACAGGAATCTAGATGCCGAAGACATACACCACGTCTCCCGGCGCCGTGCGCTTCTTGATGTCTTTCATCGCCCCGACGACGCCGAGCGCCGCGTAGGGGTCATCGAGCGAAATGCTCGGAAACGCGACAGCGCCCATCCACCCGCCGACACCGGAATACACGGCGACGTACTGTTTGCCGTCCGGACCGAGATACGTCATCGGGTTGCCGACGATGCCCGAGGCGGTGTGGAACTGCCACAACTGGGCGCCGGTGCGCGCGTCCACGGCGCGGAACCAGCCGTCCATCGTTCCGTAGAAGACGACGTCGCCGCCCGTCGCGAGGACGCCGCTGTAGACCGGCAGCACGGTCTCCTTGTCGCCCCACGCTTTGCGCCGGTTCGCGACGTCCCAGGCGACGAGTTCGCCCTGATAGCCGCCCGGACCGGGAAACATCTTCACGCTCGCACCGAGATAGGGCGTGCCGGCGATGTAGTTGGCGTCGACGCCCTCGTAGTCCATGCACGTGTTGTGCGCGGCGATGTAGAGATAGCCCGTGCGTGGCGAGAAGGCCGACGGCACGACCTCCTTCGCGCCGGTCGACGAGGGACAGATGTCCTCGGTCACGACGTGCGCGTGCGTCTCCTTGTCCGCGTTCTTGGTCGGCGCACCGGTCGAGAGGTCGTACCCGGATGCCCAATTCGTGGGCTCGAACTCGTCGGCCGAGAGCACCTCGCCCGTCTCGCGGTCGAGGACGAAGACGAAGCCAGTGCGCCCCGGATGGATGAGCAGCTTGCGCATGCGCCCGCCAACCTGCATGTCGACGAGGACGTTCTCCATGATCTCGTCGTAGTCCCACGAGTCGTGCGGCACGATCTGATACGCCCATCGCGCCTCGCCGGTGTCGGGATCGCGCGCGATGATCGAGCACGACCACTTGTTGTCGCCGGGCCGCAGATCCGGATTCCACACGCCTGGGTTGGCGGTGCCGTAGAAGATCAGATTCGTCTCGGGGTCATACGAGATCCAGCCCCAGACGGTCGCGCCGCCGAGCTTCCACTGATCGGTTGGCCAGCTCGACACGCCGAGATCCTTGCCCTGATCCTTGGCGTAGAAGGCGTGGAAGTGCGGTCCAATCTTGACGTCGGCGTCGGGCCCCGTGTTGAACGCGCGCCACAGCTCGCGGCCCGTGCCGAGATCGAGCGCCGCGACATAACCGCGCACGCCCAACTCGGCGCCCGAGTTGCCAACGATGACCTTGTTGCCGACGACGATGGGCGCGCCGGTCATCGTCTCGCCGACGCCGATCTCGCCGACCTTCGTCCGCCAGACTTCTTTACCGGTGGCCGCATCGACGGCGACCGTGTGCGCGTCGAGCAGGTTGTAGACGATCTTGCCGTCGGCATAGGCCGCCCCGCGATTGACGACGTCGCAGCAGGCGATGCCGACCGCACGTGAATCGGGGTGCGGCTCGTACACCCACTTGATGGCGCCGCCAGGAACGGTGAGGTCGACCGCGATGAGGTTGTTCGGGTACGGCGTGACGACGTACATCGTGTGGTCGACGACGAGCGGCTGCCCTTCGTGTCCGTGAGGAATCCCCGTGCTGAACGTCGTCGTCGGTCGCAGGTGCGCGACGTTCGTGGTCGTGATTTGGTCGAGCGGGCTGTAGCGTAGATTGCCCGGATCGCCGGCGGGCGAACGCCATTCGCCGTTCGGCAGATCCGCCACGAGATGAATGGCGGCGAGCGTGCCTGGAGCCGATGTCGCCGTCGGCGCCTGCTCCGGCGGCGTGGACTGGTGTCGGCTGCAGCCGATCATGGCCGCTGCGGCCAGTACGCCCACCATCCACACCCTGCCGATCCGTTGCATCGCGTCCTCGCTTCCCTTCCGCGCCCGCGCGTGGTCTACCGCATTGCCCCGCACCCCGACAGCCACACGCTCGACAGTCCGGCCCACACGATGCCAACCGCGAACGCCGCGCTGACGAAAATGCCCGCCGTCACGGCAAAACGCGCCACGCCGGCCGCCGCCGGCGCAATGTCCCGTCCGATCGCGGCGTCCAAGCGATGCCCTTGCCGCACGCCGACCACGAGCGCGGCGACCGCAACGCCAAGCGCGACGATCGACACCGCACCGATGAGGCCGCGCGCCGTGCCGACCGATAGCGGCCGGCACAGCCGTTCGCCGACCCACCAGACGATGAGCCCCTGCGCGATCCATGCGCAGGGCGCGGCGACAAGAGCGAACCGCAGCGCGGGATGCGCCTGGGACGACACGAGCGGCAGGCGATCGGTGGCGGTCATGAGGTGAAATGAGGGACGACGTACAGGAGCGCCACGATCAGCACCCAGACGACGTCGACGAAGTGCCAGTAGAGCGCGGCGTTGTGCAGCGGCCGGTGCGGTGGTTTGACGCCTTCACCCGGCTCCGGCAAGAGGAGCACGTAGACGAGCATCAACACGCCGAGCGTCACGTGCAGGCCGTGAATGCCGGTCAGCGCGTAGAACGTCGACCCGTACGCGTTCGATGACGGCCGAATGACCTGAAGGCGCTCGTGATATTCGAGTGCCTGCAGACCGAGGAAGGCGAGCCCGCAGAGGACCGTGACCGTGGTTGCAATGCGGGCGGCCCTACGCTCGCCGCGCCGGAGCCGTCGCTCGCCCCACGCCAAGATGAAGCTGCTCGCCACGAGCACGACGAGCATCAGCAGCGCCAGCGTCAATTTCGGCGGCGCATCGCGCCATTCGGGCGAGCCGTAGCCGAGATAGAAGTAGGCGAAGAACAGCATCACGAACAACATCGCTTCGTTCGCGATGAAGAGCGCCATCGCCGCGGTGCCGCGGCGCGCATCGGGCGCGTACGCAAGTTCGGGTCCGGGAAGCGGCCGTGCCGCGGCGGCGCTCATGCCACTCGCTCCGGCTCTGGCCACAGCCAGGCCGCCACCGCCCAGAGACTCAGGAGGACGCCCGCCAGAGCCAGCCATAGCAATTCGAACAGCATCGCGGCCGACACGAGCGTGAGCGCCAGCGCGAGGAACAGCGGCGTCGACGTGTCTTCGGGCATCTTGGCCACGCCCACGACTTCCGCGGTCAGCGGCGAGGTCGAGAGCGTGCCGCGGACGTGATCGAGTCGACGCTCGTCGAAGGGATCTTCGCGTTCATCCCAGTCGTCCCAGAGGGGATGGCGGCTCGCGACGAGCGGAATGCGATCGGTGCCGTAGACGGGCGGCGGCGACGGCATGTCCCATTCGAGCGTGTCGGCGCGCCACGGATTTGCGTCCGATCGCTCGCCGTATCGGTGAACCATCACGACGTTCCACCACGTCAATAGCAGACCGGCCGCCATGACGTAGGCGCCGACCGTCTCGGTCAGGTTGAGCCCGGTCCATCCGAGACCGGCGCCGTACGTCCACACGCGGCGCGGCATGCCGAACAGCCCGTTGAAGTGCATCGGAAAGAACGTGACGTTGAATCCGATGAACACGAGCCAGAAACTCCACAGCCCGATCCGTTCGTTCAGGCGCCAGCCGGTGATCTTCGGCATCCAGTAGTACAAAGCGGCCAGCACGGGAAAGAGATTCGCGCCGATGAGCACGTAGTGCAGGTGCGCGACGACGAAGTACGTGTCGTGAACCTGCCAGTCGAACGGGACGACGGCCGTCACGATCCCGCTGAGTCCGCCGATGACGAAGATGGCGAGAAAGCCCAATGCGAACCACAGCGACGTGGTGCGCACCGGCCGCCCGTGCCACAGCGTCGCAATCCAGGCGAAGACCTGGATGGCGCTGAAGACGGAGATCGTCATCGACGCGGCGCTGAAGACGCTCATCGCCATCTCGGTCATGCCGATGGCGAACATGTGATGGACCCACACGCCGAACCCGACGAGGCCTGTGAGCACGGTCGCGAGCGCGACGTAGGTGTAGCCGACGATCGGCCGTCGCGCGAAGACCGGCAGGAGCATCGAGACCATGCCCGTTGCCGGCAGGAAGATGATGTAGACCCAGGGATGTCCGAAGAACCAGAACAACTGCTGCCACAAGATCACGCTGCCGCCGCGTGACGTGTCGAAGAAGTGCGTGCCCCAGCGGCGATCCGCCTCGAGCATCAGGCACGCGGCCGTCAGGCCCGGTAGCGCGAACAGGACGGACACCGACACCGTCAAGGTGCTGTACATGACGAGCGGCATGCGCGTAATCGTCATGCCCGGCGCGCGGAGCTGCAGGATCGTCACGATGAAGTTCACCGCGCCCACCGTTGTCGATACCGTGAGCAGGAGCAGCGCGATGGCGTAGAAGTCCATGTTCAGGCCCGGCGAGTACACCTGATTCGTATAGGGCACGTAGGCGAACCAGCCGCCGTTCGGCGCCTGGCCGAGCCATGGACTGACGTAGAGAAAGGCGCCGGAGAACAGAAACGTCCAGTAGCTGAAAGCGTTCAGTCGCGGGAACGCCATGTCACGCGATCCGGCCAGCAGCGGAATGAGGTAGTTGCCGAAGCCCGAGAGAATCGGCGACGCGTACCAGAAGATCATCGTGATGCCGTGCAGGCTGAAGATCTGATCGTAGGCCTCCGGCGTCAGCACATGTCCGTTCGGCAGCGCGAGTTGCGTGCGGATGATGAGCGCTTCGACACCGCCGATGAAGAGGAAGATGGCGGCGGTGACGATGTAGCGGCGGCCGATATCTTTGTGGTCGACGGTCGCGAGCCAGCCGCGCCAGGTATGAGGCCGCTCCCAAAGCGACATGAGACGAGCTTCGACGTTAGTCACACATGGCAGGCCGGCATCCGGAGAATCGTGCAATTGGAATACCAGCACAGCATCCGGCGGACCGCCGCGCGTGCGATCGACGCCGGCGATGAGGTGCTGAGACTGAGCACGGCGCCGCCCAACCGCAGCACTCACCCGTGGGCACGGGCGAAGCGCTGATCTGAACGCTATAATGACGACGCGTTCCCCCGAGTCGCTCTGCTGTCACGCCATGCCGCTCAAGGCCGCGCCACTCCTCGCGGCGATCGTCGAGTCGTCCGACGATGCCATCGTGACCAAGGATCTGAACGGCACGACCACGAGCTGGAACGCGGCCGCGACGCGGCTGTTCGGCTACACCGCTCCGGAGATCATCGGCCGCGACATCCGCGTCATCATTCCGCACGAACGGCTCGACGAAGAGGAGTTCGTCCTCGGCCGCGTGCGCAACGGGCTCAGCGTCAATCATTTCGAAACGGTGCGTCTTCGCAAGGACGGGACGTCGATCGACGTCTCGATCACGGTCTCGCCGGTTCGCGATCGCCGCGGCCGGATCATCGGCGTCTCGAAGATCGCCCGCGACATCAGCGGCCTCAAGCGCGCGCTCGAGGACGCGCGCCGCGCCAATCAGCTCAAGGACGAGTTCCTCGCCATCCTCTCGCACGAGTTGCGCACGCCGTTGAACGCCATCATGGGGTGGGCGGGCTTGCTCGCGACGTCCGCCCCGGACGCGATGACGCGCCGCGCGGCCAGCATCATCCAGCGCAACACGCACGCGCAGGCCCGGCTCGTCGACGACCTGCTCGACGTCTCGCGCATCGTGTCCGGCACGCTGGTGCTCGCGCGTGAGCCGGCGGATCTCCGCGATCTGGCCTCCGCCGCCATCGAAGACATGCGCCCGCTCGCCGCGGCCAAATCCGTCGAGCTACGGCTGGTCGGTGACACTGATGGCCAACCGGCAACGGTCTGCGGAGATGCCGCGCGGCTGCAGCAGATCATCTGGAACCTGCTCTCGAACGCGGTCAAGTTCACGCCGCCGCGCGGGCACGTGGTCGTGACGATCCGGCGCGACGCGGAGACGGTCGAACTCATGGTGGCCGACAGCGGTCAAGGCATTGCGCCAGCGTTCCTGCCGCACGTCTTCGATCGGTTCCGCCAAGGCGATGCCTCGACGACGCGTGAGCACGATGGCCTCGGGTTGGGCCTCAACATCGCCGCCGAGCTCACGGCCGCGCACGGAGGCACGATTGCGGTCGACAGCGAGGGCATCGACCGCGGTGCGACGTTCACCGTCCGGCTGCCCGCGGCGCCCGCACTCGCGCAGCCGGCGGCCGCCGCCGATCCAGCAGCGGCGTGCGACGCCCGACTCGACGGCATGCGCGTGCTCGTCGTCGACGACGAGCCGGACGCGGCGAGCGCCCTGGCACTGGCGCTCGAACGTCGCGGCGCCGAGGTGACGACGTGTACGAGTGCGGCCGATGCCCTTGCGGCGATCGAGACCGACAAGGTCGACGTGCTCCTGGCTGATATCGGCATGCCGCGGATGGACGGCTACGAGCTGATGCAGCGCATCCGGTCATCCCTGCCGCGCCAACGCTGGCCGATCGCCGCGATTGCCGTGACGGCCTACGCGGGTGCCACGGTACGCGCGCGCGTCTTCGAGGCAGGCTTCGACGCGCACGTCCAGAAACCCACGCTGCCCGAGCGCGTCATCGCCGTGGTCGCGCAGACTCTGGCGACGCGCACGAGTGCCCATGAGCGGAGCGCGCCATGACACGAGCTCATCGCCAGGCCCGGCATACGTTCTTCGCGGCGCATGGCCTGACGATCGTCGTCGCCGCACTCGTCGGCGCGTGGATCGCCCTGTATGCCGCGAGCGACGACCAGACGCACGCCGGTGCGTTCTTCGGCAACTGCATCGGCGACTGGCTCGGCGTGCTCGCCATCGTCGTCGTTACGAAATACTTTCGCGAGGCGCACACGCCCGAAAGCCGTCCGGCGTCGCCGGGCGCCGGCGGTCCACTCTGGCGTGCGCTGCGCGCGCATTCGCTGACGATCGTGCTCGTCGCCACCTGGATGGTCTGGATCGCGCTTTACACTCGCGCGTCCCCGACCAGTCGATCGGGACAGGTCTACGCCAACATCACGTCGGAATGGGGCCAGCTCGTCGGTCTGGTCGTGCTGACGAAGTACTTCCGTGAGCGCGGTTCGAAAGACGACTGACCCCGACCGCGCCTAGGTGCCGAGCTTCCGCGCCAGGGCTTGCGCGCGCGAAAGGTGATCCTGGAGCGTCGGCAGCGTCCGGCTGGCGAAATCTTTGACCTGGCCGTCTGCGCCTTTCGACGCCGTCGTGAACGCGGCGATCGCCTTTTCGTGATCGCGCACCATCTGCTGGATGTACGCGCGATCAAACGCCTGTCCCGACAAGCCCTCGAGCTGCCGCTCGACATCCTGCTGCGCCGGCGACGGGTCCGACACCGTGACGTTCATCTGCCGTGCGATGGTTTCGAGCTCGGCGTTCGCCTTCTCGTGGTCCCGGTGAAGCCGGTCGGCGTACGCCTTGACCTCCGGACTCTGCGCTTTGGTCGCCGCCAGTTCCGCGAGCGCGACTTCCGCCCGCCCATCCTGGCCCGCGACGCGAAGAAATCCACGGCTGTCGGGCGAGGCCTGCGACGCGTTCTCCTGCGGATTCCCGCCGTTCGCGTCGGTCGCTGACGGTGACGGTGACGTGTTCGTCTGTGCGGCGGCCGGTCCGGCCAATGCGAGCGCGATGGCCACAGCACCGACGCTTGCGAGCATGTGCTTCCTCATGATGGGGATCTCCTTGGACTCTTGCTGGAGAATGCCCCCAAGGGTGCAATGCCAGTGCCACGCGCGCGTCACGCGGTACTATCCGCCGCCGTCTGCGTGGCCGCCCGCCGCACCGTCTCCGGCCGCGCGGCCGCTCTCGAGACGCGCCTTGGTCTGTTCGAGCGACTTCTCGAGTCCGTTGCGGGCGCGGCGCTGGATGATCGGTCGCACGAGCGGGCTGAAGAAGCCGTCGAGCCGATCGATTCGCGCGCGGTTCGCATAGAGCCAATAGAACGCCGTCGGCGTCGCGTCCTGGACGAGCGCGTTGACCGCGAACTGCCCGTGCAGATAGTGACTCGCGTAGATCTGCGTCGTCGTGATGATGACCACGCGCGCGTCCGCGGTCCGATGGACGCTGACGTGGTTCAAGCCCACGACCGGCTTGAAGCCGAACGCCTCCTTCGACCAGTAGTAGAAGTCCGTCGTGCCGGCCGGCGGCCCAGATGGAAAGTGCCGGATGTAGTCGGCGAAGACGGGCGTGCGGTCCAGCAGCGACGGACGCGCGTCGACGAGGGCCGCGATCGCCTCGGCCAGCGGCATCGGCGTGTCGTCGTCGGCATAGGGCGGCACGGCGGCCAGGCCGGCGTGGCGGTGCGCGCGCACGCGGTCGAGCAGGATCCGCTTGTACACCGCTGCCGCTCGATCGGCGGCGTCGGCCGCACGCCAGTCGACGTCGCGCGCGAAATGCTCGATTTCCGACGCGGCGAGTTGCACGTCGCACGACCCGACGCGACAACGGCGCAGCGCGTCGAGGTCCTCGCGCTCGATCGTCAGGCCGTCGAGATCCTCGATCCGCGGCTCATCGCTGAAGCGCGCAATCTGCAGGACGAATTGGCTGCGGCGGAACCCCTGCAGCGTCTGGAACTGCTCGACGAACCCGGGCATCGACGCGCCATCGATCCGGATGCCGCCGACCGTCGCCATCTCGCGCTTGGCGTCCGAGGGCAGCGTCTTGACGACCGCACGTCCGCGATCGAGATCGTTGAGGTCATCGTCGGAAAAGTGGAGCGCGCTCTGGACCAGCGCGTGGAGATCGGTATCGGGCGCCGCGGCGTTGACGACCGTGAACATCGCCGCACCCGACAGCGCGAGCGCCGCGCCGCCGATCACCGCGACGCGGATGCGGCTTTGTCTGGACGAACGGACCGATCGCGCCACGACGCCTCCGTTGTCCTCACTCTATCGCCTTCGTCTGTCTCCCGCGTGACGCCGGGTATCGGCGTCAAGGGCGACCTCGACCCACTCGCGCACGCTGTTGACGAGCCACATCCGTGACACGGACGCGAGGTCGTCCACCGTCAGCACGCGCTCCGAGATGGCGCCGGCCGACAGCAGCTCGTCGCGAAACGTCCCAGCGAGCAGGCCGCTCGCCACAGGCGGCGTCCAGCGCTGCCCGTCGAGCTCGACGACGAGATTGCCGATCGTGAACTCAGTGAGCTCGCGATCGTCGTTCCAGAGCAGTACGTCGAACGCGTCACGATATGCCGCACGATGCCGCTCGTAGACGTCGCGATGCGAGGTCTTGTGGTACAGCCACGCGTCAGCTCGCGAGACGGGCGATCGCGCCAACGCGACGACGGCCACGCCGGCGATTGGCGGATCGAGCCGCCGGCTCTCGACGCACACCTCGCCCGACGGCGACAGCGCGACGCGAACACGACGGGCCTGGCCAACATGCATCGCCGCATGGGCGTCGAGCGCCGCGCGAACGCGCGCGGCATCGAACGGCCGGTCGAAATAGGCGGCCGACGAGCCGAGCCGCGCGAGATGGCGATCGAGGCGCGCGTAGACGTCGCCTTCGAGCCGCAGCGTCTCGATGAGGTCGAAGTGCGGTCGCGGGACCAGGCCAGCGGCCTTGCTCCGCGCCTCCGCGTATTCACCCTCGGCCGTCGAGTCCCACGTAATCCCGCCGCCGATGCCGTATTCGGCGCAGCCGCGCTCCACGTCGACGACCATCGTGCGGATGGCGACGTTGAAAACCGCATCGCCGCTCGGCGCCGCGTAGCCGATGGCGCCGCAGTAGATCCCGCGTGGCGACGACTCGAGGTCCGCGATGAGCCGCATGCTGCTCGTCTTGGGCGCGCCGGTGATCGAGCCGGCGGGAAACAGCGCGGCGAAGATGTCGGTGAGCGACCTCCTCGCCTCGAGCCGGCCTTCGACGGTCGACACCATCTGGAACACGGAGGGATGGCGCTCGACGTCGAAGAGCGACGTGGCGCGAACCGAGCCGATCTCGGCCACACGGCTGACGTCGTTGCGCGCGAGGTCGACGATCATGACGTTCTCAGCGCGGTCCTTGGCCGAGGCCACGAGCTCAGCGGCAGCCGCACCGTCAGCCGCCGGCGTCAGACCGCGACGCGCGGTGCCCTTCATCGGCTGCGTCACGAGGCGATCGCCCGTGCGGCGAAAGAACAACTCGGGCGAGAACGACAGGACTCGACACGGCCCCAGATCGAGATCGGCCGCGTAGGGTGCGCGCTGATCGTGCGCGAGTCGGTAATAGCGCGTCGCGAGCGTGGCCGCGTCAACGGGCGCGCGCAGTCGAAACGTGTAGTTGGCCTGATAACTGTCGCCGCACGCGATCGCCTCTTTCACCGCCGCCACGGCCTCGGCATGTTCGGCAGGCGTGACGTCGGGCGTCCACGACAGATCCTCGTCGAGGCACCGCGAACGCGCATTCACGTGCGAGGTCTCGCCCCCGCCGCAGCCGCCCGCGTGTGCGGCCAGCGTGCCGGCCGGCCGCGGCGCACCGAAGATGCCGAACCACAGGAACGGCACGCGTGACGCCGAACGAGTCACGAGCGCGGCATCGAACCCCGGCGCGGCTTCGTAGGTGACGAAGCCGGCGGCATAGCAGCCAGCGTCGAGCGCCGCATCGACACGACGCATCGCCGGCAGAACGTCATCGACGTGACGCGCGACGATGACGTCCAACGGATCGACGAACAGGATGGGATGGGGCCGCCCGGCGGCGTCCTGGAAATCGAAGCGGAGGTGCACGCGCAGGGAGATTATAGAGGCGTCGCGGTTGACACGGCGTCAGGGCCACGGCCATAGTGATGGCGCGCTGGTTTCCGGCACGGCCGGAATGAAAAGGGAACCCGGTGAAACTCCGGGGCTGCCCCGCAGCGGTCAACGAGAACGAACGCCGCACGTGCACTGGTCGTCACGACCGGGAAGCGCGGCCAGTAGGCGCCGGATCGATCGGCACGCTCGTGAGCCCGAAGACCTGCCCGCGCCCGGTGTCGATCGACGCCGGTTTCGACCTGGAACGCCTCGTGGGAGGGCGGCTCCACGACGCGACCCGTCGCGTCCGGATGCTTTCCTTTTTCACGAGGCCATACACGCCCGCGGGGGCGAGGTCGACTGACCGTGCGCGGCGTCGTACGCTGGATCCTCATGTCCGGCGTCGGTCGACCGAGCCGGCAGGCGCGCGCCTCCGCTCGTGAAGGAGCATCCGTTCGTGCCTGTCCCGTCGACCTGTCTCGGCTTTCCCCGTATCGGACGCCATCGCGAGCTGAAACGCGCGCTCGAAGCCTACTGGGCCGGCCGCGCGACCGCCGATCACCTACTCGACACGGCCGCGCACATCAGACGCGAACACTGGACCGCGATGCACGAGGCAGGTCTTCGCGAGGTGCCAGTCGGCGACTTCGCGCTCTACGACCACGTGCTGGACGCGGCGGTGCTCGTCGGCGCCATTCCGAGACGCTACACGGCCGTCGACGATCCACTCGCGCGCTATTTCGCCATGGCGCGCGGACTGCAGCGCCCGGATCTCGGCGTCGATCTCGCGGCGCTCGAGATGACGAAGTGGTTCGACACGAACTACCACTACATCGTCCCCGAGATCGCGGCCGGCCAGACGTTCAGGCTCGATGCCGCATCGCTCTTCCAGCAGCTTGATGAAGCGCGCGCACTTGGCCTCGACGCTCGGCCGGTGCTCCTTGGGCCCGTGACGTTCCTGCTCTTGTCCAAGTCCGCGGAGAGCCACGCTCACGACGTCACGCCGCTCGATGCGCTGCCGGCGCTCCTGCCGATCTACGAGGCGTTGCTCAGTGAACTGGCGTCACGTGGCGTCACGTCCGTGCAGCTCGACGAGCCGTGTCTCGTGCTCGATCTCGACGATCGCTCGCGCGCGGCCTGTCGCACGGCGTTCACCGCGCTCACGAACGTGCCTGGACGCCCGCGGCTGCAACTCACGACGTACTTCGGCGCGATCGACGACAACCTCGAGCTCGCCCTCGCGTCGGGCTGCGACACGCTGCACGTCGATCTGACGCGCGGAGCCGCCGACCTCGAGACCGTCTTTGCGCGTCTGCCGCGCACGATGTCGTTGTCGATGGGCGTCGTCGATGGACGCAACATCTGGCGCACCGACCTCGACGCCGCGCACGCGCTCGTCCACCGCGCGGTCGAGACGCTCGGCGCCAATCGCGTCGCCGTCTCGTCCTCGTGCTCGCTCCTGCACGCGCCAATCGACCTCGTGTCCGAATCGCACCTCGACGCGGAACTGACGAGCTGGTTGGCGTTTGCCGTGCAGAAGCTGTCGGAGATCGCCGCTGTCGCCGACACGGCCGACGCTCCTGTCCCACCTGACACACCAGCCTTCACTGCCGCACGTGCGGCCCTCGCCAGCCGTCGCGCCTCGCCACGAACGAAACGGCCGGAGGTCCGAGCGCGAGCTGCTGCCGTCGATGCGTCGATGGAGCGCCGCAGCGAGCCCTTCCCCGCTCGCGCGGCGAAACAGGCTGCGCGTCTGCACCTCCCGCTGCTGCCGACGACGACCATCGGGTCGTTTCCGCAGACACGCGAGGTCCGCGATGCGCGGGCGGCCTGGCGGGACGGACGCATGAGCGGTCCTGACTACACGCGCTTCCTTCGGGACGCCATTCGCGCATGTGTCGAGCGGCAGGAGGCCATTGGCCTCGACGTGCTCGTCCACGGCGAGTTCGAGCGGACCGACATGGTCGAGTACTTCGGCGCCGAGCTCGACGGCTTCGCCTTCACCGAGAACGGTTGGGTCCAAAGCTACGGCTCGCGCTCCGTCAAGCCGCCCGTGCTCTACGGCGACGTCATTCGCCGGCGGCCGATGACCGTCGACTGGTCGCGCTTCGCCCAGTCGCTCACCACGCGGCCGATGAAGGGCATGCTGACGGGCCCGGTCACGATTCTCCAATGGTCGTTCGTGCGCGACGACCAGTCGCGCGCCGAGACCTGCCGTCAGATCGCGCTCGCGCTTCGCGACGAAGTCGCCGATCTCGAAACCGCCGGCCTGGCCATCGTGCAGGTCGACGAGCCAGCCATTCGCGAGGGACTCCCGCTCCGCCGGCACGATCGGCCGGCGTATCTCGACTGGGCGGTCGCCGCCTTCCGGCTCGCGACGAGCGGTGCGGCATCCGACACGCAGATTCACACGCACATGTGCTACTCGGAGTTCGGCGACATGCTACCGGCCATCGCGGCCATGGACGCCGACGTCCTGTCGATCGAAAGCTCGCGGTCGCGCATGGAGCTCGTCGAGGACTTCGCCACGTTCAGCTATCCCAACGCGATCGGTCCAGGCGTGTACGACATCCACTCGCCGCGCGTGCCGACCGTCGACGAGATTAGTGCGCTCCTCGAGCGTGCCGCCGCGGTCATTCCCATCGAGCGGCTCTGGGTGAATCCGGACTGCGGCCTGAAGACACGCGGCTGGACGGAGGTCGAGGCAGCGCTCGCCAACATGGTCGCCGCCGCCCGGCGCAAGCGCGAAACGCTGGCACTCACTCCGCGCGCATGACGACCATCGCGTCGACCTCTGTCGCACGCCGCGCCGGCCACCAGGCGGCAACGAGCGCGGCGACCGCGACAACTCCTCCGACGACGATGTAGGTCAGGGGATCGCCGGGCCGTACCTCGTACAACCATGCGGTCAGTGTGCGTGAGGCGCCGAGCGAGATCGCGAGGCCCACGACGAGGCCGACCATCGTCAATCCGAACGCACGGCGCACGATCATCGCGCGCACGGCCGCGGGGCTGGCGCCGAGCGCCAGCCGAATGCCGATCTCGCGCCGCTCCTGCGCGACCGCGTAGGAGAGCGCGCCGTACAGACCCAGCAGCGCGACGAGAAACGCCGTCGCGGCGAACGCGACACAGATGGTCAGCATGAAGCGTCGCCAGGCCAGCCACTGCCCCGTGACGTCGTCCATTGTCGAGAACTCGGTCGGCAGTTCGGGATCGATCGCGCGCACGATCGCGCGCGCCGGCGCGGCCAGCATCGCGGTCGTGCCGGTCGTGTGCATCACGATCGACAGCGTGCGATCCGGACGCTGGCGATAACACGTGTAGACGATCGCCCGCGGCGGCGTGTCGAGTCCCTCGTCGCGGACGTCGCCGACGATGCCGACGATCGTCAGCGGCCGAAGATCGCCGTCCATGTTGCCGAAGTCGATGCGCTGGCCAATCGGATCCTGTCCGGGCCAGCGCGAGCGCGCCAGCGACTCGCTGATGAGCGCGACGTGTGGCGCGGCCAACGTGTCACGTTCGTCGAACAGCCGGCCGCGCACGAGCGGAATGCCCATCGCGCGAAAGTAACCCTCGCTCGCCACGCGGTAGCCGGCATACCCGCCCGGCTGATTCGGGTCGCTCCAGATGTGCCAGAGCGATGACAGATCGCGACGTGCGATGGCGGCGCCAAACGCCGACACGTCCGACGTGCCCGTGAACACGAGAAAGCCGCCGCTGGCCGTATTGCCCGTGAGAGGCATCGCGTCGACGACACCGACCGCGTCGGCGCCCGGCATCGATCGCAGCCTGGCGGCGATCTCGTCGACCTGCTGCACACGCCGGGCTTTCGCGCCGTCGTCGGCTTCCGGCGGAAAGAAGCCGTGGTCCTCGACCGGCGGCTGGTACAACCGGATCGCCGCGACGCCGTCAGATCGAAAGCCCGGGTCGGTGTCGACGAGTCGCATCAGGCTGCGGGTCAACAGTCCCGCTCCAACGAGCAACGCGACGCTTGCCGCGAGCTGACCGACGACGAGCACACCCCGCAGACGATGCGACGTCACGGCGCGCGTGGCGCCGGGCTCCTGACGCAGTGCGGCGGTCCCAACGGCCGAGGTTGCACGCCAGGCAGCCAGACCACCGACCACCAGTCCGACAACGGCAGCAGCGGCAAGAACTGCGAGGACGACGGGCCAGGCGACGTCGAGCTCGCCGGCCCGCGGCAGCATACGTGGCGCGGTGACGCGAAGCACGTTCGTACTCCACACGGCCACAGCCACCGCCAACACGCCGGCGGCCAACGCCATGAGCAGCGTCTCGACGCCGATGTGCCGCACGATGCGCCAGCGGCCGGCGCCAAGCGCCAGCCGCAGCGCCACTTCACGGCCGCGCGCGGCGGCCCGCGCGAGGAGCAGATTGAGGACGTTCGCGCAGACGATGAGCAGCAGGAACGACGCAGCACCGAGGAGCATCCAGAGCGCCGGACGCACGTCGCCGACGAGATGGTCCTGCAGACGCGTCACGTCGGCGTCTCGCATGCTGGTGTCCGAGCCGTACTGGACGGCGAGGCGTCGAGCGATCGACGACAGATCGTCGCGGGCGCGTTCCAGAGAGACGCCGGGAGCCAGCCGGCCGAGTGCGTAGGAATTCCGTCCTGTTCGGCCCGAGGGATGTTCGCGCCACTGCTCAGTCGACGCCCAGATGTCCGTGCCCGCGGGAAACGCGAACCCCGTCGGCATGACACCGACGACCGTACACAAGACGTCACCAACCCGCAGGGCCGCGCCGGCGAGATCGGCCCGGTCGCCGAAGTGCTCTCGCCAGAAGGCGGCGCTCACGACGGCCACCGGCGGCGCGCCGAAATGCGACTCGGCGGGAAGAAACGCGCGGCCGCGCGACGGCTGCACGCCGATGACGTCGAAGAATGGCTGAGAAACGGAGGCGACGCTCGCGAGCAGCGCCTCGCCGCCCACCATGATCGACACGCGGTCGCCATTCTGATACTGGGCGAACACCGACAGACTGTGATTCTGCGCGCCGAGATCCTCGAAATTCGGATCCGACACCATGACGCGCGCACCCTTCGCCGTCAGTTCGGAGACCTGCACGATGCGGCTCGCGTCTGGATATGGCAGCGGCCGCAGCAGGACGTCATAGACGACGGTGAAGAGGACGGCACCGGCGCCGAGCCCCATGGCCAGCGTCAGCACGACGACGGCGGCGAACCCCGGCGTCCGGCGGAGCCCACGCCAGCCGATCCGCACGTCGCGTGCGACGTCGTCGACAAGCGGCAGCCCGCGGCGTTCGCGCACGGCCTCGATGGACGGCACGAGCGCACCGACGCGACCGACGGCCGCGCGTCTCGCGGCCTCCGGACTGTAGCCGTGCCGCTGCAGCCGTTCGGCTTCGAGATCGAGGTGCAGCCGCAGCTCGTCCTCGAGATCACGATCGGCCCGCGCCGGCCGCAGCGTGTTCCACAACCGCGCGAGCCACGCCCGAACGGCACCGGAACTCGACCGCATGCGCTCCTCCTATCCGACGTTCGAATGGAGCGTAGCCGAGGCTTTATTGTGTTGTCAAATAGAGACGGGGCGTCGCTGGCCCTGTCATCTTCTTTGCAGCGGCGCGGGGGGCCGCTGTCGCTCTCTTCGGTGCAGCGAGGTCTGCGCGGCGTGACAGTCGTCTTCTTTGCAGTGGCGCGGGGCCCCACCCCCGCGCTACGCGCTTCGGCGCCTCACTACGTTCGGGCCTTGCGGTGTCATCTTTTTTCATTTGGTTTGCATTGTCCCCCTTCGCGATCTTCGCAACTTCGCGTGAGGCTTCCAGCCTGTCCTTTTTTTCTCGTTCTGCCTTGACATCCCCTCCCCCCAGCCCCAATATCTAGGCCATCATGGTCGTCCGACCCCACGATGTCGGGCGTGAAGAGGGAATCCGGTGCGCCGCTCGGGCGGCAAAGCCGGAGCTGACTCCGCAACTGTAAGCGGTGAGCCGTTCGTCGATGTTCTGCCACTGGCCTCGTGCCGGGAAGGCTGGACGAGACGGTGACGACCCGCGAGCCAGGAGACCTGCCGTGATCGAAAGCACGTCCTCGGGCGGGGTGCCCCGAGCGGCGCGATGGCCGTGCCGGCCCTGGCACGGCGTCGCGTAGTCGTCTCGCGCACCGTCCGCCCCATCGGAGGTTCGCGATGTCTCAGTCGGCTGCGCTCGTCTCGTCTCCACCCGCCGGAATCCCTGCCGCGCCGCCACCCGCGGCCGCGCCTGCGCTCTACGTCATTCGCCGCATGGGCACGCGTTCGCCATGGGACGCGACGAAGATCGCCGCGGCCATGACCAAGGCGTTCCTTGCCGTCGAAGGCGAGGGCGCGTTGGGATCGACGCGGGTCCACGAGGTCGTCGCCGCGCTGACACGGCAGGTGGCCGACTCGCTCGAGCGGCGGTCGGACGGCTCACGCGCGCTGCACATCGAAGACATCCAGGACCAGGTGGAGCTGGCGCTGATGCGCGCCGGACACCACAAGGTCGCGCGCGCCTATGTGCTCTATCGCGAGTCGCGCGCCGAAGCGCGCCGTGCCGCGGCCGAGACGACGCCGCGTGCGTATCGCGTCCGACAGGTGGACGGCACGCTCGTGCCGCTCGATCGTGAGGCCTGGCGGCGGAGTCTCGAGGCGGCCTGCCGCGGGCTCGCATCGGTGTCGGCCGATCGCGTGCTCGAGACCGCCGAACCGAACATCTACGACGAGATCGCCGAAGCCGACCTGATGGTCGCCTCCACGCTCGCGGCCCGCGCGCTCATCGATCGCCAGCCGGAATACACCTACGTCAGCGCGCGTCTCCTGCTCGCGTCGCTCGCGGTCGAAGCGCTCGGCTTCGTCCAGGGCGAAGCGCCGAGCCCGATGGCGTTCAGCATCGATCGACTCGAGGACGAATACCGGGCCTACTTCCCCGCGTACATCCAGCGCGCGATCGATCTCGAGCTGGCCGCGCCTGAGCTCGCCTCGTTCGATCTCGATCGACTGGCCGCCGCGATCCGCCCCGAGCGCGATCGGCAGTTCCAACTGCTGGGCCTGCAGACGCTCTACGATCGCTACTTCCTGCACCACGACGGCGTGCGATTCGAGCTGCCGCAGGCCTTCTTCCTGCGTGTGGCCATGGGCCTGGCACTCAACGAGCCGGACCGCGAGGCGCGTGCCATCGAGTTCTACGACCTGCTGTCGTCGTTCGACTTCATGTGCTCGACGCCGACGCTCTTCAACGCGGGCACGCGTCGGCCGCAACTCTCGTCGTGCTTCCTCACGACGGTGAGCGACGACCTCCCGGGCATCTTCAAGGCCATCAGCGACAACGCGCTGCTCTCGAAGTACGCCGGCGGGCTCGGCAACGACTGGACGCGCGTGCGCGGCCTCGGTGCGGCCATCAAAGGCACCAACGGCCGCTCCCAGGGCGTCGTTCCTTTCCTGAAGATCGCGAACGACACGGCCATCGCCGTCAACCAGGGCGGCAAGCGCAAGGGCGCGGTGTGCGCGTATCTCGAGGTGTGGCACGTCGACATCGAGGAGTTCCTCGACCTGCGCAAGAACACGGGCGACGACCGCCGGCGCACGCACGACATGCACACGGCAGCCTGGATTCCCGATCTCTTCATGCAGCGCGTCGAGGCCGACGCGGAATGGACGTTGTTCTCGCCGGACGAAGTGCCCGACCTGCACGATCGCACCGGCTGCGCATTCGCGGAGGCGTATGTCGCCGCCGAGGCACGCGCGGACCGCGGCGAACTGCGCGTCTTCCGCCGGATGCGCGCCGTCGATCTCTGGCGCCGGCTTCTGACGATGCTGTTCGAGACGGGGCACCCGTGGGTGACGTTCAAGGACGCGTGCAATCTTCGCTCGCCGCAGCAGCACACCGGCGTCGTCCACTCGTCGAATCTGTGCACCGAAATCACGCTCAACACGTCGGACGAGGAAGTCGCCGTGTGCAATCTCGGGTCGATCAACCTCGCCGCGCACGTCACGCCCGACGGACTCGACGAGGCGAAGCTCGCGCGGACGGTGGCGACGGCCGTGCGCATGCTCGACAACGTGATCGACGTGAACTTCTACACGATTCCCGAGGCGCATCGATCGAACGTGCGCCATCGGCCGGTCGGCCTCGGCCTCATGGGCTTCCAGGACGCGCTGCACACGCTCCGTGTGCCCTACGCGTCGGATGCGGCCGTCGCCTTTGCCGACACGAGCATGGAAGCGATCGCCTTCCATGCGATCGCGGCGTCCGCGGATCTGGCCGCCGAACGCGGCCGCTATGCGTCGTTCGACGGCTCGCTCTGGAGCCAGGGCGTGCTGCCGATCGACTCACTCGATCGGTTGGCCGAGGCGCGCAATCCCGGCGATCTCGAGGTCGATCGCTCGCGCCGCCTCGACTGGGACGCGCTGCGAACACGCGTGCGCACGGGCGGCCTGCGCCACTCGAACATCATGGCGATCGCGCCGACCGCGACGATCTCGAACATCTGCGGCGTCAGCCCGTCGATCGAGCCGACGTTCCAGAACCTCTACGTCAAGGCCAACATGTCGGGCAACTTCACGGTCGTCAATCACGCACTCGTGCACGACCTCGAAGCGCGCGGCCTGTGGGACGACGTGATGGTCAACGATCTCAAGTACTACGACGGGAGCCTGGCCGCCATCGCGCGCGTGCCACGCGATCTCGCTGAGCTCTACGCGACGGCGTTCGAGATCGATCCCGAATGGCTCATTCGTGCGGGCGCGCGGCGACAAAAGTGGATCGACCAGGCTCAGTCGCTCAACCTATACGTCGCCGAGCCCAGCGGACGCCGGCTCGATGCCATCTACCGCCTCGCGTGGCGATCGGGACTGAAGACGACGTATTACCTGCGGTCTCGAGGCGCGACACACGTCGAGCGCAGCACGCTCGACGGACCGGATCGACGGTTGAATGCCGTCGCCGTTCCCACGAACGGTGCAACGTGCACGCTCGGCGATCCGAACTGCGAGGCCTGCCAGTGAGCCCCGCGCGTCTCGATCCGCAGGCACCGGACACGACCGGGCTCGGCGACGTCGATCGCGGCGGTCACCGCGTGCGCGTCGACGACAAGGCGATGATCAACTGCCGCGCCGACGTGAACCAGTTGTTGCCGCTCAAGTACCGCTGGGCGTGGGAACGCTATCTCTCCGCGTGCCGCAACCACTGGATGCCGACCGAGGTCTCGATGCAGGCCGACATCGAGCTGTGGCGGTCGCGCGACGGCCTCACCGAAGACGAACGGCGCATGGTGAAGCGGAACCTCGGCTTCTTCGCCGCGTCCGAGTCGCTCGTCGCCAACAACATCGTGCTGGCCATCTACCGGCACCTCACGAATCCCGAATGCCGGCAGTACCTGCTCCGCCAGGCGTTCGAGGAGGCGGTGCACACGCACACGTTCCAGTACATCTGCGAGAGCCTGTCGCTCGACGAGGGCGAGCTCTTCAACATGTACCGCGAGGTGCCGTCGATCACCGACAAGGCGGCGTGGGCGCTGAAGTACACACAGAACCTGTCCAACCCGGATTTCACGACCGGCACGCCCGCCGACGACCAGGCCTTTCTCCGCGACCTCGTCGCCTTCTACGTCGTCTTCGAGGGGATGTGGTTCTACACGGGCTTCGCGCAGATCCTGTCGCTCGGCCGACGCAACAAGATGGTCGGCATCTCGGAGCAGTACCAGTACATCCTGCGCGACGAGTCGCTGCACTTGAACTTCGGCATCGACGTCATCAACCAGATCAAGGCCGAGAATCCGCACCTGTGGACGGATGCACTTCAGGCCGAGGTGCGCGAGATGCTGCAGTCGGCCTGCGCGCTCGAGATCGCCTACGGCCGCGACACGATGCCGCGCGGGCTGCTCGGGCTCAACGCCGATCTCTGCCGGGAGTACATGTACGTCATCACGAATCGGCGCTGCGTCCAGCTCGGTCTGAATCCCCTCTTCCCCGAGGCACGCAACCCGTTCCCGTGGATGGCCGAGGCCATGGACATCAAGAAAGAGAAGAACTTCTTCGAAACGCGCGTCATCGAATATCAGACGGGCTCGTCCCTGAGCTGGGAGTGACGCGCTCGGGATAGGTGATCGTCGTGCCATCGACCACGGCCCATGGCGTGAGGACGTGCGGGCGTGTCCTCACACCGCTCGTGATTTCCTCCGCATCGATGCCTCGCACGATGAGCGCGTCGGCGATGAGCGACCGATGGCAACGCCACGGAACCCCCTCCGCGCACATCAGCACCGTCGGCTCCTCACGCGCCAACGCGATAGAGCGATCGAGCGCCTCGACGAACGCCGGCGTCTGCATGTAGTCGGCGTACCCGCGAAAACCAGCGTTCGTCCAGCCGCGATTGATCGAGTCCCGCCGTGGGTGCCGCAGGCCGCCGAGTCCGGCCAGGTGCCGATAGTGGAGGCCGGCGCGGTGCAGCGAGGCCGACAGTGCCACGCGGTCGTACTGCGGGTTGTGTCGCGACCGTGGCACCGTTCGGACGTCGATCACCCGTCCGATGCCGTGCATGCGTAGCAGCCGCAGGAACGACGCGATGGGCCGCGTGGAGTGTCCGATCGTGTAGATGACCATCGTACGCGTGTAGGGGCGGCCCCCAGTGGCCGCCCGGACTGAACGGCCGGCGCGCCCGAGGTGCTTTCTTCAGTGTGCCCGAGACACGTCCGACACGCCGCTCTGCGTCGACGAGCCGGCCGGTACCGGCACGGCCGCGCCAATCGCCTGCCGCACCATCTGCACGACGTAAATACCGCCGGCCATGACCGACGCCGTGAGTATCCAGCCGGCCGCGGCAATCGCCGTCTGGTGCTGATCGGCCAGCCCCCACGCGAGCAGCGGCACGCCGATCGTCCATCCGGTGAAGATCGTCGCGGCGAATCGTGCCGACGGCAGCTCGTTCGCGCCTCGGGCCGGTGGCGCGCCCCCACCGAGCGTGAACGCGCGGTACCAGGCGTACAGTGGCACGAGCCGTCCCTGGATGCCGGTGACGATCTGCGCGAGGAATCCGACGAGACCCGCGACGCCGTACGTCCACATCAGCGGCACGGTCCATTCAGCCGGCACGCCGACGCTCAGCGCCACACCCAACGTGGCGGCCACGACCATCCACAAAAGAGCGGCGTGCGCCTGCCACGTCGACCAATCACGCGGCGGCAAGGCGACGGGCCGCGGCATCCGATGCCGCAGCACGCCGCGCATCTCGATCACGAAGCTCGCCAGGCCGGCCACGATCAGCCCAGCGCCAACCGGCACGGCCACCGACTGCCGGATGAGCGCGACGACGAGAACGACGAGTCCGGCTTCCATGAGCACGGCACTGCGACCGAGACGCCAGCCGGACGGCATCTGCGCGGGCAGCATCATCGGGATGAGCCGATACGCGAGGCCGACGACCATCATCGCCACCCATCCGACCGCCGCGAGATGCGCATGAGCGTAGGTGGCTGCGATCGGCGAGAACGTGTCGAGACCGCGCGTCCGCACGATCCCGATCGTGGCGCCGAGCATCCCTGCGGCCAGGATGTTCACGAACGCCAGCGCGACGTGCAGTTTGATTGGAAATGGCACCGCCGCCGTGCGCAGGCCACGCCATGCCCGCACCGCGACCCAGGCAATCGCACCGATGACCGGTCCCGCGGCCCAGATCATGCCGACGTATTCCCCGATCCAGAAGTGCCCGACCATACCGACGGTGCCCAACGCGAACGCAGCGAACGCGACCCAGTCCGCGATGCCAACGGGCATCGGCAACCGCAGCGCGAGCGGCGCGACGACGTAGAAGGCGCCGAGAATCGATCCCGTCAACCACCCCAACGTCACCAGATGGACGACGGCCACCATGCGCGGATGGTAGAAGAACGCACCGGGCAGCGACGGATGCGTCGCGATGACGATGAACGCCGTGGCGAGCGCCAGATGCGCGAACCCGAAATACGCGAGCGGCAGCGGCGAGGACGGCGTGAGATCGCGCCTGGAGGCGGGAGCTGGAGACACGGTCACGTCAATGCCTGTGCTATTGTGCGCGGACGCAAATCACCGCGATCTTAATCGAGCCGATACGGCCGCCTTTTGCGCCGGCGCAAAACGACGGAGCGTGTCCATCCGTCATCGAGGAACTTCGTGAACGTCGCATTCATCTGGGAAGCTCAGCGCGGCCGATGCCGCTCTGCGCCAGTGATGACCAGCCGTCTCCGACCGTCGAAAGCGAACGCGACATGAGCCGCATCGCCGTCGTCGGCCCGGGCGCCATCGGCGGAACCATTGCCGCGTGGCTGTCTCAGCGCGCCGAACATGCCATCACGCTCGCAGCGCGCACGTCATTCGACCGCCTCGAAGTGTCGACACCCGACGGCGTGATGTCAGCGACGCTGCGCGTCATCACGCACGTCGAGCAGGGCTCGCCCGTCGACTGGGTGCTCGTGGCCACCAAAGCCTACGACAGCGCGGCTGCGAGCACGTGGTTCGGCACGCTTTGCGATGCGACGTCGCGGGTGGCCGTGCTGCAGAACGGCGTCGAGCATCTCGAGCGCTTCGCTCCTCACTTTCCGGTGGACCGCATCGTTCCCGTCATGATCGACTGTCCCGTCGAGCGCGCGGCGCCGGGGCGAATCCGACAGCGCGGCACGATTCGCATGATCGTGCCGCAGGGGAGCAACGGCGCGGCCTTCGCCGGCCTGTTCACGGATCTGCCGATCGACGTCTCGGAGACCACCGACTTCACGACGGCAATCTGGAGCAAGCTCTGCGTCAACAGCGTGGGCGCCGTGTCCGCGGCCATTGTCAAGCCGAACGGCATCGTTCACCACGACGGCGTGGCCGAATTGATGCGCGGCATCCTTCGCGAGTGCGTAGCGGTCGGTCGAGCGGAAGGTGCGCGGCTGGAAACGTCCGTCGTGGAGGAGGTGCTCGCGAACGCACGCCGCGCGCCGCGCGATTCGGCGAACTCGCTTTATCAGGATCGGGTGGCCGGCCGTCCGATGGAAATCGACGCGCGCAACGGCGTCATCGTGCGGCTCGGCCGCACGCACGGCATTCCCACGCCGATCAATTCGATGCTCGTGGCATTGCTCGAGGCGGCGCAGATGGCGTGAGGCGCAATCCGACAACCTGCGTGGTGGTCGTGGTCCTCGATCGCGCCGAGGCCGCCCACGTGGAGCTCATCGTCGTTTGAGAGTTTCCCGCGTCGATACCAGCGTCACGACGGTCTCGATGTGCTCCGTGTGAGGAAACATGTCGACGGCTTGTAGTGTGTCGATCGTGTACCCGCCGCCGCGAAGCCGTGACAGATCTCGAGCGAGCGCATCGGGATCGCACGAGACGTAGACAATCCGCGGCGGGCGAAGACCTTCCGCGAGCGCGTCCAGGACCACTGACGCGCAGCCTTGCCGGGGTGGATCGAGAATGACGACGTCGAAGCGCTCGCGACCGAGGCGCCGCATGGCGTCCTCGACTCGCGCACGCACGAGCCGGATGCGTGCAGCCGGCACGCCGTTCAATCGCCCGTTACGCGCGGCGTCGTCGACCGACCGCGCATTCTCCTCCACCGCCGTTACCTGCGCTCCCGCCAACACCAGCGGCACGGCGAACAGTCCGCATCCACTGTAGAGATCGAGCACGCGTCGCGCGCCCGTTGCGGCGTCGAGCACGAGACGCAACACGTCTCGTGCCGCGCCGACGTTGGTTTGGAAGAAGGCGTCGGGCGCGATGAGGAACGACGGTCCCAGTGCGTCTTCGCGCACCGCCGCCCGGCCGGCGATACGGATCGTCTCGCGCCCGGTCATGAGTGGGCCGGGCCGAGTGTTCACGTTGATGAAAAACCCATCCGGCGGCTCCGGTTTCGCCAGGAACGCCCGCACCGGCGCGCGAAGCGATCGATGATTCTCGGCGACGACCAACATGACGGCGGCCTCGGCGCTCGAGTCCGTCGTCCGCACGAGCACGTGCCGCAGGAGCGTGGGATCGACACGAGCCTGCGTCAGCGCGTCGCGAAGCCCAAAGGCCAGCCGATTGCCGCGATTGCTGTGTACCGGACATTCCTCGATGGGCACGACCGTCCGGCTGCCCGCCGCGTAGTGGCCCATGACGAGTCGGCCTCGGCGATCGGCGCCGAACACGAACGCGACTTTGTGGCGGAAGCGATCCTCGCGCGGCGAGGGAATCGGCGGAGGCACGGCGACGCCCAGCACCGTGGCAAGACGCCGGCGCTTGCGCTCGAGTTGTTCGGGATACGGCATCCCCGGCAGGCTGCACCCGCCGCACGTGCCGAAATGACGGCAGATCACGCGCCGGTCAGCCGCCCGCCATCGCGCCGACGATGAGGAAGGGTTCCCGGCCGGAGACGACCGCTTCAGGCAGCGGCGCGTCGAGCGGCTCGTGCGATAGGTCGCGCTCGCACGCGTAGAAACGCACGAGCGGCCGCCGCATCTGCGTGGCGTGGTCGCGAATGGTGCCGGCGAGCATCGGATAGCGTGCCTCGATCGCGTCGATCACCGCGCGCGGCGTCGCCGGCGCAGCGACGTCGAGATCGACTTCCCCGCCAACGCCGGCAAGCGTTCTCAGGTGCGCCGGCAGCACGACCGTGATCGTCATGACGACAGCGTCTGCACCTCGACCGACAGCACCGGCGGCAGGTCGCGCACGATGGGCGTCCAATGATCGCCGGCGTCGGCCGAGGCATACACCTGACCACCGGTCGTGCCGAAATACACGCCGCACGAGTCGAGCGCGTCGACCGCCATCGCGTCGCGCAGCACGTTGACGTAGCAGTTTTCCTGCGGCAACCCGTCGGTCAGCGGCTCCCACTCGTGTCCACCCGAGCGGCTGCGGTACACGCGTAGCTTGCCGTCAGGCGGATAGTGCTCCGAGTCGCTCTTGATCGGCACGACATAGATTGTGTCCGGTTCGTGCGCGTGGACGTCGATCGGAAAGCCGAAGTCGGACGGCAGGTCGCCGCTGATCTCCTCCCACGACGCGCCGGCGTCGTCGCTGCGCATGACATCCCAGTGCTTCTGCATGAAGAGCACGTCGGGCCGCGACGGATGCATCGCGATGCGGTGCACGCAGTGTCCGGCTTCCGCGTCGGGATTCGGAATGCCGTTCGACTTCAAGCCGCGGTTCATCACCTGCCAGCTCTCGCCGCCGTCGTCGGTGCGGAAGACGCCGGCAGCCGAGATCGCGCCGTAGATACGTTCGGCGCGCGTTGGGTCGAGCACGATCGTGTGCAGCCCGAGTCCACCCGCGCCCGGCTGCCAGGACGGCCCGGTCCGATGCGTGCGGAGCGCGGGCAGTTCGTGCCACGTCGCGCCCGCGTCGGTGGATCGAAACAACGCGGCGTCTTCGACGCCGGCGTAGACCGTGTCGCGATCGGCGAGCGCCGGCTCGAGATGCCAGACCCGCTTGAACTCCCAGGGATGCGGCGTGCCGTCGTACCAGGTGTGTGTCCCCGTCTCGCCGTCATACGCGAACTTGTTCCCGACCGGCGTCCACGTCCGTCCGCCATCGTCCGAGCGCTGGATGATCTGTCCGAACCAACCGCTCGTCTGCGAGGCGTAGATCCGGTCCGGGTCGACCGGCGACGCCTTGAGATGGAAGATTTCCCAACCGCCGAAAAACGGCCCGCTGACGGTCCAGTTTCGTCGCGCGCCATCAGCCGTCAAGGTGAACGCGCCTTTGCGCGTGCCGACGAGTACTCGCACCCGACTCATGCCGCCCTCCGTTGTATGCCGGGCCCTACTCTATCGTCGAAATGGCCTGAAACGACGCGGGATCGGGGAACGACGGCTCTCACATCACGGCGCCGACCTGCCAGGGCACGAACTCGTTGTCGCCGTAACCGAGATCCTCGGACTTGGTCCGCTCGCCCGACGCGACGCGCAGAATCGTCTGGAAGATCTCTTCACCCTTCGCCTCGATGCTCACGCCCTCGAGGATGTCGCCGCAGTTGAGATCCATGTCGTCGATCATCCGCTGGTAGGTCACCGAGTTGGTCGCGAGCTTGATCGATGGCGTCGGCTTGCAGCCATAGGCCGAGCCGCGGCCGGTCGTGAAACAGAGGATGTTGGCGCCGCCCGCGACCTGGCCCGTGGCCGACACCGGATCGTAGCCCGGCGTGTCCATGAAGACGAAGCCCTTCGCCGTGACGGGCTCCGCGTAGTGGTACACCGCGCGCAAGGTCGTCGTGCCGCCCTTGGCCGCCGCACCGAGCGACTTCTCGAGGATCGTCGTCAGCCCACCGAGCTTGTTGCCCGGCGATGGATTGTTGTTCATCTCCATCAGATTGCGGCGCGTGTAGTCCTCCCACCAGCGGATGATCTCGACGAGCGTCTCGCCCACCTCGCGCGTGGCCGCGCGCCGCGTGAGCAGGTGCTCGGCGCCGTAGATCTCCGGCGTCTCCGAGAGAATCGCCGTCCCGCCATGACGCACGAGCCGATCGACGGCCGCACCGAGCGCGGGATTGGCCGTGATGCCCGAATAGCCGTCCGACCCGCCGCACTGGAGCGCGAGCACGAGCTCGGATGCCGGCACCGTCTCGCGATGCACGTCGTTCGCCACGGGCAGCATCGCCTTGATGGCTTCGACGCCGGCCGCGACGGTCTTGCGCGTGCCGCCGGCTTCCTGAATCGTCATCGTGCGGAAGCGCTCGTTCTCCTCGATGCCGTACGCCTGCTTGAACCGCGCAATCTGAAAGCCCTCGCAGCCGAGCCCGACCATGACGACACCGCCCATGTTGGGATTGGCGGCATAACCCCAACTCGTCCGTTTGAGGATGTCGAAGATCGCGCCGCGATAGTCGATGACGCAGCCGTTCGCCTGCACGAGTGGGACGATGCCGTCGATGTTCGGATAGTCGGCGAGGATGCCGGACCGTTCGATCTCGCGCGCCATCAGCATGGCGACGGTCGCCGAGCAGTTCACGCTGCTCAGCACGCCGATGTAGTTGCGTGTACCGACCTTCCCGCTCGCGCGCCGATAGCCCTGAAAGGTCGCGCGCTGTTCAATCGGCAGCACCGGCTCGTCCTTCGCATCGACGGCGAAGGCGTAGTCGCGCTGGAAGTCGTGCATGCCGACGTTGTGCTCGTGGATCCAGTCGCCCGGCACAATCGGCTTGGTCGCGAAGCCGATGATCTGTCCGAACTTGCGGATTGGCTCACCGACGGCAATCGGCACGACCGCCATCTTGTGGCCGGGCGGAATCCGCGCGCGTGCCGTGACGCCCTCGGCCTGCATGCCCTTCTCGATGTCGTCGACCGCGACGACGAGATTGTCGGTGGGATTCAGGCGGATGATCCGCGCGTCGGACGTGGCTGTCGGTGCACTCATGATCGGCTCGGCTCTGTCTTCATGTTAGCGTGTCAGCACCTCGGCGCGTCGCGGGTCCGCATGCGGCGTCCGCCAGGATTGTCGTCGCATGCGCACTCGTACGTTCCACGCGCCCTCGGGCGCCACGCTCACGTTCACCGCGCTCGGCCAGGGCTGCGCGCCGCTCGGCAACCTCTATCGGCCCATCTCGGAACGGCAGGCCCAGGACACGCTCGAGGCCGCCTGGCGAGCCGGCATCCGGCACTTCGACGTCGCGCCGCTCTATGGCCTCGGCCTTGCCGAGACGCGGCTGAACCACTTCCTGCGCGGCCGGCCGCGCGATCGATACGTCCTGTCAACCAAGGTCGGCCGCCTGCTGACCGTCTGTCCGTCCGCGGAACGAACGGGACGAGGCGCGTATTTCGACACGCCGTCGCGACGTGAAGTCTACGACTACACCTATGACGGCGTCATGCGCTCGTTCGAGGACTCACTCGAGCGGCTCGGCGTGGATCGGGTGGACGTCCTCTACGCGCACGACCTCGACGTCTTCACCCACGGATCAGCGGCCCCGCGCGACGCGCACGTTCGCACGTTCATGCGCGGCGGCTACCGCGCGCTCCTCCGGCTGCGCGCGAGCGGTGTCGTCCAGGCAATTGGCGCGGGCGTGAACGAATGGGAAGTGTGTCAGACGCTCGCCGAGCGCGGCGATTTCGATCTCTTCCTGCTGGCCGGCCGCTACACGCTGCTCGAACAGGACGCACTCGAGACGTTCCTGCCGCTCTGCGAACGGCGCGGCATCGGCATCGTGATCGGCGGGCCCTACAACTCGGGCATCCTCGCCACCGGCGCGAAGCCGGGCGCGTTCTACAACTACCGCCCCGCGCCTCGTGCAGTGCTTGCGCGCGTACGCAAGATCGACGCGGTGTGCCACACGCATGGCGTGGCCCTCGTCGAAGCCGCGCTGCGCTTCCCCTTCGGCCACCCGTCAGTCGTCTCGGTCATTCCCGGTGCGGCTCATCCACGCGAAGTCGCCCGCAACGTGCGCACGCTCGCGGCGAAAATCCCGCGCGCGCTCTGGACGGACTTGCGTGCGGCTGGGCTGATTCGTGAGGACGCGCCTCTACCGCGATAACGGCGCGCAACCCCGCGGGCTTGTGGAGCTCTAGGCCTTCAGGCCCAAGGCTCCACGGACCTCCTCAGTCCGCACGCAAGGTCTCGATCGGATCGATGCGCAGCGCGCGCACCATCGGCCGCGCGGAGGCGAGCAGGCTGCTGATGACGATGGCGGCTGCAGCGATGGCCAGTGTCGCGGGATCGTGACTGCGTGCGCCGTACAGGAATCGATCGGCGAACCGGCCACCCCACCAGGCGAGTAGAACGCCAGCGGCGAGACCGGCTGTGAGCGGCCGCGCAACGCGCGCAAGAATTGCGGCCGTCACATGCCGCGGCCGGGCGCCGAGCGCCATCCGCACACCGACCTCCTTCCGGTCGCGAACGACGACCGAGGACACAAGGCTGTAGACGCCGACGATCGTCAGCACCAGCGCGAGCGCGCCGAGCAGCGTGAGCAGCGCGCGCCCCAGCCGCTGCGGCATCAGCAAGTCGTCCACCGCCTCACCCACCGTTCGCACCGACTCCACGGAGAAGCCGGCGTCTCGCGCGAACTTCGTGACGGTCGGCACGAACGCGGCGTCCCCGCTCGTCCGAATGACGACGGGGGCACGCCCACTGCCTGCAGTCAGTCCGGCGAGGAACGCCCGGTTCTGCGATGGCGCCCGATAGATGACGAGCGGCGCCGTGTCGCGAAGATCGTGCAGAGTGACGTCGGCCGCGACGCCAATCACCAGCGCCGGCGTGCCGGCGAACGAGCGGATCGTCGACGCCGTCAGGTGGTGTCCGACCGCCGCGCTGTGCGGCCAGAATGCGTGCGCCGCCGACGCGCTCAGAATGACGACGGGTTCTGTACTCTCGGCATCGCTGTCGTTGAATTCCCGCCCCTGCAGGATGGGCTGCTGAAGCGTTCGAAAATAGTCAGCGGCGGCGTAGGTCTCCACGACAGGTGCGGACGGTGTCGTCGGGACGCCGTCGACGGCCACGTGTTCGACCGGAAAGTCGAGAAGGTTCACGAGCGGCACCATTCCATCCGTCGCCGCTACGACTCCCGGGAGCTGGCGCACGGCCGCGACGAAGGCATCCGTCTTCGCCAGCCCGGCGAAGCGGTCGCCGCCGCGGTCTTTGGTCGAAAGCGAGACCGCCAACAGACCGTCGGGGTTGAAGCCAGGATCGATCGCGAGTGCCGAGACCATGGTCCTCACGAACAAGGCGGCCGCGAAGACGAGCACGACGCCAATCGTGGCTTGCGCACCGACGAGGACGCGTGCCATGTCGAAGCGTCCGATCACCGGTCGATGGCGCTGGCCACCGGCGGTCAGGCGCCAGCGCGTCACTCGCGTCGCCGGTGCGATCCCGATCAACACGGCGGCGGCGACGGCCAACGGTGCCGTCCAGCACAGCACGCGGGATGCGCTCATCGGTGGCAGCGTCGAGACGCTGATCGCACCCGGAAGCACGAAGGCGCTGAACGCGCGTTCGATCCATTGCGCCACGACGACCGCGGCCAGTCCCCCGGCGGCCGCGATCACGGCGGCTTCGGCCACGATCGGCCGGATGAGCCGCGCCCGGCTCGCACCGAGCGCCGCGCGGACGGTGATTTCCTCGTGCCGTTCGTCGACGCGTGCGGCGAGCATGCTCGCGAGATTGGCGCAGCCGAGGAGCAGCGTCAACGCCACCGCGGCGCCGAGGACAGTCATGAACTGACGGACGGTGGATCTGGCGTCGAGCGGCAGGACCGTGTCGACGAGCGGCACGAGGCGCCAGGAAGCCGCTATCGGTCGATTCTCAATCACCCCGTTCGCGACGAGCGACGTCAGTTCCGCCTGCGCCGGAGCCAGGCGTTCAGCGGCGACACGCGCGA
Organism: Vicinamibacterales bacterium; assembly: GCA_035550595.1. GTDB lineage: Bacteria > Acidobacteriota > Vicinamibacteria > Vicinamibacterales > SCN-69-37 > CALFMR01. The sequence continues at coordinate 60,712 of DASZOV010000124.1, forward strand.
TGACCACGAAGTCCGTGAGAGGCGACACGTCGGAGATCGTCATCGATGTCGTCGCACCTTGCACGGGCGAGAACATCCCGCCATGCCCGTCGGTCTCGTATCCAGGGCCGACCGCCAGCCGCGCGCCGGCCATGACCGGCAAGAACACGGCTGGCGGGGTGGCGTCGATTTCCACGTCGGTGAACGTCGCGGGCGCGACGCCGACGATCGTCGTCTGCACGCCGTTGACGGAGATCGTGCGACCGACCGCCGCCGGATCGGCGGCGAACCGCCGGCGCCAGAACGCGTGGCTCAACACGGCCACGGGCGGCGCAGCCGCATCGTCCCGTTGCCCGGCGAAGTCGCGCCCGACCGCCATGTCGACACCCAGGACGCGGAAGAAATTGGACGAGACGAACCGGCCGTCCACGGCCTCGGCGGCAGCGTCGCCGGGCCCAGCCACGACGATCTGACGCGTCGCCGGATCTGCCGCGCGCGTGACGACGGCCACGTCGTCGACCGTACGCATGTTTCGAATGGCCTCGACGTTCGCCCACCACGTGTAGGTATACGGCGTCGACTTGCCTCGAATGGATATCGTCCGCTCGAACACGAACAGCTGGTCCGGATCGCGGACGTCGAGCGGGTGCAGCAGAATGCGATCGATGAGCGTGAAGATGGCGAGGTTCGCGCCGACCGCGAGCGCCAAGGTCACGACCGCGCCAATCGCGAACGCCGGCGAGTGCCGCAGCCGGCGCAGCGCATCGCGCACGTCCTGGACGAGCGCGCCGGCCGTCGATTCCCAACCGATGTCGCGCGCGTAGTCTTTCACCGCCTCGACGCTGCCCACGTCCAGGCGCGCCGCGCGTTCGGCGTCGCGCAGTCCCAATCCCAATCGCCCGTGCGCCCGCTTCGCCTCTTCGAGATAGCTCGCGAGTTCCTCGTCGAGCGCCTGCTCGGCGTCATCCCGCCGACGCCACGCCCGCCAGCCGCCGATGAAGCGCGAATACCAGGACATGCCACGGTTTCCTTTTCCAGTGATCCGATCTATTCCGACCGCAGTGTCTCGATCGGATCGATACGCAGGGCTCGCCGCATCGGCGCCACTGCCGCGAACACGCCGCCCACGATGATCGCGACGACCGCAATCGCCGTCGTCGTCGCATCGTCACCGTGTAAGCCGTACAGAAAGCGATCCGCGAAGCGCCCGCCCCACCAGACGAGCAGGACGCCGACCGTGACGCCGGCGGCAATTGGCGCGACCGTGCGGATCATGATTTCCCGGACGATGTGGCCACGGCGCGCGCCAAGGGCCAGGCGCACGCCGATCTCCTTTCGATCGCGACTGACGATGGACGAGACCAGGCTGTAGGCGCCGATGAGAGTCAACACCAGAGCGAGCGCCGCGAGCAGCGTCAGCAGTTCGCGGCCCAACCGTTGTGGAAGGAGAAGCGAGGCGATCGCGCTGTCGACCGAACGCACCGAATCGAGCCGGGAGCCGGTCGCCGCCGCGGCGGCCTTGAGCATGGGCACGACAGGCCTGGAATCCCCGCTCGTCCGCACGATGGCCCGCGTCACGCCATGGTGGAACCTCGAATAGACGACAAGGAAATAGGGGTTCTGTGACATCGGGCGATAGATCACGAGCGGCGCGGTGTCGTGCAGATGGTGCAGCGCGACGTCCGCCGCGACGCCGACGACGACCATCGTATTGCCCTGAAAACTCACCTGGTGCCCAAGGGCGTCGTCGTTCGGCCACAACAGACGAGCCAGCGACGCGCTCACCACGGTAACCCGGCGCGCTTTGGGCCCATCCCGGTCGTCGAATCCACGCCCACGCAGTACGGCCTGTCGCAGGGTCTGGAAGTACTCGTCCGAGACGTTGACGTCGTCTGGCGGCACTGGCAGAGTGACGGGGACCCCGTCCGCCTGGACTTGAAGCACGGCGAAACCCAGGTCGTCGACGATCGGCGCCTCGCCGGCGGCCGCGTCCGTCACGCCGGGCAGATGCCGCGCTCGCTCGGCGAAGGCATCGGCCGCCGTGGCGCCCGCACGCCAGTCGCCACCCTGCACCGACAACGACACGGAGAGGAGATGGTGCGGATCGAATCCGAGATCCATCGTCAGGGCCTTCGTCATGGTCCGCGAGAACAGAACGGCACCGAACACGAGGACCACGCTGATGGCCGCTTGCGTGGCAACGCACAGGCGGGTCGCACGCAGTCGCCTGGTCGCACCGCGCTGGCCTTGCATCCCAGGCGTCGGATCGGCGCCGACCGCGCGCGCTGCTGGCATGCACATGACCACCGCGGCGGCGATCATCATCACGACGGCGAGCCCAAGATGGCCGCTGTCGTCCGCACGCAAGGCGGCAATGGCCACGCCGTCCGGCAGGACGAAGGTCGCGAGGCTGCGTTCGATGGCCTGCGCCACCAGAGCGGCCACCATTCCCCCGCTTGCCACCAGCAGGCCGGCCTCTACGATGATGGGTTGAACGAGCCGGCCGCGACTGGCCCCGAGCGCGGCCCGAATCGCCAGCTCCGGCCGCCGCCCTTCGACGCGCGCGAGCATCAGGCCGGCCAGATTGGCACATCCGATGAGCAGCGTCAGCGCGACCGCCGCCGCCAGCAACCACACAAAGGTTCGAACATCCACCTGCGTATCGCGCGTGTGAGAAGAACGGATGCCGCCGGGCAACACGACATCCGCCAGGGGCACGATCGACCAGACCTCGTCGGGCACGCGAACGTCGAACGTGCCGGAATTGCGAAGGACCTCCAATTCCGCGCGCACGAGCCTTTCACGGCCGGCCGCCACGCGCGCGATGACCGTGAACGCGGACAATGGTGTCACGGCCGGGGCCGTCGGCGAGGTCTCGCCGGCCGGCTTCGCACCAGGATCGGTGGCGAGTCGAGAACCGGCCAGGACTGGCAGAAACAGGGCGGGCGGATTCGTCCCGACCCACACGTCCGCGAACGTCGGTGGCGCGACGCCGACAATCGTCGTGGGCACGCCGTTGACTGTCATCGTTCGTCCGACGATGGTCGGATCCGCGCCAAATCGGCGGCGCCAGAATGCGCTGCCCAGCACCGCAGCCGGCGGCGCTCGTGGATCGTCCTGTTGAGCGGCGAAGTCGCTGCCGAGCGCCATCTCGACGCCCAGGACGCGGAAGAAGTTGGCCGAGACGAACCGGCCGTCCACGGTCTCCTCGGCCCGATCGTCCGGACCTGCAATGACGAGATGACGAGTGGCCCGGTCGGTGGCCCGCGTGACCACGGCAGCGCCAGCGACTGTACTCATGTGCCGGAGGCGATCGGCGTTCGACCACCAGGTGTCCGACAGAGGCGTCGCTTCGCCACCAATAACCATCGTCCGCTCGAACACGAACAACTGGTCCGGATCGCGCACGTCGAGCGGGTGCAGCAGGATGCGATCGATGAGCGTGAAGATGGCGAGGTTGGCGCCGACCGCGAGCGCCAAGGTCACGACCGCGCCGATCGTGAACGCCGGTGAGTGCCGCAGCCGCCGCAGCGCGTCGCGGACGTCCTGGACGAACGCGCTGGCCGTCGATTCCCAACCGACGTCGCGCGTGTAGTCTTTCACTGCCTCAACGCTGCCCACGTCCAGTCGCGCCGCGCGTTCGGCGTCGCGCAGTCCCAGCCCCAGACGCCGGTGCGCGTCCCTCGCCGCCTCTAGATAGCTCGCGAGCTCGTCGTCGAGATCCTGCTCGGTGTCGTCCCGCCGTCGCCACGCGCGCCAGCCGGCGACGATGCGCGAATACCAGGACATGTACGACTCCTACTCAGCAGAAGACAGGAAGCAGGGAACAGGCAACTGCCCCGTCATCTTCTCTTGATCCACTAGATGACCGTCGCAGTCTTGCGCCGTTCATCTTGATTGTCAAGATGAGTCAGGATCCTCGGCGAGATCAGCCTCGGAATACCCGCTCGCCGGCGAGGTAGGTCTCCTCGACGTGGACTGAGCCGTCGGCAGGATCGACGCGGAACCGCACGAGATCCGCGCGCTCGCCCACCGCCAGCCCCTGCACGCGTCCCTCGACGCGGCCGGCATTCGCTGGATTGATGGTCGCCATGGTGACGGCATCGGCCAGCGAGACTCCGGCGAGTCGCATGACGCTCGCGATCGCATGATCGAGACGCAACGCGGATCCCGCCAGCCGATCGCCGCCCGCGAGGACGACGCGACCGTCGGGCGTGAGGTCGATGGGTTGATCGCCGAGATGGTAGCGTCCCGGCATGGCACAGGCCGGTGCGCTGGCGTCGGTCACGAGGACGGATTGGCCGACGCCTTTCGCTCGAATGGCCACGGTCAGAAACGACGCGGGCAGATGGATGCCGTCGACGATAAAGCTGGCCGCCAGGCGATCGTCGGCCAGTTGATCCCAGATGTAGTTGGGATGCCGGCGCATGACGGCGTGCGCGCCGTTGCCGAGGTGCGTCGACATCGTCGCGCCGGCTGACACGGCATCGGCAAGCTGAGCTGATGTCGCGGCCGTGTGGCCAATCGCGACGACCACGCCGCGCGCGACGGCCGCTTCGATGTATCGCGTCGCACCAGGCCATTCCGGTGCAAGCGTGACCATCCGCAGATGCCCCTGCGCCGCATCCTGCCAACGCGCGAGCTCGTCGACGTCCGGCGCGCGCACCCACGCCCTCGGATGCGCGCCGCGTGGGCCATCGTCTGGCGAGATGTGCGGCCCTTCGACGTGGAAGCCATCGAAGACATCACCGAGCGGCAACGTCTCGCGAGCGGCGGCAAGGTTGGCGAGCGCGGCGCAGATCGCCTCGGGCGCTGCCGTAATGACCGTCGGCCACGCGCGCGTCACTCCGGTCGACAGCAACGCGTCGATTGATCGGGCGAGATCGTCGATGGGAACGTTCGGCGTGTTGTAGTCGACGCCGCCGAAGCCGTTGACTTGGAGATCGATCCATCCAGGCGCGAGATAGCTCTCATCGCCGGACGCGCGCTGTTCGATCGACTCGATGGCTCGATCGAATGTCAGCGCGATCGGCTGTCCCGTGCGAACGTCGAGCCCGTGCAGCGTCTTCACGTGTGCGTGACGAACGGGCGATGGCGACCGAAAGCCGGCGGCCGACACATGCGCCTAGGCCGCCTGTCCACGCTTCGCGCGGATCTTCGCCATGGCGCTCGCTTCGATCTGGCGGACGCGCTCGCGGCTCAGCATCAACCGCCGCCCTACCTCACCCAGCGTGTGCTCGTGATCGGTCGCGAGGCCGAACCGCAGGCGCAGGACTTCGCGCTCGCGATCGGTCAGTCCTGCCATCGCGCGCTCGACTTCACCGGCGAGCTCGCTCGCCATCACCGGACTCTCGGGCGACTCGGCCGTCGCGTCCGGCAACAGCTCGCCGAGCTCCGTCTGCTCGTCGCCGCCGACCGGCGTGTGCAGCGAGGCCGGCTGTCGCGCGGCTTCGAGGAGCAGCAGGACCTTGTCGACCGGCACCTTCATCTGCGCCGCCAGTTCCTGCGGCTGCGGATCGCGGCCGAGCGACGCCGCGAGCGATCGCCGCTCGCGATTGAGCCGGCCGAGCGACTCGATGACGTGGACCGGCAGACGAATCGTCCGACCGTAATCCGCAATCGCGCGCGTCATGCTCTGACGCACCCACCAGGTGGCGTACGTCGAGAACTTGAATCCGCGGCGATATTGAAACCGATCGACGGCCTTCATGAGCCCGATATTGCCTTCTTGGATCAGGTCGAGCATCGAGAGACCGCGATTGAGGTGCTTGCGCGCGATCGACACGACCAGCCGCAGATTCGCTTCCACGAACTGGCGCTTCAGATCGAGCAGCGTCTCGTGGCGCTCGTGCACACGCGCGACGATCTGCTGGAACACGCGAGGCACGAGGCCGCTCTTCTTCGTGACGTCGTGGAGGACGCTCGCCCGATCCGGGCCGGCCGGTTGATGCCGCGCCTCGGCAATGCGCGCGTCGGCGCGCGTGAGTTCGCCGACCAGCTCGTCGATGACCGACGGACGAATCGGCAGTTTGCCAAGTGCGGTCGCGATCTTCGCGGTCAGCACGCCAATCGGATCGTCGTCTTTTTCCTTCGCGCGGCGTCGCGCAGGCCGGCGCGATCGCGCGCGGGCTTCAGCGCAAAGCGCGCAGATCTCACGATGCCAGCGTTCAATCCGACCGAACGCGTTCAGGACGGGCGTCACCTGTGCCGGCGTCAGTTCGCCGCCCTCGGGCAGCAGGATGAGCGAGGCGGCCGGTGCGGTGCCGCGACGCACTTCGTCGGCGAGTTTGAGGAGCGTCATCCGCGCGCACGGCAATTCGCCGAGCAGCCGCAGCAGATCGGCGCGCGTTTCCTCCATGCGGCGCCCGAGCGATTGCTCTTGTTCTTTCGTCAAGAGTGGCCGGCGGCCGAGCTGCTGGAGATACACGCGCACGAGATCGGCGTCGGCCGCGCCCGTTCCTTCGACCGCCTCCTCGCTCTCCGCCTCGTCTTCGTCTTCAGATCCGCGCGCGTCCTCATCATCGGCGTCGACCGCCTGCGCCTCGAAGGCTTCGGGCTCATCTTCACGAATGAACTGATCGGGCGATCGCAGGACTTCGTCCGACTCCGCGCCGGAGTCCTCGAGCGGGCCGAGGCCGAACTCCTTCGCACGGCCGCGCCAATCGAGAATCTGCGCGTTCGGCTCCGGCTCTTCCCAGTCGATCAGGGTCTCGCCCGACGTCTGACGTCCACGCGTGGGCGGACCGCCCCGCCGGCGTGCCGGCGCCGCGGCCGGCCGGGGACGCGTGCGTGCTCTCGACTTGCGGGGTGCTGCGCTCATGACCGTCACTCTCTTTCGCCCCGGCAACAGGCCGAGGTGCCCTTTGGGCCATTGTGACATCGACGTGTCGCCACGCGTCAGGGTCTGGCGCCAGCGAGGACGACGAGCTCTGCCGCGGCCCGCCGGCCGCTCTCGACAGCGCCGCTCAGATAGCCCTGCCAGCGCGCGCTCGTGTGCTCACCGGCGAACAGGATGCGCCCGAACGGTCGTCCCAGGTGCGCCCGCCACTCGGGCTCGAAGCCCGGATGGAAATACGCGTAGCCGCCCTTGGCCCACGGGTCGTCCTCCCACCGGACGACGCGCGTCGCCAGCAATCGAGACGGAGCGCCCAACCAACGAAGACTTCTGACAACGGCCTGCGGTCCGCCAGCGGCCAGCATCGTCTGGATTTCTTCTGACGCGTGCCCGCCGGCGAGCAGGCTGAGTATGCCCGGCCCACGCTGCTCTTCGTTGCCCTCCCAGACCGCACCGTGCGGGCGATCGGATCCGAACGCCCGCGCCCGTCCGATGCGCCGCCAGAACCGGCGGTCGAACTGCAGCAGCACACGCGTCGCCGGACCGTAGCGCAGCGTCCGAATGGCGCGCTGCTGCGCGGCGGGCAATACCGGCTGAAAGCGGACATCGGCGAGCGTCGACGTGGGCATCGCAGCGATGACGAAGTCGCCACGCCAGATCGCGCGCCCGCTCGGTCCGTCGATTGTCGCGGCCACGCGCCTTCGCGTCTGGACGACTTGTCGCAGCACGGAGCCGAGACGCGGCCGCGTGCGAAGTGATGCTGCCAGCTTCATCGCCAACTGGTCGTTGCCACCTCTGACGCGGGACGCGCCGCCAGCGGCGCCGGCTGCCCCATCGGCGAGAAAATCGACGAGCGCGAGAAGGGACAGATCTTCAGGATCGGCGAGGAACAGCCCGCGTAGGCCGCGGAAACGCTCGAGGACATCGCGACCGGCTCGACGCCGCGTCAGCCAGTCGGCGACCGACTCGCGGCCGAGCGCGCGTGCGATCGTGCTGTCCCAGTTGCGCTCGGCGAGTTGATAGGCCTCGACGAGGGGCGCAAGGAGCGACCCGATCTCGCCGAACGTACGGTCGAGCGACTGAATGGCGAGGCGGCCGTCAGCGCGTGGACCGTAGTAGTCGAATCCTCCACGGAGAATCGGCACGAGCCGAAGGCCCAGGTCACGCGCCAGCGCGACCACCGGTGCCTGCTCGCGCTCGATGATGTCCGCGCCGCCTTCGGCGTGCTGGCCATCGGCGAAGCCCCTGCGGATGGTCCACAGCCGGCCGCCAACGCGATCGCGCGCCTCGATCAGCGTGACGATGGCGCCGTCGCGCTCGAGGTCTCGGGCCGCGGAAAGCCCGGCGAGGCCGGCGCCGGCTATGAGGACGCGCCGTCCGCGCAGCCGGCCAGAAGACGCTTGGACAGATGACGAGGGCACGAGGACTCTCTCGTCAGAGTAGTGCAAGGCGAGAGGCCGCGCCGGCTTCGAACATCACGCGAAGCCGCGAAGTCGCGAAAACTGGGAGGAGCACTCACGAACTTGGAACCCACTTCTGGCTTCTGGCTTCGAACTTCCAACTTGACGCGTATGGCGTCACAGCCCTGTGACGGTGATTTCGGCCACGACCGTCTCGCCGCTGACCTTGTCGGTCGCGACATTGATCTGCTGGCGTACGCCGTCTTTCGCCACGACGTTCGTCGTGATGCGGTAGGAGCGGAAGACGGGCGCGGTGACGCCAGCCGTCGGATCTTGCGTCCCGTTGGCGTCGGCGACCGACGAGTCGTCGAGGATGAACCGCACGTGGTAGTGGCCATCGGCCGCTGCGGCGACGTAACAGTCGATGTTCGTGCCGACGTTCTGATAGTTGACCGTCGTGATCGGGGTGGCCGCGTTCGGTCCCATCTGGCCGACCATCGGCACGGGAACATTCGATCCGAGCCGCAGACTCAGGCCGTTCATGCCCATGCCATCGCCGGTCTCGCCGACCAGCGTGTACGGCAGGCTGCTGACGATCTGATCGCCTTTCTTGCGTTGGATCAGAACATCGACCCGTACCGGTCGCGCTTCGATCGGCGCCGAGGTGCGCGTCGTCTTCGCGGGCGCAGGCGCCACGGCGGGCTGAGGCGCCGCGGCCGGCTTGGGCGTCGACGCGGCGTCCCCTTGCCGCGCGATTGCGACGATCGAATCCGCGCCGGCCAGCAGCGCACACGTCAGGATCAGGACAGAGAACCGGCGCATATGAGGACCTCCTAGACGAGTCATCTTCTTTGCAGTGACGTGGTGCCATCTTTTCTATTTGCTCGCGGGCCCCACCCCCGCTCGCCCGCTCAGCGCCCCTCCCTTCGTCGCGGGCTTCGTGGACTTCTCTTGATCGCTCGCCGCGCTCGCTACGCTCCGGGGCTCGCGGTGTCATCTTTTCCTAACTGGTGGCATCACCGATCTCCGTCCTTCGCGATCTTCGCGGCTTCGCGTGAGGCCTCAGTTCGCGAGTGGCTCGACACTGAGCGCCGGCACGCGAAGGGGATCGGGGGCTTGAAGCGGCGTGGCCTCCGGCTGGACTCCTGCGGCCCAGTCGGCCAGTGGCGGGCCGATACGCACGCGCCCGCTGGCCGCGGCACTGGCCAGTTGCCGCACGCCCTCGAGCTGGCCGCGCGGCACGACCACGGGCACCGCCGCGAACGCCTGAGACTCGTTCCGGAACGCTCGCGGACTTCCACGCCGTCCTTCATCCCGCATGCGACTCTCGCGCGTTCGAGCCACAACCGCGGTGGCCGATCGCTCCGCCGCCAAATCCTCAGTCGTCGGCGCCACAGGGTGCGGCGGCGCCGATTGCGGCACCACCTCCGCATGGGACGACACGGCCCGCGGTTGCACATCGCTCGGCCGGTGTGCCGCCCAGACGACGACCAGCGCAATGGCCGCAGCCGGGACGATGATGGCCATCGCGTATCGCCGCGTCCGGCGCCGCGCGCCACGATCGGCGTCGATGCGCTGCCGCGCCTGCGCGCCGAAGCCCGGCGACGGCTCGACGTCGAGCGCATCGGCCAGCGCGCGTAGCGGGTCGTCAGCGTCCATCCGCTCGTCCCTCATCGCAATTGCTCCTGCAGCCGTCGTCGCGCCTCGAACAAGCGCGACTTGACCGTTCCTTCGGCGACGCCGGCGAGCGCGGCGACTTCGCGCGTCGTGTGACCGTCGATGGCGGCCAGCACGAGGACCAGCCGCAGGCGTTCGGGCAACGCGTCGATCGCCTGCCAGAGCCTCGCCGCCCGTTCGCGCGCGGCGACGTCGACCTCCGCGTTGCCGTGCTGCGGCGCCAGACGCGCCACGGCATCCTCCCGCGTCCCACGGCGGCGTCCACTGCGCTGCCAATCGATCGCCATCCGCCAGGTCAGACGCACGAGCCAGGCGCGGAACCGGTCGCGATCGCGCAGCGCGCCAAGCCGTCGCGACGCCCGGACGAACGCCTCCTGCGCCACGTCCTCGGCATCGGCGTGGTTGCGCAGCACGCTGAACGCGACGCGCACGGCCAGCGCGGACGATTCGGCCAGCCGGTCATCGAGGTCGCGGACGCGATCCTCCGCGCTCACCACGCGCCCCGCCGGCCACGGTCGCACGATCGCATTCATCTCGACTCACCCACAAGACGCCGCGGCCGGCCTCGAGGTTCGCGAGCGACACGACCCATGCCCCCGCGCGAGGCCACCGAGTGTCGTAAGTGGATTACGGCTGCAGTAAGTCATGAGTGTTCAGCCCTGCATTAATGCGAGGTCGCCAACGGTCCCGGCTTTGCAACGGCCGAGCCGTGCCCAGCCACAATCTGAACGCCCGCCTGACATCGGTGCTCGTCGTCCTCGGTGCCTGTCTGGCCATGACCCTCCTCGTCAACGCGCAAGCCGGTCCCTCGTCTGGGACACCACGGCGCGCCGCTGCCGAGTCTCCACTGCAAGTACGCATCGTGCCGGCGGCCCTCGCCGACTCGTCCTGGCTCGATACCGAAGCCGCGGCCCAGAAGGCCGCGGCCGCCTCGTGGTCTGTCTTCCACGCCTTCCAATTCACCGATCGCCGCGCCCAGAGCGGCATCACCTTCCACAACCACGTCGTCGCCGACGCCGCCAAGGACTACAAGGCCGTTCATTACGACCACGGCAACGGCGTGGCCGTCGCTGACGTCGATGGAGACGGCCGGCTCGACCTCTATTTCACGAGCCAGGTCGGCGGCGACGAACTGTGGCGCAACCTCGGTCACGGCCGCTTCGAGAACATCACGGCCGCGGCCGGCGTCGGCGTGCCCGGCAAGGTCAGCGTCACGGCGTCGTTCGCGGACATCGACAACGACGGCGACGAAGACCTGTACGTGACGACCGTTCGCGGCGGCAACATGCTCTTCGAGAACGACGGACACGGCCACTTCCGCGACATCACGGCGTCGTCGGGCCTGGGCTACGTCGGCCACGCCTCAGGTGCGGTCTTCTTCGATTACGACCACGACGGACGACTCGACCTGTTTCTCGCGACCGTCGGCCGTTACACGACGAACGCGATCGGCGGAGTCGGTTACAAGTACTACATCGGCTTCGAGGACGCCTTCGCCGGTCACACGATGCCGGACCGCGCCGAGCAGAGCGTCCTCTACCACAACGAGGGCGGCAACCACTTCGTAGACGTGTCGAGCAAGATGGGCATCCAGGACATGTCCTGGACGGGTGACGCCAGCGTCATCGACGGCAACGACGACGGCTGGCCGGATCTGTACGTCCTCAACATGCAGGGCGACGACCAGTATTACGAGAACGTCGGCGGCACGCACTTCGAGCGCAAGAGCCGCGCGGTCTTCCCGCGCACGTCCTGGGGCGCGATGGGCATCAAGTCGTTCGACGTCAACAACGACGGGAAGATGGACATCTTCATCACCGACATGCACTCGGACATGGCCGAGCAGATCGATCCGTCGCACGAGCACGAGAAGTCGAACATGACCTGGCCCGTGTCATTCCGTGGCGACGGCAGCACCAGCATCTGGGGCAACTCGCTCTTCGTGAAGGACGGCCCCGACACCTATCACGAGGCCTCGGACGCCATGGGCACGGAGAATTACTGGCCGTGGGGTCCGAGCGTCGGCGATCTCAACGCCGACGGGTTCGACGATGTCTTCATCTCGTCAGGCATGAGCTATCCGTTCCGCTACGCGGTCAACTCGGTCAAGCTCAACAACCACGGCCAGGGCTTCCTGGACGCGGAGTTCGTGCTCGGCGTCGAGCCGCGTGCGGACGGTGTGATCGCGCCATGGTTCGACCTCGATGCGACAGGCAAGGACCGCAACCATCCCAACGCAGTCGGCGCCACCGGTCCGGTGCGTGTGGACGCCGCGCTGAGCACGCGCTCGGCCGCGATCTTCGACATCGACGGCGACGGCGATCTGGACATCGTCACGAACGACTTCAACACGCCGCCGATGGTGCTCGTGAGCAACCTGTCGGCGAAGACCACCATCCATTACCTCGAAGTGAAGCTGACCGGCACCACGTCGAACCGCGACGGACTCGGCGCCGTCGTCAAGGTCACGGCCGGCGGCTCGACCTATACGAAGGTGATGGACGGCAACACGGGTTATTTGTCACACGGCGTGATGCCGCTCTACTTCGGACTGGGTCAAGCCACGACCGTCGATCGCATCGTCGTGACCTGGCCGTCGGGAAAGACACAGACCGTCAATGCGCCGGCGATCAACACGACCGTGCACGTGACGGAACCGGCGAACTGACTTGACGCCGGGCGAGGGACAGGCGCTCGCGCCGCCCTCGCCCTCTTCAAGTCAGAAGTTCGAAGCCAGAAGCCAGAAAGGCGCCCCGTCCTACGGGCGATAGCCGACTTTCGCGTATTCCGGCGCGTGGGGGACGAAGTTGTCGTCGAACTGCGGGTCCGGCGGGTCGAACGTGTTCTGCGTGCGGTCGATCGTTCCGCGCAGGTCGTTCACCTGTCCGTGGATGAACGTGCCGCGCACGCCCGACGCGTCGCCGATGTCCAGCTCGTAGCGCGCCCCGGGTGAGATCCCGCCGGCCAGCGTGTCGTTCCAGAAGATCGAGTCCACGTACGTGCTGTTGACCGACTCGTCGTCGGCGCCGGCCCAGTTGCCGGTGAACGTGCAGCGGTTGACGTCGACGCGCGATCCGGAAAAGACCGTGAGCGCACCCGATCCGTGCTCCGGATGATATTCGCCGCCAGTCAGCAGCCCGACGTAGTCGACGCCCATGTTCGCGACGTTGCCGACGAACAGACAGTTCTCGACGATCGCGCGACTGCCGCGCAGCAGATCGAGCGCCGCGCCGGTCGTCTGCGTCCGGTTGTTGCGGAAGATGCAGTGGCGGAAGAGCACGGCGTCCTGGATCTGGCCGAGGTGTTCGACCGACGCGCCCGCGCCGCATGGGCTCGTGTAGTTGTCGACGATGGCGACGTTCTCGATCGTCGGATAGGACCGCGCGTAAATCTTGATGCCGCCGCCATCGGTGTAGAAATACGCCGTCTTCCTGATGTCGTCGGATTCAATGGGCGACCGGCCACCGGATCCCGTCGTGAAGTTGTTCGCGCCGGTCACGGTGAAGCCGCGCAAGATCGTTCGACGGGAAATGCCGTCTCCGAAATACACGACGTGGTTGACGACGGCGGGATGGCTGGGCGCGTGAGGATCGGCGAGCGCGGGATTGGCGGCGGTGAGCGTCACGTCACCTACCGCTTCGAGCGTGATGCCGTCGTGCCGCGCGTTGAACCAGATGAACGCTTGCCCCTTCGCGTCGGGACGATACACGCCGGCGTGGACGCGCACCGTCTTGTGCTGACTGTCACGCGCAGCGGCATCGAGCGCGTCTTGAATCCGGCCGCCGGGATAGACGTCGTAGCTGCCCGTTTTCGCGTCGAGCGCCACCTCGGTTGCACCGCTCTTCTGAGGCGTCGCGCCCCACGTCCGAGCCGGCAACGCGCAACCGGCGGCGAGCAGTCCAAGGAACGTGCGGCGAGAGGGCGCGTCGATCATGAGGAGGCGCCAGCGAAGAGGGCGCGCCGCCAATCTAGCACAGGGGACGAATGATCCAGGGCTCAGGCCGTCAGCAGCAGGCTCCGGCCGAGCACGCCGGTGATCTGATCCTGAGCGGCGAGCGCCGCCAGACGCGCGGGTGCCGGCAGCGCGTGCGTGCGGTCGGCCTCGTCCCAGGCGAGATCCCTCGCCGCACGGACGTTCCAAATGGCGAGCAGGCGGCCAATCCGCCCCGTATCCTGTGCGATCTGGCCGAGCACGCCGACCGCCAGGAATTGCAGCGCCTCGGGCAGCACGGTCTCGAGGATGTCGTTGACGCGCTCGAAGTCGTCGCGTTCGGGGCCCCCGCGGGCCGGCCACTGGCCAAGCGATTGGTTCGCCGTGATGAGCGCGAGCGGCAGGTCGTAGTTGATGTGCGCGTTCATGCCCGCCAGCGCGAACTGCACGCGCTCGATCTTCGGCGCGAAGCGGTTCTCGAAGAGCGCCGTCCATGACCGCGGCACGTCCCCCGCACCAGCGAGCCAGCGCGACAGCGCATCGAAGTAGCGCGCCGCGAAGACGACATCGAGGTACATGAGCCACGCCGCATCGCGCCAGCCGCCGGCCGGCGGCGCGCCGTCGATGTGCGCCGTGACCATCATGTACAGCCGATTGAACCACTTCAGTCCGTCATCCGCCGGCAGCGCGTCGTCGATGCGCTGCATGAGCGCGAGCACGTCGTCGACGGTCGCCGGCGCCGCGCCCTGCACGAGATCGAGAAGGGTCCGATCCGCTGGCGTCGCAGTCATCGCCGCGGATTCTGGCCCACGCCGAGGCCGATTGTCACGCGAAGATCATTCAGGGGGCTGAGGCGCCACGTCGCTACAATAGCGACCCACCGTGCCTGCGCCGTTCGAAGACTTCGTCTTTCTGACCGGACTTTACGACGTCCAGTGGGCGTCCCACCGCTTCTACGCCGACATGCAGGCGCGAATTCGCCGCGTCGTCGAGCGCAGCGGGCACACCGCACGACAGGTCACCGACCTGACGACCGCGACGCTCACGCCGCGCGCGACCGTGGTCATCGATCCGGCCGCCATCCTGAGGCTGTACGCTCGGTCGCAGCTCGAGCGGCTGCTCGACACGCGGTTCATCCTCATCCTCGGCGAAAGCCCCGACCGCCGGCGCCGCACGTTCCTCGGATGGGGGGGCCCGTACCGGCGGCTGACGTTTCGCGCGGGCAACCTGCTCCACCGCGTGATCCGTCAGGCGGTGACGGCCACGTGGCAGGACGAGGCCACGCGCGAGATCCTGCGCACGATCAGGGGCACTGGTGACGCGCCCTTCTTCCCCATTGACGGCTACCGGCCGGAAGACGTGGTCGTCGAATCAGACGCGGCCAGAGACATCGACATCCTGCTGTACGGCTCGCTGTCGTACCGCCGGCGCCAGCGATTCATCATGCGGCTCCTGCAGCAGGCGCCCGACCTGCGGATCGCGGTCTGCCAGAACGTGTTCGACGTGAACGATCTGCTGCGCCGCTCGAAGATCGTCGTCCACGTGAACAGCCTCGAGGGGTGCGGCCACATCCCTTACGCCAAAATCATGAAGCCGCTGGCGAATCACAAGATCCTGTTCGTCGAACACGTGGACGAACTCGAGCGGTCCGATCTGCGACCGTTCGTCCAGACGTTCACGCCGCGGCGCTTCGGCGCGTTCCTGGAGGACGTCCGGGCGACGCTCCGCACGTACCCCGCGGTGCAGGCGACGCTGGACGCTCTGAACCCGAGACGGTTACTGCAGGAACGCTACGACTTCGAGGCGAACGCGCGCCGGCTGCTCCAGCTATGACGCGCGTCGCCGCGCGCCATCGACGAGCGCTCGATGAAACGCGCTCGTAACGGTCTCAATCGTGTGCGTCGTCATCACACGATCGTACGCGGTCTGCCGCAAGCGTTGGCGCAGCGCCCGATCAGTGCACAGCCGCCGAATCGCCTGCGCCAGCTCGCTCGTCGAGCGCCTGGACACGACACCGGCCCAGCCCGAGTCCCGCGCGTACTCGGTCAACGCCGTGTCGGGCGGCGCGTAGACAAGGATGGGCGTCCCTGATGCCATGTACGACGTGGTCTTCGTCGGCATGCTCAAGGCCAGAAAACGCCGGATGGCCCGGTTGAAGCTCAGTGGAAGAATCAGGAGATCGGCACGCGCCTGCATCCGCGCCACACCAGCGGGATCGACGATATAGCCGGCGTAGCGCACGCCGGGACGCTCCAATCGCTCGGCGAGGGCGCGCGGCGTGCCGTACAGCTCGAGCTCGACGTCCATCCCGTCGCGCCGCAGCCGCGTCACCGCGTCGCACACGTCACGAACGGCGTCGAGCGTGGTCAGCGCGTTCAACGTGCCGGCGAACACGAGCCGGAACGGCGGACGCCGATCGGCGGGTTCCTCGGCAAGCGGCTCACAGATTGCCGGGTCGATCGGATTGTGGAAGCTGAGGAACGGATAGCCGTACCGGCGTTCGTACACCCTGGCCATCTGCTCGCTGATACCGGCCCGTACCGTAGCCTTCGCGAGCAGCGTGTGCAAGAGCGCCCTCGTGCGCGATCGAAGGAACGGTCGCACCAGCGCCTGGTCGTGGAGCGTCGTCGGCCAGTCGTCCATGAAATGAATCGCCAACGGCGCGCCTGTCATCGTGGCGATGTCTTCGACCAGATGCATGTAGGAGAGCATCGCCAGTTGGACGTAGATCAGCTCCGGACGGAACGCGGCGATCCAGGCTCGGAGCGGCTCGCTCACGTGGAGTCGCCTGACGATGTCGCCGAGATGAATCCCGCCGCTGAGAGGTACCAGCAGACGCCGGGCGAGGGACTGACGTCTCCTGACACCGCCGACATCATGCGGCGTCTCGGCGGACGACGTCCCACGCCGCCGCCACGCCCGTCTCAGGCGGACGAGCGGCTCGATGGCTGGAGCCCACACCGTCTCCGCGTCTCCGAGCCGGTAGTACGACCGGCAGACGTCGTCTGTCGTCGGGATCGGATCGCTGTGCACCATCGCGATCCGATCCGCCGGCCACCCTCGAAAGAGATTGGTCAGCGTGATGCCGGGTCCCGACTGGAGATTGAACGCCTGCGTATTGACGAGGAGCACGCGCGGGTACTCTTCCAGGCGCGGAAAGCCACGTGCCTCATTCATCGGTGTCCACAGCGTGCCGACACAGCAACGGCCGGTCTGGGGGACCGGCCGTTTCACCGCGGTTTGATTGGTCGGGATGCCGAGATTCGAACTCGGGACCCCTTGACCCCCAGTCAAGTGCGCTACCAGGCTGCGCTACATCCCGACAGAAGAGTCCACGTCCGGCCCGATCGACGCGGCCCGGACGGTGCGCGCGAGGGACGCGCATCTCTGTATGCTATCGCTTCTTGGCCCGCCGGGTCTTCTTCGCGGCGGCCGGCGTCCGCACGGCACCGCGCGGAGCCCGGGAGGTGGCAGCCTTTCGAGCCGGCGCGCGCGCGGGAGTCGCGGCAGCCGCAGCCACGGGCCGTTCGGCTTTCAGCACGAAATCTTCCGGCGTCAAGCCTCCGCCCGACAGCACGTCCAGGATCCACTGCAATCCGCGGCGGACGTCCTGCAGCTCGCGACGTGTTTCCTCGTCGATGAGCGCGGCGACGTCCGCATCGCTCACTGCTTGTCCGTCGGTCGGCTGCGCCTCGCCGATCCGCCGCCGCACACCGGCCAGCGTGAGGCCGTCGACGAAGAGGAGGTGCTTGATGTGGAGGACGCGCTCGACGTCCGACCGCCGGTAGATGCGCGGCCCGCCCGCCGTTTTCGCGACGCCGAGGTCCGGGAACTCCGCTTCCCACGTCCGCAGCACGTACGGCTGCAGCTCCGCGAGCTCGCAGACTTCCTGCGCACGGAACACGGGACGATTGGGAATGACCGTCGGCGTCACAGCCTGCATCGTTCGCACGATCGCGTCAGCTCGCACGCGCCGGCATCGACCGGTACGCGTCACCGCCGCGCGGGTGCCGTCAGTATAGCAGGCGGATCGCGCCCGGATTCACGACTTTCGCGAGGTTCGTGACGATCGGGCCGACCGCGCGCGCCGGCGTACGGTCAGCCGGATCGGCGTGCCCTCGAAGCCGAAGGCGTCGCGCAGTCGATTGACGAGGAAGCGCTCGTAGGAAAAATGGAACTCGGTCGCGACGTTCGTGAACAGCACGAACGCCGGCGGGGCGACCGTCGTCTGCACGCCATAGAGAATCCGCACCTCGCGCCTCGCCGTGCTCACCGGTGGATGCGCCGCCGTGGTCTCTTCGAGGAAGCGATTCAGCTCGGGCGTCGGAATGCGGCGCTTGCGCGCGGCCGCCACGCGGTCGACGGCCTCGAGGAGCTTCGGGGTGCGCTCGCCCGTGAGCGCGGACAGGTGCAGGATCGGCGCGAACTCGAGGAACTTGAGCTGGAAGCGGACCTTGTCGTCGAACTCCGCGGCAAAATCCTGCCCTCGCCCTTTGACGAGATCCCACTTGTTGACGGCAATGATGATCCCGCATCCCGCCTCGGCCGCTTCGCCGGCAATGGCCGCGTCGCGATCGGTCGCGCCCTCGGAGGCATCGAGGACCAGGACCGCGACGTCCGCGCCCGCCATGGCCCGCCGTGCGAGGACGACGCTGACCGCCTCGACCTGACCACCGCCGCGTACGCGACCCGGACGCCGCATGCCCGCCGTATCGAGAATGCGGAAGCGTCGTCGGTGCCACTGCAGCGTCGCGTCGACCGTGTCGCGCGTCGTGCCCGGCACGTCACTGACCATGACGCGTTGCTCGCGCAGGAGCCGGTTGACGAGCGACGACTTCCCTACGTTCGGCCGCCCGACGACGGCAATCGCGGTTTCCGTCTCGGCCGTGTCGGCGTCACTCTCCGCGCGTTCCGTCGCAGTCCGTCCATTGGGCAGCCGCACCACGACCTCGTCCAGCAGCTCGGCCACGCCCGTGCCGTGCTCGGCCGAGATCTCAAGCGCGGGCTCGAACCCGAGGCGATAGAAGTCGAGCACGTGATTGCGCGTGCGCTTGTCGTCGGTCTTGTTGATGGCCAGGATGACCGGACGGCCCGTCTCTCGGAGCCGGCGCGCGATCTCTTGATCGCCCGGCACGAGCCCGTCGCGTGCGTCGAGCACGAAGATGACGAGGTCGGCCGAGGCGAGCGCGCGCAGTCCGTGCGCCACGACCAGATCGTGGAGCGGATCGGTCGTCGCGCCGAACAGCCCGCCCGTGTCGACGAGCGTGAAGGCGCGATCGCGCCACGACGCCGACGTCGACAGCACGTCGCGCGTCGTGCCGGCCACGGGCGCGACGATGGATCGCCGGGCGCCGGAAATCTTGTTGGCGAGCGTCGACTTGCCCACATTCGGGCGTCCGACCAGCACGACGGTCGCCATTCGCGGCGCGGCAGACATGCACCGAGTGTAGTGGAGGACGGCCGACGCTGGTCTGTCGGGGCAGGCGTCCGGCCTTCCCCGGGCGGCCGGACCAGCAAACTTGACAGGGCTAAGTCCTTTTATTTATCGTGAGTTACAGAAATCCTCCAGCCCGCAAGTCATGATCAAACTCGACATCGTCAACGAAGTCTCGCGGCTCGCCGAGGTCACCAAGGTGAAGGCGGAGGTCGCCGTCGACGCGGTTTTCGACGCCATGCGGGCCTCGATGATGCGCGGCGAGCGCATCGAGTTGCGGGGGTTCGGCGTGTTCCAGGTCAAGCCGCGCAAGCGTGGCATCGGGCGGAATCCGCGGACGGGCAAGGAAGTGCGCATCCCGCCGGGACGGACGATCCGGTTCAAGCCTGGCAAGGAGCTTCAGAACATCAACGGGCAGTCGGAGTGACGACCGAGTCGACCACCGACCCGCTGGCCCCTCTTCTGCCGACGACGAGCCTCCCCGCCGAGTTGCTGTGGCGGCCGCCCGCGCCGCTGCCGAAGTTCCGGCATCCGTACGGCCGGCATCTCCTGTTCTTCGCTCTGACGTTCTTCACGACGACGTTCACCCAGGCGTTCGCCTACCTGTGGCTGACGCTCGGCACTGGGACCAATCCGTTCGCCGCGTTCACGTGGACGACGTTCGAGACGGGGCTCTGGTATTCGATCCCGCTCCTCATCATCCTCAGCGCGCACGAGTTCGGGCACTACTTCGCGTGCCGCTACCACAACGTCGACGCGACGCTGCCCTACTTCATTCCCGCGCCGCTGCCGCTGACCGGGACGCTCGGCGCCGTCATCCGCATCCGCGAGGCGTTTCCGTCGACGCGCGCGCTGTTCGACATCGGCGTGGCTGGCCCGATCGCCGGCTTCGTCGCGCTCCTGCCGTTCCTCTACTGGGGCATCACGATGTCGCAGGTCGCGCGAATCGAGCCGAACAGCGCCGCGATCTATTTCGGCGAGCCGCTGCTCTGGAAGGCGTTCGAATGGCTGCATTTCGGCACGCTGCCAGACGGCGTCGACGTGGTGCTGCACCCGATGGGATTCGCCGCCTGGTGGGGCATGCTCGCAACAGCGCTGAACCTGCTGCCCTTCAGCCAGCTCGACGGCGGACACATCATGTACGCGAACCTCGGCCGCCGTGCGACGCTGCTCTCGGCGATCACGCTGGCCATCGTCGTGGCGCTGACGCTGCAGTCGGCGAGCTGGCTCTCGATGGCCGTGATGATGGTCATCATGGCGTTCGTGTTCGGCTTCCGCCATCCGCGCGTACTCGACGACCACGAGCCGCTCGACCGACGACGCCGACTCATCTCGGTGCTCGCGCTGTTGATCTTCATCCTCTGCTTCACGCCGGTGCCGATCGACACGACGCCGCACTGAGCGCTCCCTACGTCACGCTGACCGGATCGATGTCGACCACGGTCCGGCGGCGCAGGTCCGGACGTGCGGCGAGAGCGGCGAGCACGGCTTCGCGCATGGCGCGGCGACGCGTGCCTTTGACGAAGAACTGCGCGCGGAACTCGTCCTTGATCTTCTCGCGCGGGGCCGGTGCCGGGCCCAGCACCTGTCCGGCCGCGTGGCTTCGAATGCGGCCGACGAGATCCCGCGCGTCTTCGAGCGCCGTCGCGAGCGAGCGTCCCTTGACGATGACGTTGATGAGCGCGACGTCGGGTGGATAGTGCATCGCGCGGCGAAACTCCATCTCGCGCGCGAAGAACGCCGCGTAGTCCTGCGCCGCGGCTGCCTCGATGCTGTAGTGATCCGGATAGAGCGTCTGCACGATGGCTTCGCCGGCAATCGCGCCGCGTCCGGCGCGGCCGACCACCTGCGTGAGCAACTGGAACGTTCGCTCGCCGACGCGGAAGTCCGCGCGTCCGAGACCGACGTCAGCGGCGACGACACCGGCGAGCGTCACGGCTGGAAAGTCGTGGCCCTTCGCGATCATCTGCGTGCCTACCAGGATGTCGATGTCCCCGCGTGCGACGTCCGCCAGGACACGCGCCACGGCGCCGCGGCGACGCACCGTGTCGCGATCGACGCGCGCGATGCGTGCACGCGGAAACTCGGCACGAAGATCGGCCTCGAGCCGCTCGGTCCCAATCCCCGACCGCTCGAGATAGGCGCCTCCGCACGATGCGCACTTGGCGGGGACCGTCGATGAGAAGTTGCAGTAATGACAGCGCATGCGGCGCGCCGCGCGGTGAAAGGTCAGCGTGACGCTGCAGTGCGGACACTCGACCGTGGCCCCGCACTCGCGACAGAAGATGACCGGCGCGTAGCCGCGGCGGTTGAGCAGGACGAGCGACTGTTCATGACGCTCGAGGCGCGCCGCGATGCCATCGAGAAGTGCCGCGCTCAGCGTGGCCTCAGGTCCTCTCGCCGCAAGCTCCCGCCGCATGTCGACGACGTGTACCTCGGCCAGCGGCCGATTCAGAACGCGGCGCGTCAATCGGATCAGGTCATAACGGCCGGTCTCCGCATTCACGGCCGACTCGAGCGACGGCGTCGCACTGGCCAGCACGACGAGCGCGTGTTCCATCCGTCCGCGCATCACGGCGACGTCGCGTCCGTGATAGCGCGGCGCCTCTTCCTGCTTGTAGGCCGCATCGTGCTCTTCGTCGACGACGATGAGGCCGAGCTGCTCGACCGGCGCGAAGACCGCGGATCGTGTGCCGACGACGACGTCGACGTCGCCGCGGCGGATGCGATGCCACTGGTCGTGCCGTTCGCCACTCGAGAGCCCGCTGTGCTGAATCGCAACGCGTTCGCCGAACGTGTCACGCATGAGTCCGGCGACCGAGGGCGTGAGCGCGATCTCGGGCACGAGCACGAGCACGCGGCGGCCGGCGGCCAGCACGTGCCGTGCGAGACGCAGGAACACTTCGGTCTTGCCGCTGCCCGTGACGCCGTGCAGGAGCGTCGTGCGGAACGCGCGTGCGTCCGCGGCGACTTCGAGGGCGTCGAGTGCTGCCTGTTGTTCCGCGGTGAGTGTCCTTCCGGCGTCTCGTGCTGGCGCGGCGCTCCATCCGCCCTGCCCCGTGGTGGCGCTTCCGAACGGGTCACGTTCGACGACGTCTTCGCGGATGCGGACGAAGCCAAGCGCAGCAAGCCGCGCGATGACGTCCGCGCCCGCACCGTCCTGCGCCAGCGCCGCAGTCGCCACTCCGCCCGGCTGCGCACGCAATCGTTCGATGACGGCGCGTTGACGCGCGCCTTTGAGTGACGAGACCTCAGGCGAGTTGTCTGCCAATTCGACCACGCGGACCGTGCGAAATGCCACATGCTCCCCGCGCCGCGCGGCCGGCGGCATGGCCATCGCCAGCGGATCGCCCGGACCGGACGCGTAGTACTCGCCCACCCAGACCGCCAGGTCCACGACCGACGGCGGCAGGAACGGCTCCTCGTCGAGCACGGCCGTGACGTCGCGGAGCGTCGTGACGTCCGCCGGTGGCGCGGCGTCTGGCTCCACGACGCAGCCGACGACCGTCCGCGAGCCGAGCGGCACGCGGACGCGGGCGCCCTTGGGCGGCGCCGGTCGCCCGAGTACGCGGTAACTCAAGAGGCCGAGACCCGGGACGGGCACGGCGACGGCAATGGTCGGCTCAGGCGGATTCGGCGAGGAGGGCACGCACGATCTTCATGTCTTCCCACGTGTCCCGCTTGCGCTCGGGACTCCGTAGGAGGAACGCGGGATGGAACGTCGGCACGAGGCGGATCCCACCGCCGATCGAATGAACGTGCCCGCGCAGTCGCGAGATCGGCGCGTCGCTCGCGAGCAGCAGGTGCGCCGCGAACGCACCGAGCGCGACGATGACTTTCGGTTGGATGATCGCGATCTGCTCGCGCAGGAATGGCTCGCAGGTGGCGACTTCGATCGGCTCCGGATTCCGGTTCCCCGGCGGCCGGCACTTGATCACGTTCGCGATGTAGACGTCCTCACGCCGCAGGCCAATGGCTTCGATGATCTTCGTCAGGAGCTGGCCTGCGGGGCCGACGAACGGCTCGCCTTGACGATCTTCATCGGCGCCCGGCGCCTCGCCGACGAACATCAAGTCCGCGCGCGCGTTGCCGACGCCGAAGACGACCTGTCGCCGGCCCTGCGCGTGCAGCGGGCAACGCGCACAGTCGCCGATCTCTGCACGAAGCGCGGCCAGGGCCGCGTCCGGATCCGTGGTCGCCGCGCGATTGCGCATGAGCGATTCGCCAGCGACCTCGGGCTCGACGACCTCGTCTTCACCCGCGATCGCGACCGACGCAGCCGAAGGCGCATCACCCGCCACGGCCGTCGTCGCGCGCGAACGCCACGACGCATCGCGCGACACGCCCTGGACGCCAAGCTCTTTGAACATCCGCAGATGGCGGGCGAGCTGCCGGCGATCGGTCATGCGCGCGGGGCCGCGAGCGCGGCCGTTTCGGCGAGGCGCGTCTCGACGCGATCGAGCACGAGACCCGCGACTTCGCGTTTGCTCATGAGCGGCAGACGCTCGGCGCCGTCGCCCGAGACGAACGTGACGCGATTCGTGTCCACGTCGAATCCAGCACCGGGCTCGGTGACGTCGTTGGCGACGATGAGATCGACGCGCTTCGTCTCGAGCTTTCGTCGAGCCGCGTCTTCGACCGCGCCGGTCTGCGCCGCAAACCCCACGAGCACCGGCCGGCGCCCGTCGCCTCGGTGCGTACCGAGGTCAGTCAGGATGTCCGGCGTCCGTTCCAAATCGATGCGGAGCGGCCCGCCTTTCTCGATCTTCGACTCGGCAACGAGCGCGGGCGCGTAGTCGGCGACCGCGGCGGCCATGACGACGACGTCCGCGGCGTCTGCGCGAGCCAGAACCGCCGCGTGCATCTCGCGCGCGCTGCGCACGCGGATGACTTCCCCGACCGCGGGTGGATCGATCGACGTCGGTCCGGCCACGAGCTGCACGGTTGCGCCGCGCGCCTGCGCTTCGAGTGCAATGGCGAAGCCCATTCTGCCGCTCGATCGATTGCCGATGAAGCGGACGGGATCGATGTCCTCGATGGTCGGCCCAGCGGTGACGAGCACCCGCCGCCCGGCGAGGGACGTGCGCGCCTGGAGACGCGCCTCGACGGCCGCGACGACGTCCTCGGGCTCGGCGAGCCGGCCACGACCAATCCAACCGCAGGCCAGATAGCCGTCACCCGGGTCGACGAAGCTGACGCCACGCGACCGAAGCGTGGCCAGATTCGCCTGCACGGCCGGGTGTTCCCACATGTTCGTGTTCATCGACGGCGCCAGGATGACAGGCGCCGGCGTCGCGAGGAAGAGCGACGACAGGAAGTCCCCAGCGAGCCCGTGCGCGAACTGCGCGATGACGTCGGCCGTGGCCGGCGCGACGAGCAGGACGTCAATCGTCGACGCCAGCGCGATGTGTTCGATGCTGGCGTTGAGCCCTGGTGTGAACTGCGACGTGATGACGGGTTCGCGCGTGATGGCTTCGAACGTCAACGGCCCGACGAAGCGCCGGGCGTTCTTCGTCATCACCGCCTGCACGCGGTGCCCGCGCTTCTGCAGCAGCCGCGCGATCTCGACAGCCTTGTAGGCGCCGATGCCGCCGGCGACACCGAGGCCGACGAAGGCCATCGTCTTTACTCGGCGGACGCGCCCGCGTCGGGACCGGCTTCGGGCGCGCTGCGCGTCACGAGACCGGAGGCGACTTCCTGCAACGCACGGCGTGCGGGCTTGGCCGAGCCGTCGACCTTCGGCAGACAGCCCTGCAGCAACTGGCGTGCGCGCGCGGACGCCACGGTCACGAATTCGAATGAGTTCTTCGGGCGCGTGGTGGCCCGCATCGTGTCGGTCATGAGGATCCTCGAATGAAACGTCGAACCTGCCCAGATTCCCTACGTGCGGCGCTCGGCGTCGAACGTCGCGACAATCGATTCAATCGCCGCCCGGCGGCGCGGTCGGCGCGCGCGCTCGGCAATCATGATCGCCTGCAGCTCGTCCACGCACCGTTCCAGTTCGTCATTGACGACCACGTAATCGTACTCGTCGATGGCGAGGATCTCGGCGCGCGCCGTGGCCAGCCGGCGCTCGATGGCCGCGGCCGGATCGCGGTTGCGGCCCCGCAGCCGCGCCTCGAGCGTCGCATACGAAGGCGGCAGCACGAAGATCGCCGCGGCCTCGGCCACGCGCTCGCGTACCTGCCGCGCCCCCTGCACGTCGATGACGAGCACGAGGTCGGCCCCCGACGCCAGCGCCGCGGCGGTATCCTGCCGCGCGGTCCCGTACAAGTGGCCGAAGACGTCCGCCCACTCGAGAAACGCGTCCTCGCTGACCATGGCCTCGAAGGCGGACCGGCTTACGAAATTATAGTCGACGCCGTCGACTTCCCCGGCCCGGATCGGCCGTGACGTGTAGGATCGCGACCGCCGAAGTCGGGGCGTCCGCTCCACCAACCGGTCGACGACCGTCGTCTTGCCCGTCCCGGACGGCGCCGAGACGACGAACAGGATGCCGCGTTCGACCGAGGGGCTACTCGACATTCTGGGTCTGCTCGCGGACGCGCTCGAGCTCGGCCTTGGCCGCGATGACGATTTCGGTCGCGCGTGCGCCTTCGACCTTCGAGCCCATCGTGTTGATCTCGCGGTTCATCTCCTGGACGAGAAAGTCCAGCTTGCGGCCGCAGGCTTCGGGGCCCGCCGCCAGGCTGCGCCAATGCTCGAGATGGCTCCGCATGCGCACGACCTCTTCGTCGATGTCCGACCGGGCAACGAAGCGCACGATTTCTTGCGCGATGGCCGCCGAGTCGCCCTGCACGTCGAGCGGCAGCGCGGCGAGCCTCGCGCGCAACCGCGTCTCGAGCTGTTCCTGGCCGAGGCGCGACTCGGCCTCGATGGCGTCGACGAACCCGGCAATGGCCGTCAGACGGGTCTCGAGGTCGGCGCCCATGAAACGGCCCTCGGTCTCTCGCATCACCACGAGCGCGTCGAGCGCGTCGTCGACGACCTCGTCGACGAGCGCGGCGAGCGGATCGGGCAAGCCAGTCGACTCCCCAGCCGGTCGCACGCGCACATCCAACACTTGCGGCAAGCGCAAGAGATCGGAGACGCCGAGCTCGCCGGTGACGAACCCGCGCGACCGGGCGGTCTCGATCGCGGCCGCGACTTTGCCGAGGAGGACCTCGTCGAGCACGACGTCGCGTTCGGGCCGCGCGGAAGCGTCGGCCGTGAGCGTGACCTCGACGCGGCCTCGCGCGAGGCGTTGTTGGACGCGCGCGCGCACGCGCGTTTCGACGGCGGCCAAGGCAGCCGGCGCCTTGACGGCGAGATCCAGGAAGCGGTGGTTGACGGACTTGATGGTGACACTCACGCGTCCATCGGGCGACTCGCGGCCGATGGAGGCAAACCCGGTCATGGAACGAATCACGGATACCCCTCGTGTGACAACGCCGACGCGGGCACGGCCCGATCGCGATCGTCGAACGCTTGCAGCGCATAGAGTTTCGCGTACACGCCGCCTTCGCGCAGCAGCAACTCGTCGTGCGTGCCGATCTCGGCGATGCGCCCGGCTTCGAGCGCGAGGATGACGTCCGCCCGGCGCACGGTCGACAGCCGGTGCGCGATGACGAACGTCGTGCGGTTGCGCATGAGGTTGGCCAGCGCATCCTGCACGAGCAGCTCCGACTCGGCGTCGAGCGACGACGTCGCTTCGTCGAGAATCAGGAGCGGGCTGTTCTTGAGAATCGCGCGCGCAATCGCGAGGCGCTGTCGTTGTCCACCCGAGAGCAGTTGCCCGCGTTCGCCGATGCGCGCCTCGTAGCCGCCCTCGAGCTGTTCGATGAACGTGTGCGCGTGCGCCGCGCGGGCGGCAGCTTCGATGGCTTCGGGCAACGCGCCGGGCGCGCCGTAGGCGATGTTGGCCGCGACCGTGTCGTCGAAGAGCACGGTGTCCTGCGTCACGAGCGCGATCTGATCGCGCAGCGACGCGAGCGTGACGTCGCGGATGTCGACGCCGTCGATGAGAATCGCGCCTTCCTTGACGTCGTAGAACCGCGGAATCAGATTGACGAGCGTCGTCTTGCCCGCGCCGCTGAGGCCGACGATCGCGACGACCTGTCCGGTGCCGACGGCGAACGACGCGCCGCGGAGCGCGAACGACACGCCGTCGCCGTACGCGAAGCCGACGTTCTTGAACTCGACGCCGTGCCGCACGCGCGCGAGCGGCCGCGCGTCGGGCCGCTCCTGCACCTCGGTGTGCGTGTCGAGCATCCAGAAGATCCGCTCGCAGGCCGCAATCGTCTGCTGGAAGCTCGCGTTCACGCGGCTCAGCTTCTTGACCGGGCCGTACATCATGAACGCCGCGGCGAGGAACGACGAGAACGCCCCGGGCGTGAGCTGGCCGCTCTTGATGCGCATCGACCCGTACCAGAGCGCGCCGACGGCCGCGAGTCCGCCGATGAACTCCATGAGTGGCGGCAGCGCCGACACGGCGGCCATCACCTTCATGTTGATTCGATACAAGCGGTCGGACGCCGCTTCGAAGCGCGTCGCCTCGCGCGCCTCGGCGCCGAACGCCTTGACGATGCGATGTCCGGTGAACCCTTCGGCTGCCAGATGCGTGACGTGCGCCAGTTCCTCCTGGCCGCGGCGCGATGTCTTGCGCACGCGCTGTCCGAGCCGCACGAGCGGATAGACGACGAGCGGCGCCGACACGAGGCAGACGAGCGCGAGGTGCCAGTCGAGATAGAAGATCCATCCCAGGTAGCCGACGACGGTGACCGACTCCCGCATCAGGTCCGCGAAGGTCTCGGAGACGACCGTCTGTACCTGGTTGACGTCGTTCGTGATCCGCGAGATGAGCTGACCTGACGTGCGTCGCGAGATGAACGCCGCTGACTGGCCCAGGATGTGGCGGAACAACCCGTTGCGCAAATCGCGTACGACGCGCTGTCCGACGTCGGCCATGAGATAGCCGGACACGTAGCCGCCGACGCCCTTGAGGAAGTAAGCGATGACGACGAGCACGGCCACGCGCCCGACCTGTTCGGCCGCGGGCAGCACGTGATTGAAGATGGGTTCGATGAGCGCGGCCAGACCGACCGACCCCGCGCTGTAGAGCAGCATCGCGGCCAGCGCAACGAGCATGCGCCACCGGTAGGGCGTGGCGTACCGAAGCAGCCGGCGGAGTTCGTTCACTCCCGTTCCGTCACCGCGCGCCCGGGTACGTGGTCACGCACGCGGCAGGAGACGCGGCCGCCGCCACGGCGTCGATTACCTCTCGCATCCACCTGCTCTCGCCACACCCCAGATTGTAGGCCTCGCCGGCGACGAAGACGACGGTCATGGCCGGCCGATGGAGGTGTACTGGAACCCGCGCTCCCGGATCTGCGCCGGGTCGTACAGATTGCGTCCGTCGAAGATGATGGGCTGCCGCATCAGCCGCTTCATTCGCGCGAAGTCCGGCTCGCGGAAGTCGTTCCACTCCGTCACGATGACGAGCGCGTCTGCGCCCGTGAGCGCGTCGTAGGCGTGCCGCGCGTAGGTGATGCGCGACTTGAACAGCCGCTTCGCGACGTCGCGCGCCTCCGGATCGTAGGCCCGGACCTTCACGCCGCGCGCGAGCAGCCCCTCGACGATCGGCACGGCCGGCGCCTCGCGCATGTCGTCGGTCCGCGGCTTGAACGCGAGCCCCCACACTGCCACCGTCCGTCCCTTCAATCGCTTGCCGAAGTGCTCATCGAGCCGCTCGAGCAGGCGGACTTTCTGTCGCTCGTTGACGGTCTCGACCGCTTCGAGGATCCGGAAGCGGTACCGCTTCTGGGACGAGAACTTGACGATGGCTTTGACGTCTTTCGGAAAGCAGCTGCCGCCGTAGCCGACACCCGGAAAGAGGAACGCCGACCCGATACGGCGGTCGGCCGCCACGGCCTGACGCACTTTGTCGACGTCCGCGCCGAAGCGCTCGCAGACGTTCGCGACCTCGTTCATGAACGAGATGCGCGTCGCCAGCATCGCGTTCGCCGCGTACTTGCACAGCTCGGCGCTCGCCGGATCCATCACCATGATGGGCGCGCCCGTGCGCGTGAACGGCCGATACAGCTCGCGCATCAGCTCGGCGGCGTCCTGATCGTTCGTCCCGATGACGACGCGATCCGGCTTGAGGAAATCGTCGACCGCGGCGCCCTGCTTCAGGAACTCGGGATTGCTCACGACGCTGAACGGCTGCGTGGTCACGGCTGCGATCGTGTCATGGACGAGCGCCGACGTGCCGACCGGCACGGTGCTCTTGTCGACGATGACGGTCGGACCGCTGAGGGCCTGGCCGATCTCGCGCGCGGCGGCCAGCACGTGTCGCAGATCCGCTGATCCGTCCTCGCCCGTGGGCGTGCCCACCGCGATGAAGACGACATCCGCGCGGCGCACGGCCTCGGGCAGCTTCGTCGTGAACGTCAACCGGCCTTCCGCGCGGTTGCGGCGGACGAGCTCTTCCAGCCCGGGCTCGTAGATGGGAATCCGGCCGCGCTTGAGCATCCGGATCTTCGCCGCGTCGCGATCCACGCAGATGACGTCGTTCCCGGTCGCCGCGAAACACGCGCCCACGACCAGCCCCACGTACCCCGTGCCGATGACCCCAATCTTCATGAACGGTGCCGCCTCCGCAGCGAAAACTCCTCACCGTAGCACGCGCGAAAAACTACTGTCAATCAATTGATAGATAAGGAGTTGCAGTCACAGGCCGTGCAGCCGTGCGCACGCGTGATAGCATCCGCCGAGTCTCCCGCCGTGCGGATCCTGCTCGACTACCGACCCGCGCTTCGCCAGCGGACCGGCGTCGGCGAATACGTCCACGAGGTCGCCCGGGCGCTCGTCGAGACGGCCCCGGCCGACGAGTCCCTGCTGCTCTTTTCGTCCTCGTGGAAGGATCGGCTCGCGCCCGACGTCGTGCCGGGCGCTGCCACCGTCGATCGCCGCGTGCCCGTTCGCGCGCTCAACTGGCTTTGGCATCGGACGGGTTGGCCGCCGGCCGAGCGCGTCGCGCGCACGCCGCTCGACGTGACGCACTCCGCGCACCCGCTCATCCTGCCCGCTCGCGACGCCGCGCGCGTCGTCACGATCCACGACCTGGACTTTCTCGATCACCCGGAACGGACCGCGCGCGAGATTCGCCGCGACTACCCGGCGCTCGTCGCCGATCACGTCCAGCGCGCCGATCGCGTCGTCGTCGTCTCGCAGCACACCGCACGTGAAGTCGAACGCCGGCTCGGCGTGTCGTCCATGAAGATCTCGATCTGCTCGCCTGGCGCGCCCGACTGGCCGAGACGCGACTCGGAACCCGCGTCGGATCGGTGTCTGCTGTTTCTGGGGACGCTCGACGCGCGCAAGAATCTGGGCACCCTGCTCGATGCTTATGAACAGATCCTCGCGCACCGGCCGGATGCCCCGCCGCTCGTGCTGGCCGGTGGCCTTACTGCCGACGCGGCGCCCCTCATCGCGCGCGCCCGCCGCGCGTCGCTCGCCGGACATGTCGAAATCCCCGGCTACGTCGATCCGGCCGCACGTGCCGAGCTCTTCGCGCGTGCGCTCGTGTTCGTGCTGCCGTCGTTCATGGAAGGATTCGGCATGCCCGCGGTCGAGGCCATGGTCAGCGGCGTGCCGGTCGTGGCGGCCAATCGCGGCGCGCTGCCGGAGGTCGTCGGCGGGGCCGGCCGTCTCGTCGATCCGGAGGCTCCAGCCGCGATGGCGCATGCCATCGAAATGCTCCTCGACAACCCGGCCATGCGCCAACAGCTCAGCGACGCCGGAGTCGTTCAGGCGAGACAGTTCTCGTGGACGACCACGGCCACGCGTCTGCGCGAGGCTTGGGCGCTGGCCGTCGCGCACCGGCGGGAACGGTCGCCACGATGAGCGGGCCGGGCTTGCACATCGGTGTCGACGGTCGCGAACTCCTGGGTCGGCCGACGGGCGTTGGGCGCTATCTCGCCGAGATCCTCGGCGCGTGGATGGCCGATCCGACGTGGCCGCATCGGCTGACGATCTTCCTCCCCTCGTCGCCGGGCGACGAGCTTCGCGCACGCTTGCCGCACGTCGCCTGGCACGTTGCTGCGTCGACCTCAACCGGCACGCGATGGGAGCAGATGCGACTGCCCGGTGCCATCACTCGCTCGGGCGTCGACGTCTTCTTCGCGGCCGGCTACACCGCACCCCTTCGTCTCGCCTGCCCCTTCGTCGTCGCAATCTACGACGTCTCGTTCTTCGCGCACCCGGAATGGTTCGGCTGGCGCGAAGGCATGCGTCGTCGTTGGATCACGCGATCGGCCGCCCGACGCGCGCGGCGGGTGGTGACGATTTCCGAGTTCTCGGCTCGTGAGATCGTGCGCTGGATTGGCATTCGGCGCGAGGCGATCGCGATCGCGCCGCCAGGTGCGCCGCTGTTGGCCGATGACGCGGATGCGAGCCCGCGCGAGCCAATCGTCCTGTTCGTCGGATCGCTCTTCAACCGGCGGCGGATTCCCGATCTCATCGCGGCCTTCGCCGCGGCCGCTCGCGACGTCCCGAGCGCGCGACTCGTGCTCGCCGGCGACAACCGGACAACGCCGCGCATCGATCCTCTCGCCTTGGCGTCGACGCTCGGCGTCGGCGATCGCGTCGAGTGGCGCGCCTATGTCAGCGACGCGGAGCTCGCCGAGCTCTATGACCGGGCGCGCGTGTTCGCGTTCCTCTCGGACTACGAAGGCTTCGCGATGACGCCGATGGAGGCGCTCGCGCGCGGCGTCGCACCCGTACTGCTCGACACGCCCGTTGCGCGCGAGGTCTACGGCGACGCCGCTGTGTTCGTCCCTGCCCAGACGACCGCGATCGCCGCGGCCCTGCGTACGCTGCTCATCGACGACATGGCGCGAGGCCGGATCGTCCAAGCCGGCCGCGAACGGTTGCAGGCGTTTTCGTGGCCCCACGCAGCGGCCACGATCCGCACGGCCCTCGAGGAGGCCGCCCGCCCGTGACGCCGACGGTCGACGTCGTCATCGTGAGCTACAACACGCGCGACGATCTCGACGCGTGCCTCGCGTCGATCGACGCCGCGCCGCCTGCCACGCTCGGAACCATCTTCGTCGTCGACAACGCGTCGGCCGACGGCACGCCCGCGCACCTCCGCGAGCGCTGGCCGCGCGTCCGCCTCATCGCGCTCGACCGCAACGTCGGATACGCGGCCGCGAACAACATCGCCATCCGCGAGTCGAGCGCGCCGCTCGTGCTCCTGCTCAACAGCGACACGATCGTGCCGGCTGGCGCGATCGACGCGCTCGTCGCACGGCACGAGGCGACTGGCGCGGCGGTCATCGGACCGCGACTGGTCGACGGACGCGGCCGGCCGGAGGTGTCGTTCGGTCCAATGCTCACGCCGTGGGCCGAGGCAGTCCAACGCGTGCGCGTCCGCGTGGCCGCTAGCAACGGGGCCCTCGCGCGACGTTATGTCGAGCGCCTCGTCTCGCGCGAACGAGCGGTGGACTGGGTCAGCGGCGCGGCACTGCTCGTCGCACGCGACCGCGCGCTCGCCGCCGGGTTACTCGACGAACGCTATTTCCTGTACGAAGAGGACGTCGACTTCTGCGCCAGCATCCGCGCGCACGGTGGCCGCGTCGTGTTCACGCCGCACGTCGAAATCGTGCACCTGCGAGGGCGGTCGGTGGCGCGCGCCACGCCGGGCAGCCACGCCTTGTACGACCGCGCACACGTCGCCTTCTACGAGAAACACGCCCCGCGTTGGGCGCCATGGCTGCGCCGCTGGCTCGCAGTTCGCGGCCGCACCGTCCGATAAAATCGGGAACGGCCCCGTGCGCATCGCCATCGACGCCCGCAAGCTCCACGACTACGGGATTGGCACCTATGTGCGCAATCTCGTGCACACCCTGGCACGACAGGGCGGCACGGACACCTACGTGCTGCTGTGCCGCGAGAGCGACGTGCCGTTCGTCCGCGCGCTCGGCCCGCAGTTCGAACCGCTGCCAGAGGAAGCGGCCAACTACTCGGTCCGCGAGCAGGTCAGCGTCCCGGTGACGCTCCGGCGCGCCCATGTCGATCTCTTTCACGCGCCGCACTACGTCGTTCCGCCGTTGACGCGCTGCCCATACGTCGTCACGATCCACGACTGCATCCACCTGCGGTTCCCGCAGTACCTGCCGAACCGGGCCGCACACGTCTACGCGCGAACGATGATGTGGACGTCGGCTCGGCGGGCGCGACGCGTGCTGACCGTATCCCAAGCGTCCAAGGACGACATCCTGCACTATCTGCACGTACCGGCCGAACGGGTCGAGGTCGTGCCCAACGGCCTCGACGAACGCTTCGCGACGCCGCCGACGCCCGAGGACATGGCGCGCGTGCGCGAGCGCTTCCAGCTCACCGAACCGTTCATCCTGTATGCGGGCAACATCAAGCCGCACAAGAACGTCGACCGGCTGATCGAGGCGTACTCGATCCTGCGGCGCCAGGGCATCACGGGCACGAAGCTGCTCATCATCGGCGACGAACTGTCGAAGTATCCGAACCTGCGACGGCTCGTGCACCGCTTCCAACTGCACCAGTACGTGCGGTTCTTCGGCTTCGTCCCTGACGCGACACTGGCGGCGCTCTACCGGCTCGCGTCGGTCTTCGTCTTCCCGTCGCTCTACGAAGGCTTCGGACTGCCGCCGCTCGAGGCGATGGCTGCCGGCGCGCCGGTCGTGACGTCGAA
Organism: Vicinamibacterales bacterium; assembly: GCA_035550595.1. Lineage (GTDB taxonomy): Bacteria > Acidobacteriota > Vicinamibacteria > Vicinamibacterales > SCN-69-37 > CALFMR01. The sequence continues at coordinate 94,681 of DASZOV010000124.1, forward strand.
CGTGTCGTCGCTTCCGGAAGTCGTCGGCGACGCCGCCTTGCTCATCGATCCGCTGGACGCGGGCGCCATCGCGAGCGCCATGGCGCGCGTGCTCTCGGAGCCGGAACTGCGGGCCGATCTCATCCGCCGCGGCCGCGAGCGCGCGAAGCTGTTCTCGTGGGACCGGACGGTCACGCGCATCCGCGCGATCTATGCCGAACTCGGGACGCAGGGTCATGACTGACGCGCGCACGACGACCGTGCCGTTCGAGACGCCGCTGCGCGTCGCGCTCGTCCACGACTGGCTGACCGGCATGCGCGGCGGCGAGCGTGTCCTCGAATCGCTCTGCCGGTTGTTCCCGGCGGCCGACGTCCTGACGCTCGTCCACGCGCGCGGTGCGGTCTCTCGGACCATCGAGGCGCATCATGTCCGCACGTCGGCCATCCAGCATCTGCCACGCGCCACGCGTCTCTATCGCAGCTACCTGCCGCTCTTCCCCGCCGCGATCGAAGGTTTCGACCTCGACGACGTGGATGTGGTCATCTCGACGAGCCACTGCGCGGCGAAAGCCGTCGTGCCGACCGGCCGCGCGCTGCACGTCTGTTACTGTCACTCGCCGATGCGGTATGCCTGGGATCAGTTCGACGCGTACTTCGGCCGCGACCGGCTCGGCCCCGCGCGTCACTGGGCCGCGCGCGCGACCATGGCGTGGCTCGCGCGCTGGGATCGGGCGACGGCGTCACGCGTCGATCGATTCATCGCGAACTCGCGATTCGTTGCGGGCCGGATCGCGCGGTACTATAATCGGACGGCCGCCGTGCTCCATCCGCCCGTGGACGTGGATTTCTTCACGCCCGGCGCGGGCACGCCGCGCCCCTACTTCCTCGTGGTTTCCGCCCTCGTGCCCTACAAACGCATCGAGGTGGCGATTGCCGCCGCCGGACGGCTGAGCGTGCCGCTCACCGTCGTTGGCAGCGGCCCGGATCTCCCGCGCCTGAGGGCCATGGCGGGTCCGACGGTCGAGTTCGCCGGATCGCCGAGCGACGAGGCCGTGCGCGAGTTGTATCGTGGCGCGCAGGCGCTCGTGCTTCCCGCCGAAGAAGATTTCGGCATCGCGCCGGTCGAGGCCATGGCGTGCGGCCGGCCGGTCGTCGCGCTCGGACGCGGCGGCGCGGCCGAAACCGTGCGGCCGGGCGTGACCGGCTGGCTCGTCCACGAGCCGTTGGCCGACGCGTTCGCCGAAGCGATGGACGCGGCTCGGCATCATCCGCTCGATTCCGCCGCGATCGTCGCGCACGCGCAAACCTTTTCAACCGAGCGCTTCGAAGCCGGATTCCGTTCGATGCTCACCGAGGCCCTGGCGGCGGCCCATCCGTGCTGAGACGGCACAATCGATTGCTCGTCGCGCTCTACGTTCTCGCCGACGTCATCTCGGCCGGCGCGGCGTTCCTCCTCGCCTATCTCATCCGGTTCGAAAGCGGCCTCATCCCGGTCTGGGAAGGCGTGCCGCCGTTCTCGCACTATCTGACGCTCGCGCCGTTCGTCGCACTGTCGGTGCCGATCGCCTTCCACGTGCAGCGGCTCTATCGGCTGCGGCGCGGCCGCACGCGCGTCGACGACTTCTTCGCCGTGCTCGTGGGCACGATCCTCGCCGTGCTCCTGGCCGGCGGCAGCATCCTGTACTTCCGGACGTACTACCTGTCGAACGCGCTGAAGCAGCAGGGTGTCTACGAGATCTCGCAGCTCGTCTGGGGCCTGTTCCTCGTGCTGAACGTGTTTTTCACGTACGTCTCGCGCGAAACCGTGCGCGACGTCCTCTCGCGCCGCTGGCGCGCGGGCATCGGCCTCAAACGCGTGCTCGTCGTGGGCGTCGGCGATCTCGGACGGATGGTCGCCGATCGGATCCTCGAGCACAGCGAGCTCGGCTTCCGGCTCATCGGCTTCGTCGACGATCGCGCGGCCGGGGCGGACACGATCGGCTACCGTGGGCTCCCGCTCCTCGGCACCGTGGCCGACGTCGCCGAGGTCGCGACGCGCGAGAAGATCGACGAGATCTACGTCGCGCTGCCCATCGAGGAGCATCTGAAGACGCTCGGCGTCGTCGAGTTCTCGACGCGCGAGTGCATCGACGTCCACGTCGTCCCCGATCTCCTGCAGTTCATCACGCTGCGCGCGCGGCTCGAGGATCTCGACGGCCTGCCGCTCATCAGCGTCAACGACGTGCCGCTCCGCGGCGTGAACAACGTGCTCAAGCGCACGGTCGACGTCGCGCTCTCCGCCGGCGTCGTCGCGGTCGGACTGGGCCCGGCGTTCGTGCTCGGCTGGCTCATCAAGCGGACGTCGCCCGGCCCGATCTTCTACAAGCAGACCCGCATGGGCCTCGACGGCAAGGCCTTCGTCGTCTACAAGTTCCGATCGATGCCCGTCGACGCCGAGGACGCGAGCGGGCCGGTCTGGGCGCGCGAAGACGACCCGCGCGCGACGTCGATCGGCCGGTGGCTGCGGCGGCACGACTTCGACGAGCTGCCGCAGTTCTGGAACGTGCTCAAGGGCGACATGTCGATCGTCGGTCCGCGCCCGGAGCGGCCGTTCTTCGTCGAGCAGTTCAAGCACCAGATTCCGCAGTACATGCTGCGGCACAAGGTGAAATCGGGCATCACGGGCTGGGCGCAGGTCAACGGCTGGCGCGGCAACACGTCGCTCGAGAAGCGCATCGAATTCGATCTCTACTACATCGAGAACTGGTCGCTCGCTCTCGACTTCAAGATCATGTGGCTCACGATTCTGCGTGGGCTCCACCGCCTCGCCTGAGCCCTTCATGAGAATCGTCATCACCGGCGCCGCCGGGTTCATCGGGTCACACCTCTCGGAAACGTTGCTCGACCGCGGTCATTCGGTCGTCGGCATCGACAACCTGCTCACTGGAGACATCGCCAACGTCGCGCACCTCACGGGCCGCGACTTCGTGTTCCTGAAGCACAACGTCACGAACTACATCTCCGTGGACGGTCCAGTCGACGTCGTCTTTCACTGGGCGAGCCCGGCGAGCCCGGTCGATTACCTCGAGTGGCCGATTCCGACGCTGAAGGTCGGCGCGCTCGGCACGCACAACGCGCTGGGCCTCGCCAAAGCCAAACGCGCGCGCTTCGTGCTGGCGTCGACGTCAGAGGTCTACGGGGACCCGCTCGAGCATCCGCAGACGGAGAGCTACTGGGGCAACGTCAACCCGATTGGCCCGCGCGGCGTGTACGACGAAGCGAAACGTTTCGCCGAGGCGATCACGGTCGCCTATCACCGCTATCACGGCGTCGACACGAAGATTGTCCGTATCTTCAACACGTACGGACCACGCATGCGAATCAACGACGGCCGCGCCGTGCCGACCTTCATCGCCCAGGCGCTCCGCGGCGAGGACCTGACGATCTTCGGCAGCGGCGCCCAGACGCGCAGCTTCTGCTACATCACGGATCTCGTCGACGGCATCCTGCGGCTGATGGACTCGTCGACGAACGACCCGGTCAACATCGGCAACCCGCACGAGATGTCGATCGAAGAAATGGCGCGGCTCATCATCCGCATGACCGGCACGTCCAGCCGCGTCACTTTCAAGCCGCTGCCCACCGACGATCCCAAAGTCCGCCAGCCCGACATCACGCGCGCACGCACGCTGCTCGGCTGGGAACCGAAGGTCGCCCTCGAAGAGGGGCTCGGGTCGACGATTGCGTATTTCCGGAAAAAGATGGCGGCGGGGGCGTAAAAACTTCGAACTTCGAACTTCGAAGTTCGAACTTCGAACTTGGCTTCGTTCAGCTTCTGGCTTCTGGCTTCGAACTTCTGACTTCTGAACGCTCGTCGTCGTCGGCCGCGAAGCCGCGCGCGACGCGGGCGACGTACTGCGACGCGGAGACGAGCGTCAGGATCAGCGACGCGTAGACGGCGATCGTCACGATGGCGAGCACTTCACCGCGGTAGTTGGCGTAGAGCATCACCACGCCCGTCAGCACGTACACGACAGTCGTCAGCTTCCCGAGCATCGTCGGCCGGAACGTCCGCCGCGCGACCGCGAGATTGACGACGGCGACGGTGAGCACGATCGCGATGTCGCGGCTGAGGACGAGCACCGTCAGCCACAGCGGCATGCGGACCGTCTGTCCCAGCCCTGGAATCGTCAGGACGACGAACATCGTCGCGACGAGCAGCTTGTCGGCCATCGGATCGAGCCAGGCGCCGAGCGCCGTCTGCTGTCCCGTGCGGCGCGCGATCATCCCGTCGAACGCGTCGGTGACGCCCGCGACCGCGAAGGTGACGAGGGCCCAGCCCGGCAACCGGTACAGCATGAACAGCGCGAACACCGGCACGAGGATGAGGCGCACCAGCGTGAGCTGATTGGCGGCAGTCAACACGGCCATGGCGATCCCGCTAGTGGCCCGCGAGCTGTTCGATGCGGGCGATCGCGGTGCTGAGATCCTGCCCCGTGGCGGGGCGCGTCGGATAGAACCGGCCGGTCGCGTCGGCGGTCATCGCGCCCGATGCGACGGCGAGCGCGGCCGCGCGATAGAACACGTTGCCCGACGGCAGGTCGGCCAGCCGCGGACGTGCGGCCTTCCACTTCGCGAGATCCGCGGGTCGGCCGGCGGCCGCCAGATCCACGAGGTGCGAGATGACCTGCGCCAGGTCATTGCGCCGCACCGTCGCGTTCGGCTGGAAGGTGTGATTGGCGTAAATGTCCATCACGCCCGCGCGCGTCACGGGAAGAATCCACGGCGCGGCCCAATGGTCGCGCACGTCGGTCACGACCTCCGCCGCGTGCACGGGCGCGCGCTCGATGAGCGACGGCAGCCGGATGCCGATGAACGCGGCGACCGCGCCTCGCGTCACCGTCGCGGCCGACGCGAGATTGACGAACTCGGGCGGCAGGCCCGCCATGTCCGCCTTCACACGCAGTTCGCGTGCATGGTCGCGCCACTCCGGCCGTGGGTCGATTGCGGCGGCGCGGCCGTAGGCCGTGGACGCGTCGCGGAACTGCCCGCGCGCTTCGAGAATCGCGCCGAGCGCGGCCTGCCCTTCCGCGTCGTTGGGATCGATCGAGGCCGCCTTGCGCGCGTGCCCTTCGGCGACATCCAGCTCACCGCTCGCGGTTTCGGCCAGCGCCAGTTCGCGAAGGATGATCGTGCTCGTCGGCGACAGGTCCAGCGCCTCGCGCAGCAGTTGTTCAGCCTCGGGCAATCGGCCGGCGAGCCGGGCGCGGCGGCCGTCGTCGATGAGCGACTGCACGCGCCGGAACCGCACGAGATCGAGACGCGCCTTCACGCCAGGACGCTGGGGATCGAGCGTCAGGACATGCTCGAGTGCGACGATGGCCCCAGCCGCGTCGTCGAGGCCCAGCTCCGCATCGGCCAGTCCGACCCACGCGGGCACGTAGCGATCGTCGGCCTCGGTCGCCGCCGTGAAGCGGGTCGCGGCGGACTTGTAGTCCTTGTCGGCGAGCGCGACGAATCCGAGGCTCGCCGAGGCCGGATACAGATCCGGCGACTTCTTCAGGATGTCGGACAGGTCGCGCGTGGCGCCGCGCAAGTCGCCGCCTTGGAGCCGCTGCCAGGCTCCGTCGTAGCGCGTGCGCACATCGGGCGCCACACTCAGCGTCGGCGGAATCGGCGGCTGTTGATAGTCCGGGAATTGCGGCGTCGTCACAACCGGCACCGGCCGAGTCGACGCGCACGCGCCGAGGACCAGCGCGAGCGATAGCGCAACGGCTACACGACACGCGCGCATCATGCGGGCACCTTCACACGCCGCACGCGGTCGAGCAGACGTCGTGGCACGTCGGCTTCAATCGACACGCGATCGGCATCAGACGTCGTGTGGCTGACGACCCGCGCGTGGCGGTAGAGATCGGCGACGAGACGGCGATCGCGATCCAGCCGGTTGTCGAGCTCGAGATGAACGCGTTCGGCGTCCATGGCCAGACCGGCCGCAATGGCGTCGACGAGCGCATCTCGACCAGCCCCCGAAGCCGCCGACAGCAGCAGCGCGTCCGGACGAGCCGCGCGCAACGCCTGCTGCGCGTCGTCATCGAGCAGATCGATCTTGTTGAAGACGTCGATCGTGGGCAGCGCCGACGCGCCCACCTCGGCGAGCACGCTCCTGACCGCCTCGATGCGCCGTTCACGATCGGGCGCAGAGGCGTCGATCACGTGGACCAGCAGGTCCGCGCCTGCGACTTCCTCGAGCGTCGCATGAAACGCCGCGACGAGTTGGTGCGGCAGCCGGTCGATGAAGCCGACCGTGTCGGCGACGATGACCTGCCGCGCGTCGGGCAGCCGCAGCCGCCGCAGCAGCGGATCGAGCGTGACGAAAAGTGCGTCGGACGCCGTCGCGGTCGCGCCGGTGATCGCGTTGAAGATGGTCGTTTTCCCCGCGTTCGTGTACCCGACGAGCGCCACGGTCGGCACGGCCGACGCACGTCGCCGGCCGCGGAGATACCCGCGGCGCCGACGGACGTCTTCGATCGCGCGCGACAGCACGGCAACGCGATGACGCACGCGTCGGCGGTCCGTTTCGAGTTTCGTTTCGCCAGGGCCCCGCGTGCCGATACCGCCGCCGAGGCGCGAGAGCGACGCCCCCTTCCCCGCCAGCCGCGGCAGCAGATATTGGAGCTGCGCGAGCTCGACCTGGAGCTGCCCTTCACGCGTACGCGCGCGACGGGCGAAGATGTCGAGGATGAGTTCGGTGCGGTCGATGACGCGACGTCCGGTCGCGGCTTCGAGATTGCGAGCCTGCGCCGGCGTGAGCTCGTTGTCGACGACGATGAGCGTGGCCTCGGCGGCTGCAGCCGCGACCGCGAGGTCCGCGGCCTTTCCGCTGCCGATGAGCGTCGCGGCATCCGGTGTCACGCGTTCCTGCACGACGCGGAGGACGACGTCGGCACCGGCCGCGCGCACGAGGCCCGCGAGCTCGTCCAACTGCGCGTCGGGATCCGCGACGTGGCGGCCGCCCATGGCGAGCCCGACGAGCGCAGCGCGTTCGCGCCGTGATTCGTCGCGTCCCGCCTGCGGTTTCGTCATTCCTGCAGCGATTCTAGCACGCGATTCCACGCGATCGCGCCCTCACGGATGACGCGCGGATCGTCCCCTCGAACGTCGACGATCGTCGACGGCGCGCCGCCTGGCGCGGGTCCCGCGTCGACGACGAACACGCGCGGATCGCGCGCGATCGGATCGAGTGCCGACGCGCGATCGGCCGGCGGCTGGCCGCTCGGATTCGCGCTCGTCGCTGTAATGAGTCCACCGCACGCGGCCGCGAGCGCCCGCGCGACGCGATGCGCAGGCACGCGCACGGCCACTGTCCCCGTGCCGGCATGGACTTCCAGTACGAGGTCCGACGGCGCGTCCAGAATGATCGACAACGGTCCCGGCCAGAAGATCTGAGCGAGTCGCGCGCTCCGTGCGTCCATCGGGCCGCACGAGCGGACCACGGCGTCGGTCGAGTCGCTGATGAGCGGTAAGGCGGCTTGAGAGGCTCGACCTTTCAGATCGAACAACGCCTGCACGGCTCCGGTCGATCGGGGATCGACGGCCAGTCCGTACACGGTGTCCGTGGGAAACGCGACGATGCCGCCGTGCCGCAGCCAGTCGGCCACCGGCGCAAGATCGGCCGCGACGACGACGGTGGCGTCGACCGTCAACGACCGTGTGCGGACGCCATCGGTCATGCCGCGGCAGGCTTCACGTCAATCGGCGAGACGACCGTCTCGGCCGGTCCCACGTGCTCTCTGGGCTTGAAGCCCCAAGGCTCCACGGACTTCGCCACGCGTCCCCCTGACGTCACGACCGCGACAACTCGACGGCATCACCCACGTGGATGCCAAGCTGATCGGCGGCGCTCGCGGCCTGCGCCGAGCACTCGAGGTGATCGGTGCTGCCGAAGAGCGCGGCGACCTCGCCCGGCGGGATGTCGCTGTAGGTCGAGACGATGCGGCCGATCGACCGCGTGCCGACCGTCAGCCGCAGCGTGCCCATTCCTTCGGTGAGCTTCTCGCACGACCGGCGGTCGAGATTCGTGATGATGTTGCCGAAGCGGTCGATGCGGGTGACGACGCCATGGAGCACGCCGTTCTCGAACGTCGGCACCGGCAGGTCGAGCATCACGTAGTCGGAGAGCGGCCGGCCGAGCGCCGACAGATGGACGCCCTTCGACAACCACGCGCCGGCGGGCGCGAAGCGATCACGGCCTTCGAACGTCCGGCTGACCGTCGGCCGCGCGTAGCGGCGTTCGGTCAGTTCGACGACTTTCTTCGGCGCCGTCTCGCGGAAGACGCCGGTCAGCACGCCGTTGTCGGGAGCCACGAACCGCCAGTCGCCGGCCTCGGCCGCGAGGCCGCGACGTGCCGATCCCACGCCGGGATCGATGACGACGACGAAGATCGTACCGGCCGGGAAGTAGCGATACATCGCCGTGAGCTCGTGCGCGGCGTAGGTGACGTCGTGCGCCGGCAGGTCGTGCGAGAGATCGACGAGCGTCGCGTCGGGGTTGATCGACAGCACGACGCCCTTGAGGACGCCGACGTAATGATCGCGGGTCCCGAAATCGGTCAGGAAGGCAACGAGCGGCTTGGCCATAGCGGATGGTGACGGGCGCGGCCCGTAGAGGCCGCGAGACGACGGCGCCGGCGTCGGGCCACGGCCCGCGCGGCGTCAAGGCTTGCGAAAGAGTGTCTCGCGCGTGCCGCTCTTGAGCAGCACGGACTCGGCGACGGCCAACCCGTCGAACATGCGGTTGATGTCGCGTGTCACGAAGACATTGCGCGGCGCGGGCGTGGCCGGCGTCGTGCGAAGCCGCAGCGTGTCGGCGGTCTCAACCGTGTACCGAGTATAGTGGCGCAGCTCGGCGGCCGTCGCGCCGAAGAACCCGTAGAGCGCGCCGCCCGGCCGGAGCAGCGCGACGAGACGAGCGGCCAGCGCCTGCGCGGTCCGCCGTTCGAGAAAGTCGAACACGTCCCAGCACATGATGCCGTCGATCGACGCCGGCTCGCGGGCCAGCCGTCGCTCGATCGCCTCGGGCAGCGCGTCGTCCGCACCGCGGCGCTTGTGATCTTCAATCTCGGCGTGCAGATCCTCGATGACGATCTTGCAGGCGAGCTGTTCGCCGAAGAACGTGATGTTCTGCCCGACGACCGGCCCCAGGTCGAGCAGGACCGGCGCCGGCACGGAGGCCAGCGCCGCCAGGAACCGCGGCAACACCTTGGATGTCGACGACGGGACCGACGCCGGCGGAGGCGCCATCGGCACCACCGCCGGCTCCTGATCAGATCGTCCGTTCCACTTGAACAAACTCGGCACGGTGCGTCTCCCGGCGGCACGAGGGCCGCCGTACGCTCAGCGCGCGGCCGAGACGGCCGCCCCGTTGGCCGCCGCTGCCGGCTTGGCCGGCACGTTCGCTTCGTGCGGCTTCTGGTGCGAGGTGTCGGCCGGCTTGACCGCCGCCGCCGCGCCCTGCCGCTGCATGTCGATGCTGCCGCGGAAGTGCGCGCCGTCGGCAATCGCCACGCGCGGCGCCGACAGATCGCCGTCGACCGATCCGTTGTCGCGGATGTCGACGCGCTCGGTCGCCGTGATGTTGCCTTGCACCTCGCCCTGTACGACGACGGCCTTGGCGAACACCTGTGCCTTGATCTTGCCGTTGGGACCGATGGTCAGCACGTTCTGGCGGAGTTCGATCTTGCCTTCGACCTGGCCTTCGATCGTCAGATCCTCGCTGCCGCTCAGATCGCCTTTGATAACGACGCTCTTCCCGATGTTCACCATATCCCTCTCTGACTGTCGAGCGGACTCGACGCGCGGCGTGACCGGATCCGAAGAGGTCGCCGCGGCTGCGGGCGCTGCTGGTTGGGGGGGACGTACGGACTCGTCACGCTTCCACATGCATCATCTCCAAGCCGAAAATACTCCTGGAGGCAGCGGGCCGAGGAGGACTGGGCCAGCCGGGGGAGTCAGGCTGCGCCAGTATACGAAGG
>DASZOV010000125.1:0-20995 GCA_035550595.1 Vicinamibacterales bacterium
GCGTGGCCGCGGGCGGCCAGCGCCTTCTTCAAGATTTCCTTGTACCTGAATCCCGCGTGATCCGATCCAATCGCGATGTTCATGCCCCACCATGCGCCGCCCGACGCGGCGGTCGGGGAGATTATGATGCCTTCGTGCCCGCTCGCGCGATCGCCCGCGTCCCGGCCCATCCGGCCGCGCTGCCGCGCGATCCGGCTACGCTCCGCACGCTCGCCGGCCAGGTCTTCAGCCGGACGGCCGGCGCGCCGCTCGTCGGCGGCAATGCGACTCGCATCTTACGCGATGCGACCGAGAACTACCCGGCCTGGACGGCCGCGATGGCCGCCGCTCGACGCGCGATCCACATCGAGATGTACATCTTCCACCGCGACGCGGTGGGACGCCGCTTCGTCGACCTGCTCACGCGCAAGGCACGCGAGGGCGTCGCCGTGCGCGTCGTGTACGACTGGTTCGGCTGCGGCCTCAGCCCGGCGCTCGGCCTCTTCCGCCCGCTCATCGCGGCCGGCGGCGAGGTTCGCCCGTTCAATCCCCCGTCGCTCTCGAATGCGCTCGGCTGGATCCGCCGCGATCACCGCAAGCTCGTCGTCGTCGACGGCCACACGGCGTACGTGTCCGGGTTGTGCATCGGACAGATGTGGGAAGGACGACCAGAACGGCATCAGGAACCGTGGCGCGACACGGGGATCGAGATCATCGGTCCGGCGGTCGATCATGCCGAAGCGTCATTTGCCGAGAGCTGGCGCCTGGCTGGTGGTGCCGACTACCCGTCGCCTCGGACGGATGGCCCGTCGCCGGTCGCCGGATCGGTGAACCTGCGCCTCATCCCGACCGAGCCCTTCACGGCGAACATGCTGCGGATGGATTTGCTCGTCACGTCGATCGCGCGCCGGTCGCTCTGGATCACCGACGCGTATTTCATCGGCACGGGCCCATATCTCGAAGCGCTGAAGCGCGCGGCCGCCGATGGCGTGGACGTCCGGTTGCTGCTACCGCACGGAAGCGACGTCGGCTGGACGGTGCCGATCTCGCGGTCGCTCTACCGGCCGCTGCTCGAGGCCGGCGTCCGCATCTTCGAGTGGGACGGCACGATGGTCCACGCGAAAACGGCGGTCGCCGACCGGCGCTGGGCGCGGATCGGATCGACGAATCTCAACCTCAACAGTTGGATGGGCAACTGGGAGATGGACGTCGCGATCGAAGACGAGCCGACGGCCGAGACCCTGGCCGGACACTACGAGGAAGACCTGTCGCGTTCGACCGAAATCGTGCTCGACCGCGCGCACCCGCGTCCGAAGCCTCGGCCCAAACAACCGGCGGCCGGACCGCCGCGCCGCTACCGCACGGGCCGGCGCGTCGTGCGGACCGTGACCGAAGTCGGTCGCAGTCTCGGCGCCGCGGTCTCGGGCAACCGGCCGCTCGAGGACTTCGAGGTCGTGCCGGTCGTCGCCGCGGGCCTGCTGCTCGGGGCCATGGCCATCGTCGGCTTCATCGCGCCGCGCGTGCTCGCCTGGCCCGTGGCCGTGCTCGCCGCGTGGATGGCCGCGACGTTTCTCGTCGATGCGTGGTCCATTCGGCGGCGCGATCGGCGATGATGTCGCCCGTGTCTTTCGCGCTCGGATCGGACGTCCTCTTCGATCGTCGTCTGCTCGCCGGCCGCACGGTCGGCCTCGTCTGCAATCCCGCGTCAATCGACGCGCGGTTCACGCACGTGCTCGATCGCGCGGCCGCCGGCGGCGTGACGGTCGGCGCGATCTTCGGACCGCAGCACGGCGTCCGCTCCGACGTGCAGGAGAACATGATCGAGTCGGCGCACGGCCGCGACGAACGCCGGCGCGTGCCGGTCTACTCGCTCTACAGCGAGACGCGCGAGCCGAGCGCCGAGATGCTCGCGGGCCTGGACGCGCTCGTCGTCGATCTCCAGGACGTCGGGACGCGCATCTACACCTACATCTACACGATGGCCAACTGCCTGCGTGCCGCGCGCACGCACGGCCTGCCGGTCGTCGTCTGCGACCGGCCGAACCCGATTGGCGGACGACGAGTCGAAGGGCCGATGCTCGAGCCGGGCTTCGAGTCGTTCGTCGGGCAGTTCCCCATCCCGATGCGCCACGGCATGACGATCGGCGAGCTCGCGCGGCTCTTCAACGACGCGTTCGGCATCGGCGCGAAGCTCGAAGTCGTCGCGATGCAAGGCTGGTCGCGCGACGACGACTTCGACCGCACGCCGCTCGCGTGGGTGCTGCCCTCGCCGAACCTGCCGACGATCGAGAGCGCGATCGTCTATCCAGGGACCGTGTTGTTCGAAGGCACGAACGTGTCGGAAGGGCGCGGCACGACGAAGCCGTTCGAACTCGTCGGCGCGCCGTGGGTGACCGATGCTGAAGTTTTCGCCGCCGCGCTCAACGCGCACGGACTCCCCGGCGTCCACTTCCGGCCGGCGATGTTCGAGCCGACGTTCCACAAGCACGTGGGCACGGCGTGCGGAGGCTGTCAGATTCACGTGACGGATCGTGAAGCGTTCCGTCCGGTCGAGACCGGCGTCGCGCTCGTCGCGGCGTTCCATCACGCCGATCCTGATCGCTTCCAGTGGCGTGACCCGCCGTACGAATACGAGTACGTCCGGCCGCCAATCGACATCCTGTACGGATCGACGCGGCTGCGCGAGGCCGTGGACGCCGGCGGCGAGGTCACGCTCGCCCGCGGCTGGCCCGACGAGATCGCGTCGTTTCTAACCCTTCGCGAGCGGTTCCTGCTCTATGCCTGACCGCACCCGGATCACGCGCCGCGACTAACCGCGGTGCCCGCACGAGGACGACACAGAGGTGGCCACCAGACTTCCCGAACCCGACGAGCGCTTCGAGCAGAACCTCGTGATTGGCGCATCGCCGTCGGCCGTGTTCAAGTATTTCTTTCAGGCCGACGCACTCCGTGCGTGGTGGCAGGCCGCGCGCTCGGTCACGACGCCCGTGCCGTTCGGCGTCTATGCGATCGAATGGCCGACGACGCCCTATCGCGACGACCTGCTGGGCGCGCTCGGCGGCGTGTTCCACGGCACGGTCGTCGACGTCCGCTACGGGCAGTCGTTCCTCGTCGCCGACGCGTACTGGGTGCCGCCCGAAGGCGAAGCGCTCGGCCCGATGGCGCTCGAAGTGACCTGCAAGCCGGATCCGGCCGGCTGCAAGCTGCACATCCGCCAGGACGGCTACGCGCCCTCACCCCGCTGGCGCCGCTACTACGCCGTCGTCTCCCGCGGCTGGCAGGTGTCGCTCATCGCCCTCAAGCGCTACGCGGAAGACGCGAAGTAATCGAGAGAAGAGCACTGATCAACTTCGAACTTTGAACTTCGAACTTCGAACTGCTCTCGCGCAGCGTGCCCGTCGGCGCCCCGCTTCTCGAGAGCGCGCCTGCAAGACCTGAAAAGACGCGCCGAAGGCGCCTCGTCCGTTCGAAGTTCTCAGTTCGAAGTTCGAAGTTGATAACGGCTCTTTATTTGAACAGCAGCGGCGCGACTTCGTTCAGCGCGTGGCGCCAGACGGTCCATTCGTGGCGGCCGGCGCTCAGTTCGAACGTGTGGTGGATGCCGTGCGACGTGAGTGCCTCATCCAGCGCCTTGTCGCTCGGGCCGACCAAGGTGTCGTCGCGGCCCACGCCGACCCACAGCAATTTGAACTGCTTGTTGGCGACGTCGGGCTTGCTGAAGAAGGTCGCATAGACCTGATCCGGATTGCGTCCAGCCGCCGCGCTCATCAGCACGACGTAGCGGAACAGCTCCGGCCGGTTGAACGCGATGTTCATCGTCTGGCCGCCGCCCATCGAGAGGCCGGCAATGGCCCGATCGTCCACCTTCGTCGACACCTTGTACGTCTTCTCGACGAGCGGCTTCACGTCGTCGAGCAGATCCTTCGCGAAGAGCGACAGGTCGCCGGAGTTGCCACCCTGCGCGGCCGGCGCGTTCTTGGCCGGACCGGCGAGGAAGCTCTGCATCGCGTGGCCGAGCGGCATGACGACGACCATCGGCTTGGCCTTGCCGTCGGCAATCAGGTTGTCGAGGATCGTGTTCGCGCGACCGATGAGCGTCCAGCCGGACTCGGTATCGCCTGCGCCGTGGAAGAGGTACAGGACCGGATAATCCTTGCCCTTGTCGTAGCCGGGCGGCGTGTAGATCCACACGGTCCGCGCCAAGCCACCCATCGTCTTCGAGACGTAGGGCACGATGTCGACCTTGCCGTGCGGCACGTCCTTGACGTCGTAGAACTGCGGCCCATTGCCGGGCACTTCGACGACGCTGACCGCGCCGAAGGCACCGAAGCCGAGCTTGGTGTTGGGATTGCGCGGATCGAGGACGCTGAGGCCGTCCACGTTGAACGCGTACGTGTAGACGTCGGGCGTGAGCGGACCGACCGTCACCGTCCAGATGCCGTCGGCACCTTTCGTCATCGGATGCGGCTGGCCGTCGAGCTCGCCGCTGACGGTGACCTGCTGCGCGTTGGGCGCGGCCAGGCGGAAGGTGATCGAACCGTCGGCGCCGACTTCCGGCGAAACGACCGCGGGACCGCGACCGCGACCACCGCGGCCACCACCGCCACCGGCCGGCGGCTGTGCGAAGCCGGGCGCGGCAACGAGAGAGAGAAGAGCGAACACACCAAGAACACGTCGAACCATGGGAACACTCCTGAACTTTGGCACTATAGCGCGGCCAGCGCTTCCCCTCTCAGACGAGTCCGTGATAGACATATCCATAATGGACATAACGACACCGCTCCGGCCCGCCGCGCTGCACGTGCTGCTGGCGCTCGCCGACGGGCCGCTCCATGGGTACGGGATCCTGCAGGCGGTGCGCGAGCGCGGCGGTGCTGATGCGCGCCTCGGCACCGGATCGCTTTATCGCCACCTGTCGACGCTCATCGACGCCGGCCTCGTCGCCGAGTCGACGACGCCGCGTGCGTCGGCAACCGATCCGCGACGTGGCACGCACTATCGCCTGACACCGCGCGGCCAGCGCGTGCTCGCCGCCGAGCGCGATCGGCTCGCGAGTCTCGTCGCCGCCATTGACGCGTGGCGCGCATCGTCGCCGAAGAGCCACGCATGAACGACCGACCGCCGGCCGACTCGTCGCCGCGCTTGTACCGGCTGCTGCTACGCGCGTACCCGGCCGACTTCCGCGGTCGCTTCGCCGCCGCGATGGAAGCGACGTTCGCGGCCGATCACGCGCGGCTCGCGACGGCACCGTCCCGGACACGCGTCGCCTTCTGGCTGGCGACCGCCACTGAAGCGCTGACGTTCGGCATCCGCGAACGCTGGGTTGCTCGTGGCCGGCGACATCCCGTTCCTGTCACACGAGGTGCTTCGATGCTTTCTACGCTCTGGACCGACGTGCGCTACGCCTGGCGCGCCCTCCGCGCCGCGCCTGTCGTCTCGGCCATCGCCATCGGATCGCTCGCGCTCGGCATCGGCGCGAACACGGCGCTCTTCAGCGTCTTCTACCAGGTGCTCCTGAAGCCGCTGCCCTTCCCCGAGCCCGATCGACTCGTCTTCGTCTGGAACACGTATCCGGGTATCAACCTGCCCAAGGCCGGCGTCTCGATTCCGGACTACGTCGAACGCAAGGCGCAAGCGCCCGCGCTCGCCGACGCGACACTCTACACGCCTCGCGCGCTCACGCTCGTGGCCGGCAACCGGCCCGAACTGCTGCACGGGCTCGCCGTCACGCCATCGTTCTTCTCGACGCTCGGCCGTGCGCCGTTCATCGGCCGCGCATTCACCGATCGCGATGCAACGGTCGGCGGCGATCGCTTCGCGATCCTGACGCACGATCTCTGGACGTCCCGCTTCTCGGGCGACCGCGATCTCGTCGGCCGCACGATCCAACTCGACAACGAGGCCTACGAAGTCGTCGGCGTGCTACCCGCTGATTTCCGTTTGCCGCAGGAAGCGGCGGTGCTCGTGCCGTTCTCCTTCACGCCCGAACAGATGGCCGACGCCGAGCGCGGCCACGAGTTCAGCACGATGATTGGTCGCCTGCGTCCGGGCGCGACCATGGCGCAACTCGATGACGAGATGCGCGCCATCGTGCAGCGGAACATCCAGCGGCTGCCGCAAGGACAGGCGTTCGTCGCGACGACCGGCTTTGGCGGCTACGCCGTGCCGATGCGCGACGAACTGGTCGGCGACGTGCGCACGCCGCTCTACGTCATCCAGCTCTGCGTGCTCGTCGTGCTGCTCATCGCGTGCGCGAACGTGGCGAACCTGCTGCTCATGCGCGTGACGGGTCGGGCGCGCGAACTCGCGCTCCGCGTGACGCTCGGTGCGCCGAGAAGCCGCCTGGTCCGGCAGCTCCTGACCGAGTCGCTGCTGCTCGCAGGTCTGGGCGGCGCGGCTGGCCTGGCCATCGGCCTCGTCGGCGTCCGTTTGCTCCTCGCCGCGAGCGCGCGTCAGTTGCCAGGCTCGCCAGACGCGGCACTGCATCCAGCCGTCTTGGCGTTCACCGTGGGGCTCTCGATTCTGACCGGACTCGTCTTCGGCCTCGTTCCCGCGCTCGCCGTCGTCCGCGGCCAGACGGCCTCGCTTCTGCGCGATGAGGGAACGCGTACGTCGGCGGGACGCCGCACGAATCGTCTACGAGGCGCGCTCGTCGCGGCCGAAACGGCGCTGGCGGTTGTTCTGCTCGTCGGCGCCGGCCTGCTCGTCAAGAGCTTCATGCGCCTCCAGGCGGTCGATCCCGGCTTCTCGCCGGCCGGCGTGCTGACGGCGCGCGTCGCGCTGCCCGAGACGCGCTATGTGGACGATGCCACGCGCGCGCTCTTCTGGGAGCGGCTGCTCGATCGCGTCCGCGCCATTCCCGGTGTCACCGCCACCGGCATGGCGCAGGCCGTGCCGTTCGACGACAACGTCAGCTCGTCGTCGTATTCAATCGTCGGCTACACGCCGCCGCCCGGCACACCGCCGCTGCACGGGCGCAGCACGGTCGTCGGCGGCGACTACTTCCGCGCGCTGCACATTCCACTCGTCGCGGGACGGTTCTTCACGGCATCCGACACCGCGGCCGGTCCGCACGTCGCGGTCATCGACGATCTCCTGGCCCAGCGGTACTTCGCGGGCCGCGATCCCCTAGGGCATCAGATTCAATCGCACGGCGACACGTTCACGATTGTCGGCGTCGCGGGCACGATCCGCGCCGAGGACCTTGGCCAGCCAGCCGAGAAGGAACGCATCTACTACGCGTATCCGCAGCGCGCGCTCGACGCGATGACGCTCGTGATCAAAACCGATCGCGACCCACGGGCGCTCGTCAACGCCGTGCGACAGGCGGTCATGTCCGTCGATCCGGAACAGCCGATCGCGGACGTGCGGACGATCGACGACTGGATGTCGCAGTCGCTCGAACCGCGACGCGCGCCGATGCTGCTGCTCGCCGTCTTCGGCGCGGTCGCGCTGGTGCTGTCGGCAATTGGGATCTACGGCGTGCTGGCGTTCAGCGTCGCGCAACGTACGCGCGAGCTCGGCGTTCGGCAAGCGCTCGGCGCGGCGCCGCGTGCGATCTTCGCGCTCGTCTTCCGCCGGGGATTGGCAGTCGTTGGCCTGGGACTCGTCGTCGGCCTCGCGGCCGCGCTCGCCGTGAGCCGGTACCTGCAGAGCCTGCTCGTGGGCGTCGGCGCGCGCGACATCCAGGTCTTCGCCGGCGTCACGGCGCTGCTCATCGCGGTCGCCACGCTCGCGTGCTACATCCCCGCGCGCCGCGCGACGCGTGTGGATCCAGTCGAAGCGCTACGCGACCGCTGAACGCTCTCGAGGCACGCGACGCACGTTCATCGTCCCGCCCAGCGGACGCGAATGCCGCCGCTCACGAAGCGTGGGGCGCCGATCGTCGTCGGCAGCGTGCCGACGATGATGTCCTGGTCGAAGAGGTTCTCGACCGACAAGAACGCGTCGAGATTGTGTCCGATTGCGCGCGACACCGAGAGATCGACGACCGCATAGCCCGGCAGCCCAGGCGACGACTCGCCCGGCACCGTCCGCAGATTCTCGTCGTCGTCGAACTGCCGCCCGACGGCCTGCAGATCGACCGACAACGTGAGGTAGCGCGGGTTCATGTAGGTCATCTGCAGCGTCGCGCGCTGCTTGGGCACCTGCGGCAGGTAGTTGCCGACGATGTCGAGCTGCGCCGGGTCGTCGACGGCGGCCACGCGCGCGTGCTCGTAGAGATAGCTACCCGAGAACTGCCACGACGGTCCGAACCGGTATTCGACATCCGTCTGAAGGCCGCGGATGCGCGTCCGCGCGAGATTCTGGCGCTGCTGCGTCACGGTCGACGGCGTCGTGCTCAACGTGACGTTCGACACGGCGTCCTTGATGCGATTGTCGAACCACGTCGCGCGCCACGTCGCGCGCGGCGTCACGGCCACTTCGACGCCGCCTTCGCCGCCGAGCAGCCGCTCGGGACCGAGCTGGTTGTTGGCCAGTGTCAGGACCTGCCCCACGCGGAACTGCCGGTACAACTCGTTCAACGTCGGCGCGCGGAAGCCCTGGTTGACCCCGCCCCAGATGCTGACGCGATCGGTGAGCCGATAGAGTGCGCCGGCGTGCGGGCTGACGACCGTGTCGGCTCGATCGGGCAGCGACGGATCGTTGTTCGCCGTCGGCAGTCCCGTCGCGACGCTCGTCTCCAGATTGTGCGCGTCGTAGTTGCGCCAGTGATCGATGCGCGCGCTGAAGGTCAACGTCAGCCGATCGACCGGCTTGACGAGATCCTGGACGAAGACGCCGGACATCTGCTGCGTGCCGCCCGAGATGCGCGCGGTCGTCACGGTCTCGCCCACCTGGCTGTCGAGCACGTTCTCCTGCGAGTCGCCGTCCACCCACCGCCAGTCGACGCCCGCTGACACCACCTGCTTGCCGCCAAACGGCCGCGACCACTGCACGGACAGTCCGGTGCCGTCGGTCGGCACGGTCTGGCGCAGCGACATGCGGCCGATGCTCCGGGGCGGCGTCGCGGCCGGCACCGCCAGGAACGTGCTGTGAAACAGCTCGTCGTCACCGAACACCGTGGCCTGGATCTCGTTGTGACCCGCGAGCGACAGGTTCACGCCGCCGCTGGCCGTCGTCCAGCTCGTGTCGTTCGCCTCTTCGGCGCCGTCGAACGTGCTGTGTTTCCCGTTGTCGCGCGATTCGTGGAAGTAGCCGACGTGGCCGAAGAAGCGCACGCGGTCGTTCACCGTGTAATCGAGCTTGACGTTCGCGTTGCCGTAGGCCACTGACGCGTTGTCGTCGACCGCGCCGCGCTCGTCGGCGGCGACCGTGGGATAACCGTCGGTGTCGAAGCCGGTGACGTTGAACGAGATGCCGAGCTTGCCGAACACGTCGCTGCCCGAGACGTCGACCTTCGGGCTCGACCGCGTGCCGTACTGCGTCTCGAACGCGAACGTCTTCGCCGTGGGCGCGGCCGTCAGGATGTTGATGACGCCGCCCATCGCGTAGTTGCCGTACAGGCTCGACGCGGGGCTGTCGACGACCTCCACGCGCTCGGCGTTCGCGAGCGGCACGCGCGTCCAGTAGACCCAGCCGCCGAACGGGTCGTTGAACGGCACGCCGTCGAGCAGCACGAGCGTCCGGCTGACGCCGCTCGGCCCGATGCCGCGGAGCGAGACCCCCTGCGCCGTGGGATGCGAGGCCAGGCTGCTCGCGCGCCGGAACAGACTGAACGTCGGAACTTGCCGCAGGAGATCGTCGGCCACGACAGCGGGCGACCGCTGGATGTCGTCGCGCGTGATCACGCTCACGCTGGCCGGCACGTCGCCGACGCGCTCTTCGCCGCGGGTCGCCGTCACGGTCACGGCCGTTGAAAGGGGCGCCGGCGCCAGCACGATCGACAAGCCCGTTCCCGCCTCGGCCGCGGCCACCGCGACGTGACCGTCCGCGAATCCCGGCGCGCTGACGACGATCTCGACGTCGACGCCCGCGGGCCGCGCCACGACGAAGCGTCCGTCCGGTCCACTGACGGCGCGAACCTCCTGCCCTCCCGCGCGGACGACGACCGACGCGCCGGCCACGGCGCCGCCAGCGCCATCGCGAACGACACCGGCGAGCGTGGCTGCCGGAACCGCCTGCTGGATGGCCGGCGGAGACGCCGCGAGTGTAGAGGAGGCCATCAGGGGCAGCGCGAGGAGCAGTGAGGTCATGATCCGGAGCTCGACGTCAGACGGGCGAGTCGCCGCCGGCTCGACGAGCCGGCGGCGAGAGGCAGGCAGCCGCTAGGGCAACAGTACCTCAAAGCCGACCCAGGCGGCGCGCGGTGGGGCCGGCGACAGGAACCGCGTGTCGTCGTAGTTGTCGCCGAGCACGTCGTCGGCCTCGCCGAGCAGGCCGAACGTGTTGTACTCCGCGCCGAACAGGTTGGCGATGCGGCCGGTGACCTGCAGGTACTTCCCCAGCACGTGCGAGGCCGACACGTTCACGACGACGTGGCCGTCGATGACCGGCAGGAGGTTCGCTTCGTCGCCGCGCAGATACTGCGACGAGAGATACGCCACGTCGCCGCCGAACGTCGTGCGGCCGACCGTGGCCATGAGCGTGCCCTTCAAATCGTGTCGGGGAATGCTCGGCAGCCGGCTCCCGGCCGGCACGGTGATCTCGCCGTCGACGGCGTCGGGATGGTTCGGGCTGCTCAGCACGAGCGGCGACGCGAACGTGGCGACCAGATTCGTGTACGCCGCGCTCCAGCGGATGCGCGGTGTCACGAGCCCCGAGAGCGACAGCTCGAGACCGGTGCGCATCGTGTCGCCGACGTTCTCGAAGTGCCCCGTGTTGGTCAGCGCACCGCTGCTGATGAACAGGATGTCGTCGGTGCTGCGCGTGCGGAACACGGACCCGGCCCAGCTCAGCCGCCGTGCGCCGCCACGGCCGCCGACCTCGATCGTGTGCGCGACGACCGCGTCGAGCGGCGGATCGGCGACGAAGGCGTTCGGCAGCCGGCACGGCGCGTCCGGATCGGCACAGCTCAGTTCGGACGGCGTCGGCACGCGTGACGAGATGCCGAAGTTCGCGAACGCCGTCACGCCGCGGCCCATGTCGCGCGTGACGCCGACCGAGGGGTCGACGCGGTCGTACGCGTGATTGCCGCTGAGCGCGTCGCCAAGCTGGTCGTGCAGATCGATCGTGCTGTGCGTGTAGCGCGCCGCCGCGGACACGGTCACCGTCGGCACGACGGTCAGATAGTCCGCGACGTAGAAGCCCGCGTGGCTGTCGGTCGTGCGCAGACGGACGGACGCGTCCGAGTCGAAGATGCCGGATCCAATCGTGCCGCGCTCGGCCGTGAGCGTCGCGAGCTCCGTGTCGGCTTCGTACCGCGTGTGCGCGCCGTCGATCGTCGTGCCCGCGATGAAGTAATTCGCGCGACCAGCGAGGCGCTTGGTCACCGTGGCCTGCAGCGTGCCGCCCCAGCCCCGCGACTTGGTCAGCGACGAGTTGTTCGTGCCGTTCAGCTCATCGTCATCGTCGGGCGCCTGTACGTACTGGCCCGACCGATCGATGACCGGATCGCCGTCGCCGTCCTCGCCGCAGAGGAAGTCGTCGAACGCCGGCGACTCGCACTCGTCGTAGTCGCTGTCGTCGCCGTTGATCGTGCGGATCGTCGCCGGCCGGTAGAAGATCGTCGCGTCGACCGTCACGTCGCGATTGATCGCGCGACGGCCGTGCAGCGACATCTGCGCGAGCGACGTCTCGGTCTGATCCGGGTAGGTGAAGATCGCGTTCCGATTCTCGTCGAGCAACTGGATCGGCAGCGCGCCGTTGCCCACGAGCCGGTTGTTGCCCACGGTCAGCGTGCCACCGACGACGCTGTTCGTGCCGTGCCACTCGACGTTGCCGAAGAGTTGACGCTGGCGCGACGGCGAGAAGTCCCGCCAGCCGTCCTCGGCGAGCAGCCGGCCGGACACGAAGTAACTCAGCTTGTCATTGTGTCCACCGCTCTCGGCCTCGACCCAGCGGCGTCCGAACGATCCGCCGTCGACGCGCACCGACGTGCCGGGACTCGTGAACCCCGTCTTCGTCCGAATCGACAGCGCACCGCCGAGCGCGTTCAATCCGAAGAGCGGGCTCGACCCGGGCGTCATCTGCACGCTCTCGATCGCGTTCTCCGGCACGAGGTCCCAGTTGACCGAGTCACCGAACGGCTCGTTGATGCGCACGCCGTCTTGATAGACCGCGATGCCCTGCGGCAGGCCGAGCAAGGGCGATCCGACGAATCCGCGGAACTGGAGATCCGGCTGGAACGGATTCGACTGCGCCTCGTTCAGGTGGACGCTGGCGAGTTGCGTCTCGAGGATGGAGCCGAACGTTGCGCCCGGCCGGTCGGAGAAGTCCGTGGCCGACACGGTCTGGACGTTGGCCGCCACGGCCGACCGCGGCACGCCGAGATCGTCCACCGGCGTGACGCCGACGACGTCGACGACTTCATGCACGGAGGGAAGCGGTGGGGCCGGGGCGCCGGACTGCGTCTGAGTGGCTGGCGGCGATCCGCTGGCGGGCGTCTGTGCATCCTGCGCCTGCGCCGTCGCCACGGCCGCGGTGGCCAGCGCGAGACCTAACGACACGCGACCCGCCGACGTGAACACGCGGCGCGCCCATGAGCGAAACGAGTGTGCGGACATGACGGCTCCTCGGCGATGACGGTTACGGCCGCACGACGACGCCCCACGGGCTGCCGCCGGTAGCGATGTGCGTGTCGACCTTGCCGGTCGCGATGTCGATGACCGAGACGTCGCCCGACGGTCCGTTCGCGCTGTAGAGCTTCTGGCCGTCGGCGCTGAGCGCGATGCCCCACGGCCGCGCACCCACGTTGTCGAACGTGCCGGTCACCTTGTGCGTGGCGACGTCGATCTTCGCGATCCCGCCCGCGCGTCCGAGCGAGACGAAGAGCGTGCCGCCGTCCTGGGAAAAGGCCATCCCCATGGGCCGCGGTGGCGCCGGTGCGCCCTTCACCTTCGGCATCGCGATGGTCGCCACGACCTTGCTGGTCTCGGCGTTGATGACCGTGACCGTGCCGCCGTTCTCGTTCGTGATGAACGCCGTCTTGCCGTCGCTCGTGAACGCCACGCCGCGCGGCCGCGCCGACGTCTTGATCTCCTTCAGCACCTTGAACGACGTCGTGTCGATCGCCGCCACTTCGCTGTCGGACTCCGACGTCACGTAGACCTCCGCGCCGCCGGGCCGCACGCCGACACCCTCCGGCTCCTCGCCGACCTTGACGCGACTTGTGACCTTGCCAGAGGCGACGTCGACGACCGACATCTCGGACGTCTCTTCGTTCGAGACGTAGATGTGCGTGCCGTCCGGCGAGACGTCGAAGTTCTCCGGATCCTGCCCGCTCTCCATCACTCGCGTGAGCGTCTGTGTCGCGAGATCGACGACGCCGATGCCGTCGGCCGACCGATCGGGCGGCGGCAGCTTGGATTCATCGACGCCAGGGCCGGCAATGGGGGAGCCGGAGAGCGCGACGAACAGCGTCTTGCCGTCGGGCGACAACCGGAGACCGCGTGGACGCTTGCCGACCTCGATGCGGGCCACGACCGACTCGCTGGCCGGATCGATGACCACGACGTGCCCCTCGGTTTCGTTCGACGCGTACACGCGTGGACTCGTTGGCAGCGATGGCGCCGGGGCCGCCGGCGGTGCCGAGGGCTGCGGCTGACTGCAGCCTGCCATGACGAAGAGACCGAGGGCCGCGAGCGCAGGCGCCAGAAGCGCGCGACGCCCGAGCGGGGCGAGAGAGGTCGGTGTGTCCATGAGGTCAGCTCCCGTGATGCGGTGCCAATCAACCACGAGCTGGGGGGCGTCCGAAGACTACGCGCGGCCGCGGTTGGCCACGCAGGCGGGCATCGACCCGCAGCGCCGAATGCGCGCGGACTCGATGTCACCCCAGTGTGGCAAGGTATTCTAAACTCCGCAAGGCAGTGTGCGCGGGGCAGAATGTGCCGGCGCGCCAGAGATACTCCCCATGAGAACCAGCCTCCTCGCGAGTCTCGCGTTCGGTCTGTGCCTGATCGTGGCCGCCCCGCTCGCCGCGCAAACACCGGCGCGCGGCGCCACTCGGCCGCAACCCGTCGATCCGTGGACGATCCGATTGTGGGACGGTCCCGCGCCGGGTGCGCAGGGCACCGCCGATCGCGACATCCCCACGCTCACCGTGTACATGCCCTACGGCCGCGCCGCGCGCACGGCCGTCGTCGTCGCGCCCGGCGGCGGATACCAGAACCTGGCGATGAATCACGAAGGACGCCAGGTCGCCAACTGGCTCAACGGCCTCGGCATCACGGCATTCGTGCTCAAGTACAGGCTGGGCCCGACCTATCACCATCCAATCGAACTGGGTGACGCCCAGCGCGCCATCCGGATCGTGCGGTCGCGCGCGGCCGAGTTCGGCGTCGAGCCCGATCGCATCGGCATCATGGGTTTCTCGGCGGGCGGACATCTCGCATCGACCGCGGCCACGCACTTCGACGCGGGCCAGCCGTCGGCGACCGATCCCATTGATCGCGTGGGCAGCCGTCCAGACTTTCTCGTGCTCGCCTACCCTGTCATCACGGCCGACGAGCCGTATCGTCACGACGGATCGTTCAAGAACCTGCTCGGCGATCATCCGGATCCCGCGCTGCTCGACGAGCTCTCGAACGAGAAACAGGTGACGGCCGACACGCCCCCGACGTTCCTCTTCCACACCGATGAGGACACGACGGTGCCGGCCGAGAACAGCGTGCGCTTCTATCTGGCGCTCCGCGCCGCGCACGTGCCCGCCGAACTGCACATCTTCAGGCCGGGCCGTCACGGCGTCGGTCTGGCGATGAGCGATCCCACGCTCGACGCATGGCCACCGCTCCTCGCGCAATGGCTGCGCAATCGCGGCCTGCTGACGCCGCCCGACGCCGCGCCGGCGGCTCGAAGCGCCGCCACGTCCGGTGCGCATGAGTAACACGACGACTCCGGACACGATTGCGGGCGCGCAAGCTGCGCTTCGTGCGGGCACGACAACGGCGCGGGAGCTGGTCGAGGCGAGTCTTGCGGCGATCGACGCCGACAACACGCGCGTCAACGCATTCATCACGATCGACGCCGCGGGTGCCCGCGCCATGGCCGATGCGGTCGACGCCGAGCGTACGCGTGGCATCGACCGCGGTCCGCTGCACGGCATCCCCTATTCGCTGAAAGATCTCGTCGACGTCGCCGGTGTCGTGACGACGGCCGGCTCGCGCGTCCTCGACGACCGCGTCCCGACGACCGACGCCCTCATCGTCACGCGCTTGCGCGACGCGGGCGCGATCTGTCTCGGCCGCACCAACCTGCACGAGTTCGCGATGGGCACGACGTCGGAAGACTCGGCGTTCGGGCCGGTCCACCATCCCCTCGATCCCTCGCGGTCCGCAGGCGGGTCGAGCGGCGGCTCGGCCGCGGCGGTCGCAACCGGCATGGGCCTCGCGTCGATTGGCACCGACACGGGCGGATCCGTCCGGATTCCGGCGGCCGTCTGCGGCGTGGTTGGCCTCAAGCCGACCTATGGCGAGATCCCGACAGACGGCGTGGTGCCGCTCAGCACGTCGCTCGATCACGTCGGACCGATCGCGCGGACCGTGCAGGACTGCGCGTGGCTATTCGCCGTGCTCGCGGGCGCCGCGCCGCGCACGATCGAACGTCGAGATCCGCGCACGCTCACGCTCGTGCGGCCTGACGGCTATTTCGATGCGCTCGTCGAGACGCCGGTCCGTGCCGCCGTCGATCGCGCGATCGCGCGGCTGCAGGCGGCTGGCGTCAGCGTGAAGCCAGGAGCGATCGCCGGCACCGACGCCATTCCGAAGGCCTATCTGCCGCTCGTCGTCGCCGAAGCCGCCGACTGGCACGCGCCGTACCTCGACGCGCGCGCCGATCGGTACACGTCGCCCGTGCTCGATCGCATCCGGCTTGGACGCACGACGCTCGCCGTCGACTATCTCGCGGCGCGCAGGATGCAGGGCACACTCGCCGCCCACGTCGACGCCGCGCTCGCTGGCGCGGACGCGCTCGTGCTGCCGGCCGTGCCGCTCGTCGCGCCGACACTCGGCGCGACCGACGTCCGACTGGATCCGTCGAGCGACGCGACGCTGCCGATTCGCAGCGCGATGCTGCGCCTCACACAACTCTTCAATCTGACCGGGCATCCGGCGATCTCGATTCCGATTCCCGTCGACGGACTGCCGGTCGGTCTCCAGATCGTCGGCCGACGCGGACGGACGATGGATCTGCTGGCCGTGGCCGCGGCGTGCGAGCGGGCGCTCGCCTCGTGATTCAGCGGCTCTTCCACCGCTGGGAGCGGCGCCTCAACGAAGTCGACACGAACCGGTTCGTGCGGCCGTTCGAGTGGGGCCTCGACTGGCTCGGTCTCGACACGCCGGAAGCCGCCGCCGATCCGCTGGCCGCCATCGAGCGTTGGTCCGTCGAAACGCTCGCCGACACGGATGCGTTCTATCGCTCACCAGCGCCTCATGACGCCGAACGTCAAGGCGATGTGTTGCGATTCGCGAGCGCGCTCACGACGGGCGACGTGGAGAACGACACGGTCGTCGCGCGCATCTACGAGCCGGCACCGAAAGATCGACGACCGGCGGGGCCGCGGCGCGCGATCGTCGTGCTGCCGCAGTGGAACTCGGATCCACAGGGGCACGTCGGACTGTGCCGGCTGTTCGCACGCTTCGGCATCACCGGCGTGCGCCTGAGCCTGCCCTACCACGACGAACGCCGCCCCGCGCACCTCGCGCGCGCCGAGTACATCGTCAGCTCGAACATCGGCCGCACGCTGCAGGTGAATCGACAGGCCGTGCTCGACGCGCGTGGTCTCGTCGCGTGGCTCAGCGCGCAAGGGTACGAGCGCATCGGCATCATGGGCACGAGCCTCGGGTCGTGTCTCGCGATGCTGACCATGGCGCACGAACCGGCGATCCGCGCGGGCGCGTTCAATCACGTCTCGCCCTACTTCGCCGACGTCGTCTGGCGCGGCCTCTCGACGTGGCACGTCCGCGAGGGGCTCGACGGCCACATCACGCTCGACGCCTTGCGCCGCGTGTGGATGCCGATCAGCCCGTGGCCGTTCATCCGCCGCGTCGACGGGCGCGCGGTGCTGCTCATCTACGCGCGATACGACCTGACGTTCCCCGTCGATCTCTCGCGCGTCTTCATCGCCGAGTTCGACGAACAGCGGGTGCCGCACGAGGTCGCGGTGTTGCCCTGCGGGCACTACACGACGGGCAAAGCGCCGTTCAAGTACCTCGACGGCTACGCGCTCGCGCGGTTCTTTCTCAAACGGCTGTAGATTGTCCGGGCGCACACGGGGGCGCGCCCCTGCAAGAGACGAACGTCCTGCGTCGGGCGCACACGGGAGGCGCGCCCCTACAACAGATGTGGTCCGCCGTCAGTGCGACGTGACCGGTCGACACGCAGCCGTTGCGCACGGGCGTGGGCGGCACGGCCAGCGCACGCGCGTGTCGCTGTTGTACTCATGTAGGGCCGCCCCCAGTGGCGGCCCGGACACGTTCTTCTGCAGAGCCGCGCCGGACGCGCGTCAGAGATATCGAAACAGATCGCGCAACGCGTCGACGATGACACCGCCGAGCGCGCGCATGAACGGGGTGATGTCGCCGGTCGCCATCGCGGTCGACACGGTGTCGGCGCCGCGGACCGGATCGGTGAGGAGCAGCCAGATCGTCGCGCCGGCGATCGTCGCCGCCAGGATGCCGATGACGGCGATCAGGCTGACGCTCCAGCGCGCAAGGGACATACGGCCGTCAGTCTAGCATCGGGCGGATCGATCCTCGGGCGGGATCGGCACCCGATTGACGGATGTTACAGATCGACCGTGACGGGTGCGACGACGCGTCCCAGCGCGGCGAGCGAATCGCCGACGAGCGCGCGATCCCCGACGACGACCACGGTCGCCTCCGCGGGCGAGAGCGCGCGCACCGCCACGTCGTGGACGTCAGCGGCCGTGAGCGCATCGACCTCCGGCACGAAGCGATCGAACGTGTCGTCGGGCAGACCGTGCACGGCGAGCTGCGCCGTCGCGCGCGCGATCTGTGCGCTCGTCTCGAAGTTGCGCACGTAGCCGCGCGTGAGCGAGGCCTTCGCCTGCTCGAGTTCAGCGGTCGTGAGCACGGCGGCTCCGCGAATCGCCTCGAGTTCGGCGAGGATGTCCGCCACGGCCTGCGCCGTCGCGTCGGCCTGCACGCTCGTCTCGCAGGTGAAGCTCCCCGCCACGCGACGCAAGTCGAACGACGTGCGCGCACCGTAGGTCAGCCCCTTCTCCTCACGCAGCCGCCGGTTGATGCGGCTCGTGAACTGACCGCCGAGTGCAGCGTTCATCGTGATGAGCGCGTGGAAGTCCGGCGTCGATCGCGGCGGGCCGACATGGCCGACGCGCAGTTCGGACTGCGGCGCGCCCGGACGATCGACGAGCAGGATGCGCGGGTCGGCCGGCGGCGGCAGCGTCCACGCGGCGTCGTCTGGCCGCGGCTCCGGAGCCGTGTCCCAGGCGTCGAACGCCACCGACGCCGCGTGGACGACATCGGACGTCGTCGTCGCGCCACTCACGATGAGCGTCACACCGCCAGGTCCGAACTGTCGCGCCCAGAACGTCCGCACGTCGTCGAGCGAGATGCCTTCGACCGAGCCCGTCGTCCCGAGCGATCCATGACCGTACGGATGGTCGCCGAAGATCGCCGACACGTACGCGCGATCCGCGACGCTCGCGGCGAGTTGCCGGAGCTGACGGAGCCGGCTCAGTCGCAGTTCGCGCACGCGATCGAAGTCCGCCGGCGCGAGCCGCGGCTGGCGCACGATGTCGGCGAGCAGCGCGAGCGACGGCTCGAGGAAGCGCGAGAGCACCGTCATCGAGAAGAACGTCGCATCGGCGCGCGTTTCGATCTCGAGGTGCGTGCCCATGCGCCCGAACGCGGCGGCGAGCTCGATCGCATCGCGCGTTCCCGCGCCCTCGTCGAGCATGTCGGCCGTCACGCTGGCCAGCCCGGCACGATCCGCCGGATCGTCGGCCGACCCGCGCGGCACGATCAGCAGAATCGTGACGATCGGCAGGACCGGCAACGGCACGGCCCACACGCGCAGGCCGTTCGGCAGCATCTCGCGTGCGATGTCTGGAAATTGGACCTGAAGGGCCGGCCCGACGACAGGCATGTCGAAACGCGCGCTCATCAGAACACCCGCACCGGCGTTCGGTCCGCGCCGGCAATCACGAGGTCGCCTCGGCCGTGCGGGACGACGGCCAGCGCCGTCGCGCGCTCGCGCACGAGCCAGCGGCCCGCGGCCGCCGCGAGGTCGGCGCCCGTCGTGTTGAGGTATCGGCCGAGGTCCGCGTCGAAGCTGTCCGGCACGCCGCGGTGGACGTTGTAGGCGTTGATCTGATCGGCCTTGCCGCCGAATCCGCCGAGCGACTGCAGCCGCATGACGAACGTCGCCTCGGCCTGCGCGTGCTCGCGGGCGACTTCCTCGGCCGTCGGCCCCTCGTCGACGAAGCGATCGATCTCGTCGTAGATGGCGGCTTCCACTTCGTCGAGCGAGTAACCGGGCGCGGCCGACGCGACGATCTGGAACAGTCCGTCGAGCTCGCGCGATCCTTGCGCGGCGGCCAGCTCGACGGCGACGCGGCGATCATGGACGAGCCGCCGGTACAGTCGCGACGTCCGTCCGTTGCCCACGAGATCCGCGACCATGTCCAGCGCTGCATCGTCGGGCGCGAAGAGCGCCGGCGAGATCCAGGCGAGATACAGACGCGGCAGCTCGACGCGATCTTCGAGCTGGAGCCGGCGCGCGACACGCGACACCGGCGGCACGACGACGGGCGGGACGGGCGGACCGGCCGGGATGTCGCCGAAGAGCTCGGTCGCGAGATCCACGACCTCGCGCGTGTCGACGTCGCCGGCCACGGCCAGCGACGCGTTGCCCGGATGGTAGTAGCGCGCGAAAAACGCTCGTACGTCGTCGAGCGTTGCCGCCATCAGGTCGGCAGGCCGGCCGATCGTCGGCCACTGGTACGGATGCGTGTCCGGGTACAGCGCGTCCATCAGCGCGAACTGCGCCAGGCCGTACGGGCGGTTCTCGTAGTTCTGCCGGCGTTCGTTCAAGACGACGCCGCGCTGCGTCTCGAAGCGCGATTGCGACAAGGCCGGCAGCAGCCAGCCCATCCGGTCGGCTTCCATCCACAGCGCGAGACGCAGTGCGCTCTTCGGCACGAGCTCCCAGTAGTTCGTCCGGTCCGGGCTCGTCGATCCGTTGAGCGACGCGCCCGCCTCCTGCAGCGGCTGGAAGAACCCCGACGGCTGGTGCTCGGCGCCTTCGAACATCAAGTGCTCGAAGAGATGCGCGAGTCCGGTCAGGCCGGGCCGTTCGTTCTTCGACCCGACGTGGTACCAGAGGCTGACGGCCGCGAGCGGCACACGATGATCCTCGTGGACGAGCACGTCCAGCCCGTTGGCGAGCGTGACCTTGGCAACGTCGATACGCATGCGTAGAGTCCGGCCTCCCTGGCGTCGATCCACGGTCGGACGACGCCGTGATGAGGTCCGGCGGACGACGACGCGCTCGCGCCGCCGGGCGCCGGCCCGGGCATTGCTAGTTCGTGATCCGGTCGGGCGTGGAGATGCCCGGGGGCCGTCAACTCACCGGCACGAGAGGGATGGCACCCCGCGCGAAGGACGCCACGGAGACCTGCTGTGCCACCCGCTCGGCCACCACGACGAGCGCGGCGGCTGCCGGTGATTCCGGATCGCTCATGACGAGCGGCACTCCCGCGTCACCGGCCCGACGGACCGGCTCGTACAGGGGCACACGCCCGAGAAACGGCAGCGACATCGTGGCAGCCAGATCTTCGCCACCGCCCTTTCCAAAGATATCGCTCTCGCGCCCGCACCCGGCACAGACGAAGTGGCTCATGTTCTCCACGAGCCCGAGCACCGGGATGTTCAGCTTG
>DASZOV010000126.1:0-17056 GCA_035550595.1 Vicinamibacterales bacterium
CGCCGCTCGCGACGCGGTCGGCGTGCTCGCGCGCGCGCTCGCGCGCGCCGACGCGTCGCTCGCCGATGTCCGCGCGCGCGTCAACACTGGACTCCTGCCGCCGAACGACTTGCTGTCGTCGCAAGCGGAGCGAGCGCGCGAGCGCGTCTCGCTCATCCAGGCGCAGAACGACGCCGCGCTTGCCGAGGCGCGGCTCGATCGGCTCGTCGGCCTCGATCCGGGCACGCCGCTCGTGACGTCCACGCCGGTCGATCGCGAGACGCCCGGCGCGGCGGCGGTCGCCGCTGAGCCGCTCGGGACGCTGGTCGCGCGGGCGCGCGGCCAGCGTCCCGAGCGGCAGGCGATCGAGGCGCGCGAAGCGGGGCAGCGTGCGGCCGGCGCGGCGGCGCTCGCCGGTCTGCGGCCGCAGGTGGCCGCGCTCGCGGCCGTCGAGCCCGCCCGGCCGAACACGCGTTTCTTTCCGCGCGCCGATGACTGGCACACGTCCTGGGATCTCGGCGTGAACGTCACCTGGCCGCTCTGGGACGGCGGCCGCGCGCGCGCGGATCACGCCACGAGCGTCGCGCAGGCGAGCGCCACGCACTACGAGCTCGAGGACTTCGACGATGCGCTGGCCGTCGAGATCCGGCAGCGTGTCCTCGACGTGCAGTCCGCCCGCGCCGCGCTCGACGCGTCGGCCGATGCCGTGGCCGCGGCCACCGAGGCACGGCGTGTCGTCGGCGAACGGTTCGACGTCGGCGTGGCGACCAACACCGATCGACTCGAAGCCGAAGTCGCGGAGCGTGAAGCCGAGCTCGAGCGGACACGCCTTGCCGCGGCGCTCCGCGTGGCCGAGGCGCGGTTGCTCCGCGCCGTGGGAGCGCAGCCGTGAGCACGACGCACGCGATCGTCGTCGACAAATTGTCGCGTATGTTCGGCGCGTTTCGCGCGGTCGACGCGATCAGCTTCGACGTCGCGCGTGGCGAGGTGTTCGGCTTTCTCGGCGCGAATGGCGCCGGCAAGTCGACGACGATTCGCATGCTGTGCGGACTGCTCGAGCCGTCGTCTGGCAGGGCCGAGGTCGACGGCGTCGACGTAGGCCGCGATCCCGAAGGCGTCAAACGGCGCATCGGGTACATGTCGCAGAAGTTCTCCCTCTACGAACGACTGACGGTCGACGAGAACATCCGCTTCTCGGCCGGTCTCTATGGACTGACCGGCGCACGCCTCGCCGACCGGCGCGCATTCGCGCTCGAGATGGGCGGGCTCAAAGGCAAGGAACGCGTGCTCGCACGGGATCTGCCAGGTGGCTGGCGTCAGCGGCTCGCGCTCGGCTGTGCGCTCCTGCACGAGCCGAGAATCGTCTTTCTCGACGAGCCGACGGGTGGCGTCGATCCCGTGTCGCGCCGTGAGTTCTGGCGCCTCATCGACGGTCTCTCGCGTCAGGGGACGACGGTGCTCGTCACGACGCACTATCTCGACGAAGCCGAGCGATGCGACCGCGTGGCCATCATGCACGCCGGCCGC
Organism: Vicinamibacterales bacterium; assembly: GCA_035550595.1. GTDB lineage: Bacteria > Acidobacteriota > Vicinamibacteria > Vicinamibacterales > SCN-69-37 > CALFMR01. The sequence continues at coordinate 1,507 of DASZOV010000126.1, forward strand.
TTGGCGGCGCTCGGCACCGTGGCCAAGCTCAAGTCCACCTTCGACACACGGCCCATCGTCGAAGTGCGCGCCGCCAATCCGGTGCAGGCCATGACCGCGCTCGACGCGATGCCGTCGGTCGAGAAGACGAGTCTCTTCGGGACGACCGTCCATGCCGTGCTGCGCGGACAGGAGACGACGGCAGAGGAGCTGTCGCGCGCGCTCGCGGAGAAAGGCGTCCATGTCGAGGCGATCGATCCCGTCCTGCCGTCGCTCGAAGACGTGTTCCTCGACGTCATCGATCGAGCCGAGGAGGCTGGCGCCGCATGACCGGACTCTGGGCCGTCGCGATCAAGGAACTCCGGCAGATCCGCCGCGATCGACGGACGCTCACGATCCTCGTCTTCGTGCCGACGTTCTTCCTGTTCCTCTACGGCTACGCGCTGAACTTCGACATCCGTCACGTCTCGCTGGCCGTTCAGGATCGCGACGGCACGCCCGAGAGCCGCGCGCTCGTCGCCGACTTCGCGCGCTCGGCCTATTTCGACGTCGTGGCCGCCCCCGAATCCGATCGTCAGATCGACGCGCTCGTCGATCGCGGCACCGCACGCGCGGTGCTGGTCATTCCGGTCGGCTTCGCGCGGACGCTCGGCGAGGGTGGGTCGCCAGCCGTACAGGTCCTCATCGACGGCGACAATGCGAACACGGCGACGACCGTGCTCGGCTACGTGACGGCGCTCCTGCAGAGCGCGTCGTTCGGCGCCACGGGCGAACGGCCGCACGCCGCACTCGTGTCCGTCGAGCCGCGCGTCTGGTACAACCCAGAACTTCGCAGCACGGTGTTTCTCGTGCCTGGGCTCATCGCGTTCATCTCGATGATCACGGCCGTCATCTCGACGGCGCTCTCGATCGTGCGCGAGAAAGAGCGCGGCACGATGGAGCAGGTCCGCATGGCGCCCGTGTCGACGACGGCGTTCGTCGCGGGCAAGACGCTGCCATACCTCGTGCTGTCGCAGGCCGGCGCGCTCGCCATCATCGCTGCGGCCATGGTCTTCTTCGACCTGCCGATGCGTGGCAACTGGCTGGCGCTCTTCGTCGCGATCACGCTCTTCCTCATCGGCGCGCTCGGCACGGGGCTGTTCATCTCGACGGTCGCCGACACGCAGGACGTCGCGTTCCAGGCCGCCGCGATCGTGGCGCTGCTGCCGACGCTGATTCTGTCGGGCTTCATTTTTCCGCTCTCGAGCATGCCTGTAGTCCTGCAATGGATCTCCGCGCTCGTGCCCGCGCGCTACTTTCTTGTCGCGCTTCGCGGCATCGTGCTGAAGGGGCTCGGGCTGGAGTTCCTTTGGCCATCGCTCGCCGCGATGGGCATCTACGCGCTGGCGGTGTACGCGCTGTCGGCGGTGAGGCTCGCGCGCCAATGATCGGCCGCATCCGCACGCTCGTCTGGAAGGAGTTCCTCGAGCTCCGGCGGACGCCGCAGCTCCTGCGGCTCGTGCTCGTCGCGCCCGTCCTGCAACTCGCGATGCTCGGTTACGCGGCCACGACCGACGTCCAGCACGTGCCAATCGTCGTGGTCGACGGCGATCGATCGCCCGCGAGCCGGCAACTGCTGGAAACATTCGCCGCGTCGCCGTACTTCGACGTTGTCGGCGAGCGGATGGCTCCAAGCGCGATTGATGACGACTTGGAACGCGGGCGGGCGTGGCTGGCGGTGCTCGTGCCGCCGCGGTTCGGCGACGACCTCGCGCGGGCTCGAGTGCGCGGCACGGCCGGACCGTCGATTCAGGTCATTGCCGACGGCACAGACGCGAACTCGTCGGGCGTGGCGTTGTCCTACGTGCAAGGGCTCGTCGGCCAATATGCGACGGTTGTGGCGGGCCCCGCAGCGCGCGGCGCACCTCAGCTCGACGGTCGGGTGCGCGTGTGGTTCAATCCCGATCTCGAGAGCCGCAATTTCATGGTGCCCGGCGTCCTGGCCGTGCTGCTGCTGGTCGTCACGGCCAATCTCACGTCGATGGCCATCGTGCGCGAGCGCGAGACCGGGACGTTGGATCAGTTGAACGTCACGCCCATCACGCGCAGCGAGATCATCCTCGGCAAGCTGCTGCCGTACTCGCTCGTCGGACTCGTCGACGTGGTTCTCGTCATCGCGATTGCCGTGCTGTGGTTCCAGGTCCCGCTCCGCGGCAGTGTCGCACTGCTGTTCCTCTCGAGCCTCGTCTATCTCGTCTGCACGCTCGGCCTCGGCCTGCTCGTCTCGACGATGTCGTCGACGCAGCAGCAGGCGATGATGACGGCGACGTTCTTCTTCCTCGTGCCGATGATCTACCTGTCCGGCTTCATCTTTCCGATCGAGAACATGCCCACGGTCATCCAGTGGGTGACGTTCGTCATCCCGCTCCGCTATTTCCTCGTGATCGTCCGTGGCATCTTCCTGAAGGGCACGGGCATGGCCGTGCTCTGGCCGTCGTTTGTTGCGCTCGCGGTCTGGGGCGTCGCGGTCGTCGTCCTTGCCGTGGCGCGGTCGAGCAAGCGAGCATAGGACATGCGGATTCACGTCGGGACGTCGGGCTACAACTACCCGGAGTGGAAAGGGCACTTCTATCCGGAGAAGATCGCGGCCAAGGCGATGTACGCGTTCTACGCGGAGCACTTCCACAGCGTCGAGATCAACGCGACGTTCTACCGGATGCCCGCGCCGAAGACGATCGAGAACTGGCGCGCGCAGGCGCCCGAGCCGTTCACCTACGCGCTCAAGGCGCCGCGGCAGATCACGCACGATCGCCGGCTCACCGACTGCGAGGACGCCGTCCGCTATTTCATCGAGACCGCGCAGGGCCTCGGCCCTCATCTCGGTCCGCTGTTGTTCCAGTTGCCGCCCAGCCTCAGGTGCGATCTCGGCCGTCTCGAGGCATGTCTCGCGCTCGTGCCGAAGGACGTGCGCATCGCGTTCGAGTTCCGGCACGAGTCATGGCTCGTGCCGGAGGTCTACGAACGGCTGTCGGCCCACGGCGCCGCGCTCTGCATCGCGGACTTCGGCGATCACGTCACGCCGTTCGTGCCGACGGCGAAGCACGGCTATTTCCGCTTGCGCGACGAGGGCTACACGCCGCCGGATCTCGAGCGCTGGGCCGACCAGGTGCTCGCGCAAGAGGGCACCTGGGAGTCCGCGTTCGTGTACTTCAAGCACGAGGACGAAGGGAAAGGCCCGGCGTTCGCCCGCGCGTTTCTCGAGATGCTGCGCGCGCGCGGCGTTACGCCGGTATGACGGTCGACAGGAAGTCCAGCGCCGTCGTCTCCGCCCAGTAGCCGTCGTCATCGCTCGAGGGCGGAGCGAGAAACCCGCAGTGGCCGCCGTGCGGCGTGACCTCCACGCGCACGTACGGATTGCCGGCCAGTACGGGATCGGCGAACTGACCGGCCGGCACGACGGGGTCGTCGGCCGCGGCCAGAATCAACGTCGGGACACGAATGCGGTCCGCCACGCGGATGGCGCTCGCGCGATGGTAGTAGCGCGCGGCGTCGCCGAAGCCGTGGTGCGGCGCCGTGTAGACGTCGTCGAAGCGGCGGATCGTCCACACGCGATCGAGCTCGGATAGATCGAAGAGATCGGGATGGCGTTCGGCTTTGCGCCGCATCCGCTTCTTCAGGTTGCGCACGAAGTTGAAGTGATAAGCGATGTTCGACCGCCGCTCGATGGCGCGCACGCATCGATCGAGATCGATCGTCGGGCAGATCGCCACGACACCGCGAACGGCGATATCCGGATGGTCGGCGAGCTCACCGGCGAGCTTCACCGTCAGGTTGCCGCCGAGCGAGTAGCCGACGACGCCGAAATGCGTGAGGCCATCGGTGGCGGCGAGCGCACGCATGACCGCGCGCGGATCGTCGGTGAGCCCGGAATGATAGAGGCCGGGCGACAGGTGCTCGGTGCCGCCGCAGTTGCGCTGGTTGAGGAGGACCGCGTTCCAGCCACGGCGCCACGCCTTGTCGGCGAGCCCGCGCATGTAGTGGACGCTCGACGATCCTTCGAGTCCGTGCAGGCCGAGGAGCGTGGGCGCGGCGGTGCGATTGGGTTGCCAGTAACAGTGCGCGAGGACGCGCGTGTCCAGCGCCACGTCGAACAGGCGCGCTTCGGGTGCCGGCAGCGCAGGGAAGTCCCGGCGGCGCGCCCAAGCCACGAGCGTCATGACGTGACCGTTCGAGAGCCCGCGACGCGGATGGTACGGACGGAGGTTGAACGGCGGCAGGGCCGGCGCGCCCGGATCAACGATGGCGGGCGGATCGACCGAAACAGTCGACGAAGACACTCAGATCATTATGTGCGGATTTCAAACTTCGAACTTTGAACTTCGAACTTCGAACGGACGAGGCGCCTTCGGCGCATCTTGAGGTTGGAGCTCGCTCGATGATGACGACCGACGGCGAGCCGCTGATGGCCTCTGCAGATGCAGTCGGGCCGAGCGCGGTGCCGCGTGCGCTACTCGCGGCCGCGCTCGTCGTCTGGGCCGTCGTCTTTCTTGCCGTCTACGTGCCGCGCGTCGGTCACGGATTCGTGCAGGACGACTTCGCGTGGATCGCGTCGAGCCGCATCGCGCATCTCTCCGACATCGCGCGCATTTTCCGAAGTGACAACGGCTTCTATCGTCCCGTCGTCGCGCTCACGTTCGCGGCCGATCGCGCGCTGTTCGGGCTGCGTCCGTTCGGCTATGGCCTGACGAACCTACTGCTGGCCCTCGCCTGCGCCGGAGCCATTGCGTGGCTCGCGCGCGGCCTCGCGTTGCGATGGCCGGCCGCTGTTTTCGCGGGCGCGCTATGGCTGCTCAATCCGCACGGTCTGCACTGGGCGCTGCTTTGGACGAGCGGACGCACGGCGCTACTGCTCTCACTCTTCGCGGCGCTCACCGCCGCGGCCGTCGTCCGCGGCCGATTGGCACTGGCCGGCGTGTTTTTCGCCGCTGCGCTTCTGTCGAAGGAAGAAGCGGTCGTCGTGGGCGCGGTCTTCACGGCATGGCTGTGGATTCGGCCGCCAGCGGCAACTCGCGGTGGGCGCGTCGCGCGGCCAATGGCCTGGACCGCAATCTGGATCGTGATCCTCGGTGCGTACTGCTGGGCCAGGTCCGGAACCGGCGCGATGACGCCATGGACGGCGCCCGCGTACTACGCCTTCACCTCCGCGCCCGCCGCGGTGCTTCGAAATCTGCTCGAATATCTGGATCGAGCGTCGACGTTCGCCGTCGCCGCGGCCGTCGTCGCGCTTGTATTGCTGCGTCCGGCTCGTTGGCGTCCGGCGCCTGCCATGTCGCGGGCACTCGTTTGTTGCGGGCTGTGGATCGCCGGCGGCCTTGCGATCACCGTCTTCCTGCCCGTGCGATCGGATCTCTACGCGTGCCTGCCGTCGATCGGGACCTGTCTGGCCGCGGCCATCGTCGTCGATCGCGCGTGGACGTGGTCGACACACGCCGGTCGTCGCCGTGCGGTCGTAGTCGCCGCGATCGTGCCGATCGCGTTGTATCCGATGTACGTCTCGCGATCGGCGCGCTGGGTGTCCCTTGCGGATCTCTCGACGCGTGTGCTCGACGAGCTCCCGTCCTTGACCGCCGATCTGCCGGACGGATCGACGGTCATCCTGCACGATGACGTCGCGTCGCGCGCCACTCTCTCGGGCGCGTTCGGCGTCATGCTCAACGACGCGTGGAACCTCGAAGGACACCACCCGCTCGTCTTCTGGCTGGACTCGCGTCCGAACCGCCAACCGCGGCCCTGCGCCTCGTGCGCGGCTCGCAGCCTGCGACTCGTTGGCGGGCGTCTCGTGCGCGACGCCGCGGCGCCGCTCAGTGGGGCCGCAGGTCGTACACGATGAACGACGCGTTGCGATAAAGAACCGGCAGCGGGAACGGTCGGTCCACCGGGTCGACGAACACGTCGAGCGCGAACCGCGACGCGAGCTGCCGGACGTCGTCGACGGTGAACGCGTCGAAGTCGGCCATCGCGGCCATTCGTTCGGCGACGCGCATCGCGATGCGCCGGTCGTACATCGCGATCGCCGGATCCTTCGTCACCTCGAGGAGGACGTCCTTCCGCGCGACGATGCGGACGTTCGCGCCGTAGCGCCAGACGTGATCCGGCGCCGCGAGCACGTGCCATGTGTCCGGCTGGCCGCGCAGCCATTCGAGCGCCGCGGTCCAATCGGTAGTCGGCGGTCGTACCTGAACGAGCGATCCGCGGCCGTGCATGACGTACGTGCCTCGGGCAGCGGCCAAGGCGACGAGCGCGGCGACGAGCATCGTCCTCGCGCGCGCGGGCCAGCGACCGGCGAGATAGCCGACGATCCACCACGCGAGATAGAACGTCGCCACGACGTCGAGCAGCCAGAAGACGCGGTTCACCTGCATCTGCACGGCCAGCGCCAGCCGCGCTTCGGTGAACGGCACCGATGCCAGGAAGATCGCCGTGAGCACGATCATCGCCACGACGAGCGCGCCTTCGCCCGGCACGCTCACACCCGCGCGTCGACGGCAGCGCGCGATGACGACGATGACGGCGGGATAGAGCAGGTTGGTGAGCCACGCGTAGAGCGGCCACTGCGCTGCGAACAGGTAGTCGCGATCGGCGAACACCGCGAGCCAGGCCGGATCCATGACGACAAGTCGTCCGGCGACGAGCCCGTGTCCGACGAGTAGCGCAATCGCCGCGACCACCGCCAGACCGATGACGATCCGCGTGCGGTGCACGCTCGATACAATCGCCATCGCCGCGGCCGCTACGGCGAACCAGACCGCCGTCGTCGGATGAACGACGCCCGCGACGACGATGAGCGCGGCGCCAGCGAGCCAGCGCCGCCGCAGAACGAAAGCGAGCGCCGCGAGGCCGATCGCGAACGCCAGCACGCGCGGGTGCATGTAGCCTTCGAACGTGTTGGCGCCCGTGCGCGCGATCCGATGCCGCAGCGTCAGCAGCGTGAGAAAGGCGGCCGACGTCCACCCATCGGCGCCGAGCGCCCGCGCGAGCGCGAACGCGCCGGCGGCAAAGGCCCCGACCGTGACGAGATAGAGGAGGAAGAACAGCGTCGGGACGCTGGTGCCGGTCGTCCGGGCGAGCCAGCCGAGCACCTCGTCGCCGAGCCAGAGCTTGGTCTGGGTTGCGAGGACGTCGCGGTCACGCGGGAAGAGCGTGGGGTGCGCGGCGAGCTCGACGGCCGGTGCGTAGAACGCCTGGTCCGAGACGCCGTAGCGGTATCCGGACGAGTTGGCCGTGACGAGGAGCGCGAAGAGCAGCAGCGCGCCGGCGAGCGCGAGCCCTCGCGTCACAGACGCTCGTCGGCCGTCGGTCCGTAAATGGGCGGCAGCGGCACGCCCTGCAGCCGCAGGTACACCGTCATCTGCCCGCGATGATGAATCATGTGATGGATGAGGAGCTGACGGACCGCGGCGATGCGCGGCATGGACAGCACGGTGTGTCCGCCACGCTTCAACACCCACGGCGCGTCGAACTCGGCGTCGCTCCGCGCCTCGATCGCGCGCCGCGCGTCGGCGACGTGCGCGTCGAACGCGGCCAGCAGCTCGGCGCGTGTCGCGGGCGGGGCGGCCGGCGGAGGCGCGGTCGCGAAGTCGTACTCGGACCGCTCGACGATGTCGGCGCCCCAGTGCGGGAGCCGCGCGAGATGCGTCGCCAGGCTGCCGAGCGACGACGACTTCTCGTGCGGCTTCCAGTCGAAGGCGTGCTCGGGCACGCGCTCGAGCACGCGGCGCGTCAGCGCCATCTCATGATCGAACTCGGCGCGAATGGCATCCATACTCATCGGCGCGCCTAGCGGGAGAAGTCGACCTTCGGCACCGCCTCGGCCGAGGCCGGCGCATCGAAGTACGGATATTCCTTGAAGCCGAAGATCTTCGCCGTGATGTTCGACGGGAACTTGCGCCGCTGCGTGTCGTACTCCTGCACGCGCTGGTTGTAGCGCATGCGCTCCACCGACAACCGGTTCTCGGTGCCGGCCAGCTCGTCCATCAACCGCGCGAACGTCTCGTTCGACTTGAGCTGCGGATAGTTCTCCACGACGACCAGGAGACGCGAGAGCGCGGCCGACTCCTGGTTCGCGGCGGCGATCTTGTCCGACGGTGTCGTCGCGCCCGCCAGCTTGGCGCGCGCGTCGTCGACCGCCTGGAACACGTCGCGCTCCTGCTGCGCGTAGCCCTTCACCGTGCTGACCAGGTTGGGGATGAGGTCGTTGCGCCGCTGGAGCTGGTTTTCGACCTGGCCCCACTGGGCCTTGATGGCCTCTTCCTGTGTCGTGAACGTGTTGTACGAACAACCGGACGTCAGCCACGCGAGGATGACCAGCGCGCTGAGGCCCGCTGTCGATCGCAGCCAGCTTCGTGTCATGTCGATGCTCCTGTCGGTCACTCTACTGCAACTTGTCGTGCGCGGCGCGGTCGCGTGTGCGTTACCAGCCGCCCGATGCGCCGCCACCGCCGCTCATCCCGCCGCCAAAGCCGCCGAACCCGCCACCGCCTCCACCACCAAACCCACCGCCGCGGCCGCCGAAGCCACCGCCGAATCCACCAAAGCCGCCGGGCCAGACGCCCCAGCCGCCGCGCCGGCGTCCGCCCGGGCCGAATCCCGACGAGCCGCCGCCGCGCGACGCGAAGCTGATGACCAGCAGAATGATGATGAAGACGATGATGGCCGCGCCGACCGAGAGATGGCCGCCGTTGTCACGCCGCGCGGGCGCCGCCGGCACGCCGGTCAACGTGACGCCGCGCGCGCTGGCGATGCGCTGGATGACGCGCGTCGCGCCGTTCACGAGGCCGGGACCGTACTGGCCTTGCCGGAATGCCGGCAGGATGTCCTGCCGGATCGTCTCGCCTGCGAACCCGTCGGTGATGTATTCCTCGAGCCCGTAGCCCGTCTCGATGCGGACGTGGTGGTCGTCGACGGCGACCAGAATCAAGACGCCGTTGTCCTTGCCCTTCTGGCCGATGCCCGCGTGCTCGAAGAGCCGCACCGCGTACTGTTCGATCGTGTCGGGCGACGTCGTCTTGATCGTCGCGACGACGACTACGTCGCCGCTCGCCGCCTGGAGCGCTCGGATGCGCGTGTCGAGCGTCTGCGCACTCGCTGCGTCGATGACGTGCGCGAAGTCGTTGACCGGCGCCGTCAGGTCCGGCAGATCCTGCGCGCGCGCCAGCCGCGGCGCCGCGAGGGCGACGCCGAGGGCGAGCACGACGCCGGCGATCCGGGTCAGCGCGCGTGCCACGTGTCGACGAACGTCCACAAGGTTTCGGTGGCCTGGAGATAGGCCGGCAGATCGGCGACGACGGCTGACGCACCGTCGGGCTCACGGATGAGCGCCAGAACGCGGCCGATGAGCGCGTCGGGCAGGCCCGCGAGTCGCGCGCCGGCTCGAGCCGCGTTGGGTTCGGCTGCGGCGTGTGCATCGAGCCGCGCCACGCTCGCGAGGAGCGCGGCCAGCGCCGGAGCCGAGTGCACGACGAGCGCGGCCAACTCCTCGTCATGGCCGGCCGCCGCGATCCAACCCTGACGCAGATGGATGAGATGGCCTTTCGCCTGCACCTCGCACGCGCGCCGCAGGTCGTCCGGATCCACACGCGCATGGTCGAACGGCGGATGGCCGGTGATGACGACGTGCCGATCGATGATCGTCTGGTACTCGAGGGGGAAGACGTCGAGCGAGCGCGTGAACTCGTCAGGCGTGAGGAGCAGCGGGATGTCCAACCCGTCGTGCCGCCAGGTGCCGGCGAGCGCGGCCAGTGCTTCGAGATCCGCCGCGGTGACCGACGATGCGAACGCGGCGCTCGACGCGGGGCCGGTCGCGACGAGCGCGTGGAAGCGCGGGCCGAGGACGCGCGCCAGATCCGCCGCCAGCCGATCGAACGCGCGGCGTTCGGACGCCGAGAGAGTCAGGGTATCGGGCACGTCGCCATTCTAACGACGAATGAGGCGCGCTGCTGGTTCCATGTCGGCTCCGACGATCCCGTGCCCGTGGTGGCGGCCGGTGGATAGAATGACGGCGTGCAACTACGCGTCCTCAAGGTGGGGTGCTTCGGCGGCGGCACGGGCCTGCCCAGCCTGCTCGGCGGCTTGAAGAGCAATCCGTGGATCGATCTGCACGCGGTCGTCACGATGTTCGACAGCGGCGGCTCGTCAGGCCAGTTGCGTGACGCGCTCGGCGTGCTGCCACCGGGCGACGTGCTCAAGTGCGCGCTGGCGCTCGCACGCAACGAGCGCGAGGCGCGCGAAATCCTGCTTGCGCGTCTGCCCATGCTCGAGCACGGCCGACTGGCCGGGCACACGGGCGGCAATCTGCTGCTCTCGATGATGGAGCAGTACACCGGTGGCGATTTCCTCGCGGCGGTCGACGGTCTGCGCGCGCTCCTCGGCTGCCGCGGCCACGTCTGGCCGATCACCGTGGAGCGATCGACGCTCTGTGCCGAGCATCGCGACGGATCGATCTCGCGCGGCGAGGTCGCCGTCGATCAAGGCCAGGCGGCGGGCCGGCCCATCGAGAAGCTGTGGCTCGATCCACCGGCCGCCATTCATCCGTCAGTCGCGGCTGCCATCCGCTCGCTCGACGCCGTCATCGTCGGGCCGGGCAGCTTCTTCACGAGCCTCCTCCCGATCTTCCTCGTCGACGGCTGCCGCGAGGCCCTTGCCGAGATGCAAGGACCGATCATCGTCGTCGCGAACCTGCTCACCGAGGGACGCGGCATGGCGAGCTTCACGGCCGCCGACGCGGTGGCGCGACTCACCCGCGCGATCGGCCGCGACGTGGACGTGCTCGTCTTCAACAGCGCCGTGCCCGGCCCCGCCGTGCTGGACCGCTACGCGCGCGAACACAAGGCGCCACTCGCCCTCGGCACACTGCCGCCGTGCGTCGAGGTCATCGAAGGCGCCTTCTGGCGCCGAGCGATCGCCCGCCACGACCGCCGCCGCCTCCTCGCCGCCGTGTGGATGGCGCTCGCCGAACGGCTGTTGGGGGAGAAAGCGCTCTCGAGAAGCTGACGCCTGCCAACTTTGAACTGCGAACTTCGAACTTCGAACGAAGGGGGCGCCTTCGGCGCATCTTCACGTCGCGCGCTTCGCGTCTTCGCGTGAGCCGCTTCGAGGAACCGGCTTCTGGTTTCTGCGTTCGAACGTCTAACGTGATTTCTTCGCGCGCTTGGTTGTTTTTCGCGTGGGCTTCGCGCGGGTGGCTTTCTCGGGGCGGGGGGAGGGCTCCTTCGCGCGCCCGGCCTTGATTGCCGCCGCTCGTTCGATGGCGTCGCGGAGCAACGCACCCGCGTCGCCGCCGGTCGCGGGCCGGTTGGTGGCCCAGATGGCGGGGTTGTCCTCGGCGAGAATCTCCGCGAAGTCCTGGTTCGATTTCACGCTGAGCGGCGCAAAGGTCGCGATGTCCACGTCGCCCGCCCAGTCGTCGCGGTGCTTGATGAGCAGCCAGCTTCGGCCGTCGCCGCGGTTGCCGCCGTAGCCGCGCGTGCGCACGAGCGCCCACGATCCCTTCAGCTTGTAGCCGTCGAGCGTGAACTTCAGGTCGCCCTTCGCGAGTGCGGCGTCGACGTCGTCGACCTCGGGCGTCCATGTGCCGCGGTCCCACAACATCACGATGCCCGCGCCGTAGCCTTCGGGGATGACGCCCTCGAAGTCGCCGTACTCGACCGGATGATCCTCGACGTGCATGGCGAGCCGCTTGATCGTCGGGTCGAGCGACGGCCCCTTCGGCACCGCCCACGAGAGCAGCGTGCCCTTGTATTCGAGGCGGAAGTCGTAGTGCAGGTGGCTCGCGAGGTGCTTCTGGACGCAGAAGAACAGCGGCGCCTTGGTGTGGCGCGGCTTCGGTTCGGCGCCCTCGGGCTCGGGCGACTTCGTGAAATCGCGCTTGCGCTTGTACTCGGTGAGCGGCATGCGGGACGTGCGGAGGTCAGTGGCCCGGCGTGTAGTCGGGCGGCGTCGCGTCGCTCTCGCCGAACAGGAACTCTTCCATCTGCGTCGCGATGAGCTGCTGCGCTTCCTTCTGGAAGGGCAGCAGGCGGTACTCGTTGAGGATCATCTTCATGCGCTCTTCCCAGAGCTCCCACGCCTCGCGCGAGATGTGCTCGTAGATGCGCTGGCCGAGCGCGCCCGGCCAGGGCGGCGCATCGAGCCCCGGCAGTTCCTGTTTGAGCTTGGCGCAGAACACCGTGCGCCCGGCGGTTTCGGCTGGTGCCATAATCGACGTTCGTCCTCTGTCTCGTGTCGCGGACTGCTGTCCGGATCTTACCTGAAACGGGACGACGCTCCGTGTCGTGTTCGCGGAAGGAGCCTGCTGATGACGAGGCGGCAGACCTGGCATGTGATCGGCTGCCTCATCGCGGCGCTCCTCGCCGTGCCCGCCGTCGCCAGCGCGCAGTACTTCGGCCGCAACAAAGTTCAGTACCGCACGTTCCAGTTCCAGGTCCTCCAGACCGAGCACTTCGACATTCATTACTATCCGGAGGAAGAAGCCGCCGCGCACCTCGTCGCGCGCATGGCCGAGCGCTGGTACGCGCGGCTCTCTCGCTTCTTCAGCCACGATCTGCGCGGACGGCAGCCGATCATCCTCTACGCCTCGCCAGCGCACTTCCGTCAGACGAACGCGATCGAGGGCCTCATCGGCGAAGGCACCGGCGGCGTCACCGAGGCGATGAAACGCCGCGTCGTCATTCCCATGGGCGGGTCGCTCGCCGACACGGACCACGTGCTCGGTCACGAGCTCGTGCACGCGTTCCAGTTCGACATCACGGGCGACGACCCACACGACAACGTCGGCACCGCGCCTGGCATCCTCGCGTATCCGCTCTGGTTCGTCGAGGGCATGGCGGAATATCTGTCGCTCGGCCCCGTCGACGCGCAGACCGCGATGTGGCTCCGCGACGCGGCGCTCCGCGAGAAGCTGCCGCGGGTGCGCGATCTCGACAACCCGAAATACTTCCCGTACCGCTGGGGCCACGCCTTCTGGGCGTACATCGGCGCGAAGTACGGCGACGGCACGGTGGCCTCGCTCATTCGATCGGCGGCCAATCCGCGCTTCGATCTCGCGGGACTCGCGCGCCAGCTCGGCACCGATCCCGAGACGCTCACCGCCGAATGGCACGACGCGATCGTCCGTCGCGCCGACGTCGTCGGACAGGCGCTCGGGCCGGTCGAGAGCCGTCCACGCCGCGTCATCGCGTCGGACGAGCACGTGTCGCAGTACAACGTCGGGCCGGAGATCAGTCCCGACGGCCGCGAGATCGCGTTCTTCTCGGAACGCGATCGCTTCTCGATCGATCTGTATCTCGCCGACGCGGCGACCGGCCACATCGAGCGCCGCCTGCTGCAGTCGGCGACCGATCCGCACTTCGAGAGTCTCGAGTTCCTCAACTCGGCCGGTGCGTGGAGTCCCGATGGGCGCACGCTCGCCATGACGGCGCTGCGCGGCGGACGTCCGATGCTCGTGCTCGTCAACCCGCGATCGGGCGGCGTGATGCGCGAGATCCCGCTCCAGGGCCTCGACGACGCGATCAATCCAAGTTATGCGCCCGACGGCCAGTCGATCGTGCTCGCCGGCAACGCCGGCGGACTGTTCGATCTCTATCGCTGTTGGCTCGCCGAGGACGGCCGTCTCGATCGGCTCACCGACGACGCGTATGCGGACCTGCAGCCGACGTTCACGCCCGACGGCCGGACGATCGTCTTCGTCACCGAGCGCTTCAGCACGAATCTCACGACGCTCCAAGCCGGCTCGCTGCGGCTGGCGGCGCTCGACACGACGACGCACGAAGTGCGGCCGATTGCGGCATTCCTCACCGGCAAGCATCTCAGCCCGCAGGTCTCGGCCGACGGCCGCAAGGTGACGTTCATCGCGGATCCGGACGGCGTCAGCAATCTCTATCGCATGCCGATCGACGGCGGACCGATCGAGCGGCTGTCGACCCTGCCGACTGGCGTCGCGGGCATCACGACGACGAGTCCGGCCTTGAGCGCGTCGCGCGCGACGGGGCGACTGGCGTTCAGCGTCTTCGAGAACGACGGCCACGCCATCTACGTGCTCGATCCTGAGGACACCGTGTCGCTCGTGCCGCCGGCCGCGTCGACCGAGGCGGCGCTTCTGCCGGGCTGGTCGCGACCGTCGGGCGACGTCGCGCATTTTCTCGCCGATTCGGCGCGCGGGCTGCCACCGGCTGGCGCGCGGGTGCCCTCCGAGCCGTATCGGCACAAGCTGTCGCTCGACGGCGTGGGCGAGCCGATGGTCTCGGGCACGATCAACGGCCTCTTCGGCACTGAGATCGTCGGCGGCATGTCGGCGCTCTTCAGCGACATGCTCGGCGACCGGACGCTCGGCGTCGGCGCGCAGATCGGTGGCCGCTGGTCGGATTTCGGCGCCAATCTCACCTATTTCAATCGCAAGCACCGGTGGAACTGGGCGACGTCGATGGGCGTGACGCCGTACAGCGTCGGCTACTTCACGCGGACCGACAACGTCGACGCGGGGCAGTCGCAGGTGCAGGAAGTCATCGAGCGGCAGATCAGCCGCGGCATCGCGGGTGTCGCCGCCTATCCGTTCAATGTCGCGACGCGGCTCGAAGCCAGTGCCGGCGCCCAGATGGTGACGTTCGGTCAGGACGTGCGGACCGGGCTGTACTCGTTCGAGACGGGCGATCTCGTCAACGTCACGACCGAGCACGTCGACGGTGGTCCCGCGCTGTATCTGGCGAATGCCAGCACGGCGCTCGTCCACGACACGTCGTATTTCGGCGCCACGGCTCCGGTCTTCGGTTCGCGCTCGCGGCTCGAGATCGGACGCACGGCCGGTTCGCTCGACTACACGACGCTGCTCTTCGACTGGCGACGCTACTTCATGCCCGTTCGGCCGGTCACGATTGCCGTCCGCGCGCTGACGTTCGGCCGATATGGCGCGGACTCCGAGTTTCCGCGGCTCTCGGATCTCTACATCGGCTACCCGGAGTTCGTGCACGGCTACGGCGTCGGGTCGTTCACCGCGCTCGAATGTCTGGGTGGCGGCAACACGCCGGAGTGCGGCGTGTTCAACGATCTCATCGGCAGCCGTCTCGCGGTCGCGAACGTCGAGGTGCGCGCGCCACTCGCCGGGCTCTTCACGGGACGGCTCGAGTACGGACGGATCCCGGTGGATCTCGCGTTCTTCACGGACGCGGGCGTCACCTGGACGAGCACGACACGCCCATCATTTGCCGGCGGCACGCGCGGCGTCGTCCGCAGCATCGGCGGCGCCGTCCGCGTCAACGTCTTCGGCCTGCTCGTCGTCGAACTCTCCGCGGCTCACCCCTACGACCGCGTCGAACGCGGCGTGCAGTGGCAGTTAGGAATTAGAGAGGGGTTCTGACAGGGGACAGGATCAAAAAAGTTGATACCGCGAGGCCCCGAACGCAGTGAGGGCGCCGAAGCGCGTAGCGTTGGGGGTGGGGCCCCAACGCACTGCAAAGAAGACGACTTGCGAACTTCAAGCATGAGGCTGTCATGAAGCTCTTCTCCGTCGTCGCTCTCGCCGCCGCGCTCGTGGCGGCGCCTG